>NZ_CAXUPX020000003.1:0-680127 GCF_964252895.1 Aminobacter sp. LjRoot7
CTATCTACCTGCTTGGAATAGCCGGCAGCGGAAACATAGTCGCTGGGTCTCGTCTGGTGCCGACGACGAAACCGCATTTGCTTTCGGATGTTTTCCCAATGCTTGCCAGAGGTGCGCCGCCGAGAGACGCCGATCTCTATGAGTGGACCCGATTTTTTGTCGTTCCATCCTTGCGAATGACGGGTGGATCGTCACAAGCAGCTGGCCTCGTATTGTGCGGGCTTCTCGAAGCATGCCTGAGGTTAGGGATAGGCAAGCTGAGTGTCGTGTGTGAGGACTTTTGGCCGGCACGGCTGGAGCAGCTTGGCTGGTCTGTTATCCGCCTTGGCGAGGTCCTTGATCATCCTCACGGCAGGATCGTTGCTCTTCTGATCGATGTTGACGGAGGCGCACTGCAGTCCACTCGCGTTGCCTACGGGCTTGGAAACACGAGCGCGCTGGCCGGTGCGGGCGCATGAAGATCGCTCTTAAACTGCTCCAGATCGATGAGGTTGCTTCGGTGACGGGCATCGAACTGGATGAGCACGACGAAGATCTCGCTGGCGGCAGCATGGCAACGATCTACAAGAGGCTGAGGCGGCGGCCCGAACCAAGTTTGTGCCATCCATTCCTCGTGACGGTGGACTGCGCGACAGTGGGGTTCCTAATGCTGCGAGAGGGATCAGCGCTGCCGTACTGGGCAAACCCTGGTTCAATCAGCCTGCACAACTTCCGCATCAACCGAAAGGCACAGGGGAGGGGCTTCGGCACCGCGGCTCTGGCGCTAGCGGCGGTTTGGATCGCTGTGCATCGTCCAGGGAACTCCGCGTTGACGTTGAGCGTAAACGAGGAAAATTCCAGCGCGCTCCGGCTTTACCGCCGCTGTGGTTTTGAAAGTTCCGGTTGCTCTTTCGCCGGGCGGTTGGGGGCGGAAATCGTCCTAACCTGTGACGTGTCCGAACTTCTGAAAAAGTTTGTTGCTGATCCGTAGCGGGGAATTTGCCGGCACTCGCTTCTTCGAGGCCAGGCGACTGTTTGGCCATGGGCTGTTTTGAGCGGAAAGCACCCGCCCGGATTATCCGGGCGGGCTTGAGAGGGGGCGTTACTCGCCTTTGCGGCGACCCGGGCGAGACCAGATGAGGCTGTATCCGTCACCGTCCTCGTCACCGAAGAGGTTGGCGAAGATGGGTGCATTGAAGCTCGGGTCATCGAGCTTGAGACCCAGGTAGTCGCGACCCTCATTGGAGCGCTTGGTCCAGGCGGCGCCGATGTCGGCGCGGCCGACGAAGACCCGGTGGCTGGGAGCGTTGTCGCCGGTGGTGCGGGTTTCGGGGACGATACGGACGCTGCGGGCCAGAACGCTGAGGGTGACGATTTCGCCGGTGAACTCGTTGTTGGCGGACTTCTTGAAGGTGCCGATGGTAGCCATGGTAGTTCTCCTTGATCCAGTCTGTTTCGAGCCCGCACCATTGCGGTCTCGATGGTGATCGACAGTCTGGAGGTGATCGACGGCGCACCCATGGGCTGAAGCGTAAGCGGAGGATGGCGCTAGCGCGACTTTGTTGCCCGCGAGGAATGGCGCGCAGCGGCAGGGGAAGAAAGTGGCGATAAGCCATTGCGCCGAAGGCGATCAGGCGAAGCCGACCCCAGGCAAAAAGCACCCATCGATGAGACCGCTTTGGTGTGCGTCAGTGTGATGGATCAAGAGGGTACCTCTGGAAACCTCGTGCCATCCTGATCTCTCGCCGCCAACACTGCGCGCCGTGCGCATCGCCCGAAATTCTGCAAGTCTGGCCGTATCAAACCTCGTCAAACGCTTTCGCGCCACGTGCCAACATTACTAGAGTCTGCGGGGATTGTGCCTGCCGCTGCTTCATCGCTCGAAAATGGCCGAGAACGCCTGGTGGGATGCGACCCCGCCTGGAGCCGTTGCTGATGGCAGGAATTCTGTGTTGCTCCTTGCGTAAACCGGTGACGATGAAGGATGTGACTTCTCATCGAGAGCGTTTTGGACTTCGTGCCGATGAACCGGTGATGCTGCTCAGCAACGTGCAGCCTGGCTCCTGGTGGGTGCTTCACATCTCAAATATTTGGAGACAATATACTTGCCGTGAATTTCACAATTTGGGGGATACACAATGGCTGCTTACGACGAAGAGCGTGCGAAGATAATCGCATCAGGGATCGAGGTAGTTCCAGATCCAGATCGCGCATTCATGTTGACCATCCGACGCAAGAAGGATGTCAGAAAAGAGCATCAAGACGCCTCTGATCAAGCCATTTTCGAACGGGCGTTCAGCGAAAAACCTGATCGCGCGTATTCGACCAAGAAGAAGATCTTGGCTGAGGGAGATTCATGGGTGAACATATTTACAGATATCCCAGGGCAGCCTGACACTTTCGTCGATGTGATCGCCAAAAAGTACTATGTGAACAATATTGGCTGGCCTGGAGACACGTTCCGCGAGACGTTTGGAGCTAAGCAGTACAAGCAGCCGTTGAGCGCGGGAACGTTCGATTTCTTTGTCTTTTCGGGTGGCGGTGTCGACTTCTTCGGCGGTGACGCCATGAAGAATTTTGTGCGCCCGTATGACGAAGGAGACGGCTCAAAGGACGCCAAGACGTATGTGAAGGATGAGTTCGATTACTTTCTCCGAGGAGTAGCCCGCGATTATCGCACCGTTCTTCGCGAGACGATAACGTGGAGTGCGCCGAAGCGTACCAAGCTTGTCATGCATGGATACGATTACTCCATCCCAAAACCTGGGGGGCAGTATCTGGGGCGAAGGTTTGAACAGTTGGGGTTTGACACCGGCACTCGTTTGCCCCGCGAAATAGTCAAAGTCCTCGTTGACCGCTTCTACGATGCGCTACTAAGCGTCGCCAAAGGCAGTGGAGGGCGCGCGCTGGTCGTGGATTTCCGTAATACTATCGGCCGACTTTGGCATGATGAGATTCATCCAAATGATAGCGGGGCCAAGAAACTGGCCACTCGAGCGGCTAATAAGATGGGACTTGTCTTGTAACCGGGAAGCCAATACCCGGCGGCTCATGTGCCGCCGGATCTCATGACGGGGATGCCGAGCTTGCGCGCCTTGTCAGCGAGATTGTCCTGAATTCCCGTGCCGGGGAACCAGATCACGCCGATCGGCATCGCCTCGAGCATTGCGTCGTTGCGTCTGAACGGCGCGGCCTTGGCATGTTTGGTCCCGTCGGGCTTGAAGGCGATCTGCGGAACCTTGCGGTGGCTGGCCCATTTGGCGGCAATGAGTTCGGCGCCTTTCGGGCTTCCGCCGTGCAACAGCACCATGTCAGGGTGTTTGGCATGGACCTGGTCGAGCTTGGCCCAGATCAAGCGATGGTCGTTGAAGTCGACCCCGCCAGTGAGGGCAATTTTGGGTCCGGGCGGCAGGAGTGTCTCATTGTCGGCGCGTCGCTTGGCGGCAAGGAAGTCCCGGCTGTCGATCAGTGCTGCGGTAAGGTTTCGATGGCTGACCATCGAGCCGCTGCGTGGCCGCCAGATCGAGTGGGTGGAGCGTTCGAACTGTTCGGCTGCCTGGTCGCGCATCAGTTCGAAAGCGTTACGCCGTTCAAGAACGGTTTGCCCCTGCGCAGTCAGGCGTTCGAGCTCGACCGATTTCACCTCGGACCCATCCTGCTCGCGCTGGAGGCGATGCTGGGCGACTTCGTTGTCGTCGAGCTCGCGTTCAATTCGAGTGACTGCGCGGTGAAAGAGATTGACCGTGCCCCAGAGCAGTTCTTCCAGGTCGGGCTCGAGGCGGGTATCGGAAAGTGCCACCACGAGGGCGTCGAAGACCCGGCAAGGAAGTTCATCTCCGGTTCGCCAGGGCTGCGACCCCGACATCAAGAAGCCGATGAGCACAGTGGAGGAAGCCGTGGCTTTAGCACTTGCCACCGTTTAGTGCCAAGCCCGCTTTGCGTTCAACGAGTGATCCAGCCGGGCTTTGGTGCCGTATCAAGCTTTGAGTTCAGGTTATCGACAGGCTGGAGGCAAGCGATGTACGGCGGGAAATTCGGCTTGCCAGGCTTGGCAATGACACTTCTGCTTGGCTTGGCACCTGCGGCCGCAGGTGACTTTACACTGGAAGGCTATTTTGCCGGAAAAACATCAGCTGTTGGCGGCTTCAGCGCTATCAACGGCGTCAAGCGCAAGTTCACTGTCGATCTCATGGGCAAATGGAACGGCAAGACGCTGACGCTGGTTGAGGACTTCGCCTATGACGATGGCGAGCGCGACAGAAAGACCTGGCGCTTCGAAAGGGTCGCCCGGGGCAAGTACCGCGGCACACGCGAGGACGTGATCGGGGAAACGCTGGTGACGATCAGCGGCAATACCGCACGCTTCAGCTACCTTGTCGATCTCGATGCCAGCAGCAAGAGCAACCGAGTGCGCTTTTACGACACGATGAGGCTGCAGGACGATGGCACAGTGCTCAACAAGGCACTTGTGACGAAGTTTGGGCTGCCCGTAGCGCTGACACGGGTGGAGTTTCGTCGCCGCTGACCGTGCAGATTCCCAGCCGGTCAGCTTACGCCCTGCCGGGCACCGTCAAGAAATAGGGAGTGGGTCTTGTCAAATCAGACACCAAGAACGCTCGCATGGGGTCTGCTGGCCACGGTGAGTCTGGCTGCCGGCGCAGCGTCGGCCGAGGAACTGGATGGGCCCAAGATCAAGAAGCTGATCGCGGGAGAGACCGTGCGGCTGGACACGCCGTTCGGCATTGCCTTGCCTTTGCGCTATCGCACGGATGGCGTTGTCGTCGGGGATGTTTCGGGAATTTCGGCGGCAAGCATGTTCGCGCCAAAGGAGGAAGGCCGCTGGTGGATCGAGAGCAACTCTCTCTGCCAAAAATGGCCAAGCTGGTACAAGGGACGCCAGTTCTGCTTCAAGATCACGTCGCTCGGTGAGCGAAGGATTTCCTGGGTCCGCGACGATGGGGCCAAGGGCACCGCACGCATAGGCGACTAGATGGCCAGTGCAGAATGTCGCGTGTCGAGACAGGCCGTAACGCTGTTGTGTTATGCATTGCCGGCCATTCCGCTGGCAGCAGTGGCACTGCCTCTCTACGTCATCGTGCCGACTTTCTACGCGCAGAATCTCGGGGTTCCGATCGCTGCCGTCGGAACGGTTCTGCTACTGATCAGGCTGCTTGATGCAGCATGCGATCCGCTGATCGGCTGGCTCTGCGACCAAGTATTCATCAAATCCGGGCGCAGGCGGACATTCTTTCTGATGTCCGTACCGTTGACGGCCCTGGCCGCATTCATGGTCTTCTGGCCGCCGTCGGGCGCTGGTGTTGGCTATCTCGCCTTTTGGGGCACCCTGCTTTCGGTCGGTTATACCGCAACGATGTTGCCCTATGCGGCCTGGGGTGCGGAACTGTCGACGGACTATCGCGGGCGTTCGGTGGTTTCAGCTTTTCGCGAAGGGGCGACGCTGGTCGGAACGCTTATCGCAGTCGTGCTGCCCTTCGCGGTTGGCCTCGACAACATAGACGGCCTCCACGGCTTGGCCGCCGTCGCCGTCTTGACGATCTTGCTCCTGCCTTCTGCCGCCGTGCTTGCCGTCAAGACCGTGCCGGAGCCGGCCAATCGTTCGACGAGGAAGCTGAGCTTGACGGTCAGCCTGCACTTCGTTGTGCGCAACAGGCCGTTCGTCCGGCTCATTGCCGCGTTCCTTCTTAACGGCTTTGCCAACGCAATCCCGGCGACGCTGTTTCTCTATTTTGTCTCCGAACGGCTCGGCGCTGCCGAACTGCGCGGCCCGCTGCTCTTCCTCTATTTCCTGTGCGGAATGCTCGGTGTGCCTTTGGCCGTCTGGCTTGCAGCAAAAGCAGGCAAGCACCGTACGTGGTGTGGGGCGATGACCGTCGCCTGCGCGGTGTTCGCCTTCGCCGGTTTCCTTGGAGTTGGCGACATCGTGCCTTTCGCCATCATCTGCGCGGCGACCGGGTTGCTTCTGGGCTTCGATCTCGCCTTGCCGCCAGCCATACAGGCCGATGTCATCGACTACGACACGGCCAGTTCGGGCGAGCAGCGTTCGGGGCTCTATTTTGCCGCCTGGGGGCTGGCCACCAAGCTATCGCTTGCGCTCGGCGTCGGCTTGGTATTCCCCATTCTTGCCTGGTCGGGTTTTGACGCTACAGGTGGCCAAGCCATGCCGGAGACAGCCCTCGCTACGCTGTCTGCACTCTATGCCTGGCTACCTATTTTGCCCAAGGCCGCAGCCATTGCCGTGATGTGGAATTTTCCCCTCGGCGAAGATGCACAACGATCTTTGCGAGCCCGCATCGACAGCACGGGGCGAGCACATCAAGGCTCATAGAACCAAGTGCGCCTGCGATAGTCGTCCGCTTCTCGTCATCACCTGCCGATGGAAAGGAACCTTGATATCGAAAGTTTTCTCGCTCATGTTTTTCATGCTGGGTACACGAGCTTGAACAAGCCGTCGTTCACGCCGCCAAACTGGGTCTTTGCCCCGGTGTGGACGGTGCTGGGTTCGCGATCGAAACAGCAACGCGATGAAGTTGTGGTTCGTTCAGATAGCGCTGAATTTCCTGTGGTCGCCCGTGTTCTTCGGGGCGCAGCAGCCGGGTTTGGCCTTGGTAGTCGTAGTCGCAGCATTGGTGGCCGTGCTGGCCTTCATCGCGGTCGCCTGGAACAAGGACAGGCTGGGGGCAGTGTTGTTTATCCCTTATGCGGCATCTAACTGCGGGCGTGGGTGACGATGAACTGATTGTTGCCGGCCTAAACAGAACAGGGTGTCGCCGGTCGTGTCGCACGTGCCTCGCTGCCTGCGCGGCTGGGAACAGTCAGCCGGCCTTCGCTAGCATCCAGGCAGTGAAGAAATATCCGCAAGTTGCTGCGGTTGCGGTGAGCGCAATGCCCCAAATCATGTCGACGACGCTAACGGAGACCGACCAGTTCTTCAGGGTAGCCAGGTTGGTCATGTCGTAGGTGCCGTAGGCGACGAGCCCGAGCAGCGTGCCATTGACCAGCGCCGTCGCCCAGCTCGCGCCATTCACCGCCGGTGTCACCGCGAGGTGCACGATGCCAGCGACATAGACGAGATAGAAAAGGCCAGCGACGCCAAGATTGGGCTGATCGAGAAGCAGTATGCCGATCCGGCTGCGATAGAAATTGGTCGAGATGGTCGACAGCCAGACGAAGTCCAGGCCGAAGAAGACGACGGCAGTGGCGGCATAGGCGATGGCGTAAATTGCGATCATTGGCGCTCTCAGGGCGAGGGCGCCCGGTCAGATTCCTAGGAACGGCTGGATCGCGCGAACGATCCAGCTACGGAACTTCAGCGGCGCGTCCGTTACCGCAAGGCAAATGCAGTCGGTGCCCGGCGTGGCCACGGGCTGATGCGTCAGGCTGGCGTCGGCATCCTCTATATCGCCGCGTGCGAACACTTCGCCGCCATCGACGAAGCTGCCATTGAGCACCAGGGTGAGCTCGCGCCCGCCATGGCTGTGCTCCGGCACTGGCTTGCCGGCTGGGATGCGCAGCAGCCGCACCATGGTCTCGCGATCCCGGGTCCTAATCGGGATATGGTAGGCCCCGCGCCCGAGCGGACGCCATTTGAGAGTATCAAAGTCACCGCCAACATAGGAGCGCAACGGCTCAGGCAAACCGCCGCTGTAGCCGGCGGGTGGCGTTTCGGGGGTTCCGCGTGCTGCAATCTTCGGCGCCTGCTGCAGGCGTGCGCGCACGCTGGCCCATGAATGATCGACAGAGGCATTGTCGGAGATGTTCTCGAGCAGGTCGCCACCAATGCTTTCGGCCACCGACAGGCTGCGCCGGCATGATGGGCAAAGGGCAAGGTGCGTGGCGACCGCAATGCTCCAGCCTTCAGCGAGGCTGCCGGCGGCATAGCTGACGAGCAGGTCGTCGCTTAGATGGTGACGAATAGTCACGATACGTCTCCAAAGTGAGCGAGCGCGGTGCGCAGTTTTTCGAAGGCCAGGCGCATGCGCGACTTGACCGTTCCCAAAGGGAGATTCAGGCGCGTCGCGATCGCGCTGTGCGACTGGTCTTCGAAGAAGGACAATTTCAGAAGTGCCGCCTGTTCCTCCGGCAGCGCCGCGATTGCCTCGTGCAATTGCTCGGACACCTCGCGTGCGTCGAGCTCAGCATCGGCCAGGGCAGCGTCGTCAGGCACGAAAGCAGGATCGTTGGGGTCGAAGTCCGGCCGCTTCTCGCGCCGAAACGCATCGATGCGCAAATTGCGCGCAATGGTGAAGATCCAGGTGGAAACCGCGCCCTTCGACGGATCGAACCTGTCGGCCTTGTTCCATACCGCGATCATGGTTTCCTGCATCAGCTCCTCGGCAAGCTGACCGTCGCCGCCCAAGCGTGCCATGTAGGCTTTGACGCGTGGCGCGAAGTGGCGAAACAGCACCTCATAAGCTTCGAGGTCGCGCCGCGCACCGACCGCGCACAAAAGTGCGACCATGTCGGGTGTCCGGTCGGCATCAGTCTTGCGGCGCATACTCAAACTTCCCAACTCGCAATGCCGCGGCGCGGAGCGCCAATGCCCCACCATAGAGCGTTTCTGCCACGCCGGCGCGCTTATGAGAACGAACGTATCCATGCCGCAGATACGTCGCCTTTCACCCGTCGGATCACCGATGCACGAAATTTCGCCTCCTACCGATCCGGCGCGACCTGCGATGCGTATCAACAAACAAGTACGCAGCAAGATCGGAAAGGCAGAAAGTGGGAATGCACACCAACAAAGAGTTGCCTGATCATGCCCGCCGCGTGGCGGTCGTTGGATCGGGGATTGCGGGCCTTTCTGCTGCCTGGCTTCTCAGTCGCAGGCTCAGCGTGACACTCTATGAGAGTGACAAACGCCTGGGCGGTCATTCAAACACGGTCATGGTTCCGACGAGCCACGGAAGTCTGCCCGTCGATACTGGCTTTATCGTCTACAACGAGCGCAACTATCCCAACCTCGTTGCCTTGTTCAACGAAATCGGGGTGCCGACTGCTAGCTCCAACATGTCCTTCGCGGCCTCGCTCGAGGGCGGCAAGCTCGAATATTCCGGCTCTGGCATCAATGGCCTGATCGGCCAGCGCGGCAATGTTGTACGGCCACGCTTCTGGCGGATGATGCGTGATATCTTGCGCTTCTACCGCGAGGCGCCTGCTCTGCTGCTTCGAGCAGACCTCCACAGCGTCAGCCTCGGCGAATATCTCGACCGCAACGATTATGCGCCAGCCTTCATCGAGGACCATCTATTGCCGATGGGGGCGGCGATCTGGTCGACAACGGCGCGCGAGATGCGCGCATATCCGCTGCTTGCCTTTGTCAGGTTCTTTGCCAGCCATGGTCTGCTCAGCCTGGCCGATCGGCCGAAGTGGCGAACTGTTCTTGGCGGCAGCCGCGAATATGTCGATCGGCTGAGCGCGAGCTTTATCGAGGGCGTCCGGCTCGGCGTCGGGGTCCGCAGCATCTCGCGGGAAAGCGGCCGTATCGTCGTCACCGACATGGCGGGAAATGCCGATACCTTCACCGATGTCGTCATTGCCACCCATGCCGATCAGGCGCTCGGCCTGCTGGCCGATGCCGACCATGAGGAGCGCGACCTGCTTGGCGCCTTCCGCTACACTGAAAATCTGGCAGTGCTGCATTGTGACGAAAGCCTGATGCCAAAGCGCCGGCGTGTCTGGTCGAGCTGGAACTATATCGGCGAAAGCAGAACCGAAAACGCCCAACCGTTGTGCGTGACCTATTGGATGAACCGGCTGCAAAACCTCGACATGCGCCATCAGCTGTTCGTGACGCTCAATCCTACCCGAGAGGCTGCACCATCGAAGGTCATCGGACGTTATCATTATACCCATCCGCTGTTTGACCAGCGCGCGCTCGACGCCCAGCAGCAGCTCTGGCGCCTGCAGGGCAGGCGCAACACCTGGTTTTGCGGCGCCTATTTCGGCTTCGGCTTCCACGAGGACGGATTGCAGGCTGGGTTGGCCGCGGCCGAGAGCGTTACCGATGTGCGGCGGCCCTGGCACGTGCGTAACGAATCCGGGCGCATTGCGCTCCAGCCCCAACTGGAGGCTGCGGAATGAGTGGCCAGTCGGCACTGTTCCTGGGCGAGGTGATGCACATGCGCGTCCGGCCGCGCCGGCACAGGCTGTATTACCGCGTCTTTTCGCTGCTACTCGATTTCGACGAACTGCAAGCCACGAGTGGCGTGTACCGTCTCTTCGGCTACAACCGGCGGGCCATGCTGAGCTTCTGGGACGCCGATCACGGCGACGGCAGCGCCGGCGGCCTGCGCGACTGGATCGAAGCGCGATTGCGCGAAGCCGACAGGCTGGAGGAGGGCATGAGCATCCGGGTGCTTTGCTATCCCCGCATCTTAGGTTACGTCTTCAATCCGCTAACAGTCTACTTCTGCTACGCGTCGGGCGGTGCGCTTAGGGCCATCCTCTACGAGGTCTGCAATACCTTCGGCGAGCGCCACACCTATGTAATTCCGGTCGAGGACGGCACGACGGGGCCTGTGCGACAGGGGTGCGCCAAGGAACTCTACGTCTCGCCCTTCACGCCGATGTCGTGCTTCTACCGATTCCACATCGAGCCGCCGGGCAACAAGGTGCTCGTACGCATCGATGAATCCGACGCGGAGGGCCTGCTTCTGGTCGCCTCGTTTTCAGGCCAGCGCGAGCCGCTGTCGGATCGAGCGCTTGTGCGTGCGCTGTTCCGCTACCCCCTGATGACGATAAAGGTGACCGTGGGCATTCACTGGGAGGCGCTGCGCATCTGGTGGAAGGGCATTCCCGTGCACAGCCATCGTGCCGCAGCAAGCAGGGTGGCCACGACCATCGTGGCGGGCAAGATTTCAGGAAACCAGCATTCATGACCAATGTCGCAGGAAAGTCGGTCTCCGCGAGGAGGCTTCGCCGGCCGCTTTGGGCGAGACTTCTCTGCCGCTGGGCCGACAGGATCGTCGCGGGCCAGCTCACCATCCGCTTTGCCGACGGCAGCATGCATCACGCCCAAGGGGCGCAACCGGGTCCCCCGGCAAGTCTCAACGTGGGGTCGGGCAGGCTGGTGTGGAAGTTGGCAAGCTCCGGCAGCCTAGGCCTAGCTCGCGCATATGTCGATGGCGACTGGGACACGCCCGACCTTGGCGCGTTGATGCAACTGGGTCTTGCAAATGAAGCCGCGCTCGGTTCTGTCCTCGAAACATCGGGGCCAGCCAGGCTGATCGCTTTCCTGCGGCATCGGCTTCGCGCCAATACGCGCACTGGCAGCCGGCGCAACATCGCCTTCCACTACGATTTGGGCAATGACTTTTACCGGCACTGGCTCGACGAGACGATGACCTATTCGTCGGCGTTGTTCCTGAGCGACGATCAATCCCTGGCCGATGCGCAGCGAGCCAAATACGCCCGCATCGTCGCGGCGCTCGATCTTGGCCCGGATGATCATGTGCTGGAGATAGGCTGCGGCTGGGGTGGCTTTGCCAAATATGCGGCGGGCGAGACGGGCTGTCGAGTGACCGGGCTCACGCTTTCGCGTGAGCAGGCAAAGTTCGCAAGGGAAAGCCTTTCCCAAGCCGATCTTGCAGACAAAGTCGAAATCCGGCTTCAGGACTACCGCGACTGCGCCGGGCGGTTCGATAAGATCGTTTCCATAGAAATGTTCGAAGCTGTCGGAGAGGAAAACTGGCCCACCTATTTCGACGCGCTCCGGTCGCTCCTCAAGCCCGGCGGGTACGCCATGGTCCAGGTCATCACCATTGGCGACGAACACTTTGCCCACTATCGCCGCAACGCCGACTTCATCCAGACCTACATCTTTCCGGGCGGCATACTGCCATCGCCCACGGCCTTCACCGCCGTCGCATCGGAGCGGGGGATGTCGGTGGTTGACGTGAAATTCTTTGGGGCCGACTACGATAAGACGCTGCATGCCTGGGACAGGGCGTTCGTCGCCGCCTGGCATCACATCGAGCCGCTCGGCTTTGACGCCCGCTTCAGGCGGATGTGGCGCTACTATCTTCGCTATTGCGCCACAGGCTTCCGTAGCGGGAGGATCGACGTCGGTCAGTTCCTGCTGGCGAGAGATTGAAGGGGTCGTGGTCAGTCGCGAACCATGCGCCGCGTTACGGCAAAGCGCAGCCGTGCCGGCAATGCCGCCAGAAGCTTCAGCGACAACACCATCTTCCAGGGAAAGGCAATTTCGAAGTGCCGCGATTTCAACCCGGCGATAATGTGATCGACTGCCGCGTCGGTCGAAATCAGGAAGGGCATCGGAAAGTCGTTCTTCTGCGTCAGCGGCGTGTCGACGAAACCCGGGTTGATGAGGCTCAGGCGAACGTTGTGCGCGGCGAGTTCGGGGTAGAGCGCTTCGCACATGTTGATGAGCGCGGCCTTGGACGCGCCATAAGCGGCGGCACCGGGCAGTCCGACATAGCCGGCGACCGAGGACACCACGGCAATGTGTCCCGACCTGCGCACCAGCATGCGCGGCATCAGAGCGGCAAGGCAATGGACGGAGCCCATCAGGTTGACCTCGACGGTGCTGCGAAAAGCGGCGGAGTCGAATTGCGCGGCGGAGTCGTGGGCATAGCTGCCGGCATTCAGCACAGCCAGGTCGAGCGGCCCAAGGTGATCCTCGATGCTGGCAACGATGGCAAGCACAGCCTCCGCGTCCGTGACGTCGAGCGGAAACGGATGGATACGATCAGACGCTTCAGCCAGCGTAGCGAGGTCCCGTACCGTCCGCGCGCTGACAGCGACGTTCCAGCCCTCCTGGGCGAGTCGCTGCGCCAGAGAACGGCCGATGCCGGACCCCGCGCCAGTGACCCATGCCGACCTGCCGGTTCGCGTCGCAGCCTCCGCACGCTTGTCGACATTCATGTTTCCGTCCATGGCGGGTTCCGTGCAAAATCCAGTTTACACTTCTGTTACGCGCCCAGCAGGCAGTTGGTTCAATGGGCACCCCATGAAACTGTCGGGATGGTTTACCCGCCTCACGTGGCGGTGATCCAACGCACCCGCCGAGACAGGCAGCAATTGCCATGACGGTCCATTCGTTGGTCTGGCTTCGCGACGACCTCAGATTGGCCGACAATCCGGCGCTCAATGCCGCCATAGCACAGGGAGGCAGTGTCGCTGCCCTCTATGTGCTTGAGCAGAGCCCCGGCTCGCGGCCTTTGGGAGGCGCGGCCTCGTGGTGGTTATACAAAAGCCTCGCGTCGCTCGAGCGGAGTCTGGCCGCTGCCGGCATCGAACTGCTAGTCGAAACCGGCGACCCGCAAGAAATCGTGCTGGTCACGTCCAGGCTGCTTGGTGTCACCAGCGTCTTCTGGAACCGCCGCTATGCACCGGCTGCGCGTGAAATTGACACCGCCATCAAGACCGCTCTTCTAAATGTCGGGATTGCGGCAACATCCTTTGGCGGTAACGTCCTGGTCGAGCCGTGGAACGTTAAGACCGGCAGCGGCGGTGCGTTCCAGGTCTACACCCCCTTCGCCAGGGTCGTGCGGCAGTGGCCTGTAGCGTTTCCGCTGCCGGGCCCCTTGGCCGGGAAGGGGGAGTCGGCGGGCGTGGGTGCCTCCGCGCATCCCGTCGAACCGAAATGGGCGCAAAAGCTCGAAAGTCATTGGTCTGTCGGTGAGGCCAGCGCGACAGCGGCGCTGCTGCGGTTTTTCGACGAGGCGCTTGAAGGCTATGTCGAGGACCGCGATCGTCCCGCAATCGCAGGCACGTCGGCCGTTTCTCCGCACCTGCGCTTCGGCGAGATCAGCGCCAGGCAGGTTTGGCATGCCGCGCAAGCAGTCGCCGCCGAGTCTCCGGCAAAGCGAACCGCTGTCGAAAAGTTCCTGTCCGAACTGATCTGGCGCGATTTCAACTATTACCAGCTTTACCACCACCCCGACATCGCCGGCACTGCGATCCGCGATACGCTTGCCGGATTGAAATGGCACGACGACCAGGGCGCTTTCGAGGCCTGGACGCGCGGATACACGGGCATCCCGATCGTCGACGCCGGCATGCGCCAGCTGTGGGAGACCGGCTGGATGCATAACCGGGTGCGTATGCTGGTGGCGTCGTTCCTGACCAAGAATCTGCTGATCGATTGGCGGATGGGAGAGAATTGGTTCTGGGATACGCTGGTAGATGCCGACGACGCCAGCAACCCCGGAAACTGGCAATGGATCGCGGGATGCGGCATGGACGCAGCACCCTATTTCCGCATCTTCAATCCCTTGCTGCAGGGGGAGCGCTTCGATCCTGCCGGGATCTACGTCCGCCGCTGGCTGCCGGAACTGGCCGCTATGCCCGATATCTGGATTCACCGGCCGTTCGATGCGCCCGAGGGCGTGCTCGCCAGCGCAGGCGTCGTGTTAGGTCAGACCTATTCGCGCCCGATCGTGGATCTCAAGGTTTCGCAGAGGGGGGCTCGCGAAAGTTTGAAGCGGTAGAGCCAGACACAGCGGGCACTGGCTTGCCCCCTGAAGAGTGATCCTTCTTGGGTGAGGCTATTGCTCGCGGGATCAGCGGCATCGGCACGCTCACAGTCGACGGCAGCTACAGCGGCAATGGCGGCTTCTGCAGATCGAGGCAGAGCTTGGCGGCGACCTTTCCCTGACTGATCTTCTCGCCATCACCGGGGACTCTATCCTTGGGATCGGCGCGACGCGAGTCTTCTTCACCAATCTCGGCGGAGCCGGGGCGGAAACAACCGGCGACGGCATCAAGATCGTCGATTGGCATGCGCATCCGCCGCCGATACCTTCGTCCTCGGCCCTCCGGCAATCGGCGGCTCCTATCTCTATCGCCTCTTCCACAACGGCATCACCGATCCGGCCGACGGCGACTGGTACATGCGAATGACTCTCGCGCCGACAGTGCCTGTCTACGAGCACTATCCAATCGTGTTGCTTGGCCTGACCGAACTGCCAACTTTGCAGCGCTTGTTTCGAGCCGTCCAAGAGCGTGATGTCGAAAAGGGCGCTGCCCAGGAACCCCTCGACTTGAGGGAAGAAGCACCCGCGCCTATCGAGGCGGGATGGCGTATAATGACGCGACTTACCTCGTAGCTGACCTTGAACAAATACTCGCAGCAAAGATCTTTCCCAGTACAAGTATCCGTCGTTGAAGGAACAGGCTTCCTGTACCTGGCTGGGCGGTGGCGCCGAAGACGGCGCAGCCAAGACGCTAAGGCTGACGGCCGAGTTTCTGAAGACACATGGTAGGATCGACAAGGTGCTGGACGACTATTCCGGTTTTGTCGCTCATCAGTACCTAGGGGCTTCTCAGGTCGGCCCCCACCAATGCCTTACCGGGC
This sequence comes from Aminobacter sp. LjRoot7, assembly GCF_964252895.1. Lineage (NCBI taxonomy): Bacteria > Pseudomonadati > Pseudomonadota > Alphaproteobacteria > Hyphomicrobiales > Phyllobacteriaceae > Aminobacter > Aminobacter sp. LjRoot7. The sequence continues at coordinate 15,317 of NZ_CAXUPX020000003.1, forward strand.
CATCGAACAGGAGGTTAGCCAGACCATTGGCGGCTCTTCCCTCGTTCTGCTGGCTTCCTGGCTTGCCGCTGGCGACGCCGCATCCAGCGGGTATTCGCTCAAGGGCGCGCTGCGGATCGGACTTGCCAGACGTGCCCGCGCCGGCACGAACCAGACGGCTCAATGAGAAGGCTCATGCGGCCGGGCAGCTTATGTGAATTCGCAGCGGTCGGAAATGTTGATCGGTGGCTCGCTTGTTAGAACGACTTACTGCGAGCGCTTGATCCGGGCCAATTGCACACTCTCGGTTCCTTTTGTCGGGGGCTCGTACTGGTTATTGTTGGATACGTCATTGTGATGGTGTTCGTCTGCGTTCGAACGACGGCGGAATAGAATTGTCCGTCAGCACCGCTGGAGGCAGTCACCGAGTCCACTAAGCAGTCGGCGGCACTCTCAGAAATGCTCCCCGGCCTTGAACGGACCGATCCGAGTTCCAGCGGCGATCAGATAGGCCGTCGACCAGCCGATTAGAAGAAATCCGTTCACGCCCTCGAGAGCCGCCAGGACGCGCCATGCGTGCGCGGGCACAACGTCGCCATAACCAACCGTCGAAAAGGTGATGGTCGAGAAATACAGGGCGGTTTCGAAGTCCTCAAAGATATCAAGCAACCAGTATAGGCCGGCCCAGAGCCAGACCTCGGTAGTCATGACGGCAAAAAGCCCCATCACCACGCTGATCATCGCGACGATGCGGCTGCGGCGTCCGTGCATGCGAAACCGGGCGACAAGGTATCGCATCGAATGCGTAACGGCGATCAGACCAAAGGTGTGGACCAGGACCGTTAGACTTATGACGATTGTGCCGATGAGCAGATTGAGGATCATGCTCGGAACAATAGCCACTCAGAAGCCTTGGTCCTTGTGCGAAATCAATCTTTGTACCAGCAGGCCTGAATGTCTCCACCCAATTTTGCTGTTCGCTGGTATCTGACCTGCGGACCGCGCCTGCCTGACCTTGGTCAAATATGACAGATTTCCTATGCAACTTTTGACACACGTCAAAGCGCTGTTGTTCTGAGGGGGCATTGTCTCCTCAATCAAGGAGCAGGCCAATGAGCTTCAACACCATAATGCTTCAACTCGATATCGATAGTCCCGTCGGTCCTCGTGTCGCTTTCGCGAAGTCGCTCGCCCTGAAGTTCGATGCGGACCTTATCGGCTTTTGCGCGGCTGAGCCCCGGTATGTGATGCCGGTGGGTGATAGCGACGTGGCAATCGCTGACGAGATGCGGCGCCAAGTCGATGAGATTGAAGACAACCTCATCAAGGTTAAGGAGGACTTCTTCCGTCAGGTCGATGGCGACCGTCGCATCACATGGCGAGGCGAGCTAGGTAACCCCACCCAACTGATGGCACTTAATGCGCGCGCTGCAGATTTGATTATCCTGAACTGCCCAAGGCCTCAGTCAACTGACAGCTGCCGCACGGTAGATCATGGAACTCTACTTCTCTCAGTCGGCAGACCAGTGCTACTGGCACCTCTCGACTTCCAACCCGTCAAGGCTGAGGGAGTCCTAATCGCTTGGAAGGACACGCGCGAGGCCCGTCGCGCAGTCGTTGACGCCTTGCCGTTCTTATCTTCAGCGTCTCAGGTGCGTGTCGCGACCCTCGAAAGCAACAATCTCGCTGCGGCTCGGCAGAGCGGCGACGACGTGGTCAAATACCTGGGTCGGCACGGCATAAGAGCAACTGCAGATGCCATCGATGTCGGGGGCGCCGATGAGTCCGAGACCTTGGTCCAAATTGCCGCGGAGGTCGGTGCCGATTTGATCGTTTCGGGGGCGTACGGCCACAGTCGTATCAGGGAATGGGCCTTCGGCGGGGTCACTCGCTCCCTGCTTCGGTGCTCCTCAATAAGCCGATTGATGTCGAATTGAGTGCGCTATCCAGGTGTAATGATGCCTGACTTTGAACTGGTTTCGATGTCTCCGCGGCCATACGCTTATGTTTCCCGGAGTTGCGCTCTTCCGCAGATCTCCGGCGCGATGGCCGCGAGTTTCGAGACCCTAAGCGAAGCCCTGTCGAAAGCCAGGGTACTGCCAGCGGGACCTCCTCTGGCCCACTATCGCGAGATCGGTGACGGCAAGGTTACTTTCGATGCGGGCTTTCCCATACGCGAGGACCAGTTTCTGGCTTTGAGTGGATCAGGATTGGGGCTTGGAGCGACTGCCGCCGGACAAGCGATCAGGGCGTTGCATATCGGCGCATACGAGCGCCTAGCCGATACCTACGCTGCGGTGCTCGACGAAATGCGTATGCGGGGTCTCGAAGCAACCGACGACATGTGGGAATCGTATTTGAGCCCGCCTGGCACACCTCCACACGAGACCACAACCGAAGTGCTTTGGCCTGTGCGGGGCACAGCCTGACAGGCTAGATCTTGACCAGGCCGGCGTTCATCACGTCCGCCTAGGCAACATAGCGGGAGCGCGAAGGGTCCGTGGAAGAACCGCCGCCAGATGCGGTCTTACGTTTATCGGTCAATCGGCCAGGTTTTGACCTACATCAATGAGTTCGACCGGAGTCCGCATTATCATGCCAGCCATGCCGCGTTGAGGCATGTTCGGGGCAGGTTGGCTAGATACCCTTCCTAGTCCCGAGGTGAGGGATGCAGCTTCAAGGAGGCAATAGTCAAAGTACTCCAAGAGGAATCGCGCCATGGCTGATACACCGACCAAATTGCCCGTTAAGTAGAGAAGGCAACTGCGCCTTCTCGGTCAAATGATTGGATGCCGTTCGAAAGCCTGCGACGTGAGATCGATCGCCTGTTCGATGACTTTCATCCTTTCGATTGGCGTGGTGCATTTCCGCGAGCACTTGGCACGCTTGAGCGGACGGCGCGACGAGGCGCCTGGCCTGTAGTTCCGGCGATGGATCTCGTCGAAAAAGAAACGGAATACGAAATTACCGCCGAACTAGCTGGGACCGATGAAAAGAATATTGATATCAAGGTCGCCAACAATCTGCTGACGATCAAAGGCGAGAAGACCGAAGAGAGAGAAGAAAAGAAGAAGGATTATTTCCTCTCGGAGCGCCGCTATGGCTCCTTTCAGCGTTCATTTCAGCTCCCACAGGGCATCGACGCCGAGAAGATCGAAGCGACTTTTGCCAAAGGTATCTTGACGGTGAAGCTGCCGAAGACTGCAGAGGCTCAGAAGGCCGAGAAGACGATCGCGGTCAAGGCTGGCTAAGCAATACACCTCAAGGGTCGACGCCGACCGGCCGCCGACACTTTACGCAAGGCTGGATTGGAGGCGAGCGGTTGACGTCCAAAAACAGCACGGCGCGACTAGGGCCTGATCCGTGGGCAAGCGTTGCGGCCCTTCGCGACCTTGGTCTGTCTGACGAGGAGATCGCGAGATATTTCGTGACGACGTCGCAGGAAATACAGTCCTTTGGCCAGCGCGACTGCGAGGCTCCACCCGAGCATGTCTTGCTGACTGTCGAGGGCACTTTCCCTCCGGGGCGTCCCAAAACTGATCCAGATCCGACTGACGACATGTATCCGACGCGGACAATCTCGGATTGATCTTGCTCAATGAAGCCTGGTCATGAAGAGCGCATTGTTCCTGTAATGCTCAAGGAGTGAAGACGATGAGCCACGCTTCAAGTTCGAGTTTCTCTCATGCCGCGCAACAGGCTCAGCAATGGGCAAATGAGTTGGCAGCTGATCTTGGCTGGCCTGAGCACCGAGCTCATCGGCTGATGAAAGCTGTATTGCCAACGTTGCGCGACTGGCTGTCGCCCGAAGAGTCGGCGGACCTTTCGTCCCAACTGCCAGAGTTGATCCGAGGGATATATTTCGAGGGATGGAATCCGGCCACATCGCCGGCTGTGGAGCGTGAAAAGCGCGAGTTCGTGCTGCGGGTTACTGAAACCTTTGGCCACGATTCGAGCATTGATCTTGACGAGGCGATAGGTGCTGTTTTCAGTCTCCTGGATCGACATCTTTCGCACGGCGAGATCATTCAGGTCAGGAATTCGATGCGCAAGTCGCTGCGGCGATTGTGGCCGGAATGACAGCCGATGTTCCGCGATAGACAAGAAGCAGGTGAACAACTTGGACACGAATTGCTGGCCAGCCAGCTCCGCAAGCCTGTAGTTCTGGCACTTCCCCGTGGGGGCTTGCCCGTAGCTGCGGCCGTTGCAAGAGTACTTGATGCACCTCTCGACCTCCTCATAGTCCGCAAGGTTGGAGCCCCAGGGAACCCTGAACTGGCGGTTGCAGCAATTGTAGATGGTGACCCGCCAGACGTGGTCATCAATCGAGAGATTGTTGAAGCGTATTCGCTCAGTGATGACGAGCTGGCAGCTCTGATCAAGATGGAGCGTCCCGAATTGGAACGGCGAAGGCAGCTCTATCGCGGCTCAACTGGACCGAGATCTCTCGCAGGCAGGACGGCGGTTCTTGTCGACGACGGTGCCGCAACTGGAACGACGATGAAGGTGGCATTGCGCGCGATCAAGCGTCGAGGCCCACTGCAGACCGTCGTGGCAATTCCTGTTGCCCCGTCAGATGCGCTCGCCACCATTGAACAAGAGGCGGACAAAATCGTCTGCCTAAGCACGCCGGGACGCTTTCTGGCGCTCGGGTATCACTACCTTAGTTTTCCGCAGCTGACAGATGACGATGTGATTGAGGTTCTCAGGTGTGCGGCCGAGGAGCGAAGGCTCCGGCATCCGTCAAAATGAGATCAGCTTCGACACACGCTTGGGCTCTATCGCGTCCGGTTGCTGCAGGTGAAGCTCAGTTCGGCAGCATCATGCTTGGAGACTAGGTGCTCCCATATTGAGCGTGGTTGCAACCGGCGAGGCAACAGTCGTGTCCACACGTCTTATGGCCCTCTTTCGTCGTGGGAGATTGCTCCAGATCAATGCTGCGCTCCGTCGCAGCGATCAATGTAGGTCAATTGCGGGGCGGTTTGACTGCCTGATGCAAAAGCTCTTGCCTAAGGAGACGCAGAATGAAAACTCAGGTTTTTCTTCCGTTGGCGACATATCCCGACGCGAACACGGATGCTGTCGCCGTCAACGCTGTCGCGGTTGCGGCGCAACTTCATGCCGATCTGCACGTCCTTGCACTCCATGCGAGAATTCCGCCAGTTTCGAGCCCGCTTTCACGCATTCTGTTGGATCTTCCAGCACGAATCCGAGAAGCCGAGACCTTGAGCCTGCAAGCCGGTGGGCGGCTCCTCGCAAAGGTCGTCGATGAGGGTTCGAGACAGGATGTTGCTGTCACCACTGCATCTGAGGCCATCCTCCTTGCGGCGCAGGGTGATGTCGCCGCGGAACAGGCCCGGTATTTTGACATCTCTGTCGTCGGTTGGGAAACGGACAACCAGACCTCCCGTATGATTGCAGAGGCGGTCATCTTCGGTTCCGGCAAGCCGACGGTTCTGCTGCCTGACTCGGCAAGTGCGGCCAAGATAGAGCATGTTTCGATCGCGTGGGACGGCAGTCGGGCGGCCGCCCGTGCAGTTACCGACGCGCTGCCGTTTCTAGCGCATGCCTCAAAGATCCACGTCCTTGCCGTCATCGACGAAAAGCCGCTGAAGGCAACCGACGGCGCCGAGAGGTTGGCAGCTTTGTTGAGAAAGCGTGGCATGAACGCTGATGCACTGGACATCAAAGCGGAAGACTGTCCGATCGCAGTCACGCTGCAGGAGCGAGCGATCGAATTGGGCACGGACTTGCTCGTGATGGGCGGATATGGCCATTCGCGCGTCCGGGATTTCGTACTTGGCGGCGCGACACAGGGTGTTCTCTCGGATCTCCGCCTTCCGATATTGATGTCGCACTAGCTCGTGCGAGGGCTGCGATGGCCGTGGCATCGGCGAAGTTGCCGCGCTGACGTTCTTTCTGCTCGGATCGAGCCAGCTTCATCACGGGTAGCCACCATCTGGTTGATGGGGCTACGCTTCGGGTTAGCCTGGAACTGGCTTGCGCTGTTACGACGGCTATTTGACGTGGATCAAAGCAAGGCGGCGAACAAGAGCGGATGATGACGCGCTCAACGTCCAGGCGCATCCAAACAAGCCACGGAGGCGTAGCATGAGACTGGTGATATCGCTGGGCGGTAACGCACTCCTACGCAAGGGGCAGGCGATCACCGCTGAGAACCAACGCGAAAATGCATCGCAAGCGGCAATGTGGCTCGCGCCGGTGGCGCGCGCCCACGATGTGGTGGTTACTCACGGAAGTGGCCCACAGTTGGCGCTGCTTGCGCAGCAATCCTTTTCGTACAGCGTGGCCGAGCCCACGCGGCTCGATTTGCTCTGTGCACAGGCCGGGGGCGAAACAGGCTATCTGCTCGCCCGCGAATTGCGCAATCGCCTTGGTGGCGACCGGCCCGTCGTCGCCCAGATGGCCCAAGTACTGGTCAATCCTGACGATGAGGCCTTCAGAAGCCCCACGAAACCGATAGGACCGTTTTATGAGCGGATCCACGCTCACCAGTTGCGCCAACAGCGCGGTTGGGATTTTTCGGAGTTTAACGGAGAATACCGCCGGGTGGCGGCAGTGCCACATCTGCAGGCGACGATCGAAGCCCACGCCTCTGAGTTGATGCTAAAATCCGGGTCAACGGTCGTGATCTGCGGTCCAGTTCCGGTTGCCGCGCTGCCAACTGGCGGTCTGTCCGGCGTAGAGGCATTGCCTGACAAGGATGAGTTTGCGTCTTTGCTTGCGCGCGAACTCAACGCCGACGCCTTGCTGCTTCTGACCGATGTGCTTTCGCTCGCCATCGACTACGGCAAACCTGAGCAGCGTCATGTTCGACAGGCTACTCCCACGATGCTTCGTGCAACATCCTTCGATGCCGGTTCAATGGGGCCGAAAGTCGAGGCAGCGTGCGCCTTTGTTAAATCGTCGGGGAAATGGGCTGCGATCGGCTCCATTTCGAATGTCGAACGCATCCTGTCGGGGGATGCGGGGACACGAGTCGTCCCAACCATGGCTGGCGCGATTGAACTGTGGCCACGCTGAGACAAGCATTGATCGGGAGATCATGTTATGTGGGTTCGCGAACTTTCGACCTTGGATTGCACCAAGATATTAACTCGTAGCCATTTTGGGCATCTTGGATGCGCAAAAGACAGCCGACCATATGTCGTGCCTTTCTATTTTTGCTACTCCGACAGCCGACTTTATGCGTTCTCGATGCCGGGGAAGAAGGTCGATTACATGCGGGCCAATCCCAGTGTGTGCGTCCTTGTCGAAGAGAGGGGCGAGGGGCGGGAATGGAGAAGTGTGTTGGTCGATGGCCGCTTCGAGGAACTGAAGAATGACACACTCCAGCACAAGGCCGATCAGGAACATGCCTGGACGCTGCTGAGCAAGCACGTCAATTGGTGGGAACCGGGTGGCCTGAAACCGTTCCAGCGTCCTGTCACCGACCACTCCTTGCATCTCTTTTTTCGCATCGTTGTGGAGCAGATTTCTGGTCGCGAAGCGAAGGAAGATGGAATGCCTTGAATCTGCCCCCGTCCGCATTTTCAGAGCCGGTCCCATGTCGCCGGCGTCAGGCGACTAGGGTCTCTGCCCATTACCGACAGTCAATTGGCACAACCTCGGACATAGATTTGCCGAACGCGCAGGAAATGTTTGCGTAATCTTGTGTTCACCGATGTTCAAATGCCCGGGACGATGGATGGCATCAAGCTTTCCCATTACATCCGCGAGCGATGGCCGCCTGTAAAGTTGATTGTTGCATCCGGCGCCACAATTCTCGAAGAGAGCAATCTGCCTATGGGGAGCAGGTTCTTCTCAAAACCCTACGATGACCAAACAATCACAGACGCAATGGCCCGCCTGCTTTCGAGCGATATTTCGATTGGGCCCTCGGTCGAGCCTTCTCGGTAACGGCCGGATTACGCCCCTGGGCGGATTTCAAAATGATCATCCGCCCGCAAGTGCTTTCTCGACGTCCGCCAGCGAATGCCCCGTCAGGTCTTTCGCAATCTCGCCCAGAAGGATGGCGGACAGCGCCTTGTGGTAATGTTTGCGCATCTCGCCAAGAGCGCGGGGCGCTGCCACGATCACCACATTCTCGATCTTCCCGCTCAGCGCCTGCTGGTTGAGATGCTGGACAATTCCCGCTGAAAACTGATCCTCTCCAGCCTGACCATGGTCGGGGTTGGCAGTGCTTGCTTGCCGTCCCATGCTCGTACCCGCGTCTGCGGTGACAGCATCGTGGGGCATTGAGACGAGCTTCAGACCTGCCTCGTCCCCCGTGTTGCGAAACAGATTGATCTTTTCGCCGTCAGCGACGGCAACGACTGTACCTTTGGGCAGCAACATGTGCGGTTCTCCCGGTTGGGCGATTTGCGTACTTGGAAACGGGAAAGTGCCGCTCAGGGGAGCAGTGTCAGGGCACGCAGATCGGAGGAAAAAGCCTCAGCCGGCAAATAGCGGCATGGGACGCAACAATCCGACTCTAGCACGTCTGGGATCCCAGTTCTCGGAGGAATGTCCGATTTCGCCGAAACAGCAATCCGGCACCCGATTTGGGACGATGGCCGGGAATGGCTGAACCAAGACCATTGCGGGTCATTGCCTGCTCATAGGCTGGCCACGGCTCGCAGCTTTGCAGGGCGGCGAAGAGATACGGATGATGGAGGCGATGAACTGCGCGCTTGTATGCTCCGTTAAGCTCGTCAGGTGCTTCACTCGTCTCCACCAAACGGCCTGGCGTTCGCCTCGGGCGTTCCGGTTCAGCGTTTCAAAAGTCGCTCAAGCCGGTCGAAAGGCGGGCGGCGCGATGCTGCAGGCGTAAGCTATCGTCATTTTCCTTGATCCAGATCAGCGACAATTCACTGCAGGGCGCTCAATCTGTTCAAGAGCACCCGAATAGCGCGGTGTGAAAGGATGTCAGATGACAAAGTTCTTCGCCAATGCCGCCGTCGTGATTGCAATTGGAGCCGCATTCGTCTCGCCGTCTTATGCCCAACCCCAACAAGGCATGATGGGAATGATGGGCGGCGGGTGCCCGACCGTTGGCATGATGGGACACGGACGCATGGGCCTGGGCGGCTGGGGCGACGGCAGCTGGTTTGGCGGCCTGATGGGCCGCCAGCCCAAGATGGGCGCCATGGTCGAGGGGCGCCTAGCTTACCTCAAGGGTGAACTGAACATCACGTCAGATCAGCAGCCGGCATGGGACGCCTATGCGACTGCGGTGACGGAGCGCGTCGAACTCATGCAGGGCATGCATGAGGGCATAGCGAAGACCATGGGGACAGGGACTGCGCCGGAGCGCATGGATGCACGAATCTCCGGCATGGAAGCCATGTTGGAGTCCATGAAGGCCATGAAGCCCGCGACGGAGGGGCTCTACTCTGTGCTGAAAGACGAGCAGAAGGCGGTTGCCGATGAACTGATCGGCGGCGATTGCGGTGCGTTTTGACGCTTTGGGGGCGGCCGGGAGGAGAACTCAATGAGCTATCACTTCAGCAAGACCGTCGCGTTGCCGATGGAAACGGCGATTGAACATGTCACTGCGGCCCTTGCTGCCAAGGGCTTCGGCATTCTGACGACGATCGACGTCGCGGCGACGCTGAAGAAGAAGCTGGATGTCGAATTTCGTCCCTATGTGATCCTCGGTGCCTGCAACCCGGGATTCGCCTACAAAGCCCTGCAGCAGGAGAGCCACATCGGCACTATGCTGCCAGCAGGTCGATGAATGTCATGTCGAGGTCTCGGCCGTCGATCCCATCGCTTCAATGCAGGGCGTGAATAACCCCGGACTAGGCTCGATCGCGGGAGAGGTGCGGGACCTGTTGAAGCAAGCCGTGGACGGCCTTTGAGAGCGTCATCCGGATCCCGCATGAGCCGGGTGCGGAGTGTCGGGCACAATAGTGAATACCGGCGAGGATCATCCGCAGGGCTCGTCCGCTCGCGGACGCTGACCCGCGCGTTGCTCTACGGTCTGGGCTAATGATCGGCGCCGGCATCCTTGTCTATGTCGCGGTGGCCGCCGCCGCGGGTCGCACCGGTTTGCATGCGCCGCTGGCCTTCATCGGCGCCGCGCTGTTCATGTCGTTTCCGTGCCGCGACCTTTGACGAACTCGGCCACGCATGCCCGTCAGCGCCCGCGCAGCGGCCGATATTGAGAGGGGGGTGATCGCGCTGGTTGAGCGGGCGTAGGATTGCTGGTCATCGCCCCAGCTATTATCTCCGCCGCATCAGTCAGCGTGAGACGCGTAGGCTATCTCGGCGTATTCGTTGATCTTCCCGCGCCCTGGATCATCGGCTTCGTGGTGGCGGTGATGGGACTCGTTGCCTGCCTGGCCACGCGCCAGCCCGTCGCGCTTGCTGGCATCATAACGTTCATGGAGGTCGATGGGCTCGTTCCAGTCGTCGCAGCCAACCGGAGCGGATAGGGCGGCTCGGTTAGTACAACGACCTGTCTCGGCTTCTCCTCGACATAACACTCAACGCTGCGGCCGACGAACGCGGTCGCGCGCGACCATCCGTCGGCTCCGACGCGCTCTGGACGAGAATACAGGATAGGATGGTGTTGGATATTGGGCTCGGCTGGAGCTGGCCATTCACTCAGACAGCCGTGCCGATCAGCGCGCCAATGCCTGCAGTCAGCGCCATCGCAAAGGCGCCCCAGAAGGAAACCCGCAGCGTTGCCTTCATAACGTTGGCCCCGCCTGCCTTCGCGCCGATTGCGCCCAGAAACGCAAGGAACAGCAGTGAAGCAGCCGATACGACCCAGACCAGCGAAGCGGTGGGCGCCACAAGCACCATCGCTAGCGGCATCGCAGCTCCGACCGCAAATGTAGCTGCTGACGTGAGGGCTGCCTGGATCGGCCGCGCCGTCGTCATCTCCGAAATCCCGAGCTCGTCGTGCGCGTGGGTGGCAAGAGCGTCTTTCGCCATCAGCTGGTCGGCGACTTGATGCGCAAGGTCAGTCGTCAAGCCGCGCTTGACGTAGATCTGCGCCAGTTCCTCTCTCTCGAACTCGGGCTGCGTTTCCAGTTCCATCCGCTCGCGGTCGAGATCAGCATGCTCGGTGTCCGACTGCGAACTCACCGATACGTACTCGCCCGCCGCCATGGACATGGCACCTGCGACAAGCCCGGCCACACCCGCGACAAGAACCTCTGAAGTTCCGGCGGCGGCGGAGGCAACTCCGACGATGAGGCTGGCTGTGGAGACTATACCGTCGTTGGCTCCGAGTACTGCAGCTCGAAGCCAGCCGATCCGCGAAACGAGATGGTTCTCCGTATGCAGCCTGCTCATGCCTGCCTCTGGACCATGCCGTTCAGCGCGGTAGCTGCAGCGATCGTGTTCGAGATGGTGCCGTATTTGCGGACATTCCTGTGCAGCAATTCCAAACGCTGGTCCGTCTCGTCCGTGTCGACCGTCAGTACGTAGTCGATTGAGACTATTTTCGGGGGGCTATCCTGCCGCACGGCATGAACTTCGACATGGGCTCCTTTGAAGTCGAAGTGCAGGATCGGAGCAACGCGCTCGATCCCCTTGATCATGCATGCCGCGACTGATGCGAGTAGCAGTTCGGCGGGATTGAAAGCATCAGATCGACCACCAGGATCCGTGTCGAGCCCAATCTGTGCGTTCTTGGTTGTGGCGAGGGCAGCGTGAGCATCAACCCGACGAGCTTCGACCTTGTACTGGAGCATGATGCGATTTCTCCTCTGAAGCGCGCCATGAACGACACGCGAGAACGCTTTAGCACGACAGTATTCCTGGAGAATTGATCTGGGTCAGGTGGCAATGGCAGTCGGCGCAATGATTATACATCGATGAATTATTGCCAAAACCCGTGTCAGTCCTCGTCGATACTGATCTGCGTCAGGTCCTCCCACTCCTCCTTGGGCAATTGTGCGACCTAGGCAGCTAGCGGCCAGCCGGTCCACGGGGTTCGACGTGGACTCGATGTCGTCGTTCGCGCCGCGCCAAACGAGTACCGCTGGTGCGGTGGACTATCCAGGTTTCGGAGTGCGAATGGCGGCCTATGTTTGGGTTCTTTGCAAGAGGTTTGGTTGTTGTTGCGCGGAGGCGCAGCGCTGCGCAGGATCTCCAAGGAGCAGGACGGCGAGCACAAGGAGCACGCGCACAAGCCAGATCGTCCAGGCCAGCTCCGGCCACCCGCCAAAGCAGAAGGCAACCCCGCCCGGGCAGCCAGAGCAGCGCGGTCTTTAGCCGGTCTGCATTCGAAATGCTCCATACACTCAACTCTGTGGTTTTCCGGTTGCCGGTTCGTCCCCGAATATTCTCCCGACGCGGCACGCACGGATGCAATCTTCTTCGCCTCGAAGCAGGAACAGCGCGTCGATCCCGACCTGCCGCGCCAGTATCCCTCCCTTGCCGGGGCCGAGCACCGTCAGGGCCGTTGCCCAGGCGTCGGCGGCCGCACAGGACGGGGCAAGCACCGTGACTGAGGCAGGGGCATCAAGAACGGGTGTGCCTCTGCGCGGGTCCACGGTGTGCGAGAGCCGCCGTCCCTGCACCTCGACCCAGTGGCGGTAGTCGCCTGATGTCGCCACGGCGCAATCCTGCAGGGACAGGACCGAATGCGGTGCCCGCCGGTCCGGATCGGGCAGTTCCACGGCGACTGTCCAGGTTTCGCCGTCCAGCCTCCGTCCCATGGCCCGCATTTCGCCGTCTATACCGACCAGTGCATCACGGACTCCGAGGGTGGCGAGCGTTTCGGCCAGCCGGTCCACCCCGAAGCCCTTGGCGATGCCGTTGAGATCGAGCGCAATGGGCACGATCTTCCGTACCTCCCCGTCGCCCAGCTCGATCGCCTCATGCGCCGGAACGCGGCGCGCCGTCAGGGCGGTGCGGATCAGGTCGGTGGCGGCGGCGGCCGGGCCGAAGCCCCAGGCTGTTACCGCATCGCCCACCCCGATGTCGAAAGCAGAGTCGGATACCTTGCCAACCGCCAGCGCCAGCCGCACGACCTCCATCAGCATTGCCGGGACAGGCACCCGTTCTCCGACGAGCGCACGGTTGAGCCGCATGAGGTCGCTGTCGGGCTTCCATGTCGACATCTGCGCGTCGACCTCGCCGACCGCCGACTGGAGGGCTTTGCGGGCGGCTTCGTCATCGAACCCTGGCGGCGCGAAGAAGAGAGCCGACCAGCGCGTGCCCATAGTCGACCCGTTGAGCGCGTGGCGAACAAACTCAGTAGACGTCTTCGACATAGCGTCCCTCTGCCTTGAGCATCGCTGGCGACATGCCGAGAGGCTTCAGCATCCGTGCCATCGCCTCTGCTACCCCTGCCGCCATGTCCGAGCCGCCACAGACCATGACGCGCGCGCCGTTGCGGATCGCGCTGATGACCTGCGCCTGTTCGGCAGCGAGCGAGTCCTGCACGTAGTGGGGCCGGATGCCGCGCGAAACCGCGATGGATAGGCGGGAAAGCCTGCCTTCGACCGCCCAGGCTTCCAGTTCCTCACGGTACAGGAAGTCGCTTTGCGGATGACGCATGCCGAAGAACAGGTGGATCGGCCTGCGCCCGTTGTTGGCCCTGATAAAGCCTGCCAGCGGTCCAAGCCCCGTGCCCGCTCCGACGAGGATCAGCGGAGCACGGTCCGTGCCCACATGGAAGGCCGGGTTGCGGCGAAGAAAGGCAGCAACGGAGTCGCCCGGTTCGAGTGCCATTAGCGCGCCTGAGCACAGGCCCCCCACATGCTTGCGCACCACGATCTCGACGAAGCCGTCGCCGCTACCCGATGCCAGAGAATAGAAGCGCGGAATGGTCGAGCCCTCCGGCACGACGCCGAGGAGCTCTCCCGCCGCGAAGTTCGCGAATCCTGACCCGAAGAGACGCTGCCAGAGGGACAGGCGGGGCACCGCGAAACGCAGGATCGCCGTCGGCGCCTGGACGTCCTGGCCGTAGTCGCGCCGCGAGGCGAGCCTGAGGGAAGTTGTCTCGGGGTGGACGGGCTGATGGTCCAGTTCGAGTTCAATTCCCAGCGTCTCGCCGAGCGCGCGCCCCCATCGCGCGAACTCCTGCGGTGATTGGCGGTCCACCGTGTCCAGCGGAAGCAGCGTCGGCCATCTCTTTGCCTTTACCGCCGCCTCGACGGACTCGGCATAGGCGCAAAAGGCCGGGAAGCCGCGGTCGCCGAAGCCCAGCACCGCCAGTGGCGCGGCCGGAATGACGGCCAGTCCGGCAATACGGTCGAGGAACCCCTTCGCCGATGCAGGCGGGTTGCCGTCGCCATAGGTCGCAGCGAGGACCAGAAAGCGGCGAGCAGCGGGGTTCCGCGCCGGATCGAAGGCCGACATCGGCGCGACGTGCACCGGATGCCCGGCCCGAGTGAGTGCATCGTGCAGCGTCGCCGCAAAGCCCCAGGTGCTGCCGCCCTCACTCCCGACCAGTATGACCGTTTCGGCGCGCGACGGCGGGACGTTGCCGCGGATAAGCGGCCGCCCGCGGCGTCCTGCCAGCCATATGACGGCGCCCGTAGCGCCCACCACAGGAACCGCGAGCGCCATCAGTCCGAGCACTAGGCTGAGCAGCGCGGCACCCTGTCCGGTATGCAGCATGTAGATTGTTTCGGAGGCACGCGCCCAGCCACTCAGGTTGGACCAGCCCAGCGTCGCTCCCGTCCCTTGGTCAAGGTAGCCCGTGCCGAGGTCGGTCTTGAGCGTGAAGACGTCGGTCGCATCGCCGGGATAGGGGAAGCTGAGCTCGCGCAGGCTGGAGACAGGGGTTGAGGCGAGCATGGGCATCCCGGTCAGGGGCATGCCAGTTTCCCCGCTCACCGTGGACGGCAAATCCGGGACGATGGCCTGGTCCGCAAGGAACCCGAAGGTCGAGGCAGTCATCCAGATCGCGGTAGCCGAGGACAGGAGGAGCCCGAGCACGACGCCGCGCGCGAGCTCGACATGGATGCGCCCCGGTAGCGATCCGCGCAGCGGGGCAAACCACCGCCGCCAGCCACCGGCGCGGCGGGCCACCAGCATGATACCCGAGACAGAAAGAACAAGCATTGCCGCCGCCCCCGCGCCCGAGACGATGCGGCCGGTATCGTCCAGGAAGAGCGAGCGGTGCAGGGTGGTCAACCAGCGCTCGACCGGGTTCGGGTCAGCGGAGGCCACGCCTTCGCCCGTCGCCGGGTTAATCACGGCCGAACCCGGCGTGCCGCTGTCGAACCAGTATGCGGTGATGCGCCCCGAGGGAGAGCGCTTGATCTGCTCCACTCCCGGATACGCGATCTGAACACGGGTCGCGAGTGCGCCCACGCTCATCGCGTCATCGGCCTGCGGTGCTGTCAGCTGCTCAGCCGCCGGGAAGATCGAAAGAGCGGCCCCACTGAGCGCGAGCAGGGTGACCAGGGCCAGTGCCACGAGGCCGGGCCAGCGGTGAAGAGCTCGGATCATGGCTTCCTGCCCTCACATGCCGTAGCCGAAGCTGGCGACGTAGCGGCGGCCCTGGACGGTCTGGCCGGCGCCTTGAGTTGTCAGCGGCACGGCGACTTCGTTCGGGCTATCGCGCATGTCCTCGACCGCGGCGTCGACGTGGAGCGTGTAGCCTGCGTCGAAGAGCGCGTCGGCGAGGTCGAGCGTGATCTCCAGCGCTCGTCCCGCCCCCACGCTTGCCCCGGTGATACCGTTGATTTCCGCGGTATTGCCGCGCGTCGCGCGGTACCAGTCGGTCAGATGCTCGTAGTACTTGGATTTACCTCCCGCCATCCAGAGGGTTCCGGCATAGGCGCCCTTCGGATCGGTGACATAGATGGCGAGGTAGGCGCCGTCGCCACCGTAGTTCTTCAGGGTCGTCGTAAGTGTCACCGGCCGCGCCATTGCGATGTCGGGGAGAGTGAGTGCGGTGGTGAGCGCCAGGGCGGCGAGTATCGTTCTCATGACGAGTTCTCCAGGATTTACGAGAATGGTGGCGAGCGCCTCAGTTCACCTTGACCTTCGGCGCTGCGCCGCTGCCGAACAGGCCATTGTTAGGAGGGATTGCTGTGCCCACAGGGGCGGGTCCAGCCGCGGCACCGCCACGGGAGCCGTCATCATCGTCTTCGTCTTCATCGTCACGGTCGCGATCGCCATGATCCTCGCCATCGTCGTCACGGCCGAGGCGGCGTGGATGATTCGGGTCAAGATGGCCGTCATCGCTGGTGAGCAGCAGGTTCGCGCCATCATAGGAAGCATCCGCGACGGCCTCGCGCGATGCTTGCGACGGCAGTTCTACATGCATCGCGCTCCACGCCGGAATGCCAGCGCCCGCGGCCAGTGCAGTCGATGTGAACAGGATGGTGAATGTCTTCTTCATGGCAGGTCTCCTTTTCTGCTGGCTCCTTTCTGCGGGCCCCGCCTGATCCCTTCCTGACGGAAACGGAGTTTCTGCTTCAGCTTACCGTCAGGAATCGAAAGGCCCCGCCGCAATGGCGAGGCCTCGGAAAGCGCCTGCTTATCGAAACGATGGATCAGAAGATATCGCCGGCACCAGCAGGTCTCTTCCGGCCTGTGACCATGGCGCGTGCAAGGTTCTCCTGGTGGCGGAACGACGCGAGCGCCACGCCCACGAGGTGCAAGGCGACAAGGAGCAACATCGCGTTTGCCAACGTCTCGTGGACCTCCCTGAGAGGCCCCTCGGCCTCGCCTTCCGCGTCGCCTCTGCCGGCCCGGCCCTCGCCGTCGTCATCGTCCGCAAGTGCCGGGACCACAAACTGCAGCTGGTGGGCCGCGGCTGCGGCGCGGGCCGGCTCTTCCATGAGCCATCCCGTGAAGGCCGTTCCGGACAGCGTCACGAGCAGTGCGATGATCATGGCCGCGCCTGCCGGGTTGTGACCCAGGTAGCGCGGCTCTCTCCCCCTGGCGGCATCGGCGACGTAGGTCAGCGAGGCGGCGGGACCCCGGACGAATTGAGCGAAACGGGCGTAGCGGCTGCCGACAAAGCCCCACACGAAGCGGATGCCCACCAGCGCCGCTACCGCGTAGCCCGCGAACTCGTGAACTGGCTGTATCTCCTCGGCGGTAAGCCAAGCCGTGGCGAAGGCACCGACCAGTCCCCAGTGGAAGATGCGGATAAGTGGATCCATACCCTGACCCAGTTGGCAGTGTTCTCTGCGGCTCCCTCGCAGGCGATGGCAGGGTCATTGCTCGTTATCGTGGCTTTCTCCCTTGCGACGCCGATGGCCGTCGCCATCCCTGTGTTCGATCTCCAGTATCTCGAGGGTTGCCGGATGAACTGTCGCCTCCATCTGCTGGCCCTGGGCATCGGTACCGTCGATCTCGTAACAGCCGTCGTCGATCTTGATCCGTCGCACCGTCCAGCCTTGCTGCGCCGCCAGGGCTGCAACGGCCTCCCTCGGCTTCCAGTCGGCCATCGGCACGAAGCACTCGTCATCGGCCATCGCGCTGCCGACCGGAAAGGCCGCGACGAAAGCGAGAATTGTCAGGACGAGCCGCATGGCGCATTACTCCGTTCACCTGGATTTGCGGTGAACCTGGAGGGCCAACCTTACGGCACGCTGAAGTTAGCCCTCTATTCGCTTCAGCAACCCGTCAGGAAGACTTGGTAGTAGAGGCGGAGGGCCGCGGAAGGCGCGTGAACATGCGAATCCTGCTTATAGAGGACGACGCCGTGCTGGGCGCCGCGGTGCGCGACCAGATCGCGGATGACGGCCACTCGGTCGACTGGGTCACCAGGCTTGACGGGGCGCGCGACGCGATGGCGAGCGCGGGCTACGACCTCATCTTGCTCGATCTCATGCTACCCGACGGCAGGGGCATCGTCTTTCTAAAGGCGCTGAGGAATTCAGGAGACGTCACGCCCGTCATCATCCTCACCGCGCTCGACCAGGTCTCCGACAGGATCGAAGGCCTGAAGGCGGGAGCGGACGATTATCTCGTGAAGCCGTTCGACCTCGACGAGCTTTCTGCCCGCATCGGCTCCGTCGCCCGCCGCTATTCGGGCAACCCCAACCCCATCATCCGGCATGGTGCGCTCGACATCGACATTGCGCGGCGGAGCGTGCTCCGCGAGGGCAAGCCCGTGCAGCTAACGGCGCGCGAATGGGCACTGCTGGAGGCCTTCCTGGCGCGTCCCGGCCAGCTTCTCTCCAAGCCGCAGCTGGAGGAGAAGCTCTACGACTTCGACGCCGAGATCGAGAGCAACACGATCGAGGTCCATGTGAGCCGGCTTCGGAAGAAGCTGGGCACCAAACTCATCGAGACCGAGCGCGGCCTTGGCTACAGGCTCGCGGGGGCATGAGGGGGCCACGAAGCCTCCAGGGCAGGCTCCTCCTGTCGCTCGGAGCAGTCCTGCTCGTGTTCTGGATCGGCGCAGCGTGGGCAACCGCCGTCCTGCTGAGGCACGAGATCGAAGAAGTTTTCGATTCCTCGCTGCAGGAAACCGCGCAGCGCCTGCTTCCGCTAGCGGTCCTGGACATCGTCGGACGGGAGGACGAAGATGCTGCCAGCCAGAGGCTCGGGGCGATCCGGAGCCATGACGAACTCTTCACTTACGTCGTCCGTGACGACAAGGACACGGTTCTGCTCCGGTCGCACGCGGCCAATCTCTCCACCTTCCCGCCATATGGAAGAGCGGGCTTTGGCCGGACAGCGACGCACCGCCTCTACAGCGAAGAGGCTCTGCAGGGCACGATTCGCATAACGGTGGCGCAGCCGCTGTCTCATCAGGACGCGGTCATTCGCGAAATGCAGATCGGCCTTGGTCTTCCAGTTTTAGTGGTTATCCCCGCCGCCTTCGCGGCTATCGCCTTCGCGGTGAGACGGAGCACCCGGCCGTTGCGAGCGTTCCGGGAACAGCTGGAGACCCGGAGTGAAAAGGACCTATCCCCGGTCGCCTCCGGCGACCTGCCGAGTGAGGTCGCCCCGCTGGCAGCCACCATGAACGCGCTGCTGGAGAGGCTGAGCGCGGCATTTGAGGCCGAGAGGAGCTTGGCGGCCAATACCGCGCACGAACTCAGGACCCCTCTCGCCGGGGCGATCGCTCAGGCCCAGCGCATCCGCAAGGAGACGGCCGAAAAGCAGACGGCGCAGCGCGGAGCCGATATCGAGGCGACGCTCAAGCGGCTGACTGCCCGCGCAGAACGGCTCATGCAGCTGGCACGCGCTGAAGGCGGGCGGCTCGAGCTGAACAAGGCGTCGGACCTGCGCGCCACGCTGGAGGTCGTGGTCGGCGACATGAGCCGGACCGAACTTTCCGGGAGGATATCGCTAAGCCTGCCCGACGAACCAGTCATGTCGGCCGTCGATCCCGACGCGGTCGGAATCCTGTGCCGCAACCTGGTCGAGAACGCACTCCGGCACGGAAGCCAGTCATCCCCTGTAGAGGTCGTCCTGTCCGGGGATGGCATCCTCACGATAGCCAACGACGGCCCCGTTGTGCCCGAGGAGACCTTGGCCAAGCTATCGGACCGCTTCGAACGCAACGGCAAGCCGGGTCGCGGAAGCGGCATCGGGCTATCCATCGTCTCGACGATCGCCCACCGCTTGGGCAGCGCGCTGACTCTTAGGTCACCGCGCCAAGACAGCCAGACCGGGTTCGAAGCAAGCGTCCGGTTTGCGAGCGCAGTCACGCCCGAGTCAAGGATCTGACCTGAAGTTCAATCTGGCCCCATCACGTCGAAAGTGCCGAAAATCCCGCATCCTAACGGCAAGTCAGTTGCCCTTGTGGTCGAAGACAGCCCGAGCATCGGGCCTTGACCATTCAGTGCGCCATCAATACGGGCATCGAAAGGTCATTGAGTATCGACTTGGTAACGCCGCCGAACAACTTTTCGCGCAGGCGTGAGTGGCCGTAGGCACCCATCACGACGAGGTCTGCCGACATATCCGCGGCATGTCGCTTCAGCACCTCAGCAACGCTCTTGCCCGAACTTGGAAGCCGCTCGACCGTGACTTTCGCGCCATGACGAGCGAGGTAGGTCGCCACGTCGGCACCGGGTTCCGCACCTTGGTGGCTTTCTCCTTCAACAGGATCGACAAGAACCAGGCGCACATCATCAGCGGCCGTCAGCATGTGGATTGCCTCACGAACGGCGCGTGAGGCTTCGATGCGCGAATCCCAGGCAATCATCACCTTCTTTGGTTGCAGGGTTGGCTGCGAGCCTTCCGGTACTAGCAGCATTGGTTTGCCCGACGAAAAAAGGGCGCCTTCAATGGTCTTGTCCTTGAGGGTGCCGTCCGACAGTAGTTCCGGTCCGATGAAGGTCAGGTCGGCATAGCGCGCCCGCCGACCGATGATTTCATCGGCCCAGACGATTTCCGCATAGGCGTTTGTAATGTCAACCGATAGCGCAGAGCTAGCCAGCAGGTGCGAAACCTCAGCGGTTCGTTTTTCGAGCCGTTCGAGGTCGGCACGACGCTCTTCCATCCAGGCGTCCGTTATCGGAACGGCGAAAGTGCCGATCGGTGGCGGCGCGGCGAGGGCAACCGCCAGCACCGATAGATGAGCGCCGACTTCTTCACATAGACCGCTCGCCAGCTTGATGTCGTTGTCGCCGCGATGTGTCCCGGTGACCGTTAGAATTGTCTTGAAGGGCATAGCGTGGTTCCTCTCGCTTGACTGGACACAGCAATCGATATCGCCAACGGCGGGGACATTCCTTGCGCTGCGTCAAATCGTGGAGGGCGTCTGACAACAGGTTTGACGGGGATCAAAGATTGGCCCGGTCGATCAGCTAGGGTTTGTTCCCATGCACTGGGGTAACCGAAATGAAGCGCATGATCGCAATTTCAGTCCTTGTGACAATAAGCTGCGTGCCAGTTGCCGCCCAACAGATGAGCTACGGTGAAAGTGAATTCATCAATTCATGTGCAGTTTGTCATGGCCGAGGTGGAAAGGGCGATGGACCATTGGCCGAGGAACTGCGAAAGGCGCCCGCCGACTTGACGCGCCTTTCAGAACGGAACGATGACGAGTTTCCCTATTGGCTCGTCTTTGCGGTGATTGACGGTCGCCACATCGTGCCGGGGCATGGCGAGCGCGAAATGCCCGTATGGGGACGCGAATTCCTTGATAGCGACCAACGCGCCTATGGTGCGACGGGCGGAGAAGCTGTGACCCAGGAGAGAATTCACCAGCTCGCAGAGTACATACAGACGCTGCAGAGATAGGGGCGGCCTTGCAGGGCGACGCTCGATAGCACTCGACCGATGGGAAATCGCGATGCTCACCGAAGACCAGACAGCCGCAGTCGCCTTCTTGTTGAATGCGGCGACGCATCGTGACGCCAACAAAGTGGAAATGATTGAGACGCATATTTCCCGCGTTTTTCTTGCTGGAGAGCGCGCCTTCAAGATGAAGCGAGCAGTCAAGCTACCCTATGCAGATTTTTCGACGGCAGACCTTCGGCTCGCTGTCTGCAAGCTGGAGGTCGAGCGTAATTCAATGACTGCGCCGGGCCTCTATCTAGGTACACGGCGCTTGACGCGTGCACCTAACGACCAGCTGGAGTTCGATGGACCTGGCGAGCTCGTCGATGCAGTGGTCGAGATGCGCCGCTTCGATCAATCGGCCTTGCTGGATCGAATGGCTTTGGCCGGCGAACTGACGCCAAAACTCATGACGGACGTCGCTCGAACGATCATACGGTTTCACCGTGGCGCCCCTGTTTCTCATTCCGGCACCGGTACGGCGAACCTAGGACACGTGCTCGACATCAACCGTGCTGGGTTTGCAACGAGCAGTGTCTTCACCAATGTCGAAATTGAAGCGTTCGACGGGCTGTTCCGAAATGCGCTAGCACGGCACGGGAGCTTGCTCGATAGTCGCGAACGCCTCGGCAAGATACGGCGGTGTCATGGCGACCTCCACTTGCGAAACATCTGCCGATTTGAAGGCGAGCCTCGGCTTTTCGACTGCATTGAATTTAATGACCAGATCGCAACGGTGGATGTGCTCTACGATCTCGCATTCCTGCTGATGGACCTCTGGTATCGCGGTTTGCCAGAGTTCGCCAACCTAGTTGTGAACCGCTACCTCGATGAAGCGGACGATGAAGACGGCTTCATCCTTTTGCCCATGTTGATGGCGATCCGCGCTGCAGTCCGTTCGCATGTTGCCGCGACGCTCGCAGAAGAGGGCGGTGACAACAAGGTGAAGCTGGTTGCCGAAGCAAAATCATACTTCGAACTTGCCCGGCTGCTGCTTGTCGACTGTCCGCCGAGGCTTGTCGCTCTTGGAGGCATGAGCGGTTCCGGCAAGACCACAGTTGCGGAAGCTGTCGCTGCGCACATCGGGGCGCCTCCAGGGGCGCGGATAGTCGAAAGCGATCGCGTAAGGAAAAGTCTTCACGGCGTGCCGGCCGAAACCCGACTGCCGGCGAGGGCATACCTGCCCGAGGTATCAGAACGCGTCTATGCCGAAATGGCCTGGCGTGCCGGGTTGATCCTTTCCCAAGGCGGTTCGGTGGTTGCCGATGCCGTCTTTGATCGCCCCTCGGACAGGCAAAGGATCGAGCGTAGTGCCACCGAAAGGCATTTACCCTTCGTCGGCTTCTGGCTTGAGGCTGACCCGGATTTGCTTTGGCAGCGGGTGAGCGAACGAAAAGGAGGGCCATCGGATGCGACCATCGATGTATTGTCACGGCAGTTGCGTCGCAATGGCGCTAGTGTCAGTTGGGTGAAGCTCGATGCGGCGCGTGCGCCTGCTCGGATCGTTGCGGATATTTTGGCATTCAGCCCGCACCAACCGGGGTAGCTGTAAGCACTTAAGGCGACTTCAGCATGAGCGTCGCGACGCAGAGGCCATAGTCCTCTGCGACGTGTTCAATGGCAAACCCGAATTCCCTGCACATAGCTAGCATTTTCCGGTTCTCGCTGAGGATCATGCCTTCGATCTTGGCGATACCATCGGCACGTGCGTAGTCGATGATCTGGCGTAGCAGTTCCCAGCCGAGGCCCTTACCCTGTAAATCTGTCCGGACGAGCAGCGCATATTCGGCCACGGCATGGTCAGGGTCGCATGAGAGGCGACTGATGCCCGCGAGCTTGCCACTGGCGGCCTCGATCGCAACGAATGCCATCTCTCGGTCGTAGTCGAGTTGTGTCAGCCGTTTCAGCATCTGGTCGGGAAAGGTCTTGCGCGGACCAAGAAATCGGAACCTGAGGTCTCCCTGCGAGACTTGTGCAAGGAACGGCGGATAGAGACTGAAGTCAGTCGGTTTGATGGGGCGGAAGGAGTATTGCATCCCATTGAAGTCAACACTCCGCTCCCACTTTGCGGGGTAGGGACGAATGACGAGATCGGCGTTGGGACTCGGCTCCTCGACCTTCGCCGGATCGATTTGGATGCGGGCGTCCAAGGCCATCGCCCCGTCCGCATCGACCAGGACAGGGTTGATGTCCAATGATGTGATGCACCGAAAATCGACGACCAGTTGCGAGATGCTATTCAACGCCGCCAAAAGTGCAGCGCGGTTGGCTGGCTCGCGATTGCGGAAGCCGGCCAGCAGGCGGCCGGCGCGGGTACTGTCGATCATATCTCCAGCCAGAACATCATCCAGAGGCGGTAGCGCCATCGCGGTGTCGTTCAACACTTCAACCGCAACCCCTCCCGTGCCGAACAGCATGACGGGCCCGAATATCGGGTCGCGGTTCATGCCCAAGATCAGTTCAAGTGCCTGCTTTCTGATGATCATAGGCTGCACTGAATAGCCGTCCACCGAGGCACCCGGCATAGCCGTACGAACACGCCGGTAGATGGCCTCGGCGGCATTTTTGGCCGCAGCAGAAGACCCGACATCAAGCACAACTCCTCCGATATCTGACTTGTGCGAAATGTCCTTGGACAGAAGCTTCACCACGACCTTTTCTGTGGTCAAGAGCATTGTGGCCGCTGCCTGACCGACTTCGGACGGGGAGTTGGCCACCACTGTCTTTGGCGTCGGTATCCTGTAAGCCGCGATCACTGTCTTGGCCTCGGGTTCCGTCAGCATGGACCGCCCTTCCTTGGCAACTTGCCGGAACACCGAACGCGCAAGATCTCGATCCGCGTTGGAAGCATCGTCGTGTGTTGAGGGCACTCGCATGAGTGCGGTTTGCGCTCGGGACCAGTCGCCGAGATAGCAGACCGCACGTGCTGCCTCAGCTGTCGTCCCGAAACTGGCAGTGCCTGCGTTCTGCAGTATGCGTCGTCCGTCTTTGGCGGTGTTTTCGCCGAGCCAGCACGTGAGCACCGGTTTGCCATTTATCTTGCCGTTATGCGCAATGGCGCCGACGGCGGCGGCGGCTTCGGTCGCCGACGCGAGTCCCGTGGGACAGTTCAGAACCATCAGGGCGTCCGTGCCGGGATCGTCCGCCACTGCCTGGATGGCGTCGACGTATCGACTTGGAGGCGCGTCGCCGATGATGTCGACCGGATTTGCCCGCGACCATGTTAAGGGCAGACAAGCATTCAGCCTGTCGAAAGTCGCGGACGACAGTTTGGCCAGGTCGCACCTCCGATCCAGCAGTTCGTCGAGCGCGAGCACTCCGGCGCCGCCGCCGTTCGTCACGATGCCTACGCGAATTTGCTGCAGTGGGGCAAAGTTGGCCATGGTCTCGGCTGCGTCAAAGAGTTCCAGGAGTCCTTCGACACGGAGCACCCCCGCGCGTCTGAAAGCTGCGCTGACCGCGCGATCACCCCCGGCAAGCGCGCCTGTATGAGTAGCGGCAGCCTGTTCATGCCGTCCGGATTTTATTGCGACAACGGGCTTAAGCCGGGCCGCGGCGCGCGCCGCCGACATGAACTTGCGCGGATTCGGGATCGTCTCGAGATACATGAGAATTGCATGCGTGGCAGGGTCGCCAGCAAGCATGTCGAGATAGTCCCCAACGTCGACGTCGGCCATTTCGCCCAAGGAGACTACGTGTGAAAAGCCGACATTGTTGTCGAGTGCCCAGTCCACCAACGCGGTCACGACGGCCCCGGATTGTGAAAGCAGCGCAATCCCGCCACATCGCGCAGATTTATGCGCGAAGCTGGCATTGAGCTTGAGCGAGGGGATCATCAATCCGAGCGTGTTCGGTCCAATTATCCGGAAAAGATTTGGCTTGGCTGCATCGAGCATGGCTTGCCTGAGCCCGTTTTCTGGGGTGAGACCCGCTGTAATCACGACAGCAGCCTTGCACCCCTTGTTGCCGAGTTCGCGAATAATGGCTGGAACGGTGGCTGGGGGCGTGACGATGACACTGAGGTCCGGAATGCCCGGAAGGTCTTGTGCTTGGCGGTAACAAGGCCTGCCGACAATCTGCCGATATTTCGGATTGACAGGCCAGATCTCTCCTTCAAAGCCGCCTTGCACGATGTTTTCGAAGACAACGCGCCCGACAGAACCCTGTCGTGTCGAAGCACCAAAGACCGCCACTGATTTGGGGTGCCATGCGAATTCAAGGTTCCGGATGGTCAAGACGCCTGTCCTCCTGCGGTCACCTTACGTCCAAGTTTGCCGAAATGCTTTGCCGCACATCAACCCTTGCAGCTCACTTATGCTCCGTCACCACCGGATTGACCTGCGTCAAGGCCACAGAGTTGCCGCTGTGGTCGACTGGAGGCAACAACATCGGACCCATTGACCCTGGGCGCCGCCATCGCAAGGCAGGAAAGGGCAGAGGAAATGCGGATCATGCCCACAGGATCACAAATGGGAAAATATGCCGCTCGGATGCGGTTCGGGCATCATGGGCGGCACCCACGTCCCCGGCACCCAAGACAATGAATCGACGGCGAAGTGAGCCTATCGCATTCGCATTCGTCACCGAGCAGGGTGGCCAAAGCCGGAGAAATGCCGTGAACGAACCGCTGCTCCGGAAATCTTTGCTGGCGATTGCCCTCACGGGGCTGGCGGCAGGACTTGCTGGCGCGTTGGGAGCGCAGTTTCTGCTCCCACCGGAGAGTGTGTGGACGCTGGCCACCTTGCCGGTGATCGCTGCGCTCGCGGTATCCATCTTCCGCGATCTGTTTGCTGGGCGCCTTGGCGTTGACGCTATCGCATTGCTATCGATGTCAGCTGCCCTGGTGTTCGGTGAAGCCTTGGCCGCTGTTGTCGTGGCGATCATGTATACAGGCGGCAACGTGCTGGAGGACTATGCACGGGGCCGCGCCGAGCGTGATCTGAAGGCGCTGACTGATCGGTCACCCCGGATTGCGCATCGCAGGTCCGGGGAACGTTTTGAGAGCATTCCAGTCGACCAGGTCTCAGTCGATGACGAGCTCATGGTGCGAGCTGGTGAGGTCTTGCCGGTCGACGGCGTGCTTCTCGACGACAGCGCCAGGGTTGACGAGTCTGCGATAACCGGCGAGCCTTTCCCAAAGGCTTGCAAGCGCAGCGACGCGCTGCGTAGCGGGACAGTAAATGCAGGTGAGATGTTTCACATGCGCGCGTCCGCGATGGCAGGCCAAAGTACTTATGCCGGCATCGTACGAATGGTCGAGGCGGCTCAGACAGCCAAGGCCCCGTTCATTCGCTTGGCGGATCGTTTTGCATTGGTCTTGCTGCCGCTGACACTGATTGTGGCGGGTATTGCCTGGTACGCCTCGGCCGATCCCATCCGGGCACTTGCTGTTCTTGTGGTTGCAACACCGTGCCCGCTCATTCTGGCTGCGCCGATAGCATTTATTGCCGGGGTATCACGGGCGGCACGGCACGGCATTTTGATGAAAGGAAGCACCGCCCTGGAGGCTCTTGCCAAAGCCCGAACGGCTGTTTTCGACAAGACCGGCACGCTGACGCACGGTGGTGCTCAACTTGTGGAGATGGAAGTCGCCCCAGGCCGCGACAGTGATGAGCTTCTCGGGTTGTTGGCCTCTTTGGAACAGGCATCCCATCACGTCCTGGCCGATGCAATCGTTGCTCTCGCCAAAGAAAGGGCGCTCAAACTGTTTCGACCTGAGGGGGTTTGCGAGTATCGCGGATCAGGTCTCAAGGGGATTGTGTGTGGCGTGAGTGTATCCGCAGGCTCGCAATCGCTCATCCTTGCTGACCGTGACTTGCCCGCCTGGGCAGAGAGGATCGTCGCCCGCTACAAAGGCCAGCCAGCGTTAGCTGTCTATGTCGCAGTCGACGAGCGGCTGGCTGCCATCCTTGTCCTGGGAGATGGGCTGCGTGCCGACGCTGTCGATGCCATGTCGCGGCTTAGGCGAGCTGGGATCAACCGCAGCCTGATGCTCACGGGGGATGATGTCGAGACCGCCAATCGGATTGGTGGGACACTCGGCTTCGACCGGATCGTTGCGGATGCGTCGCCGGCCGACAAGGTTGCGATTATCAAAGCAGAAACCCTCGCGGCGCCGACAATGATGGTTGGCGATGGCATTAATGATGCTCCAGCGTTGGCGACCGCGACGGTGGGTGTTGCGATGGGCGCCCGAGGTGCCACAGCTTCATCCGAAGCCGCTGATGTCATTGTGTTGACCGATCACTTGGGGCCTGTAGCTGATGCCGTTGCAATTGCGCATCGGACAACGACCATCGCAAAGCAGAGCATAGTGGTGGGACTGGCTCTTTCTGGCGTGGCGATGATCGCGGCAGGATTCGGTTTAATCACACCTGTCGCAGGCGCTCTTCTGCAAGAGGGAATTGATGTGGCAGTAATCCTGAATGCGCTGCGGGCCCTTGGTGGCGACCAAATTTCAAAGGCGCGGTTCGGGTAAATTTGCAGACGGAGCCGTGGCAAGTGCCCGGCCAGTAGACCAGGCCGTTGACAAGGTGATGGTCAATGGCCACTCAAACGCTTGCCCGTTTCAGCGTACCGAGGAGCGCATCGATGATGGACGAGATTATTGCCCGTCTCGGTCTTGCGCTTGCTATTGGTCTTCTGGTCGGCCTTGAACGAGGTTGGCAGGAAAGAAATGCACCGGATCGAAGCCGGACCGCCGGCATTCGGACTTTCGGGATATCGGGGCTGCTGGGCGGCGTCATCGCAACCCTTGCCCAGGCATTCAACACGCCGTCAGTGCTTGTTGGCGGCTTCCTCGGATTCGCTGCAGTCTTTGCTTGGTACAAGGCGCGCGAGGCAGTTCACGACGAAGATTTCAGCGTCACGGGCGTGGTCGCTGGGTTGGCAGTTTTCGCACTCGGGGCGCTGGCGGTGGCCGGTGACTATCGTGCCGCGGCTGCAGGCGGCGCCGGGTTAGCAGCGGTGCTGGCCAGTCGCGAATTGCTGCATGGTCTTCTGCGGCGGCTGACCTGGATTGAACTTCGTTCGGCTCTTATCCTTGCGGTCATGACGACGGTCGTTCTGCCGCTGTTGCCGGATAGAACCGTTGATCCTTGGGGTGGGTTCAATCCGCGCGAGGTCTGGATCTTCACTGTCCTGATCGCTGCGATCTCATACGCCGGTTATGTCGCGGTGCGCGTGCTCGGACCGACGCGAGGCCTGTTGGTAAGCGCAGTGACTGGAGCGATCGTTTCGTCCACCGCAGTCACAGTCGCGCTAGCGCGTTCGGCCATCGCGGTCAGTGGTGTTTCGACCCTTGCAGGAGCCGCTTGCCTAGCGGCCATGGTTTCAATCGTTCGCGTCATGACTATCGTGCTCATACTGGATCCTGCGGTGGCCATAGGTGCGGCACCTGTGGCGCTCACCGCCGCGACGGTTTTCGCGGCTGGCGGGCTGTTCCTTCTGTCACGAGTTGGCGACCGTAAGGTCACCGAAGCCCCGATGCGCAATCCCTTCGAACTTGGCCCTTTGCTTGTGTTTGCAGCCTTTTTCGCTGTTGCCTCGGTGGCAAGTGCCTTGCTCGCCGGCTTCGTCGGCAGCAGTGGTGTCCTCGCGGTTTCGGCCGTTTCAGCGCTTTTCGACGTCGATATAGCGGTCTTGAGTGCGCTTCGCCTGGCTAAGGACGCTGCTTCAACCCAAGTGGCTACGCTGGCGGTGCTGTTCGCACTTGCAGCGAACGCCATCGGACGCCTCGGATTGGCGATGATTTCCGGACCGCTTCGGTTTTCGGCGCCCCTGCTTGTTGTGACCGCCATCGCGTTTGCATTCGGCATCGCCAGTCTGAAGTTGGGGCCCGCGTTCTAGCAGGATTGCAACAGTCGATTTGACGCGGATCAAGGTCAACTGGATGCCATAGGCTATTTCAGGGCAGAGAAAGGACTTTGCCATGACCTCTTTGAAAGATCTCACGCCCAATTTTCGCAACGTTCGGCTGCTCCTCGCACGGGAAAAGAACCATCCCGGTGGAGAACAGGACATCGGCTATGACCTGCTGATACCTCTGGATGGCGAAGGCCGGATCGACTCTGCCGACTGGAAGAAACATCAAGCCGTCTGCCGTGTCAGAAAATTCAGCGCAGATAGGGAGGACCGCATCGGATTGCTCAGGCGCAAACCGGGCGGACAATGGTTCTTTGACTATGCCGAAGGCGACAAGGACGATGAGATCGGATTTCGCCTGGGAGAGGAGCGGTTCGCTGTTGGCGAATATGTTTCTGTCGGCCGCAAGGGGTCGATGCACACGTATCAGATCGCGAGAGTGGAGCGCCCCTGAGCGCGTGCGCGCCTAAGCGTCCCCAAGGATAAACCCCGCAAGATAGGGACGTTTGGAATACGCGTGCGTGGCCCGGGTTGAGGTGACGACCGATGAACCTACAAGTCGTTGCATTTTGGTCCAGGCGATTGGCGGACGTCATGGCCGCGCTGGATACGCAGCCCAATGGCTTGAGTTCGGCACAGGCAAACCTACGCCGCAAGGTTTACGGCTCGAATGCAATCGAGGGTCGTTCGGCGGGCGAGGCGGTACGACTACTGTTGCGGCAGCTCCGAAGCCCTTTGGTGCTCGTACTCATGTTCGCCGCGACAATCTCCTTCTTGATGGGAGAGCGGCAGGAAGCGCTCATTATCTTTTTGATCTTGTTGGCGAGCTGCGGTCTGGGATTTACGCAGGAATACGGTGCGTCAAAGGCCGTAGTGGCGCTGAAACGCCAACTCCTGCGAAAAGTCATGATGTTGCGCGATGGGATCGAAACCGAGGTTGCCGTCGATGAAGTCGTCCCTGGCGACATCCTGAAGCTTTCTGCCGGAGACCTCGTTGCCGCGGACGGACTTATTATCGAGGCGCGCGATTTCAATGTCAGTGAGTCCGTTCTCACGGGCGAATCTTTTCCGGTCGTGAAATCGCCGGGCATTGTGGCGGTGGAGAGCCCAATCGGTGGGCGGACGAACTCAGTTTTCACCGGCACTTCCGTTCGAAGTGGCACAGCAATTGTACTAGCCGTGGCGACGGGGAGGGCGACTGAATTCGCTGGTATTGCCGATGCTGTCGAGAAACAAATTGATGAAAGCGGGTTCGCCAAGGGCATACGACGTTTTGGCTACCTGATGACGGAGGTGATGCTGGCGATCGTTATAGTGGTCTTCGTCGTCAACCTATTGCTCGACAGGCCGCTTGCTGAGTCTCTGCTATTTTCCCTTGCGCTCGCTGTGGGCCTTACCCCTGAATTATTACCGGCTATCATCAGCGTCACGCTCGCTCGCGGAGCGGCAGCCATGGCAAAAAGCGGGGTCATCGTGCGTCGCCTGGAAGCCATAGAGAACCTTGGCAGCATGGACGTGCTGTGTACCGACAAGACGGGCACCCTCACCGAGGGCGCTATTAAGCTTGATCGGTGGACGGACGCAAAAGGACGCCCGTCCGATCAGGTGCTCGCTTGGGCTGGGTTGAACGCCTCGCTCCAGACTGGAATCAAGAATCCTCTCGACGAAGCGATCGTGGCGGCCATTCCAGAATGGCAGCTGCAAGACGGCGAGTGGTTGAAGGTCGATGAACTGCCCTACGATTTCATCCGCAAGCGACTGTCGGTCGTGGTTCGTGCGACTGACAAAAAAGTGTTGATGATCTGCAAGGGTGCGGTCAGGACCGTCTTGGACGTCAGCGCCTCAGTAATCGATGGCAAAAGAACCCTTCCCCTTATGGCTGAGCGCAAGCGCAAAATTGAGGAGACTGTCCGGCACTGGAGCGAAGAGGGCTTTCGCGTGCTTGCGCTGGCGGTCCGCGAAGTCGAACCCGGCGACAAGGTTACCCGCGATGATGAATCCGGGCTAACGCTTGCGGGCTTCTTGCTGTTTTTCGATCCGCCCAAAGAGGGCGTGGCAGCCACATTGACGGCCCTCGCCAAGCGAGGCGTGTCAGTCAAGATGATCTCGGGTGACGACAGGCACGTCGCAAAGCATCTTGCCAAGGCAATAGGCCTGTCAGCCGACGCCGTTATGACGGGAAGCGAATTGATGCATTTGACAAGGGACGCTTTGTTCGCGCGCGTTGCTGAAATCGACATCTTCGCCGAGATTGACCCCAATCAGAAGGAACGCATCGTCGAGGCCCTGAAACGGCGTGGGAAGATTGTCGGCTACCTCGGAGACGGTATCAACGATGCGCCGGCGCTGCACCAGGCAGATGTCGGCATTTCGGTAGAGCACGCTGTCGATGTGGCGCGCGAGGCGGCCGATATCATCTTGCTCAAGCGAGACCTGGGCGTTCTCATACGGGGTATCGACGATGGTCGAAAGACTTTCGCTAATACCATGAAATACATTGCAATAACGACGAGCGCAAATTTCGGCAATATGATCAGCATGGCAATTGCGTCGCTTTTCCTTCCCTTTCTGCCACTTCTTGCCAAACAAATTCTGCTCAACAACTTCCTGTCCGATCTCCCGGCCCTGGCGATTGCGACTGACCATGTAGATATCGAGGAAACACGGCGCCCGCGGAGATGGGACATTGGCTTCATCCGCCGCTTCATGGTTCGCTTTGGCCTTGCCAGCTCATTCTTCGATGCGGTCACTTTTGCGTTTCTCTTGTTTGTCGTCAACGCTTCACCGTCTGCCTTTCAGACGGGATGGTTCACGGAATCACTGCTTACTGAACTGGCCATTGTTTTGGTGGTCCGAACACACAAGCCAGCCTGGAGGAGCCATCCGAGCCGCACGCTGACGCTGCTCACGATCGCTGTTGCAGTGGTGGCAGTCACGTTGCCTTACTCGCCCGTTGCCGCCTGGTTCGGCTTCGAACCCCTGCCGTTGCCAGTGCTCGGTGGTCTGCTCTGCATTACCGCTGCCTATGTGGTCACATCCGAATGGCTGAAGATGCGCTTCTTCGCCGCCTCCAATCGACACAATGCCGATCCTCGCTGGCCGACCAAACGGGTATCTCTTGGCCGCCGTAGCGAGCGATCGGCGCGTATGTCCAACGAGATGTGAGCCCATGTCACGCCGTATCCTCATTATCATCGGTCATCCCGACCCTGCTCCGGAGCGATTTTGTCGCGCGCTGGCGGCAGCTTATGCCGCCGCCGCAGAGCGCGCGGGGCACCAAGTCCGGAAGATCGATCTCGCAATCATGGACTTCCCGCTATTGCGAACCGCTGATGCATTCGAACATGGACCTGTTCCAGCACCGTTGAGGGAGGCCGCCGAGGCGGTTGTCTGGTCCGAACATCTGGTGTTCGTATTCCCGCTATGGCTAGGTACCATGCCCGCTCTGCTCAAGGGGTTTCTCGAGCAAGTCATGCGGCCAGGAGTGGCATTTGACTACCCGGACAAGGAAGGGGCGCTGACCAAATCCCTGCTACGTGGCCGCTCGGCGCGGATCGTGGTGACGATGGGGATGCCCACCATCTTCTATCGGCTTTGGTTTCTCAGCCATGGAATCGCGAGCATGCGTCGTGGCATTCTCAATTTCGTTGGTATCAAGCCGGTTCGCGAGACGCTTCTTGGCCCAGTCGGTGGAATCAATTCCGTGCGGCGGTCAAAATGGATACGCCAGATGGAGAAGCTGGGCGAACAAGGTCTTTGACCTAAGTCATTGGCACCAAGACCCGGCCCCGCTGATATGTCCTGCTCGCAGATCGCTCAGGGCATCGTTGGCCCGATGCGCCGGGTAAACCAGAGTCTGGGTCTGAACCTTCGCTTTCTTGGCAATTGAAAAGAACTCGTGCCGTCGTTACGGGTTAGGTTTGCGACAGAGACAAGTTAACGCTCGCCCCAAATCAACTTGTATTTCATGATCAGGATGTCGCTCATGTGGATGCCGCCGCAAACGACACGTCCCCCTTTACCACTAAACTCCGTGCAGTCGCTGGATCGAGACAATTAGGCTCGCGCGGAAGACAGGTTGCGGCGCTGACTAGGATCACAGAAGTGCCGCTCGTAGCGCCTTGGAAACATCCTGCCAATCTGGCTATCCGCACCCGGTTCCTATGGCTCCCTGTCGCGCCGCGATATATGTTGACTGCAAATGTTCGACCATCCGAACAGTTTGGACCCGAACACGTTTGCACCCGATCACGTATTGGACCAGTCATGGCAGTGTTGAGACAAGGTCGTGGTTGACGGGGCAAGCCTGAAGCAATTGCGCAGTTACGTTTTCCCTCTCCGTTACAATGGGAAGGCGTCCTATCTTTTTGCGGTGGCGGTGGTAGGCGCAGCACTGCTGCTTCGTCTGGGGCTGCAAGGTGCCCTTGCAGATCGCGCGATCTTTACGTTGTTCGTTCCGGCGATCCTCGCCGCCTCCATAGCCGGCGGTATCGGGCCTGGGCTTCTGACTGTCGTCATGTCGTTGTCTGCCGCTTTCTACATCGGAGGCCTTCAGCTTGCGGGCAGCACCAACGCTCTCGTTTTCGTGGTGTTTGCGCTGGTCGGGCTGTCGATTGTGGGGATGGGCGACCTCCTGCATCGCGCCTGGAGCGCCGTTGAGGAGACGAAACGTGCGCTCGACGAGCGCGAAGCCCACTTGAGATCAATATTGGACACAGTACTTGATGCAACCGTCGTGATCGAGAAGGACGGGACAATAGTCTCTTTCAACGCGGCAGCCATCCGGCAATTCGGCTATCAGGAGGATGAGGTCAGGGGTCAAAACGTGCGCATGCTCATGCCAGAGCCCTATAGAGGCGGTCATGATGGCTACATCCAACGCTATCTGACCACTGGCGAGAAACGCATCATCGGTGTCGACCGTGTTGTCATTGGCCGTCGCAAGGACGGCTCGACGTTTCCTATGAAGCTTGCTGTCGGCGAGATGAAGTCTGGTAACAAGACATACTTCACCGGGTTTATCCGCGATTTAACTGAGCGTGAGGAGTCTGCGGCGCGATTGCAGGAAATCCAGGGCGAGTTGGCCAGGCTCGCCCGGCTCAACGAGCTTGGGGAGATGGCTTCGACGCTTGCGCATGAGCTCAATCAACCGTTGTCTGTGATTGCAAACTACGCCCAAGGATCTATACGCATGCTGCACGAAAGCCCGCAGAAGGCATCGTCCTACTTGCCCGACGCTCTCGATGAGATCTCGACGCAGTCGCTTCGGGCGGGCCAGATCATCCGTCATCTCCGCGAGTTCGTGATGCGCGGTGAGACCGAAAAGGCACCCCAGGACATCCGAAAGCTCGTCGAGGAGGCTGGGGCGCTAGCCCTTGTGGG
This sequence comes from Aminobacter sp. LjRoot7, assembly GCF_964252895.1. Taxonomy (NCBI): domain Bacteria; kingdom Pseudomonadati; phylum Pseudomonadota; class Alphaproteobacteria; order Hyphomicrobiales; family Phyllobacteriaceae; genus Aminobacter; species Aminobacter sp. LjRoot7. The sequence continues at coordinate 49,715 of NZ_CAXUPX020000003.1, forward strand.
ATCGAGAGAACGCGGCGTCCGATCGGTTTTCGACTTTGCGCCTGGTGCTGGTATGGTGATGGTAGACGCGGTCCAGATCCAGCAGGTTCTTACAAATCTCATGCGCAACGGCATGGAGGCAATGCGCGACAGCGAAGTACGTCTTCTCACCGTGCGAACATTTCCTGGAGCGCCAGGTGAAGTGGCTGTTGAGGTGTCCGACACAGGCCCAGGAATTCCTGATGAAATCGCAGCCCGCCTGTTCAAACCCTTTGTTACCACCAAGCCAAGCGGCATGGGTATCGGTCTGTCGATAGCCAAGCGCATCATCGAAGCCCATGCTGGCGTGATAGAAATGAGGAAGAACGCTCACGGGGGCGTGACTTTCCGATTTACGCTGCCTGCTTATGAAGAGGGGGAGCTCAATGGACAAGGGTGACTACGTCGTTCATGTCGTCGACGACGAGGAACCTGTCAGAAGGTCATTGGTGTTTTTGCTGACAATGGCTGGGTATACTGTTCGACAGCATGACTCGGCGACGGCATTCCTGTCAGTCGCCCCAGCAATCAACAATGGCTGTCTGGTGACCGATCTGCGTATGCCAGACCTTGATGGGATCGAACTACTTCAGCGCCTTCGCCAACTGCCTTCGTCCATTCCAACCATTGTAATTACTGGACATGGGGACGTTCCGCTGGCGGTCGAAGCGATGAAAGCCGGCGCACTCGATTTTATCGAGAAGCCATTTCAGGAAGACATCTTGACCGCTGCGATTGATCGCGCGGCCGCCAGCCTTGGTAGAGCGGCAGTCCATGAAGACATTTCCGCCATTCGAGCTCGGGCCGCATCCTTGAGCGAGCGGGAGCGTGAGGTTTTTGCGGCTGTTGTCGCGGGGCTCCCAAACAAAACAATCGCCTATGATCTCGACATCAGCCCGCGCAAGGTTGAGGTCCATCGGGCCAATGTAATGTCCAAGATGGAAGCCAAAAGCCTGCCTGAACTCGTGCGAATGGCGCTCGAGGCTGGGCTGGACTCCAGGTAGAGAGCATCAGCTGGATGAGGTCTACGTACTCTCCCGTAGGGACATAACCGAATTTTCCGGTTGTCCGAATTGCGCGATAGATCTCTCGACACTTGCATCCGGGAGAGCGCCATGACCCTACACAGCAGAGCAGATTTCTTGACTGGCGCCGAATTGGACGACGGGTGCACGCTAATTCACACGCCCGCATTCTCATTTGGCGCAGCAATACCGTCTGCGTTTCATGCGGCCGGTTCGGAGATCTTTTCGCAAGGGAGCGAAGCTCGCTCACTCTACATCGTAAAGTTTGGGTGCGTACGAACTTACCGCCTGTTGGCAGACGGTCGTCGCCAGATCTCGGCGTTCCATCTGCCAGGCGAGGTCTTCGGATTTGAAGCAGACGACAGGCATCATTTCTTTGCCGAGGCGGTAGGGGCTACCTGCACAGTTTCCATCAGGATTTCGGCAACCACGGAACTGTCGCGAGAACTTCTGCCGTTGGCATTACGAGGGCTGGTGCGGGCTCAAGAACATCTTTTGGTACTGGGCCGTCAAAATGCGCCCGAGCGGGTCGCGGCATTTCTAGTAGATATGTTCGAGCGTCAAGGTGGTCTTGACCGGCTTGAACTGCCGATGTCGCGGACTGACATCGCTGACTATCTCGGACTCTCACTTGAGACCGTTTCGCGTGTCTTCACCAAGCTCAGGGAGCGTGGGATCATCCGTTTGCCGTCCCTGCGTACAGTCGAGATTGCGAAATGGCGGTCGCTCGCAGAGATGTGCGAATAGGGCGCAAGGCGCGGATTTGCATAGACCAAGCCTGGCCTCGTATCACGCGCCTTGTTGTTAGACTGATCGGTCTGGCGATTCCTGCCCCGCGATGAGTTGTTGGAGCCGGTCAAGAAATGGTCTCAGGCCGGCGATGATCTTGAGCTGCGCGTCGGGCATTGCAAACCACTCAGCGCGATCCGCCTCTGGGAAGTACTGCTTTGTCCCGCCACGTGGTGGCCATTCCATCTCGAAGAGATTGCTTCTCAACTCGGCGGGTTCGAAATCTCCTTGCAGGGCGAAGGCTGTCACCATCTTCCCACTAGGCTGGCGCTGGGTTCCGAGCGGTAGTAGCTTACCTATAGCCTCGCTACCTGTCTCTTCGAGGAATTCTCGTCTGGCTGCCGCATCTGGCTCCTCGCCGTCGGCATATTCACCCTTGGGGATCGACCAAGCCCCAAGATCACGTTTGCTCCAAAATGGCCCGCCAGGATGAATCAGGAGTAGCTGCAGCCCCGCCGCAGTGCGCCTAAACATCAGGATGCCCGCGCTTTTCTTCGTCATGCCGACGCTTGCCGATTGAGCTGATACCGCTGACGATATCGATCTCATATTTGATCCCGGTCAAGGTTTCCCACGGGATATCGGCGAAGCTGGGCTGTCAATTGCACGCACGCCTCACGGAGCATCAAGGAAATGATCCCACGTCTACGGTTCCATGGAGCGGCCCATGCAGTGACTGGTTCCTGCTACGAACTTGAAGTTGGAAGTGGTCGAATCCTGATCGATTGCGGTTTGTTTCAAGGATCGAAGTCCGAACGAGAACTCAACTATGGCGAGTTTCCCTTCGATCCAGCCAAGATCGACGCAGTGGTGCTGACACACGCTCACATCGACCACAGCGGCCTGCTTCCCAAATTCATGAAGCACGGCTTTTCTGGCCCCATCCACGCTACGCGCGCGACAATCGATCTCTGTTCGGTGATGCTGCCGGATTGCGCGCATATCCAGGAGATGGAAGTCGAGCATTTGAACAGGCGCAATGCCCAGCGCGGCCGTGCCGCCGTGGCGCCAATCTACAGCACGGACGATGCCGCGAAGTGTATGACACTGTTCCACGCAAGAGAGTACGGAGAATGGTTCAAGGTCGCGATTGGTATTCGGGTCCGTTTCTGGAATGCTGGCCATCTGCTGGGTTCAGCTTCGGTAGAGATCGAAATCGAGGATGACCCAAAGCCGCTCAGGCTTTTGTTTTCTGGAGACATTGGCCCCGCTCACAAGCTTCTGCAGCCCGATCCGGAAGCTCCGGCGGATGTAGATTATCTGATCTGTGAATCCACCTATGGAGACCGTGAGCGAGGGGAAATCACCCCGGAGAGGCGCCGATCATTGCTGTTGCAAGAGGTGCGTGGCGCGCTCGAGGCAAATGGGCCGCTGATCATCCCGTCATTCGCAGTCGAACGGACCCAGGAGTTGCTTGTCGACCTGTTCTATCTGATGCGCGAAGGAGCTATTCCTAAAGCTGACATCTTCGTGGATTCGCCGCTTGCCACGCGCGCCAGCACGATTTTCGAGCGGCACGCCGACGAGATTCAGGAAGGCGACGTGTTGAGACAAGCCCTCAACTCTCGCGAAGTGCGCTTCACGGAAACCGTGGAGCAAAGCAAGGCCATAAACCGCCTGAGGGGCTTTTATGTCGTGATCGCCGCAAGCGGCATGTGTGACGCCGGACGTATTCGCCATCATCTCAAGGCCAACATATGGCGCAGGAATGCGACCATAATGCTTGCCGGATTTCAGGCACAGGGAACCCTGGGACGAATCCTCGTCGACGGTGCCGATCGGATTCGCATTCAGGGGGAGGAATTCCAGGTCAAGGCTCGGATACGGCAACTGGACTTGTATTCAGGACATGCTGATGCGAGCGAGCTCGATGACTGGGTGCGTGAACGCCTGCCGATCCACAAGGGCGTCTTCCTGACGCATGGCGAGGAGTCTGGCTTGTCGGGATTGAAGTCACGTGTGTCCGCCTTTGTTTCTGCAGACCGGATTATCGTGCCGGAACTTGATGATGCCTTCGATCTGGGACCGGTAGGCGCGCACCAGGTCGATCTCAATGAGCCGAAGCGGCTTCTGCCGGGAAAGGTGGCCCGCTTGGATTGGCACAACGATCTTTCCGAGCTCTTGCTGGATGTGAGCCAGGCGGTAAGCGAGCAAGCCGACGAGCGCGGACGTGCCGCCGTTATTCGACGTCTTCGGCACGCGCTTGGCTCACCTGAGCAGAACTAGGCTGAAGCTGCTTCCGATCGGCCGCCTGCGTTCTCCAGCGTCAGGTGGACCTGCCTGGCAATTGCCATCTCCTCATTGGTGGCAACCACCCGAACTTCCACTTTGCTGTCGACATCACTGATCACATCGTGGCTTTTTGACGTATCAAGCTTTACGCCCAACCAGTCGAGGCGGCGGCAGATCGCGTTGCGTACCTCCGCGGCATTCTCGCCGACCCCTCCCGTGAATACCAAAAGCTCTAATCCTCCAAGCGTATTGGCCAACGCCGCGATGGCGCGTGAGACGCTGAAGACAAACAAGTCAATTGCGGCGGCGGCACGCGGATCGTTGCTGGCGAGCAGAACGCGCATGTCCCCCGAAATTCCGGACACGCCGAGCAGACCGGAGCGGCGGTAAAGCAGGTTCTCTACCTCGTCGATGGATAGACCGCAGGCTTTCTGCAGATAGAGAATTATGCCCGGATCGACGGCACCCGAGCGGGTGGCCATCATCACGCCGTCGAGCGCGGTAAACCCCATGGTCGTATCCTGGCTTTTGCCGTCGACCATGGCGCAGAGGCTGCAGCCGCTGCCCAGATGTGCCACCACCGTCTTTTTCGACGACAGATCGGGTGAAATTTGCCCCAGTTGATAGGCAATGAACTCGTAAGACAGGCCGTGAAAGCCGTAGCGCCGCAATCCCATCTCTTCATATTCGCACGGGATGGCGTAGCGGCTGACGGGTGGAGCGAGCGTGCTGTGAAATGCTGTGTCGAAACAGCCGATCTGCACCAGCCCAGGCCGAAACTCGGACAGTGCCTTGACCGGACCCAGGCTCGCGGGCTGATGCAGGGGCGCGATGGGCGTGAGTTCGTCCAGCGCCTCGATAACCTCGTTTGTCAGACGAACGGGCGATATAAAGCGACAGCCGCCATGCACGATACGATGCCCGACTGCAACAATCTGCTCGCTGCCGAGCCGCGTGTCGAGAAAGCGCAAAAGCTCCTGCAACAACGCACCGGTTGACCGGGCTGGAAGGCGCAACGGCCTGTCAGCAAGAGGGCGTCCCGCCGCGTCTTGCGCCGAAAAGCGCGGCGTATCGGCTAAGCCGTCGAAGACGCCCCGCATCAGCGGCTCCACCTCGCGTTTCGACGCAGCCTTGAACACGCCGAATTTGAGACTGGACGAGCCGGCGTTGAGTGCCAGAACGATCATGCTTCCTGATCCTTGTCCCACCACGAGACTGCTTCTTGCAGACCCGGCCTGCCTGGGCGCTAGTGCCGCCACGCCCAGTCCCGCACCTCGGGCATGTCTTCCCCTTGCTCGCGCACGAACCGCCAATGTTCGGCCAGTTTATCCTCGAAGCTGCGGCGGGCTTTCGCCGCTTCGGGTCCCGGATTGCCGATCCTGTCAATTGCCTCGATGGCGAGGTGATAGCGGTCCATCTCGTTGAGCACCGCCATGTCGAAGGGGGTGGTGGTCGTACCCTCCTCCTTGAAGCCACGAACGTGGAAATTATCGTGGTTGTTGCGCCGATAGGTCAGTCGGTGGATGAGGTAGGGATAGCCGTGATAGGCAAAGATCACGGGCCTCTTGCGCGTGAACAAGGCGTCGAATGCGTCGTCTGTCAAACCGTGCGGATGCTGGCTGTCCGGCTGCAACGTCATCAGGTCGACGACGTTGACGACGCGGATCCGCAAGTGGGGAAGGGTGCTTCGAAGCAGGTCCACCGCGGCAAGCGTTTCCAGCGTCGGCACGTCTCCTGCGCAGGCCATGACCACATCGGGTTCGCCATCACCTAGCTCTGTGCCTGCCCATTGCCAAATGCCCGCACCGGCCTCGCAATGGGCAATGGCGTCGGTGATGTTCAGCCATTGCAGTTGCGGCTGCTTGCCGGCAACGATCACGTTGACGCGGTTATGTGTGCGCAGGCAGTGATCGGTGACCCAGAGCAGTGTGTTCGCATCCGGCGGCAGATAGATGCGCACGATGTCGGCCTTCTTGTTTGCGACCAGATCGACGAAGCCCGGATCCTGATGGCTGAAACCGTTATGATCCTGTCGCCACACATGTGAGGTCAAAAGGTAGTTCAGCGAGGCGACCGGTTGCCGCCAAGCCAGCTCGCGCGAAACCTTGAGCCATTTGGCGTGCTGGTTGAACATCGAGTCAACGATGTGGATGAACGCTTCGTAGCAGGAAAAGAAGCCGTGCCTACCGCTCAGCAGATAGCCCTCCAACCAACCCTGGCAAAGGTTTTCGCTGAGCACTTCCATGACCCGGCCGTCATGCGCCAGATGTTCGTCGTAGGGCTCGATGCCCTCCATCCAGACGCGGTCGGTCACCGCAAAGACGTCATCGAGGCGGTTGGATGCAGTTTCATCCGGACCCATCAGCCTGAAATTGCGCGCCTCGGCATTCAGCGTCATAACCTGTCGGAGCAGACGCCCCATGGCGCGCGTGGCTTCCGACTTGGCGGCACCGGGAGCAGTTACCTCCACGGCGAGCGAACGAAAGTCTGGAAGCATGAGGTCGCGCTTGAGCAATCCGCCGTTGGTGTGTGGGTTTGCGCCCATCCGGCGTTTGCCCTTTGGCGCCAGCGTCTGCAGTTCTGCATGCAGCCGACCTTGTTCGTCGAAAAGTTCTTCAGGTCTGTAGCTGCGCATCCAATCTTCGAGCAGTTTGAGGTGACCTGCGTCTTTTCGCGGATCGGAGATCGGCACCTGGTGCGCACGCCAGAAGCCTTCGACCTTCTTACCATCAACCTCCTTGGGGCCGGTCCAGCCCTTGGGGCTACGCAAGACGATCATTGGCCATTGCGGTCGATCGGTATTGCCCACGCTGCGCGCCCTGGTCTGAATCTCAGTGATACGCTTAAGCGCGAAATCGAGCGTTTCCGCCATCTGCCTGTGCATCATTTGGGGTTCGTCGCCTTCGACGAAAAGAGGCTCGTGGCCGTAGCCGCGGAGCAGGCTTTCCAGTTCCGCCTTCTCCATCCGCGCCAGAATGGTCGGGTTGGCAATCTTGTAGCCATTGAGGTGCAGGATCGGCAGCACGGCGCCGTCATGTACCGGGTTCAGGAACTTGTTCGAATGCCAGGAAGCAGCGAGCGTGCCGGTCTCAGCTTCGCCGTCACCGATGACGCAGGCGACGACGAGATCGGGATTGTCGAAAGCAGCACCGTAAGCGTGGACGAGCGCATAACCGAGCTCGCCTCCCTCATGAATGGAGCCGGGCGTCTCGGGAGCTGCGTGGCTGGGAACCCCGCCGGGAAAGGAGAACTGGCGGAAAAGTTTGCGAATGCCGTCGAGATCGCGGCTGATTTGTGGATAGATTTCGCTGTAGCTACCCTCGAGATAGGTATTGGCGACCATGCCTGGCCCACCGTGACCGGGACCGCAGACATAGATCATGTCGAGGTCGTGCATCTGGATAAGCCGATTTAGATGGGCATAGATGAAGTTGAGGCCGGGTGTCGTGCCCCAGTGACCGAGCAGCCTGGGCTTCACGTGCTCGGGCTTTAGCGGCCCACGCAGCAAAGGATTGTCGAGAAGATAGATCTGGCCGACTGACAGATAGTTCGCTGCCTGCCAGTAGCGGTGGAGCAGCGCAATTTCCCCATCGTCGATAGCGTGCTCTCGGTTATTACCGTCAAGCCTTCCCATGCGCATTTCCTTCTACGAAGATCAGAAAGTGGCAATCACTAAGGAACAATAGGTCGCTCCCCGCCTTGCGCTAGGTCAAACAGCGGTTTCTTTCAGGATGTATGTGCTTGGCCGTCACTACATAAAGACGAAGGCGGCATTAGCCGAGGCTCGCGACGAGCACCCATGACCCAACCCAGTCGACACTCAGGCCACGACGATCTCTAAGCCGCAGGAGCCTGCTCCGCGGAAATCAGGACCGCAGGCTTGCTCGCCATAAGGGCTTGATGAATTCCAGAACGAGCAACACGATGATCCCGGCTGCCAGCGTCACGGTAAGGTCGTAGACATGCAGAGGGCCGAATGCAAACAGCGCGCTGAGCCATGGCAAGTAGAGGCTGGCCGCAAGTATTGCGCTGACCCCCAGAAGGATCCACCCCAGTGAAGGATTATGCCCGCGAACCGCCGTCATCAGCGATGCGCTAAAGGAGCGATTGACAAGAATGAGGCTGATGATCGAAATCACAAGTGAAAAGAAAGTTAGCGCACGCACTTCGTCCTCCGGCATGCCGCGATCGAGAGCCACTAGGTAAATGGCGGCCACCAGCCCGAACACCAACGCACCCTGCATTACGCTCCAGCCGATCAGCGGCCACGAAAACAAAGACTCATTGGGCCGACGTGGCTTGCGGCGCATCACGTCACCTTCCTCCCTCTCCGCTTCGAAGACCAAGGCGCACACCGGATCGATGATCATTTCAAGGAAGGCAATGTGGATAGGCCCCATCAGGATCGGGAGACCGAACACAAGCGGCAGGAGCGCCAATCCGGCTATCGGAACATGGACGGCGAAGATGAATCCCATGGCTTTGCGCAAATTGTCATAGATGCGGCGTCCGAGCCGGACGGCAACGACGATTGATCCAAAATCGTCGTTAAGAAGCACAATTGATGAGGCTTCGCGCGCGACGTCGGTCCCGCGCCCGCCCATGGCGACGCCGATATGCGCGGCCTTAAGGGACGGCGCGTCGTTCACACCGTCACCGGTCATTGCAACGATCTCGCCGTCGGCCTTCAGTGCCTGCACAATTCGCAGTTTCTGTTCCGGCATGATCCGTGCGAACACGGACGCGCTACGCACCCGGCGCGCAAACTCGGCTTCATCGAGAGATGCGAGAGCATTGCCGGTCTGCACTTCGTCGACCGCGATTCCGGCCTGAAGCGCAATGGCGCGCGCCGTCGCGGGATAATCGCCTGTTATCATGACGACCCTGATCCCGGCCGAGCGGCATTCGCGCACGGCGTCAGGGACGCCGGCGCGCAGCGGATCTGCAAGACCGGCCAGCCCTAGAAAGACGAATGGAAATTCCTTCTGCGTGCCCGGCAAATGACCGCTCTCATGGCTGGATTTCGCAACGCCCAACACGCGCAATCCTTCGGTAGCCATCTCGTCCACCGATTGCCGCAAAGCATCAAGTTCGGCTTCGTCGAGGTGGCACAAACCTGCGATGGCTTCAGGCGCGCCCTTGGCAGCGACCAGGAAAGCGGGCGCAGGGGTATCGGTCCGCCAGACCTGTGTCATGGCGAGAAGGTCGGGACGCAGCCCATAGCTATGCGCGAGTGTCCATTTCGGCCCGGGCAAGCCGTCCGTTGCGTTCAGTCCATCGTGTGCAAGCTTATGGATGGCCTTCTCCATCGGATCGAACGGCTCTGGTGCGCTGGCAAGCAGGGCGTACGCAGCGAGTTCCCGGAAACGACCCGGTATTGTGATCTCGTCCGTATTTCCTGTGCGGAAGGATGCGCCATCCGGGTGCCGAAGTTCGGCGATGCTCATCCGGTTCTCGGTTAGCGTGCCGGTCTTGTCGGTGCACAGCACCGTCGCTGATCCTAACGTCTCAATGGAGCTGGCGCGGCGTGTCAGCACGCGCGCGTGGGAAAGCCGCCATGCGCCCATTGCCATGAAGACGGTCAGGACGACCGGAAATTCCTCCGGCAGCATCGCCATGCCGATAGTGATCCCTGCAAGCACGGCATCAAGCCAGCCGCCGCGTAGCGTGCCGTAAAGTGCGACCGTCGCAAGGCTGATGACGATGCCGCCCATCGCGGCTAAACGTACAATCCGCGCTGTCTGCGCCTTAAGGCGGGGAGGCTCGGTTTCAAGCGTATGGAGCGCCTGGCCAATCTTCCCGATTTCGCTGCGCGGTCCGGTGGCGATCACTTCGGCGATGCCACTGCCACGCACCACGAGCGACCCCGAATAAACAAAAGGCAGGTCGTCCCCACCAGGTCGAGACAGGCTGCCTGTCTTGTCGACGGACAACGCCTTGCGTACTGGCACAGATTCCCCGGTCAGCAAGGATTCATCGACCTGCAAATCCTGCAACTGTAGGAGGGTTGCGTCGGCCGGAACACGGTCACCTTCGCCAAGTACGACCAGATCGCCACGTGCGACCTCGCGGCCTGCAACGCGAACACGCAAGCCGTTCCTGACCACGAGCGCGCGCGGACTGGTGAGATCTCTTAACGCTTCCATCACGCGCTCGGTACGCGCTTGCTGAACGAAGCTGATCAGCACCGACAGGGCCGCAAAGGCAAGCAGGATCAGCGCTTCCCTTAGATCGCCGAGCAGAAGATAGACGACGCCGCCACCAAGCAAGAGAGCGAGCATCGGCTCGCGCAGAACCTCCAACATGATGCCAAGCGTTGTCCGGCGGTCGAGGTGGGGCAGTTCATTGAAGCCTTCTGACTTAAGCCGCCCCTGTGCTTCCGCCTCGCTAAGACCGGACAACAAAGGTGTATGCTCATCGGTCATGGCATTGAAAGGCCAGTGAAGTATATCGGCAAAAATGTTTCGATGCCGACCAAGAACTGGTTCATCGGCACTGTCATTGTCGGTCCGACTCTATCCACGTACCGCGCATGCCCTTTACGATCTCCGGCGCATCTTCAAGTCTGCCGATCGCGGCCGGCTTTCCGGTTGCTTCCGAAAACTCAATTGCGGCTGTCACTTTCGGCCGCATCGAGCCGGCCGGAAAGTCTGCCACGGAAATGTTGGAGCTGCGCAGATGGCCAAGCGGACGGGCACCGGGAGTGCCCCAGCCGAGATATATGGCGTCGACGTCGGTCAGCATGAGCAACATGTCGGCTTCGAGGTTGCGCGCCAGAAGCGAGCTGGCGAGGTCCTTGTCGATGACCGCCTCGATGCCTGCGATGGCGCCGTTCTCCAGCTCGACCACGGGTATGCCTCCGCCACCGGCACAGATGACGACAACACCGCGTTCGACCAGGAAGCGGAGAACTTTTGCCTCCAGGATTGCCAGTGGTTTTGGCGACGGCACGACGCGACGCCATCTGTCATTGTCCAGCGCGATTCGCCAGCCGCGCTCAGCGGAGAGTCTGCGCGCGGTCGCCTCGTCATATGTAGGGCCGATCGGTTTAGTCGGGTTCGCGAAGGCCGGATCACGCGGATCGACCCTGACCTGCGTCAGCAGCGTCGCAAAAAGCTGATCCTTCATCACGTTGCCGAGCTCTTGCTGCAGGACGTAGCCGACCATGCCGGCGCTCTCCGCATCGAGAACGTCCAGTGGGAAGGGGGCGTCGGAGGACGCGGTGGCCTGCAATGCGAGCAACCCAACCTGTGGTCCGTTGCCATGCGTGATCACCAGAGTGTGTCCGGCCTCGACGAGTTCGGTCAGCGCGGAGGCGGCCCTCCGGATGTTGGCGCGCTGGTTTTCGGCCGTCATCGGCTCGCCACGACGCAACAGCGCATTCCCACCTAAGGCGACGACGATGCGCATGTCAGTTGCCGAGGGTCGCGACGAGTACTGCCTTGATCGTGTGCATTCGGTTCTCGGCCTGATCGAAGACGATGGAGGCCTCCGATTCGAAGACCTCGTTGGTAACCTCCATGCAGTCGATGCCATAGTCTCGGGCAATGCGCGCGCCGACTTCTGTGCTGTCGTCGTGAAAGGCCGGCAGGCAATGCATGAATTTCGCGTAAGAATTCCCGGTCGCCTGCATCAGCGCGCGGGTGACGCGATAGGGGATAAGCAGCGCTATGCGCTCCGCCCAGCCGCTCTCATCCTCACCCATGGATAGCCAAACGTCGGTGTAGACGAAGTCGGCGCCTTCGACGCATTTTTCTACGTCTACATCCAGCCGAAACTGGCCACCATTACGCTCGGCCAATTCGCGGACATGCGCGCAAAATTGTTCGTCCGGCCAGAGTGGCTTGGGAGAAGCTATGCGTATATCCATGCCGACTTTGGCGGCTCCGATCGCCAGTGATTTAGCAACATTGTCGCGGCCCTCGCCGACGAAGGTGACAGTCACATCTGACAGGTGCTTGTGGGTGAACTCGCGCATGGTCATGAAGTCTGCGAGGATTTGGGTCGGATGATCCTCGTTGGTCAGGCCGTTGTAGACCGGCACGCCGGCATACTTGGCGAGCTGCTCGGCTTGATGCTGGCCAAAGCCGCGATATTCGATCGCATCGTACATGCGGCCCAGTACGCGCGCGGTGTCCTTCATCGATTCTTTGTGGCCGATATGGCTGCCTGACGGACCGATATAGGATACATGCGCACCCTGGTCATAGGCAGCGACCTCGAACCCCGATCGGGTGCGGGTGGAATCCTTCTCGAAGATCAGCGCGATGTTCTTGCGCACCAGACGCGGCACTTCTGTACCGGCCTGCTTGGCCGCCTTGAGATCGGCAGCCAGCCTAAGCAGGTAGCGGATTTCTGGGGGCGAGAGATCGTCCAGCGTGAGCACGTTGCGGCCCAACAGATTGACAGGCATGGTCTGTGGTCCTTTTTCAGATCGGATCGCGGGCGATTGGGCAAGTCATGCAGTGCCCTCCGCCGCGGCCACGGCTGAGTTCGGCGCCTTCTACGGTGATGACCTCGATCCCCGAACGCCGCAGCAGCGTGTTGGTGTAGACGTTGCGATCGTAACCTATGACCACACCTGGCTCGACGGCGATGACATTGTTGCCATCATCCCACTGCTCGCGCTCCGCCTGATAGGCGTCGCCCCCGGTGCCGACGATGCGAAGCGCCTTCAGGCCAAGCGCCTCCCTCACGATATCGGTGAAGGGCTTTTCCTCCTCAATCACGTCCACGACGGTTTCGCCTTCGCCGGGTCGCAGCGAAAAGGTTCGCAGCCGGTCGACGACTGGTGGATACATCGTGACGAGGTCGCGGTCGCAGAAGGTGAAGACCGTGTCGAGATGCATGAAAGAGCGGTCGCGCGGCATTAGGGCGGCAATGACGCGCGTCGCCTCGCCGGCGGCGAACAGACTGCGGGCCAATCCGCCGACCGCCTGCGGGGTCGTTCGCTCGCCCATACCCACCAGGACGACGCCGCCACCGATGGGCATAACATCGCCGCCTTCGAGGCTGACACCTGGTCCAGGATTATCTGGCGACACGAAGGCAAGGTCGTCTTTTCGGAAGCGGGGATGGAAGCGGTAGACGGCCTCCACATTGGTGGCTTCTGGCTTCCGCGCTGGCCAGTACATGGCGTTTATCGATACCGCGCGATAGACCCAGCAGGATGAATCGCGGGTGAAGAGCTGGTTGGGCAGGGGCGGCAGCACGAAGTCCTGCGGTAGCATCGTCTTGCCCGTAAGGCCCGCCGGTTCGAAGGGTAACTCGGCACGCGCGATGCCGCCGACGAGGATTGCGGAAAGCTCCTCAGCGGGCATTTCCTCCAGCCAACCACGCAGCTCTTCGACCATGTCGTAGCCCACGACCGAGGCGTCAATCCGGCGGTCGAGCAGCCATTTACGGGCTTCCGACAGCGCTAGGGTTTCAGCAAGCAGTTCGCCGAACAGATGCACTGTGACGCCGCGCTCGCGCAAGGCGTCGACGAAGACGTCGTGCTCTTGCCGGGCGCGCTTGACCCACAAGATGTCGTCGAACAGCAGCGCCTTACAGTTGTCGGGTGTGAGTCTGCGCAGACTGAGATCCGGACGGTGCACGATGACCTCGCGCAGCCGTCCAGTTTCGGAATGAACGCCAAGAGCGGTCATGATGAGGCCCTTTCGTTGCGGTTTTCAGAGCGCGCTGACCGCGCCGATCCACATCTGCCATCCGGCGTATAGGCCGATGGCGACGAGTGCGGCCGCGAGCACGGCTTCCACCGGCTGGAACACACGTTCGCGGTTCTCGCGCCGCGCCCAGATGTAGAAAGCTATGCCCGGCGCGTAGAGAACTGCGCACATGAACAGGTACGAAAGCCCCGCTGCGTAGACGAGCCACAGCCCATAAGCCGTCGCAACCACCCCGATGATCAGTGCAACGATGCGGTTTTCCCCCGCACCGTAGCTTTCCCCGGTCATCGCGAGCTTCGCTGCGTAGGCGCCGGAGAAAATGTAAGGCACGAGAATGGCAGCAGAGGCGATGTAGAAAAGCGCCTGGTATGTGCTTTGCGCGAAGAGCGTGATGATCAGAAATGCCTGCACAAGGAGATTGGTTATGAGAAGTGCGGTGGACGGCACACCGCGTTCGTTTTCATAGCCGAAGTACTTCGGCATGGTGCCGTCTCGGCCGGCCATGTGCGGGATCTCGGCCGCCAGCAGCGTCCAACTCAGGAAGGCGCCGATGACGGAGACGACAAGCGCCAGGTTGATGAGGATCGCCCCCCACGGGCCAACGATGGCCTCCAGAACACCGGCCATGGACGGGTTCTTTAGTGCGGCCAGTTCCGGCTGACTCATGATGCCGAGCGACAGCAGCGAAACCAGCGCGTAAAGCGCCAGGCAGGTAAGGAAACCGAACACCGTGGCAGTGGCGACGTCCTTGCGGCGTTCGGCGCGGGCCGAAAAGACGCTGGCTCCCTCGATGCCGATAAACACCCAGAGCGTGACGAGCATGGTGCTTTTTACCTGGTCCATGATCGAGCCGAGGTTGGCGTTGCCGAGCCCGGTGAAGTCGAGCGACCAGACATCGACCTTGAATGCGACAGCAACAACTCCGATGAACAGAACGATCGGTGCGATCTTTGCGACTGTGACGATCAGATTTACTATCGCCGCCTGCCGTACGCCGGCCATGACGAGCAGATGGATAGCCCATAGCAGTACCGAGGCACCGAGAACGGCTTGCCAAGTGTTGCCGTCTCCAAAAGACGGGAAGAAGTAGGACAACGCGCTGAATACGATGACGGCATACGATACGTTGCCGATCCAGGCGCTGATCCAGTAGCCCCAGGCACTGTTGAAGCCGATGAAGGGGCCGAAGCCGGCCTTGGCGTAAGCATAGGGACCTGCATCCAGATCCGGCTTTCGTGTGGCGAGCGACTGATAGACGAAGACCAGAGCCATCATGCCCACCGCAGTAATGCCCCAACCGATGATAACGGCCAAGGGGCCGGCGCCGGCAGCCATGTTTTGCGGCAGGCTGAACACGCCGGAACCGACCATCGAGCCGATGACGAGCGCCGTGAGCGCACCAAGGCGCAACCTTTTGCTCGACACGATCGGAGTTCTGGCGGCGGACGTCGAAATCTCGGTAGTGGCCATGGTGTGTCTCCCAAGGTTAAGTCCATCTTCTTGGGTAGTCTTGGGCCGTTGGGGCATCCTCTGCTTTGACGCGCGTCAACAATCTGCGCCTCTGACCTGAAAATTGGCGCTGCCATCCACGACTCGAAATGGTTGTCTCTCCGTCCACGGCGAGATCACCCTTCAGATTTGGACGATGCCAAATTCCATAGGAGCGGCCGAAGGGTTCACCGCGACGCGGGCCGGAACCTTTGTAACCACGCTCATGTCGAGGCGCCCGTCGGGGTTACTCAGCGGCGAAGAGAATTGCCGGCTGCCTGGGAACTTCCGTGCACCTGAGGCGACTTAGATTTGCGATGCAAGAAAGAGCAGACCTACCACCGACGCACCAAGGCAGATCAGCAGCACGCCGGCAGCAGCCATATCCTTCACTACGCGAATTTCGGGGTGTATTTCCGGGTGCAGGCGATCGACGAGTGTTTCAAGGGCGGAATTGAACAGTTCCGCACCCAAGACAAGTGCAATTGCTAGCCCCACGATGGCCAGCCAAATACTGGAAGCACCGAGGAGCACTACACTCAAGGCAATGATTAGGCCGATCATCACCTGGGCCCGGAAGCTGTATTCACGTTGCCACCCCTCTCGCAAGCCCTGTATGGCAAAACCAAGTCGATTGAGAAAAGGTCTGTTCTTCATGTTCGTGTGCTTATTGGGACCCTGACATAGTGTCCGGTCGGATGTGTCGGCGATAGCGGCCAAAGTGGGCGTGGGCCGACTTGAATCTGTCAGCCACGGTGACCGCTATTATACACCGTTAGCCTGGAACCGCCTCAGTGATCTTGCCACCGACAAGTTTGATTCGACAGTTCATCCGCGCTGCCATGTCGAGATTATGCGTCGCGGCCACGACGGATTTGCCGCCTTAAAACGTGCTCTGACTGTTGCTGTCCTGGCTCCGGTAGCCAACACTATTTCCGTGGGCGGCATCCTCTTGACGACGGCCTATTCGACCTGTCGCCTTCAATCCGATGCGCCGCCCCCGGACACCATTGGCCGCAATTGCTCAATAAGTACCTTTGCCCCCCGAGAGAGCTTGTGGTCGCGACGATACATGACGCCAAACGGCACGGTGTGGCTTGTCATGCTTGGGAGAACGCGAGTCAGTTCCTTTGTGTCTTCCCATCTTCTCGCAAAATGGTCAGGAAGGAAGCCAATGTACTTTCCACTGAGAATTAACATCGCTGCTGCCTCCATTGAATGCACGATTGCAGCTGTCCTCAAGTTGTCAATGTAACTTGGCTGCTGGGACTCTCTCAGATAGCCCCTAGATACAAAATCAAAGGTTGCCCCCGAGCGAACAAGCCTCTCTTGTTGGGTTTCCGGCTCAGATAACTCATGATTCTTTGCACAATAAAGCGTAATCTTTTCGCGAAAAATCTCTTGGCAAGCGACAGCCTTTGATACGATAGACGTTGGGCCAATCGCTAGATCTATGTCTCCCTCAGCAAGACTGCTTTTCAATTTGTTCGGAGGCATAATATCCATCCGAATTAAAACGTTACGTTCTTTCAAAGACAGAGATTGAATCGCTTTCTGTATTGAGAATTGACGTTCTGAAATTAACCCGTCGATGATACCCAAACACAATTCCTTGCCGATATGGGTTTTGGTGCACCAGGCCTTGTTTTGGAATTGATCTATTGATTGGAAAAGTTCCTCCACTGAAGCGTAGAGCTCTGTTCCGCCAGGCGTGAGCTTAAAACCTGATCTTCCGCGATTGCAGATCTTGAATCCGACCCTCTTCTCGAGGTTCGCCATGTGCGTACTGATGTTGGAGAGGCTCATGTCGAGAGCCGACTGGGAGGTGGAGAGCCCCCCACACTCCACCACCGTCTTGAAGACCGTCAAAAGGCGAAGATCGAAGTCGGACACGGCCCTCATGTGCATTACCCCCGAAACGCTGTTTTCGGCCGGCCGGCGGCATCGAAACTTAAAGCGGCCCGGGATGCTCACTTCGGTTTGGCCAGAAGTCAACTTGAGGAGATAGGCATTTGTCCGCTTGGGTCAGCCTGACATCAATGCCGGGTCGACCGAATATTCCAGAAAGGTATTGCAATGGCGGACCGCCGATTTACGCCTGTGACCGGAACACAAATGCCCCGATATGCGGGGGCAGCGACATTGATGCGGCTCCCGCTAATTCTTCCCGGTTCATCCGATTGGGACGACATCCAGATTGGGTTGTTTGGAATCCCGTGGGACGGCGGGACGACCAATCGACCAGGAGCGAGGCAGGGACCGCGGCAGGTGCGAGACGCGTCAACTATGGTTCGCAACGTCAATCGCGCGACTGGTGTGAATCCTTTCGCTCTCTGCCGTTGCGCCGATATGGGCGATACACCTGTTAATCCTGCTGATCTCGCAGATTCGATGCAGCGAATTGAGCGTTTCGTCGACGACGTCTGCTCTTCGGGCATAGTTCCCCTTTTTGTCGGAGGTGATCATCTGAGCACGCTTCCGGTCATGCGCGCGATCAGTAAGCACGTAGGTCCCTTGGGAATGGTCCACATCGACGCCCATACGGATACATGGGATTCGTATTTCGACGGCCAGAAATACACGCACGGGACCCCGTTTCGCCGGGCAATCGAGGAGGGGATTCTCGACCCGAACCGCACTGTGCAAATCGGAATCCGTGGCGCTCTTTATGCTGACGGGGACGATTGCTGGGGACGCGATCAGGGCATCCGCGTGATCGACTTCGACGAATACAAGAGGTTAGGAGTCGAACAGGTACTGCGCGAAACCCGCGCTCGCGTGGGCTCGCAAGCGACCTATGTCAGTTTCGACATTGACGTGCTTGACCCAGCCTACGCACCCGGGACTGGAACGCCGGAAATCGGCGGTATGACGACTTACGAGGCCCAGTGCCTCGTCCGTGGCCTTGAAGGCATTACCTGCGTCGGCGCCGACGTTGTCGAGGTTTCACCGCCATTCGATACCAGCGGCAACACAGCTCTCGCGGCGGCCACGCTGATGTTTGAGATCCTCTGCGTGGCCGCTGGCACTGTCTCAAAAGCCAACAGCTAAACCGACCCGACCACACCGAAAAAGATAAACATTTGAGGAGGAACTGATGAATTTCGCCAGAAATCTAGCGGCAGTCGGTGCAATGGCCTTGTCCGCGTTGTCGTTTGCGGGTCCAGCGTCAGCCGAGCAGAAAATCGTTGATGTGGCATATCAATTGACCACCAGCCCCTGGATCGCCCGTCTGGCGGACGGGGCCTTCGAGACAGAGACCGGGTACACGATCAACTGGCACCAGTTCAACACGGGCGCCGAAATAATAAGCGCCATGGCGTCGGGTTCCATCGACCTAAGTGTGCTTGGCTCGAGCCCGTTGGCGGTTGCGTCTACCGCAGGGCTGGACATCAAACTGTTCTGGGTGCTGGAGGATATAGCCAGCGCCGAAGCGCTTTATGTCCGAAACGACAGCGGCATCAGTTCGCCACAGGATCTGGTCGGCAAGCGGCTGGCAGTGCCTTTTGCGAGCACGAGCCACTACCAACTCATGTACGCGCTGAAGAAATGGGGCGTCGATGAGCAGGTCACCGTGCTGAACCTGGATCCGAACAAGGCGGCAGCTGCATGGGAACGCAAAGACATTGACGGTGCCTTCATTTGGGGCGCGGCGATGGCGCGTCTTAAACGGAATGGCACCCCCCTCGTTACGGCCGGCCAAATCTGTGAGATGGGGCGCTGCACATTCGAAGGGATGGCCGTCAGTACTGAATTTGCCCGGGATAACGCTGAATTCATGCAGCAGTTTACGAGCGTAGTCGACCAAGCCAATCGCGATTACAGAAACAACCCTGCCGCGTGGGCGATCGACTCTGCCAACATCAAACTTATTTCAGATCTCTTTGGCGCCGATGCCAGCACCGTTACAGAAGACCTATCACAATACAAATATCCGTCGCTGAAGGAGCAGGCTTCCTGTGCTTGGCTGGGCTGTGGCGCCGAAGGCGGCGCAGCCAAGACGCTGAGGCTGACTGCCGAATTTCTAAAGTCTCAAGGCAGGATCGACAAGGTTCTCGACGACTATTCCGGCTTCGTTGCGGATGACTACCTAGCGGCTTCTCGGTAGCCTCGCGCGCCAAGCACTTCACCGCAGGAACCTCAGACATTCGAGCTCTAGCGCTCGAATATCTCAATGAAGGCTCTTGCTGCCGCCCGGCGCGGCCCAAGCAGCCGAAATCAGGCCAAATGGGCCGGCAGCGGCACTCCGCACGCTAGCTTTGTGAGGATTGTTCAGCTTAATGCCGAACGACTTCGCGACGGAAGCGTTCGCGGATATCCAGGGAGAAGACTTCGATATTATCGTTCAGTCGTTCTCGGACATCATCGAGTCGATCAGCGAAGTGAACTGTGTGGCATATGGCGTGGAGCCCGACACTGTTAAACGATACCACGAGGTAATGGCCAACGTCGGCGGGCCCGCACATCGCTGATCGCAGTCATGTTGCATAAATCGAAATCGTATGTTCCCGAACTGAAACAGTCTTTTGCGGAGACAACCATTCTTGCATGAAAGATGCATTAAATGGTTGAAGCTGGTGGTCTTTGCTACCTAATTCCGCACTTTTGCCGGGGATAGATCGCGCCCGCCGCGAGTGGGGTCAAGGGCGGGCGCTGGGCTCGGAGGGCCGCTTGCGAGGGGATGCTTGCGAATGAGCTTGGCCCAATATCAGCTCACCCTGACGCTAGGTCAAGCAACGAGCGCTGGCGCGACGGCTGCTAGTTGCAACCAGCCGTAACAGCGCCTGACATTCAGCTCCGACCTCAGTGAAGGTGCACGCGTTTGTTCAGATACGAAGTGTTGCCGTTCTGGATTTCGTCGAAGGACATAAAAGCCACTCGATCACGCCCGCCATGCTTAGCTTCGTACAGGCTCCGGTCAGCGATTTTGAACATTTCCGCGAAACCGGGAAGAGGCGAAAAGGCTGCGCCGCCCACGCTCACAGTCAACACGTGTTCGTTTCCGTCTGGGCGAAAAGACGTTGCTTTTATCTTGGCACGAATCCTCTCAGCGACTCCTGCAGCATCCGTTTCCGACGTGCCCGGTAGAAACACGCCAAATTCTTCGCCGCCGAGACGCCCAAAAAGATCATCTGAGCGGAGTGCCGATTTTATTGCGGCGGAAATCAACTGGAGCGCCTCGTCACCCTGATCATGTCCGTAACGGTCATTGACCGCCTTGAAATGATCCGCATCAATGACGAGAAAGGACCCGCGGGAACAAGCTGCCCGGCCGTCGCGGCCCATCCGCGCTTCGACCATGGCGGCAAAAGCAGTGCGGTTCAGGCACATGGTCAGGCGATCAGTTGTGGCAGCGTCTTCAAGCTTGTGGTTAGCGACCGCGAGCTCTCGCAACTTCAGCGTAAGATAGGAAAATAGCGGGACGGCCAGGATAACCGGAATTATTGTCGCCGAAACCATGCTGAGGTGAAGAGATTCGCCCCCCATTCTCATGAATACCATGAAGTTGATGGCGGCCGACACGGCAACGCAACCTAGTGTTCCGAAACCGGTCCAGGCAGCCAACTGCCGCCATCCGTGCTTGGATATTCCCTTCACGTCGACCATTGCGCCTCTGCCTCCCAGCTAAGGCGACACGATGACCCAAAAGGGTTGAAAATTGGGATACGGTGGGAAGAAATATTAGCGCTGCTGCAGGTAGGTGACGCGCGGATGCCGTCGCGACTAGGCCGATGGCGCGGTGTTCTTCCAGCGAAATATTCCGTCCACGCGGGCTGTACAGATAGGCCGCTGCGGACAAGGTCCGCCAACGTTGCTCAATGCCGCGAGGCCTGGGTCCCACTGAAACCGAGCATACATTGTTCGTTTGCGACGTGACGTCGGACCCCGACAAAGAACGACCGTAGCATGTAACCTGTGGCGTCCCAGTTCACGTCCTTTCGCCCGTGCGCAAGCTTGGTCAGCGTCCTGACTATTTCTTCGGCCGCGGCCCTGTCGCCCTCATGCTCTCGACACATCCGGCACAAGGTTTCGCTCGATGCGTGTGCCTCCGCGAGTCCTGTGGGATACGGAAAGCAGAACAGTTCTTCGATCTCGCATACACGGTCGAGTTCTGGCTTAAGAGATGTCGCAACTGTCCTGCACAGGGCGGGCGTGACATGGCGCGGAAGGGAGTCGGCGATGTTCTCCAGCATGTCGCAGAGCATCAGCAGCCGGGAGTGCCGGCGATTGAGTTCAGCCAGCCATCTGGGGCAGTCCGACTTCGACTTGGACATCTACTGGCCCATCAACAGTATGGCAAAAACTACCAGAGTGCACATGACGGCAGCAATCGTGCCAGTCTTTTGAAGTACCCCCATCCGGTACATGAGGCCAGCGAAACCAACGATGATTGGAGTTGCAACGGCTAGACCAATTTGTGCGTCCGACATATCGGCCCCTTTCGACGAATTGTCGCGAGTCCGGCCAGCTCAGGTGCCGGAGTTTAAGCGGTTGCGAGCATATCCTGCCGCGTGACCGCGTCTTTGCGCGATCACAAAGACATTTGCGCCATGACAAAGAAGCTGCTCGCGGTTCAGCATTAGGTCGCTGGATGGAAGCAGCCACACTTGTAACGCACGCCGCTGAGGAAGCGGACGGCAGCGATGATTTTCTCCTTTGGATATTAGTCTGGAGCGAGTTGGCCGCCTTTGGCCTACTGCTCGGCGCATTCCTTGTCGCGGGCGCCATGCAAATTGACCAGTTCGCGGCCGCGCGGGTACACCTCAACACGTCGCTCGCCGCCATTAACACCGGCGTGCTCCTTACGAGCGGCTGGCAGGCTGCCCTGGCAACGTCGGCCAATGCATCCCGGGACCGGGCGAGGTGGGCACTCATACGCGCCGCCCTCTTGGGCTTCTTGTTCGCGGCCATCAAGCTTGCCGAATACAGCGGCGAGATCGGCTTTGCCGGAGACGATGCCTATGGCGTGTTCTTCGAACTCTATTTCCTGCTGACAGGCTTCCACCTGATGCACGTTGTGTTTGGGGCTTTCGTGTTGCTGGTGGTGAGTGTGCGGGTTGCGCCGGCGAACACGCATCTCATCGCAACGCTCTGGCACACTTTCGACCTGATATGGATCGTCATGTTTCCGATCGTGTATCTGGCATGAGCAGCGTGGACCCCAGCAACCCGAGGCGACTGACGTTCGCATGGCTTGCGTTGCTTGCCCTGAGTGGCGCGAGTGCATTTGCAGCACAGCTGTCCTGGCCCGTCATCGGTCTTGTGTTCGTTTTGGGGCTCGCCTTCTTGAAGGTGCGTCTTGTAGCGAGGGATTTCATGGGCCTGCGCGGCAGCAACCCAACAATGCTGCGTGCGTTGCTCTGCTGGTGCCTGGTCCTTGCGCTTGGTGCACTGGCGAGAACGCTCGTCGTCTCCGTCGCGGCAGGCTGAAGCAGTCCGCTTTTGTTTGCCAAAACGCAAAGAACGTCTTCCCCAAACTCATAGAAGGGTTCGGACCGGACGGCATCCGGAGAGCGGTGGCTGGCCCGCCGGGATGAAACCGTTCGAACCATACCGCGCCCGCGGAATTCTGACTGGGAAAGGAACGCGTGATGGCAGAACGCCTCACAAAAACGGGGGCTCGAAACGTCTTTTACGGCGGCTCGATCTTCTTCTTCGCAATCTTCGTCGGGTTAACGGCCCACAGCCATTATTACATCCGCACGACCTCGACGGACGAGAAGACGCTGACGGACTCCGTGGCGCGCGGCAAGCACGTCTGGGAAAAGAACTCCTGCATCAACTGCCACACGATCCTGGGCGAGGGCGCCTATTTCGCGCCCGAGCTGGGCAATGTGTGGAAGCGCTATGGCGGCGAAAGCGACCCCGACGGCGCGCGCGACACGCTCAAGGCCTGGATGGCGGCGCAGCCTTCGGGGATCGAGGGCCGCCGCCAGATGCCGCAGTTCCACCTCAGCGACGAGGAGCTGAACGATCTTGCCGATTTTCTCGAATGGACCAGCCGCATCAAGACCCAGAAGTGGCCGCCGAACGAGGCAGGCTGAGGCGCCAAGGAGAGAGATATGAAATACCAAACGCAAAAGGTCGCGATGACCTATTTCTACGGCGCGCTGGTCCTGTTTTTGGCTCAGGTCGCCTTCGGCGTTCTCGCCGGGACCATCTATGTGCTGCCCAATACGCTGTCCGAGCTTCTGCCGTTCAACATCATCAGGATGATTCACACCAACGCGCTGGTGGTCTGGCTTTTGATGGGCTTCATGGGCGCGACCTACTATCTGCTGCCAGAGGAAACCGAGACCGAGCTCTTCAGCCCGAAGCTGGCGATCATCCAATTCTGGATGTTCTTCATCGCGGCCGGCGTCGCCGTGGTCGGCTACCTGTTCCGCATTCACGAGGGCCGCGAGTTTCTCGAGCAGCCCTTCGTCATCAAGGTCGGCATAGTCGTCGTGGTCCTGTTGTTCCTGTTCAACATCACCATGACGGCGCTGAAGGGCCGCAAGACGACGATCACCAACATCCTGCTGTTCGGCCTTTGGGCGCTGGCGATCTTCTTCCTGTTCTCGTTCTACAACCCCTCCAACCTCGCACTCGACAAGATGTACTGGTGGTATGTCATCCATCTCTGGGTCGAGGGGGTGTGGGAACTGATCATGGCGTCGGTGCTGGCGTTCCTGATGATCAAACTCAACGGCGTGGACCGTGAGGTCGTGGAGAAATGGCTCTACATCATCGTCGGCCTGGCGCTGTTCTCCGGCATTCTTGGCACCGGCCACCACTACTACTGGATTGGCGCGCCAGGCTACTGGCAGTGGATCGGTTCGCTGTTTTCGACGCTTGAAGTCGCGCCCTTCTTCTCCATGGTCGCGTTCACCGTCCATATGACCTGGAAGGCGGGCCGGAACCATCCCAACAAGGCGGCATTGCTTTGGTCCATCGGCTGTTCGGTGATGGCATTCTTCGGCGCCGGCGTCTGGGGCTTCCTGCACACGCTTTCGTCGGTGAACTACTACACCCACGGCACGCAGGTGACTGCCGCGCATGGACACCTCGCCTTCTTCGGCGCTTACGTGATGCTTAATCTCGCCATGATGGCTTACGCCATCCCCGAGATTAAGGGACGCGCACCTTACAACCAGTGGCTCTCGATCGTCAGCTTCTGGATGATGGTCACGGCCATGTCGGTGATGACCTTTGCGCTGACCTTCGCGGGTGTCGTCCAAGTGCATCTCCAGCGTGTGCTGGGCGAGAGCTTCATGGACGTGCAGGACCAGCTCGCGCTGTTCTACTGGGTGCGCCTCGGTTCCGGCGTTGTCGTGGTCGTCTCCGCGCTGATGTTCATGTGGGCCGTGCTCGTGCCCGGCCGCCAGCGCAGCGAGAAGCCGGCCCGCATCCTGCAGCCAGCCGAATGACTTTCCGTGCATGGCCCCGGAGCATTCCGGGGCCATGCACCCCATGCCTGCCTGCCTCCTCCGGAGTTCCTCCCATGACAATCGCATTACCTATCCGTCCCGCCGCCGACGCGCCCGCCTACTACAGCCCCTCGGCCAATGAATGCAGCTTGTTCGAACGCGCCTGGGCACGGCGCTTGCCGCTACTGCTCAAGGGGCCAACTGGCTGCGGGAAGACTCGTTTCGTCAGCCACATGGCGGCGAAGCTTGGGCTGCCACTCTCGACCGTATCCTGCCACGACGACCTGGCCGCGGCCGACCTCACCGGGCGCTACCTGTTGATGGGCGGCGATACCGTCTGGGTAGACGGGCCGCTCACCCGCGCAGTGCGCGAGGGCGGCATCTGCTATCTCGATGAGATCGTCGAGGCACGCAAGGATGTCGCCGTGGTGCTGCATCCCCTGACCGACGATCGCCGCATCCTGCCGCTGGAACGCACGGGTGAGCAATTGGTGGCTCCGGCGAGTTTCATGCTCGTCGTGTCCTACAATCCCGGATACCAGAACCTCCTGAAAAGCCTGAAGCCGAGCACTCGTCAGCGTTTTGTCGCCATCGAGTTCGATTTCCTGCCCAAGTCTGAAGAAATCGCCGTGGTGTCGGCCGAAAGCGGCCTCGCTGACGCCCAGGTGGCGCCGCTTGTCGAATTGGCCCGGCGCATTCGCGCGCTGAAAGGACATGACCTCGAGGAGGGCGCGTCGACCCGTCTGCTTGTCTATTGCGCCAGCCTGATCGACGCCGGCGTGCCAGTGCGCGAGGCAGTGCTTGCCGCGATGATCGAGCCGCTGACCGACGAGCCTGACGTCAAGACAGCCCTGACCGAACTGGCCGATTCCCTGATCCGCTGAGGCGCATGTCATGCTGGATTTCCTTGAGCTGGAGGAAACGGTCGGCCGCGCCTGGCACCGCCTGATCGGCCACGTCCAGACCTGGCCGCGCCACCCGGAACATGCGGTGAAGCTGGCTGCAGTGCAGCCTGTGCTGGCGATCTGCTTCCGTGGTTTCGGCGGCGAAGGGGCGGTCCAGGTCGCTACAGTTCGCGGCAAGACTTCTGGCCACCGCCTCGGTTGGTGGCAGCGCATGGGGCTCGGCGAGGAAAAGCTCGCCCAGCCAGCGCGCGACCGCTCGTCCCTTATGCTGCCTGCATCGATCGACCTGTTTCCGGACAGGGCACTCAACCGCGACCTCTATATCTGGCTGGCTGCCTATATGGCGGTGATGCCGCTGGACTCCATCGTGGAAACGGACCCCTTGCTGCGCGACCTTGCAGTGCTTCGGCGTGCGGAAGAGACGACGGCCAGAGTGGTGGCAGCTCTTCCGGGACTTGGACGGCGCTATAGCCGACTTGCGGCGGCAACGCTTGCTGCCCGCCAGCGCGGTCCGCTTCCCACGGTTGAAGCGCAGGTCGAAGGGCGCGTGACGGGCCTGCTGAGACATCAGGCAGGACTGCTCGACGATACGCTGCCCGTGATCTTTCCCCACCGTGCCCCGGCGGGTTACTTGCCGATGCTGCCCATACCGTTATGGCCCGACGCCTTGCTGCGCGCCGAGACCGCGCCGCGCCGTGGCGAAGACGAACCCGTCGCTGGCGGCCGCGAGGCTGATGGCGCCGAAACCGAACGAAAGGTCGCCGTCCGCGAAAACGCGGATGCACGGACCGACGAGCGCAGCCCATTCATCCTCAATCGCTTCGAGAAGATCCTTGCGATGGCCGAGATGGTCAATATTGACCGTCCGTCCGACGACAGCGACGACGACGCCAAGGCGGCCGAAGACCTTGACGACATGACGTTTGGCGAGCGGAAGGGCCGTCCGGCATCGCGCTTTCGCTTCGACCTCGATTTGCCGCCGGAAGCGCTGGACCGGACGCCGCTGACGGCGGAACGGACCTATCCGGAATGGGATTTCCGCTCGGGCACCTACCTACCCGACCATTGCCGGGTGCTGGCAGCACCTGCTTCGGCGCTAGGTAGCACAGCCGAGCCGGACATCGAAACGAGACGCCTCATTCGACGCGTGCGTCGCCAGTTTGAAGTGTTGCGGCCACGCCGCGAAGTGCTGCGCGCTCAACTCGACGGTGCCGACCTCGACCTCGATGCGGTGGTACGCGCCCGCACCGACCTGGCCGCCGGCGGGCAGGGCAGCGACCGCATCCATCTGATGAGCCGGCCGCAGGTGCACGACCTTGCCGTCACCATCCTCGTCGACGTTTCGCTGTCGACTGACGCCTGGTTCGACAACCGACGCGTGCTCGACGTCGAGAAGGAAGCCTTGCTGATCCTGGCCAACGGGCTCACCGCCTGTGGCGACAATCACTCGATCCTCACCTTTACGTCGCGCCGCCGAGACTGGGTCCGGATCGAGTCGGTGAAGGCTTTTGATGAGCCGATGGGGGCGACGGTAGAGGCTCGCATTGCGGCCTTGAAGCCGGGCTATTACACCCGCATCGGCGCGGCCATCAGGCACGCGAGCGCCGAGCTCGACAAGCAGCCCAACCGGAAGAAGCTGCTTCTGGTGCTGACCGACGGCAAGCCCAACGACATCGATCACTATGAGGGGCGGTTCGCACTTGAGGACAGCCGCCGCGCGGTGATGGAGGCGCGACGCATGGGGCTCGGCGTGTTCGGCGTGACGGTCGACCGCGAGGCGAAATCCTACGTTCCGGCGATGTTCGGCCAGAACGGTTATGCGCTGGTCTCTAACATCGGGCGGCTGCCGGCAGCGCTTCCCGCCATTTATCGCAGCCTTGCAGGCTAGGGGACAAGGCCGCGATACTGAAAGGCCCGGCGCTCCCACGCCGGGCCTTTTTGTTGGGTCCTCCAGTTGGATGACAGCGGTCGTCAGCCAACTGGATCGCGATGGCATGCCCCGCGGAGCCAGCTGTCCCGGCACAGTCGCTTGGTCAGGAAGCCTGGGAATTGCGCAGAATCGCCTGCGCCTTGTTCCATTTCCGGAGCCGCCTGCGGGCATTGTCATAGGGAGACGAAGTGTTGAACTGGATCATGCGCCCCATGGACCATTTCTCATACCAAACGCCTCCATAAAGCTGTTCGTCGCTGCGCGTTTCGATAAGGGCAACGATCTGGCGCTTGGCAGAATCCAGACGGTCAAGGAGCTGCTGATATGGAATGTCGTCATAGTCGCGATAGAATTTTTGCGCGAGCTTCCCAAGTTCGTTCCACTTGTAGCCCGAATCGGGAAAATCGATCGGTTGTCCGGCTGCGTCTTTGGCGAGCCATTTGAGCACAAGCTCGTTCCAGCCGACTAGATACGCTAACAGGTTGGACACGCTCATCAGCGACCCGGTCACGTGACCGTCGAGCGATCGCTGATCAACCAGGTCCTCCGGAACTGCGTTTAAATCGCCAATAAGATTGCCAAAATTGTGCTCAATAGCCTTGAGAAGCTCACCCTTGTTCTGCGGTACTGGCATCTCTCTCTCGGCTCTATCCGTTCTAATCGGTAGCAGCTTCAGGCTGCCTGGCTGTGCGTCCGCGTCGACTGGTCGATATATGCGTCGAAGGCCGCAGCGACTGCACGGATGACAAAACGATGTTCTTGACTGACGCGGAGCATGCTGCCCGTATAGTGAACCACAGCATCGTCGGCCAGATGCACCAGCCTTTCGTTGGTGGTAAGCAACGCTGACGCATCGAAACCGTGGGTTCGGCTGACCGCCGCGATGTCGACCTCGAAGTCGCACATCAACCGCTCTATGATCTCGGCTCTCACTTTGTCCTCGTGGGTAAGCCGATAGCCCTTGGCCGTAGCCAGCTTTCCGTCGGCTATATGCTGGGCATATAGTCCTGGCGCCACTTCGTTTTGAACATAGCCGTGCTTCATGCGGCCGATGGCAGAAGCGCCGAAGCCGATGAGCGTCTCGCAATTGTCCGTGGTATAGCCTTGGAAATTGCGCCTCAGATTGCCCGACTCCTGCGCCTGTACCAGGTCGTCTCCGGGCAGGGCGAAATGGTCGAGGCCGATTTGCCGATAGCCGGCGGCGACCAGCGTCGCGGCAATCGCTTCCGCCTGTTCGTTGCGCGCTGCCCCGTCGGGCAGGGCATTTTCGTCGATCATGCGCTGATGCTTCTTGAAGGAGGGGATATGCGCATAGCCGAAAACGGCGAAGCGGTCCGGCAGCATTTCAATTGCTGCATTGGCCGTATCGATGCAGGACTGCACCGTTTGATGGGGAAGCCCGTAGATCAGGTCGAAATTGATCCCCTCAACGCCGGCGCGCCGGAGGTTGTCAGTGGATTCCGCCGTTTCCTTCCGGGTCTGGATTCGGTTGATTGCCTTCTGCACCATCGGATCGAAGCTTTGTACGCCGAGACTGGCGCGGGTGACGCCTGCGTGCCCCAGCGTCTGTGCCATTTCGGGCGTCAGCCGACGCGGATCGATTTCGACAGCGATCCCGGTCGTGTCGGAGAAGGCGTAGCGCTCCCTCAAGAGCCCGATGAGTGCCAGGAATTCCGCGGGCGAGATGATGGTGGGCGTGCCACCGCCGAAATGCACCTCGCCGACTGGCAGGCGGTGCGGGATGCGTTCGGCAACCATTCGAATCTCGTCACGCAGCACGGCGAGGTAGTCGAGGATGGGGCGGTCCTGCCGGGTGATTGTCGTGTGACAGCCGCAATACCAGCACATCGATCGGCAGAACGGGATGTGCAGGTAGAGCGAGACGGGGTCCTTGCTGGGAAGCTGTTCGAGCCAGTCACCATAGGAGTCAACGCCGATCATTGGCGAGAAGCGGGGCGCGGTTGGATAGCTGGTGTAGCGGGGGAGGCGAGCCTCGCCGTACTTTTGCAGGATAGACTGGGACATCGGGCACCTATCGTTTCGCCGACTGTCTTACCCGCCTCGTCGATCTGCCATCGTTGTTCCAACGCAATAAGCGTCGCCTGGACTGCTGTTTCTTCCGGTTGTTTGCGCTTGGACAATCTGCGGCCGCGCATGCCGCATTAAGTTGCCCGCGCCTGTCGAGAATGGAACTGGGCCCCTCTCGGCATGGGTTTAGTTGGAAGGCCGCAGGACAAAGCTACATGGCAGTTGCAGACAACGATTCCATCCCCGTCATCGACGTTCGGGCCATCCCCCGTCCCGAGCGGCATCCCCGGATTTTTGGACAGATCGAATCCTTGGCCGAAGGCAGCTGTTTCGTGCTCATGAACGATCATGACCCGCGTCCGCTGCACTATCAGCTGGAGGTGAGATATCCCGGACTTTTCGATTGGGAATATCTGGAGCAGGGCCCAGAAACCTGGCGCGTCCAAATCGGACGACGCGTTCAGTCGGGCTGCGGGTGCTGCTGCGGCGACGACTGACAGATTGCGGTGCGGGCGCGCAATTGGCCCCGCACCGCTCCACTGCCTACTGCACCGAGACCAGTTCTTCCAGACTACGGCCATTGGGACAAAACTCAGCATAGGTCGCCGCGAACGACGAGTCCTTCAGGCGGGCACTGCAGCGCCGCCGCTCCGGGCAGAGCATGCACGTCCTGCGCATGTCCTGGTTCCATTCCGGGTGGCGGGCCTCGAACTTGTCGTAATCCACACCCACTGACCTGAACGCCTCCGGCAGTAGAATACGTGAAGCAAAGGCATACCGCATTGCGGTTGAGAAATCTGTGGTTGTCAGGCCGACCTCGAGAAGCAATCTGCTGCGCTCGCGTTGATCTAGACCTTCCACTTCGCGCAAGTCCCTTCGACGCTCCCGCCAATCCTGGTAGCGCTCAACGGCCGAACTCCAGATCGCATACGCTTTAACAATCGGAACAGTCATGGAAGCCTTCTCCTCCTTGGGTCACCATGGCAACTCGAATTGCCGTTCCTAGCGCGTCCCAGACATCCTTTCCTTGTGATGAAACAAACACTCATGATTCCGGTCGGCGAAGGCACAAGGGGAAGCATCGCCTATCTGGTCCAGCGCCAGACTTCTCGAAGCCACCAGCGGGCGACGAGGAATCGGATCCTGCTGGAGCGCCGCGTGGTCCTAGGGAGTTTCAAGACCGCCTGTGAGGAGGCGTTCAACATCTAAATTGCTCGCGAGATGTCTGAATGGGCAGGCTGGACAAGATGGATCTCCTTTTTTCCCATCCTACGGGAACAGCCTCCAAGCTCTTTGATGCAGCGCAAGGAAACGCACATCGAATCCTGATGCGGTGGCGACGACAAATGGGAAATCACCATGGGCTTGACGTACGATGTCCGGAAGTTGCCAGCTGCTCTGAAAAAGGCAGCAGTCTTGTCGGCCTTCGACGGGCTGTATCCCGGCCAATCGTGTGTGGTCATCTGCGATTTCGACACTTCCCGGCTCGAAAGTCAGTTCAAGGCTTTCTTCGACGACGAGCATAGTTGGGTGTGCTTACAGTCCGGGCCACCCCATTGGCATATTCAGATCGGTAAACGCGCCACCGATACGCAGCGCAGCTGACCCTTGTTTTTCGGCAGCCAGCCATTTCGTCCCTTTTTCGCCGTCGCTTCGCTGGATGCGCTTTTCGGAGCCGCGATTTGGACCCCCGCGTTGTCATGGGCACAGCCTTGGCTTGCGGGCCCGTCGGCCGGCGACTGGCATCGCCAAGCTCTGCTGTACGGCACGTTTCCTGCCATGCTCGCGGGCTTCCTCTTGACTGCCCTTCCGCGTTGGACTGGGAAGGCAGGGCCGCGGAACGCGGTGACGAAATTCCTTCTGGCGCTGTGGTTCGCCGCGCGCGGATCTTACGTCCTTGGGCCGCACGGCACCGGGCCAGCTATCGCGGCAGTTTTCCTGTCTGCGCTCACCCTGACGACGGCGGGGTATGTTATCTCCTCGAGGGATCGTCGGAACTACAAGATAGTCCTGCTGCTGTTCGGCTTCTCTGCCAGCGCAGCCATGACCGCGGCATCATATCCAGTTGATCTCACGCTGCGTCTGTCGCTCGCGACGATGACAGGTCTGCTGATGGTCGTGGGCGGTCGGGTCATTCCTGCGTTGACCGCCGCGTATCTCTGCAATTCCGGTGCTCCGTCAGTGCCTGCTCCCTTGGCTGTGATGGAGAAGGGATCGGCGGCAGCTGCGGTATTGGCGCTGTCTTTTTGGATCGAAATGCCCGACGCGCAAGTCACCGCCGTCGCCTGCGCGGCATGTGCCTCGCTCCAGCTAGCGCGGGCGACGCAATGGCGAGGCTGGCAGGTTCGTTTGCCCGCAGCGGTCGCGGCGCTCCATGTGGGATACTGCTGGATCGGGCTGGGCTTCGCCTTGCTGGCCCTGCACATATTGGTGCCGTTGCATGTCAGCACGGCGGCCGCGGTGCATGCCTGGACCGTAGGGGCGTTCGGAACGATGTCGCTGGCCATCATGGGGAGCATGATCCGGAAGCACAGCGGACTCGCTTTCGCCCGGTCAATTCGCGCCACGGTAGCCTACGCGGCGATGACGGGCGCGGCGGTCGCTCGCGTCGGGGGCGAACTCATCGCCAGCCAAGGTTCAGTCCTCCTGGTGTTGTCAGGCGGGCTTTGGCTCGTTGCGTTTCTGCTATTTATCGCAGCGTTCCATCAGCCATTACTCGTCCGCGGATGCCCACCGGGCCGCTAGACGCTGCTTCGTCAAGTTCCTGTGGAACTCTTGGGGGGCTTGACCGTGAACCAGTTTGGCATTGGTTGCCGCGAACGTCCCATTCGACCCCCTGCATCGATCGCATCCTCAAGATCCTGGGTATAGTAGGCTGTCTCTTCGCTACCTCCGGAATAGTTGAGGCGGATTCGTCCGTCCCGCTTGCTCATGAGTATCCCCATGGCGCGAAGGCGTTCCTGGGCTTCGCGATAGTTCATGATTGCCCCCTATGTCTTGCCTGCCCCCAAAATGCGCAGCAATGATCACGCGGCGACGGTGCCTTGAGCGTTGCTGACTGCGGAAAGATCGAGAATTGTCCTGAGCACGTCCCCGTTGTGAACTAGATCGGCGAGAGAGTAGCTGTCGAAGACAGAAAGATAGGCTCCAACCGCTGCGCGAACGACGTTTCGCAACTTGCACTCGGGTGTCAGCACGCAGCCTTCGCCGTCCGCCATGCACGCGACCACAGGGAAGCCGTCTCCCATGGCGCGAACCACAGTGCCGACATTGATTTCGGTGGGCGCGAGCGCCAGGCGAACGCCGCCGGATCGGCCGCGCGCGGTCGACACCAGCCCCAATCTCCGGAGGTTTAGGGTGACTTTAAGCAAGTGGTTGCGCGAAATGCCGTAGCTTTCAGCAATGTCGTTTACCGTGCTGGTCCGGTCGGAATGCACGGCCAGGTAAATCAGCATCCGTAGCGCGTAGTCAGTATGAAGTGTCATGCGCATGGTGTGGTTGCTCTTTCGTCCGCTGTCCCATCTGGGAACGTGGGCAGGAAGTCGCGTATGCCTGCCTTCCGGCAGCAGTATGGTCACACTTCACCGCGCCCGCAGACGCGCCTCCGCAGCTACGGTTGTTCCGCGACGGCTGGGCTTGGTCGAGGACGGTTGAGTCCACCCTAATGCAGCGCCTTCTAAAGCCCTCATAATGGTATTGCGAATACCACTTTTATGGCTAGTCTGGTGCGATGACAAGAAAGGGCCGTGTGGGAGCACGCAGTCGTGATCGGCAGTTACGTTCCAGACATAAAGACGATCTAAAGATCTTCGGAGAGGTACCAAGGATGTCGGACACGCTCGACGTCTAGGGAGAGGTTTCATGGCTCAAAACACACCCGATGAAGCGCTCGTGCCCGATATGCGGCGCAAGCGACGCAATGAGCTTTTCGCCTTTCTTGTTTTGGCCTTTGGAATCTGGCCCGTTGTGGCCGTCGGCGTGGTTGGCGGCTACGGATTTCTCGTCTGGATGTTTCAGATTATCTTTGGCCCACCCGGGCCGCATGGCGGCTGAGGTGCACAAATGAGCGCCGCCGACATCACCAGACGTTCGTTTCTCGCCGGACGGAAGTCGTCTCCTCCTGAAATTATGGCTCGTCCGCCAGGGGTGGTGGAGCTTGCCCTATGCACGGGGTGCGGAGCATGCGTCGATGCCTGTCCGACGACCATCATTTCGCTCGCAGGAAACGTTCCGTTTCTGGATTTCGCCAGCGGTGAATGCACCTTCTGCGGAAGGTGCGCTGCAGCCTGCCCTGAACCCGTGTTCGGCAGCGAAGTTCCCCGGCGGTTTGCTCATGTCGTCTCGATCGGGTCGTCGTGTTTTGCGAGCAATGGCATCGCGTGCCAATCTTGCAGGGACGCATGCCCGGAAGAAGCCATCCGGTTTCAGCCCCGCGTCGGCGGCCCGTTCCTGCCTGTCCTGAATGAAACCGCTTGCAGCGGCTGCGGAGGATGTATCGGCGTCTGCCCCGCCGGGGCAATCACGATCTCGGAACGAAGCAAGGGGCAAGTCCATGCCTGAACTGCGCATGCGCCATATCTCCAGCGCGGTCGTGACTACGCTTCCCCATAAGGCGGACAGCGTTGCTGTCCTGCTTGCGGCAATGGAAGGGGTCGAGGTCAGGGCCAGGCACCAAGGTAAAATTGTCGTCGTGATTGAAGGCGACAGTACCGGAGCAATGGGCGACTGCCTGACGCGGATGGCGTTGCTCGACGGGGTGGTCGCGGCGAACATGGTTTTTGAACACATTGAAGAAGCGGAGGTCACGGGACAATGACGACCGAACTGACACGGCGCGAGGTTCTGAAGGCCCATGCGGCTGGCATCGCGGCTGCCGCAGCCGGAATCTCCTTGCCGGCTGCCGCGCAGCCGGTCCCCGGTGGAGTGAGTGCCCTCGAGATCAAATGGTCGAAAGCGCCATGCCGATTCTGCGGCACCGGGTGCGGGGTCATGGTCGGAGTCAAGGAAGGCCAGGTCGTTGCCACGCATGGCGACATGCAGGCGGAGGTCAACCGTGGCCTGAACTGCGTGAAAGGATATTTCCTTTCCAAGATCATGTACGGGGCCGACAGGCTGACCACGCCGCTGCTTCGCAAGCGGAACGGGGTCTTCGACAAGGAGGGGGAATTCGAGCCAGTCTCCTGGGATGAAGCCTTCGACGTGATGGCCGAGAAGTGCAAGCAGGTGCTGAAGGAGAAGGGGCCTACCGCCGTAGGGATGTTCGGCTCCGGCCAGTGGACGATCTTCGAAGGATATGCAGCGACCAAGCTGATGCGAGCAGGGTTCCGCTCCAACAACCTCGACCCCAATGCGCGGCATTGCATGGCGTCAGCAGCCTACGGATTTATGCGGACGTTCGGCATGGACGAGCCGATGGGCTGCTACGATGACTTCGAGGCCGCCGACGCCTTCGTGCTGTGGGGTTCGAACATGGCCGAGATGCATCCGATCCTGTGGACGCGCCTGGCGGACCGCAGGCTTGGGCATCCGCATGTGAAGGTTGCAGTTCTGTCGACCTTCACCCACCGCAGCATGGATCTGGCCGACATTCCGGTGATCTTCAAGCCAGGGACCGATCTGGCGATCCTCAATTACATCGCGAACCACATCATCGTGACGGGGCGGGTCAACGAGGCGTTCGTGCGCGAACACACGACCTTCATGAAGGGCGCCACGGACATCGGGTACGGTCTCAGGCCTGAACACCCGCTGGAAATCGCGGCGACGGGCGCGGCCGATGCGGGCAAGATGGAGCCGATCGGCTTCGACGAGTTCAAGGCTTTCGTGGCGGAATACACGCTGGAAAAGACTGTCGAACTGACTGGCGTTGAACGCGAGTTTTTGGAGGAACTTGCCGAGCTTTACGCGGATCCGGCCCGGAAAGTCATGTCGCTCTGGACGATGGGGTTCAATCAGCACGTCCGCGGCGTGTGGGCCAACCAGATGGTCTACAACATCCACCTGTTGACGGGCAAAATCTCGGAGCCGGGCAACAGCCCGTTTTCGCTGACTGGCCAGCCATCGGCGTGCGGAACCGCCCGCGAGGTCGGGACCTTCGCGCATCGCCTGCCCGCCGACATGGTGGTTACCAATCCCGGGCATCGGGCGCATGCCGAGGAAATATGGAAGCTGCCGCACGGTCTGCTGCCCGACAAACCCGGATACCACGCCGTGCAGCAGGACCGGATGCTCAAGGACGGCAAGCTCAATTTTTACTGGGTGCAGGTTAACAACAACGTCCAGGCGGGGCCAAACAACAGCCAGGAGACCTATCCCGGCTACCGCAATCCCGACAACTTCATCGTCGTGTCGGATGTCTACCCGACCGTGACCGCCTTGAGCGCGGACCTGATCCTGCCTGCTGCCATGTGGGTGGAGAAGGAAGGCGCGTACGGCAATGCCGAGCGCCGAACCCACGTCTGGCACCAATTGGTGCAGGCAAAGGGGGAGGCCCGCTCCGACCTCTGGCAGCTGGTGGAGTTCTCGAAGCGTTTCACGACGGACGAGGTCTGGACTGCGGAGATCCTCGACGCTAACCCGGAATATCGCGGCAAGACGCTCTTCGACGTCCTGTTCCGCAACGGCAATGTCGACAAGTTCCCGGCAGCCGAAATCAACCCTGAATACGAAAACGCCGAGGCCAAGGACTTCGGCTTCTACCTGCAGAAGGGCCTGTTTGAGGAGTACGCCGCGTTCGGCAGAGGCCACGGTCACGACCTGGCGCCC
This sequence comes from Aminobacter sp. LjRoot7, assembly GCF_964252895.1. Taxonomy (NCBI): domain Bacteria; kingdom Pseudomonadati; phylum Pseudomonadota; class Alphaproteobacteria; order Hyphomicrobiales; family Phyllobacteriaceae; genus Aminobacter; species Aminobacter sp. LjRoot7. The sequence continues at coordinate 85,973 of NZ_CAXUPX020000003.1, forward strand.
TACGATCGCTACCACGAAGAGCGAGGCCTGCGTTGGCCCGTGGTGGACGGCAAAGAAACGAAGTGGCGGTACCGCGAGGGCTACGACCCTTATGTCAAGCCGGGCGAGGGGGTACGGTTCTACGGCCGTCCGGACGGCAAGGCGGTCATCCTGGCCGTGCCGTACGAGCCGCCAGCGGAATCGCCTGACGACGAATTCGACCTGTGGCTTGTGACTGGCCGCGTTCTCGAGCACTGGCATTCGGGCTCGATGACCATGCGCGTGCCAGAGCTATTCAGAGCGTTCCCCGGGGCGCGGTGTTTCATGAACGCCGACGATGCGCGAAAGCGCGGCCTCAACCAGGGCGCCGAGATTCGCATCATCTCGCGCCGGGGCGAAATCCGGTCGCGGCTGGAAACGCGAGGTCGCAACCGCATGCCCAGCGGGGTGATCTTCGTGCCGTGGTTCGACGCTAGCCAGCTGATCAATAAGGTTACGCTCGACGCTACCGATCCCATCTCCAAACAGACGGATTTCAAGAAATGCGCGGTCAAGATCGTATCGGCCGCTTGATCAAGCGGCATAAGCTGGCGGCGGCGCTCGCTGCCGTCGTTCTCCTCACAGGGACTGCGGCGATCGCTCAGATGGCCTCGGAACTGACGGGAGCGACTCCGCCAATGGAGTCGCTGCCCGCCGATCCCCTACCCAAGTGGATCGTTGACGACATCCGCAAGATGCGGGCTTATCCTGACCAACCTCCGGTCATCCCGCATTCGATCGAAGGCTATCAGCTCTCGGTCAACACCAACCGCTGCCTGTCGTGCCACAAGCGCGAATTCACCCAAGGTTCGGGCGCGCCAATGATCAGCGTCACCCACTACCTGACGCGCGAAGGCCAGATGATCGCCGACGTGTCGCCGCGGCGTTACTTCTGCACGGCGTGCCACGTGCCGCAGGCGGACGTAAAGCCATTGGTGGAAAACCTGTTCAAGGACATGAGCGAGATGGGCGTCGAACCCGCCGGGAGCGAGTAAACGATGCAATGGATCAAGAAACTCGTTCTCTGGGCGTGGGGCATCCTCACCACGCCGGCGGCAACGCTCGGACTGGGCTTTCTTACCCTCGGAGGCTTCGTTGGCGGCGTCATTTTTTGGGGTGCCTTCAACACGGCGCTTGAGGTAACCAACACAGAGCAGTTCTGCACGTCATGCCACGAGATGAAGAACAACGTGTACGAAGAGCTGACGCGCACGGTGCACTTCTCCAACCGTTCCGGCGTGCGCGCCTCCTGTCCGGACTGCCATGTGCCTCACAAATGGACTGACAAGATCGCACGCAAAATGCAGGCCTCCAAGGAGGTGTGGGGCAAGATATTCGGGACCATCGACACCAGGCGCAAGTTCCTGGACATGCGTCTCGAGCTCGCCCAGCATGAGTGGGCGCGGCTGAAGTCCAACGACAGTCTTGAATGCCGCAACTGCCATTCTTCCGTGGCAATGGACCTGTCGAAACAAACCACGCGCGCGGCCGAAATCCACACCCGTTACCTCCTTTCAGGCGAGGCGACGTGCATCGACTGCCACAAAGGCATCGCTCACGAGCTTCCGAACATGGAAGGCGTCGACCCGGGCTGGAAGGTGCCGCCCGAGCTGGAGGGACAACAGCTGCCGCAATCCACGGCGATCGATGAACTTGAACGCCTTATGACGAGCTATCACCCGGCTTCGCATAGCTTCGCGAAGTGACGACCAGACCCTGGCGTAACGTGATTTCGGTCGAAATTGTCGCACCCTATGGTTGCGGCGGCGATGATTGCGCCAGAACAAAGAGCAGGATCGGGACCAGTCATATCGTTCTCCTTGTCGAAACGACATTCACAAGGAGATTAAAATGTTCACGCGACGCGAAGCCCTCATCGGAGCAGTCGTAGCGGCTGCCGCGGCGGCCGCGATACCTGCCTTTGCGGCCCAGGCACAGACCGCGGACATCGCGGCCCTTCCTCGCCAGAAGGTATCGCTCGTTGCACCGCCCTTCGTCCATGAACACGACCAGGTGGCCAACGGCGGCCCAAAGGTCGTCGAGTTCACGATGAAGATCGAAGAAAAGCCGATCGTGATCGATGACGAAGGCACCACGCTCAGGGGCATGACGTTCAACGGCTCGATCCCCGGACCGATGATGGTCGTGCACGAGGGCGACTACCTGGAACTCACTCTGGTCAATCCGGAGACGAACGAAATGCCCCACAACATCGACTTCCATGCCGCGACGGGCGCGCTTGGCGGCGGGGCGCTTACGCACGTCAATCCAGGCGAGCAGGTAACGCTGCGGTTCAAGGCCACGCGCACCGGGACGTTCGTCTACCACTGCGCGCCGGAAGGCATGATCCCGTGGCACGTGGTTTCGGGCATGAGCGGGACCGTGATGGTCCTGCCGCGTGAAGGACTGAAGAATGAAAAGGGCGAGCCCGTTCGCTACGACAAGATCTTCTACGTCGGAGAGAACGAGTTCTACATTCCGCGGGACGAGAACGGCAAATACAAGAAGTATGAGTCCCTCGGCGAAAGCTATGACGACACGCTCAAGGTCATGCGCGGCCTGATCCCGACCCACGTGGTCTTCAACGGCAAGGTCGGCTCCCTCACGGGCAAGAACGCCATGACGGCGAAGGTCGGCGAAACCGTCATGATCGTCCACTCGCAGGCCAATCGCGATACCCGGCCGCACTTGATCGGCGGGCATGGGGACTATGTCTGGGAAGAAGGCAAGTTTGCCAACCCTCCGGCAAAGGACCTTGAGACCTGGTTCATCCGTGGCGGATCCGCAGGTGCTGCGCTGTATACTTTCCTTCAGCCCGGCGTCTACGCGTACGTGAATCACAATCTCATCGAAGCTGTCGAACTGGGTGCGACTGCTCACTTCACTGTCGAAGGCGAGTGGAACGACGACCTGATGAAACAGGTCGACGCGCCCAGACCGATCCCGATGAACTGACAACAGGACCTGAACAATGGAAGCGAGCGCGAACCCGTCGGATTGCCCCCGGCGGGTCGCGTTTCGTTGAAGGCCACCACCATGCCAGTCAATACGCTAACATTAATCGGCAGCGCTGCTGCCATCATGACGGCCGGAGCCGTTGCCCTGCTGAATTGGACTGACGGTCCGAAACATAGCCAAGCTCGCACTCCGGCAGCGATCACCGTCGCGGCCGCGCCTGGACTCTTCTCGCACGCCGAGCCTGGCGAATTTCTGATGAACGAGCGCCCTGTTCCAGCACCGCGAAAGCGGGTCGCCATCAGTCAGCCACTAGAAATCATGAAGTATCAAGTGAGCCTGGACGAGTACGAGCGCTGTGTCAGCCTCGGCGCCTGCGAGGCAGCCGATGCTGAAGGAAGCGGCGACGTTCCGGTCACTGGAGTGAGCTACCTCGACGCCGAGGCATATGCTCGCTGGTATTCCGAGGCGACCGGAGAGACATGGCGGTTGCCAACTGATGAGGAATGGGCGCATGCCGCCAGCGAACGGTTTCGGAGCGACATCGAACCGTTGGAACAAGACGCGCAGAATCCCGCTCGCGCCTGGCTGTCGAGCTACCAGCGGGAGGTGGACTTGGAGCGGAAAGCAGACCCTGTGCCGAGGAGCCGCGGCTCTTTTGGGGTGAACTCCAAGGGCGTGGCAGACATCGCGGGCAACGTCTGGGAATGGACGTCGACATGTTATGCTCGTGTCACCATGGCCGCAGACGGCAGGGCCGCCGAAACGTCTATTGAGAATTGCGGTGTTCATGTCGTCGAGGGATTCCACCGGACATACATGTCGAACTTCATCCGTGATGGAAAGAGCGGTGGATGTGCTGTCGGCTTGCCGCCCGACAATCTGGGCTTCCGGCTGGTGCGGGAACGGCCTGCTGCCATGACCATAGCCGATTTCCAGGCGCAGATCCGGAGGCTACGGCGCGAAATGTTCGGCGCCTGACTTCCCATGCCGAACACGTGATCCGGCGCACGCAGGGTGGTTCATTGACAATGCAGCCAGTCAGTTTTTCTATACTCCGGCGGGATTTGGGGGTTTTGGCGTTGGGGGCGTGCTTCCTCAAAGAGAGCGAGCAATACACGAGAGTGGAACTTGTGCATCGGCTACTTGAGAATATGGGAGAGACCGCCGAGGCTGCCCGTCAGACCTTCGAGTCTGAGCACGGCTGGAATGGCATTCTTGGAGGCTATGCAGCGGAGGTGCAACGAAAAGCGGCCTGAACTATCCCGTGGAATGGTTAGCCGATACATGATCGGCCACTGCCGTCAGCCTTTCCCGCATTACCAGCGCCGTAATCGCCCCTGAAAGAAAAGTGAGCGCTGCAATCGACCCTATGGCCCAAGGAAGTCCGAAGGTATCGGCGATAAGTCCGGCCGACAGCGCTCCGATGGCGTACCCCAAATCACGCCAGAAGCGGTACACGCTCAGTGACCTGGCGCGCCACGAAGGGTGTGAGGCATCCGAAACAGCCGCAATCAGGCTGGGGTAGACCATTGCCGTTCCCAAGCCGAGCAACAGGCTTGCCACCAGCCACCAGCCGAAGTCCCTGGTGAGAGCTGTCATCATGAGTGCCACTGCCTGCACCCACATTCCAGCAATGATCAGACCCTTCCGCCCCCAACGGTCGCTAAGCGGTCCAGTCAGCACTTGAAACAGTCCCCACACCCCAGGGTACACGGCCTTCAGGATGCCTATCTTCTCCACGCCGAGTCCGTTGGCGGCGAAAAAGAGCGGAAAGATGCCCCAACTCATACCATCATTGAGGTTGTTGACGAGCCCCGCCTGCGAGGCCGCAAAGAGATTGCGGTCGCGGAAGGTCGTCAGGGCGAACACTTCCCGAAAGCTGAGAGGGGATTCTTCCTTTGGATGGTTCGCCATTTCCAGTTGGACATGGGGGCGGGTGTCGCGCACCAGCAGAACCGACAAGGCCAACCCGAGAACCGCGTACACCACGCCAACATAGATCGGAATTGGTCGTAGACCATATCGCCCCGCGAGGTACCCGGAGAGGAATGCGGTCAGGCCAACCGCGAAGTAGCCTGCGAACTCATTGAGGCCGACGGCGAGGCCGCGACCCTTGGGACCGACGAGGTCGACCTTCATTATCACGGTCATCGACCAAGCCAGTCCCTGGCTGACTCCCAGCAATGCATTGGCGGCGATAATCCAGCTCCAACTGGGTGCCCAAAGGATCATGAAGGGCACCGGAAGGCCAAAGAGCCAGCCGAGGATGAGCACGCGCTTGCGCCCCCATCTGTCAGCGAGTTGGCCGGAGAGTAGATTAGCGAAGGCTTTTACCACGCCGAAGCTGACAATGAATGAGACGACTAATGTCGTCGAGGCAATGCCAAATACTTCGGAACCTATGAGTGGCACCACAGTGCGCTCAATGCCCACCATGCCGCCGACAAAGGCATTGATCACCACAAGCAGGGCAAACTGCCGCCAGTTTTGCTTGAGCCCGAGGGCGATCCGCGGAGATGAATGGATCACTGCGCAATCCCGGAGTTCGCAGCCCGCGTCTGAGTGGCGTTGGGCGGAGGTGGGGGGATTTCGACCGTCATTGCCGCTATGAATGCATCCTCGTCCTCAACACGATGCGTCTTATAGCACATCTAGATGTTGAACTCCTCGGATCGCCTAGCTCTTTCGGCTACCTGTCATAAGCTCGAAGCGAGGCGTAGCATTAGTCCTGTTCACCTCAGGGATTTGGGGGGCCAGATGGGCGTGGTGCGGTTTCGTACCAGAGACGCAATCGGGAACCTTTTAGGCTCAGTTGCGGTTGCGACAGCCCTCGTTCTGGCGATCAATCACGACCAGGCGCAAGCCCACGGAGCCGACACCGGTTGGACCTATCCTCCGGCATGCTGCGGGGGTGACCCCATTGAGGGAGATTGCCAGCGAATACCCTACGCTGCGGTCAAGACAAGGCTGAACGGCTTCGTTGTGACCCTCTACCCTGGCGATCATTGCCAGATTACACGAAGGCAGACGTTTCTGATCCCATATGGAAACGAAATTGCGTCGGGAGAACGCGATTATCACATCTGCCTTCATCCCACCAAGAGAGACGCAAACTGCTTCTTCGCACCTCCAGACGGTGCCTGACAATGAGCGCGAACCTCGCTGCCCCGCTGGGAGCGATGCTTGCTGCATCGGCGCTTTATACACCGCAGGCAAATGCTGCTGACGTTGATGCGGCGATTGTGTTCGCGGTCGACGTCTCGGCATCCATCGATCCCGCCACCGCCAACCTGCAACGCCAAGGCCATGCCGCAGCAATCTCTTCGCCCGAGGTCGTCGCAGCCATTACCCGCAACAGCACCGGTTGCATCGCAGTAACCTATGTCGAATGGGCAAGTTCTGGGCATGCGCGTTCGGTGGTGCCGTGGACAAGTGTCTGTGGCCTTAAGGATGCGCAAGCCGTGGCGTCGATCATCCTGAAGGAAGGCGATAGAGGCCTCGGATGTGAACAGACGTGCGCGACCTCCATTTCCTTCGCCATCGATCTCGGCTGTATGCTGCTCGACAGTTACGTTGGATCAGCCGCCAGCAAGGTCATCGATATCTCGGCCAATGGCACCAACAATGACGGCTTGCCCGTTGCAGTGAGCCGACGGCGGGCGATTGCCAAGGGTTACACAATCAACGCAATCGCCATTCCCGAGATGATACGCAGCGTTGTTTACGATCTCACCGAATATTTCGACAACAATGTCATTGGTGGTCCGAGAGCATTTGTCATCGCGCCATCCACGACAACCGACTACGCGGCAGCGCTCCGCCGAAAACTCGTTGCTGAGATCAGTCTGTCGATCCGGCCACCCAGCAAGGAAATGGTCGTCGTCCGAGAGTAACGTCCCGGTCGCGGATCACTCCTCGCACCTCTTCTTTCGAATTCTTGTGGATGAAATTTCCGGCATTCGGTAGCAAAACCACCAGTTCTTACCCTATCCGATCCGTGTACCTGCGGCCGATAAACCATCAAGGATTCGCTCGGAAGCTCGACCAAGGAGAGAACGCTCTCGCCAGATGGAACGAGCTCCAGGCCGATTTCATCGATCTGCTGATCGACCGGAACCACCGTTCAGGGCGCTTCATGGAGGAGTACTACTTTAGCCAGTGTCTGAAGCGGGTGCTCCATTTCAGTGACGACACCCGCGTCACGCTGCTGTAGCGGAACCTCTGCACCTGTTACGTTAGTTTGGGTTGCAACAAAGCCTTCCCGAAGAGCGCTGCGAATCCCAGGAACGCGACCGACCATGCCGCTCCTGCGATCTCGATCAGATGGAGTTCCGGGAGAAAGACGGCCGCAATGCGCAAACCTGCAGCCGCGATGATGGCCGCAAACAGGAAAGCTGCTCCGTGTCCTGCCTTTAGCGGCCGCCCGGTGTGACCCAGCGTGGCGCGTACCATGACGGAAAGTGTCATGGCGCCGATGGCTCCGCCGCCAAGGGCATGTATCCCCGCTGCGACAGGCAGGCTCTCGGGAAGCACGATAGAAGCCGCCAGGAGAGTGAAACCCACCGGAATGAATCCATAGGCGAGGTGGAGGACCAGGACCAGTGGATCCTTGATGGTCCGGTCACCGGCCCATCGCGCCAGGCGTACCGACTGCAAAGCGGCCGCCATCCCTAGCGCAACGGCCGTAACTACGCTGGTTGGAGCGAAGCACCATGCGGCGAGCGCAAGCGCGCCGACTGCAAGAGAGACCACGTCGAAGCGATTGAAAGGCACGGGAAGGCGTCCCGGATTCTGCCGGACAAGCCAGTTCCGCGTAAAGCTCGGTATGATCCTTCCGCCGATGATCATGACCAGCAGCACCGCGGCGCTCATGCCAAGCCGTCGGCTCGTGTCGGAAAGGCCGAGATAATGAGCTTCAAGGTGGAAACATACGTTTGCTGCCAGAAGCATAGCCAGCGGCAGCAGCACTTTCAGATTGCGCCAGTTTCGGCCCGCAACGATTTCAATGGTGGCCGCCAGAGCCACTGCGCCAAGGAATGCCGCGTCCACCATCGCCGCCACTTGCCAGCCAATGGCAGACGAGAAAAACACCGCGAGGCGGCCTGCGATCCAGATCACCACGAGACCCAAGAGGGGAAATCCCTGAACGGGCAGGCGGCCCGTCCAGTTCGGAATGGCAGTGAGCAGGAAACCAGTGACGATCGCCGCCAGATAGCCGAACAGCATCTCATGAACATGCCAGTCCAGTGGCGCCAGAAGGCTGTAGGTCTCAAGGTGGCCAGCATAAAGCGGGAGCCAGAACAGGATCGAGAGTCCCGCGTACAACGACCCGAGCAGAAAGAATGGCCTGAACCCGTACGACAGTATTGCTGGTCCTTTGTAGGACCGTAGTCTTGGAATTCCCATTCTTGCGACTTTCAAAAAAAGAACCGGGCGGTCAAGAAATGTCCGCCCGGTCGGCCTCAGCGAGGGTAATTGAGGCCAGGAGGAGAGCGTAATTACTTGGCGGCTACCGCCTGGCCGAAGAGTTCGGCGAACGCTGCCTTGGCCTTCCCGGTCTGCTTGACGGCCTTGGCCGCATCGGCGTTGACTGGCTGGCCGACAACCACGAGGGCGACCATGCCCATGCCGTAGTGGGGAGTGCACTTCACCCCGTAGACGCCTTCCTTGTCGAGGGTCACCGTGATCTCCTCGTTCATCTTACTTTTGAAATCGGCGGCGCCTTCAGGGATCATGCCCTTGATGGACTCGGCGTTGTGCGACTTATCGGTCGGCACGAACTTCACTGTGTCGCCAGGCGCTGCCTGAACGAAGTTCGGCTGAAAGACCATTGCGCCCTTTTCGCCCTTGTTGAGCATTTGGACCACGTGTTCCGCAGCATTGGCGCCGCCAGCGAATACGAAGAGCGAAACGGCAGTCGTGAGGTGGAGGAGGAATTTCATCATGTGCCTTTCTAGCGATCTATGGCTGCGTCAGCAGTTGCCTCTCACTACTCCGATTGCCGTCGAGGGAATTTGCGATTGCGCAAATTCGGCAAGAAAACCTTGGAAGTGGCGCGACTTCGGGATGGCTAACTACCGAAGACGGTTGAAGTTCGATGTTTGTGGGAGGTTTGGCCCCTCGGAGAAGGAATTCGCGGATGGTAGTTCGCACGACACGAACCGTCTTTCCCCCAGAGGGTAACGGGCAAGACTCCCGCAAGACGATTGACACAGATCAATCTATTTTTTCTTCTTGGGGTACACAGTGCCGTATGCACGATAGCCACAAAACCACAGCAGTGGAGGTAGTTTTGTACACGAACATTCTCATAACCACGGATGGCTCGGAACTTGCGCAGAAGGGTGTCGACCACGGCCTGACGTTAGCGAAGAGCCTTGGCAGCAAAGCGACTGTGATAACGGTGGCGGAGCCCTACCCACTGCACAGCCCCGCTACAATCGGGTCATGGACTGAAGCTCAGCAACATCATGCTGATGCTGCCTTGAATTTGGCAAAAGAAGCGGCCGCTAAGATGGGCGTGACCATCGAAGTAGTGCTGGCGTCGCATGCATCGCCCGCGGAAGCGATCGTCAAAACAGCACAAGATCGGGGATGCAACCTCATCGTTATCGCATCCCACGGCCGACGTGGTGTGAGCAGGCTTTTGCTCGGAAGCCAAACCGCGGAAGTTGTCCACCTCTCCAAGATTCCGGTGCTTGTCGTACGGTAGAGCCGTGCGAACTACCCAGGCCTGCAGTGCCGCGCCGACGCCAAGCGCCAGCGCGGTCTGCCATTGCACGGAGCGCCGAAAGATAGCTATCGCCTCTCTGAGGAGACGCGTCCAAGCGCTATTGATTTGTCGCCAAGTTTCGAGAATCGGCGCGGGCAACAATTAGCTGTCGCAGCTGGGCTTCATCCATCCCGCTCGCCGGAAGTTGGGCGATTATGTCAGCAACGGCCGCAACGACAGAAACTACATTCGGTGGACTGATGAGGTCGAGATAACGGTCGACGGCATCGAGGGCCTCTTTCTCATATTTGTCCATCTTTGGTCCTGTCAGCGGATCGCGCTAAGGCAGTGAACCGTAGCAGCCGCGAACTTCTGGGCGCGATTGCGTTCCAATTCAGTCGGAAGCCGTTCGCCGAAATCGAGATAGCAGTCCAGGAGCAGCTCGCAAAGTGCCGCCATCCCCAGCGAGCCTGCGCTTGGTGTGTTTTGCAGCAGGGGCGAATGGCCAAGCGGCGATCTCGCCAGGCTATCCGCGCGCATCCGTGCTTGGCGCGCAAGCTCCCGCAGCCGTGTTCCCTCGGCGGCAGTTCCGCGGGCAGCCGCGACTTCAAGCTGTTCGGAAAGCCGAAGCTCCATCTCGTCCCAAGCGAAAGCCGTCCTTTTGGATGCGGTCCGCTGCTTGTGAAACGCCAGCCTTCGCTCCCGGCGCAACGTGGCTACGTGCCCCAGCTCCTCCCTCGCCATCGTCTCCGCTGCCTCCCGCAACTCGTTTGTCGGTGCGCGCGCGGCCATGTAGGTCCAGAAGACAAAGGCGCGCTCTTCGTTGCGCACCGCCATCGAGAACGCCCGATAGCCGTTCAGCAGCTCGGGTGCGATGGTTCCCGCTCCCTCATCGTCGAAAACGTCGGAGAGCTGCCAACTGATCCGTGATTGTTCTGGTTGCTTGCCGCTGACCTGGTGGGACCAGTGCGTGACGTTGTCGATGTGTTGCCTTTCCTCCGCGGCCAATCTGTCAAAAACGACGGCGAGATCGGTCCGGCCTTCCTTGCGCATTCTGGAAGACAGTTCTGAATAGCCCGAGGCGGCCTCCTGCTCCATCGCATAGGCGAGGGCGATTAGCTCGTCCATCGTATCGACGGACACATAGGGCTCCCATTTCAGAACCGACATGAACTTCCTCCCAGCACGAACTTTGGAACAACCTAGAACGGGATGCTGACCTTCAGTTTGCGCTGGATCAAAGACGCGCGGGCTTAAGCCGTCTTTATCGCTCTCGAGCCAGCGACCTGCATGCGGTTGCAGTCTCGTCGCGTGGGCAACCACCCCGTGGGCAAAAGACGAGCCTTGGCGAAGTCGCTAGGCCGAACCGGAATTCGATCGTGACAAGCGCATTTCTCCCCCAAGCCAAGAAGGCAGCCGCCAGAACCTTGATGGCCGCCTTGGCAGTTACTGCAATCGCCTTCGTTATATTTGGGCAACTGGCAGACGCTTCAGCGGCGAGCCGGGTTGCCGAATTCTTGCCCAAGGCGCAGCCCGGCGAGTTCTTCCAGGGCGCCGAACGGTTCGGCGAACTTGCAGGAGAGCCGCCGCTCGCCCCTGTATATCGAGGCGACGACATCCTGGGGTACGTCTACCTCAATTCGGATTTCACCAGCGCGGTCGGCTATTCCGGCAAGCCGATCCATATCCTGGTCGGCATTGACAAGCACGGCGTTGTCCGTGGGTTCAAGCTCGTTGACCACAAGGAGCCCATCGTCCTCATTGGCATCCCCGAGAAAAAGGTGGTCGCCGCGCTGAACGCGCTCATAGGCAAGGACATGGGGCGGGTAGCAGCGGGCGCTGAACGACCGCCCCAGGTGGACATCGTCAGCGGCGCAACGGTTACCGTGCTCGTGATGGGCGACAGCATCGTGCGGTCGGCGGTTAAGCTGATCCGAAGCAACAGACTGGGGGAAGCAGGACTGGCGTCCGCTCCCGCCCACGCTGCGACGACGAAGCTCGACCTGTCCAAACGCGAAGGCCACGATTGGGAGGCTCTCGTCGGGGACGGCTCGGTCCGAAAACTGCAGCTGTCGGTGGGCGAAGTTACCGAGGCGTTCAAGCAGGCTGGCTTGGCGCAGGCCGCCGCACGGCCTGAATCGAACACTCCAGGCGACCGTTTCATGGAACTTTACATCGCTCCAGTCAGTGTACCGTCGATAGGCCTCAGCCTGCTCGGCAAGAGCGGGTTCGAGCGGATGCAGTCGATGCTAAAGCCTGGCCAGCAGGCGATCGTTGTTGCCGGGGACGGGCTCTATTCGTTCAAGGGATCCGGATACGTCCGGGGAGGCATTTTCGACCGGATCGAACTCCTCCAGGATGGACAAGGAGTACGCTTCCGCGACCGCAATCACTCCCGCCTCGGCGATCTGGCAGCGGCCGGCGCACCGCGGCTGCGAGAGATCGCATTGTTCGTCGTGCCGCCGGAGTTTTCGCTGGACCTGACCGAGCCTTGGGAACTGCAGTTGCTGGTGCAGCGCAGCTTTGGCGCACGCGAGAAGGCGACGCTTCCCTTCAACGTCGGCTATACGCTGCCGAAACAATACCTGACCGTGAATGAGCCGCCGGCACCGCCGGTGGCTCAGTCACAGCCTTCGACAGCCGCATCGCCCGCAGCCCAGCCTGACGCCAGCGCCGGAACATTTCCAGACGAAGAGCCGCTCTGGGTCAGGATGTGGAAGATGAACACCGTGTCTATCGGCATCACGGTGTTAGGGCTTCTTGTCCTTACCGCCATTTTCTTTTTCCAGGATTGGCTTGTGCGGCGGCCGAAGCTTTTTGGCTGGGTGCGTCGCGGCTTTCTGTTGTTCACGCTCGTTTGGCTCGGCTGGTACGCCAATGCGCAGCTGTCCGTAGTCAATGTGCTGACCTTCACAAACTCCCTGATTACCAACTTCAATTGGGAGTTCTTCCTTTCCGCGCCCCTCGTTTTCGTCTTGTGGGCGTCGGTCGCGGCAGGCCTGCTGTTTTGGGGGCGCGGGCCGTTCTGCGGCTGGCTTTGTCCCTTCGGCGCCTTGCAGGAGCTAACCAACAATCTGGCCCAATGGCTGAAAGTGCCTCAGCTGAAGGTGCCTTTCGGGCTGCATGAGCGGCTGTGGCCTATCAAGTACATTATCTTCCTAGGGCTGTTCGGGCTCTCCTTCTACTCCGTCGCGCTGGCAGAAATGTTCGCGGAGGTCGAGCCGTTCAAGACGGCCATCATCCTTAAATTCGCGCGGGAATGGCCATTCGTGATCTTTGCGCTGACGATCCTGTCACTCGGACTTTTCGTCGAGCGGTTTTACTGCCGCTACCTCTGCCCGCTGGGCGCAGCGCTCGCCATCCCTGGCCGGATCAGGATGTTCGAATGGCTCAAGCGCTATCCGGATTGCGGCTCGCCGTGCCAGCGCTGTGCCAAGGAATGTCCGGTGCAGGCAATTCATCCGGAAGGCCAGATCAACGTCAACGAATGCATCTACTGCATGCATTGCCAGGAACTCTACCACGACGACCATCGCTGCCCGCACATGATCCAGGTGCGGCTGAAGCGCGAAAAGTTCCAGGCGCTTTCGTCGCCTTCCTTGCGCAGCGACAACGATCGCGGACCTGCAAAGCCTGTAATCACCCATCGGGGCGCTCCAATTCCCCCAGCGCCGGGGAAAGCCGAGCCGACGAAACAGCCATGAGCGAAAAAAGGAGGCTCAAATGTCAGACGAGCAAATCAACAGACTGAATAGGCGACAGCTGCTGGGCACTAGCGTAGCCGCGGGCGCAACCGCCGTGAGCGGAGCCCTGACGCTGGCAGGCGGAGCCGTATCGCCCGCCGCCGCTCAGTCCTCTTCTGCTGCGCCGAGCGGCGAAGGCGGAAGTTATGAGGTGAAGCCCGGCGAACTCGACGAATACTACGTCTTCTTTTCCAGCGGCCAATCGGGCGAGGTCCGTATCGTCGGCGCACCCTCGATGCGCGAAATGATGCGCATTCCGGTCTTCAACCGCTGCAGCGCCACCGGATGGGGCCAGACGAACGAGAGCCGCAAGGTGCTGACCGAAGGACTGCTTCCCAACACGAAGGAGTTCCTGAAGGACAAGGGCGGGATCTACCTCAACGGCGACCTGCACCATCCTCACCCCTCCTTCACTGACGGAACCTACGACGGCCGCTATCTGTTCGCCAACGACAAGGCCAACACCCGCGTCTGCCGCATTCGTCTCGACGTGATGAAATGCGACAAGATCATCCAACTCCCGAACCAGCACACCGTCCACGGCCTCCGCGTGCAGAAGTATCCGAAGACCGGATACGTCTTCTGCAACGGCGAAGACCGGGTGCCGATCCCCAACGACGGCAAAGTGCTCGACGACCACAAGCAGTATCACGCGATCTTCACAGCCGTTGACGGCGAGACGATGAAGGTGGCCTGGCAGGTGATGGTCGACGGCAACCTCGACAACGTTGATGCCGACTATCAGGGCAAGTACTGCTTCGCCACTTGCTACAACTCGGAAGAGGGCGTGAACCTCGCCGAGATGATGGAAAAGGAGCAGGACTGGGTCGTCATCTTCAATCTCAAGCGCATCGAGGATGCCGTCGCCAAGGGCGACTACAAGGAGATCAACGGCGTTCCGGTGATCGACGGTCGCAAGGGCTCGCCTTACACCCGCTATGTTCCAGTGCCGAACAGCCCGCATGGCATCAATACCGCGCCCGATGGAATCCATGTCGTCGCCAACGGAAAGCTGTCGCCGACTGTGACGGTCTTCGACGTGCGCAAGTTCGACGAGCTGTTCGACGATAAGATCCAGCCCCGTGACACCGTCGTCGCCGAGCCAGAACTCGGACTCGGGCCGTTGCACACTGCCTACGACGGCAAGGGCAACGCCTACACGACGCTCTTCATCGACAGCCAGGTTTGCAAGTGGAACATCGACGACGCCAAGCGGGCCTTCAAGGGGGAGGCGGTCGACCCCATCCGCCAGAAGCTGGACGTCCACTACCAGCCCGGCCACAACCACACCTCGATGGGACAGACCAAAGAGGCCGATGGCAAGTGGCTGATTTCGCTGAACAAGTTCTCGAAGGATCGCTACCTCAACGTCGGGCCGCTGAAGCCGGAGAACGACCAGCTCATCGACATCTCCGGCGACCAGATGGTCCTGGTGCATGACAACCCGACCTTCGCGGAACCGCATGACGCAACCCTGGTGCACCGCTCCAAGGTCAATCCCGTTCATGTATGGAACCGTGAAGATCCGTTCTTCGCCGATGCGGTCAAACAGGCGAAGGCTGACGGGATCGACCTGATGTCGGCGGCGGAAGTCATCCGCGATGGCAACAAGGTGCGCGTCTACATGACGTCGGCGGCGCCGGCGTTCAGCCTCGAGAGCTTCTCGGTAAAGCAGGGCGACGAGGTCACAGTCTACGTAACCAACATCGACGAAGTGGAGGATCTCACCCACGGGTTCAGCATCATCAACTACGGCATCAATATGGAGGTCGCGCCGCAGGCGACCGCGTCGGTCACCTTCACCGCGAGCCAGCCAGGCGTGTACTGGTATTACTGTTCGTGGTTCTGCCATGCCATGCACATGGAGATGAAGGGCCGCATGTTCGTCGAGCCGCAGGGCGCTTGACGGCCATGACCCGTTCGGGAGCATTCACAGCGATGGGGGCGGCGGCGATTGTCGCCGTCCTCTCTGGCCCAGCCTGGTCGGCCAACATCGTGGTCCCGGCGGGGAACGGAAACGTACAGGCCATTGTCGACGCGGCGTCGCCGGGCGACGTCGTGACGCTCTTGAGTGGCGAGCACAAGGGACCGATCGAGATCCGGAAGGCGGTGACGCTGGAGGGCGCTCCCGGAGCTGTCTTGATGGGAAGCGGCCACGGCAGCGTCGTGACCTTGCGGGCGCCGAATTCGGCTGTGCGCGGTCTCGAGATAAAAGGTTCGGGCACGGACATGGAAGCGATGGATGCCGGAGTGTTCGTCACCAAGACGGCGAGCGCGGCCATCGTCGAGCGCAACACGATCGTCGGAAATCTCTACGGAATCTATCTCCACGGTTCCCCGGACGCGGTCGCCAAGGGCAACCGTATCGTCGGGATGCGCGAGGGCCGCACGAATGAGGCCGGGAACGGCGTCTCGGTCTGGAACGCGCCTGGAGCCAAAGTCATCGACAATGACATCAGCTTTGGCCGCGACGGCATATTCTCAGTGACTAGCAAGCGAAACGTCTTCAGTGGCAACCGCTTCCGCAGCGTGCGTTTCGCGATCCACTACATGTACACCAACGACAGCGAGATCAGCGGGAACGTCTCGCTGGGCAACGCCGTCGGCTACGCGATCATGTATTCCAGCAGGCTCAAGGTCACCTACAATCTGTCGGACGGCGACCGAGACCGGGGCCTGCTGCTCAACTACGCCAACGGCTCGCAGATATCGGGCAACGTCGTGCGTGGGCGTCCCCAATCGGAGGAACGATGGAGGACGGCTGGACAGCAGACTAGCGAGCATGGCCTGCCGGCCGCTGCCGCCGACGCGCCGTCGTCTTCCGCCATGCGGATCGGCCCGGAGAAATGCGTCTTCATCTACAATGCCAACAAGAACGTCTTCCGCGAGAACTGGTTCGAGGGCTGCGAGATCGGCATCCATTTCACGGCCGGGTCCGAAGGCAACACCATGTCCGGCAACGCCTTCGTCAGGAACCGCAATCAGGTCAAGTATGTCGGGACCCGGGATCTCGACTGGCAGGTTGACGGACGCGGCAACTATTGGAGCGACAATCCGGCCTTCGACCTCGACTCCGACGGCATCGGCGACGCTCTCTATCGTCCCAACGATTTGATCGACAAGGTCCTGTGGACGGCTCCCCAGGCGAAAGTTCTCGTCAACAGCCCGGCGATTCAAGTTATCCGATGGGCTCAGGCGCAGTTTCCGGCGCTGCTTCCGGGCGGCGTGGTGGACAGCCGACCGCTGATGGCGCCTCCAGAACTGCGGGGAGCAGCGCGATGAGCAGCGAAACCGTAAGTGTTGAACGCGTGGCAAAGTCCTATGGCCGCCATGAGGCCGTGAAATCTGTATCGCTCGCGTTGAACGCAGGCGAGACCATAGCGCTGGTGGGGCACAACGGCGCCGGCAAAACTACCCTTATCAAGCTCATGCTGGGCCTTATCCGGCCGAGCGCCGGCAATGTCCGCGTGTTGGGGGAAAACCCGGCGGCAGGCGAATTTGCCGCGCGCAAGAGCTTGGGTTACCTGCCGGAGAACGTTTCGTTCAACATGGCGCTGACAGGGCGCGAGACGCTGGCGTTTTACGCTCGGCTCAAGCGCGCGGCCCTCTGCCAGGTCCCGGAACTGCTGGATCGGGTGGGGCTGAGCGCGGCGATGGACCGACGGGTAGGGACCTACTCCAAGGGTATGCGCCAGCGGCTGGGGTTGGCGCAGGCGCTTCTCGGAAGTCCGCAAGTTCTGCTGCTCGACGAGCCGACGACTGGGCTCGATCCGTCGCTGCGGCGCAGTTTCTACGCAATCATCGATGAGCTGAAATCCCAAGGAACCACCGTCCTGCTGTCGTCGCACGCCCTCACGGAACTCGAGGGAAAGGCCGACCGCGTAATCATCGTCAACCGCGGCATCAAGATCGCGGACGGCACGATAGACGAACTGCGCCATATCGCGCGGCTGCCCACGCGCATCCGCCTGAAGCTCGCAGACCGCGAACCCGGCACGGTCGAGCGCTGGATCAGCGACACGGGCAGGTGGCAACGGGTCAACGGCCACATGCTGGAAATCGACGCGGCCCCGGAAGACAAGATCCAGCTCCTGCGCAGAGCTGCCGCAGAAGGCGCGCCCGTTGCCGATCTCGACCTGATCCCGCCGACCCTTGACGAGCTCTACGCGCATTTCTTGAGCACGCAGGACGCACTGCCATGAAAAACATACTGATCCTCGCCCGGAAAGAGGTGCAGGAGGCCCTTCGCAACCGATGGGTCCTGGCGACAACGCTGTTGCTGGCCGCGCTTGCGCTGACATTGACGTTCCTTGGCAGCGCACCGACGGGCATTGTCGCCGTCGGCGCACTTGACGTGGTCATCGTCAGCCTTTCCAGCCTGACCATCTTCCTCGTGCCGCTAATCGCTCTCCTGATCTCCCACGATGCCATCGTCGGCGAGATGGAACGGGGCACCATGCTGCTGCTGTTGAGCTATCCGGTTGGCCGCTGGCAGGTGATTATCGGGAAGTTTGTCGGGCATGTGGCGATACTGTCGTTCGCTACCCTTCTCGGCTATGGCGCGGCCGCCGCGGCGCTGGCGGCAACTGGTGCGGCCATCGACGCAGCAAGCTGGTGGGCGTTCCTGTCCATGATCGGCGCCTCGGTAATGCTTGGCGCTGGGTTCATCGCGATCGGCTACCTGGTGAGCGCGCTGGTGCGGGAGCGCGGGACAGCCGGAGGAATAGCGATCGGCGCCTGGCTGCTTTTCGTCCTCATCTACGACATGGGGCTGCTGGGGGTGCTGGTGGTGGATCAAGGCCGCAACCTGAGTGGCGGTCTGTTGGATACGCTGCTCCTGCTCAATCCAACCGATGTCTACCGCCTGCTGAATCTCGGATCCGGCAGCGCAGGATTGCTGTCTGGGATGGGTGGCATTGCACAGAGCAGCGCACTCACGCCCGCCATTTTGGTCGCGGCCCTTGCCGGATGGACGATCATCCCCTTGGCGATGGCCACGGTCGTGTTTTCGAGGAGAGAACTATGAGACTCGCCGCTGTTGCCTGCACGTTCGCTGCGGTCCTTTTTCTGGCAGGCTGCGGTGCCGAAGAACAGGCGGAGACGCCGCAGCCTTTTGCCCTGACGGAAAGCGCCATCGGCCACTATTGCGGCATGAACGTCCTGGAGCACCCAGGACCCAAGGGACAGATCGTGCTGGGTCGCATAGCTGAACCGATCTGGTTCTCGTCTGCGCGCGATGCCGTTGCGTTCACCATGCTGCCAGAAGAGCCAAAGAACGTCGCTGCTATCTTCGTCTCTGACATGGCAGCAGCTCCGACCTGGGAAGAGCCGGGCCCAGAGAACTGGATTGACGCCAGGAAGGCATTCTTTGTTATCCGCAGCTCCAAACGGGGCGGCATGGGTGCCGAAGAAACGATTCCTTTTTCGTCTGAAACCGCAGCCCGGGTTTTCGTGTCGATGCACGGCGGTGAGATCGTAGATTTCGCCAGGATTCCACCCGAATACGTGCTTGGCAAAAGCCAGGCGGGTGGCTGACATGGCCTCGTTCGTGAACCGTCGTCGCGCAATCGGGATATTGGCTGCCGCCTCGGGCTTGAGTCTAGTGCCGTTCGGTTCCGCTGTCGCAGTCCCGGCCCACGCCGTGGATTGGCGCGGGCAGGCGCTGGGTGCGCCCGCTGAATTGAGAATTCACCACCACGACCGCGCGCATGCGCAGGCGTTGGTAGAACAGGTCGCTGCAGAGGTCCGGCGCCTCGAACGAATCTTCAGCCTCTATCGCGAGGACTCGATCCTGGTTTCGCTGAATCGGCAGCACTCGCTGGTAGCTCCGCCTGAGGAACTGGTCGACCTGCTTGCCAAATGCCGCGGTTATTGGACGTTGAGCGAGGGCGCTTTCGATCCGACGATCCAGCCGCTCTGGTCAGCCTACCAAAGACACTTCTCAGTTCCCGATGCCGATGCGACAGGCCCATCGGACCGCGTTCTCCGAGAGGCGCGGAGCAAGGTCGGGTTTGACCGAGTCGTTTTCAGCCGCGACCGCATTGAACTCGCCGCTGGCATGGCGCTCACCCTCAATGGCGTTGCCCAAGGCTACATCACAGACCGCATCGTGACGCTACTGCGGGCTGGAGGCATAGGTTCCTGCCTCGTGGACATGGGCGAGTGCCGTGCCGTCGGCATGCGCCCGGATGGCAACGGCTGGCAGGTCGCGATCGCCGACCCGGATGACGCGGGCCGCCAACTCGCGGTCTTGGATGTCGTCGACCGAGCGGTAGCGACGACGAGTCCCTCTGGGTTCCATTTCGACAGCAATGGCCGCTTCAACCATCTCCTGGACCCGCGAACTGGCCTGCCGGCTCATCGCTACAGGAGCCTGACGGTGGTCGCCGTGGAAGCCGCCGACGCAGATGCCCTGTCAACGGCTTTCAGCCTGATGGACACAGCCTCCATCGCTGCGGCTGCCAAGAAGATTGGAAGGATCGACGTCCGCATCGCGCAAGTCGGCGGTCCCGAACTGGTGATGCAAACATGACGGAGCGGATATTCGAGCATGGGCCCGCCCAGTGCCCGAGATGCGTATCGGAACTTGCAGCGACATCGCTGAAGGTCAACCGCTGTTGCGGAGGTCGCGCGGAAATTTCGGGGATCGTGAGGACGGTTATGGCGTGGCCGCGTCGGATCGCAGCCCGGTCCTGAGGGGAGTTCAATGATCGGCGCATCCCTGTCGCGATGGACAGTGTCGTACTTCGCCGCCGCCTTGTTGGCATTGCTTCTGGCGCTGGCGCTGATGGCTGTCGGTTACGGTTTCCCTCACGTTCCAGTCGAATCGCCGCAGACGCTTGTGGTCGTGCATCTGGCCGTGCTCGGGTGGTTGAGCCTTCTGATGTGCGGCGCGCTTTTTCAGTTCGTGCCCGTGCTGATAGCTCGTCCTCTTTACAGCGATGCTGCACCCTTGTCGGCTCTCGTTTGCTTGGTGTCAGGCTTGGTGGCGCTCTTGCTCGGCTTTCTGGCGCTGGAGGGAAGAATAGCCGCGACGCCATCGTTTTTCGCTGCTGCGAGCCTGCTTCTGGTGATGGGATTTGGGCTAGTGCTTGGGAACCTGCTTGTCACGCTGTTGAAAGGTCGCCCACTACCCATCCCAGCACGCTTCGTGGTTGTCGGACTGGCAAGCCTCGCTCTGACTGCGGCCTTAGGCGTTACGTTCGCCCTCGTGCGGGGAGGCATTGCGGACGAGGAGCATCTCGTCGAACTCGCTTCGGCAGGCATTCCCATTCACGCTATAACCGGACTTGGAGGCTGGCTTGGATTCTGCGCGATGGGCGTGAGCTACAAGTTGCTGGCCATGTTCATGCTGGCGCCCGAGCTCGACAGGCGCGGCAGCCGCGCGGCGCTTTATCTCGGGACATGCGCCCTCCTGATTGGCATGCCTGGAGCTGTCGTTGCCGTCTGGTTTGGCGGGAGTCGCGATCTGGTGCTACTCGCAGCCGGTGCCCCAGGCCTGGGTGCCATGGCGTTCTACGGCCGGGATATTCTCCACGTCTATCGTGCGCGCAAGCGTCGAACAATCGAATTGAACGCTCGCATGGCCACCCTTGCCTTCGTTTCCTTGGCGGCCGCAGTCCTGCTCGCTGTGATCGCCACGCTCCTGTCGGAGATGCAGAGGTATTCCGCCCCGATCGCTTTTCTTTTCGCATTCGGCTGGCTTTCGGGACTGGGGCTGGCCAAGCTTTACAAGATCGTAGCATTTCTGACGTGGCTCGAATGCTACGGCCCCGTTCTAGGCAAGATGCCGACGCCTCGTGTGCAGGATCTCGTCGTTGAACCACGGGCCGGGAAGTGGTTTCTGCTGTACTTTATTGCGGTATGGTTGGGCGCTGCGGCGCTTGTATTTGGGTACCCTGGGGCATTTCAAGCGGCTGCGGCGGCCATGCTCGTCGCGACCCTTGGCATTGTAGGCGAGCTCGTGCGCGTCAGGTATTTGGCCGACGTGCCCAAAGCTGGAATGCCATCAGGTGTTCGCAGGCCGCCCATGCTGTGGTCCGCGGCACAATGAGAGAAGGTTGACATTTATGACCACGACATTCGTAGACCTCGATGTACGGCCGCTGCTTGCGGCGGGCGACGAACCATTCGGCAAGATAATGGAGACGGTGGCATCGCTCGGGCCCGACGTTGGCCTCAGGCTTGTCGCGCCCTTCAAGCCCATTCCGCTGTTACAGGTGCTTGCTTCAAGAGGGTTCGACTACGAAGCAAGAGAGATCGGCGACGGGGACTGGGAGGTCCTGTTCAGGCCGTCTGGCGAACACGGGCCTGTCGGTTCCGCCGAGGAGGTGTCGTCGGAAAGGTGGCCGGAGCCAGTTCGTCACTTGGACAATCGCGATCTGGAGCCGCCAGAGCCGATGGTGCGCATCCTGGCCGAGGTTGAGCAAATGGCGCCAGGAGAGGTCATGTCGGCCCTGCTCGGACGTGAGCCAGTCTTCCTGTTTCCCGAGTTGGAGAAGCGGGGGCATCGTTGGAAGGGAGGCTTCGATTCCGGCGGTACTACCTATCGTCTGCTGGTTTGGATCAATGCGAAGGAGCGGGTTGGATGACGGTCGAAGCGACCGACGCGCTTGCCGGCCGGGTGAAGCAGGCGCTTCGTTTGGTGATAGATCCGGAGCTCGGTGACAATATCGTCGATCTGGGTCTTGTCTATTACGTGGCGGTTCACGAAGGAGGTGCGGCTTACATCGTGATGACGACCACCACGCGCGGATGTCCGGCGGCCGCCTACCTCAAGAACGGGGCTCGAGACAGCGCCAAAAGCGTCCCCGGCATTGGGTCGGTCGAAGTGTCTCTGACATACGAACCGGAGTGGAGTCCGTCGATGATGACCGCCGGCACAATGAGTCGGCTCGGCATTGCAGGCTAACGACCGCAGTACCTAAGGCGTAATCTCGATGCTCCCTTCGAGCTTCTCGAGCTCGAAGTCCGAGATCAGCACTTCGACCTGCACGACCCAGATTCCAGGAACGGGCAAGACCAGCCCGTCTACGCACCACTGGTCCTGGCACCTTCTCGCCCGGCGGCGCATAGGTCCGATTCCGGCTTCCGAATGTGTGGCTACGAGCTCGACTTGCCGCGGTTCAACCGGACCTGCCGCAAGAGCGATCGATACGCTGACCTGACCCGCGTGGCCGGGCGAAACGGTGACATCGGCCATGGCCGTCCCTGTGTGGACGTGCACCATCGCGATGTCCGCCGCGGCCATCGACAGTGTTCGCGGTGGCGGCGTAAAGCGCCAGACGGCGGCCACGGCAAAGATCAGAACGACAACAAGCGTCTCTGCCGCAATGGACCGTACCAGTTGGCGCGTGGCTGGCGGGACAGTCAGTTTCCAGCGATTTAGGATGGCAAGGCCGAAGAGGGCCGTAAGCAACGACAATTTGACCAAGAGCACGCGCCCATAGGCCGTGTTGACCAGTGCTGCAAGTTGCTCCAGCTGCACGCTGGCCATGACGATGCCAGACACGAGAATGGCCGCAACCAGGTACGGAATTGTCCTTGAGAACCGCAGGAGCGCATTGGCTGCCTCCGGGCGGCGACGGGCCAGCACAAGCCCGAGCGGCATGAGCGCGCCCGTCCAATACGCGATGCCGACGCCGTGCGTGAACACCATCGACCGCATGAGCCATCGGGGCTCCGCCGATGCGGCGTGGCCGCTTTGCGAAAGCGCAATTCCCACGCTAATTAACGCAGCGAGTGAAAGCACCCGCGCCTGCAGTCCAATTGACAGTACGCTGCCGAGGGCCATAGCCAAAACAATGACCGCGATGATGATTGTCGGTCCAAAAGCCGTGTTCATCGCAGCATGCCACGTGTCCGCCTCCAGCATGCGAAACATCGGGGCGCCGAGGGCATCGAGCCCCTGTGAGCCAGCGGATAGCCCGCACCCCGCGATGCCGAAGGCCGCCAGCATAACGACAGGAATGCGGCCTGACGGATCGCCTCTCGTGATCCACGATATTGCGAACGCACCTCCAGCCCCGAGAAACAGGGCTAGGTACATCACCACCTTCCCAATCCAGATGGATATACGGACGGAACGGCCACTGTCTTCGAAATTGGGCATTGAGGCAGTGCTTGGAATGCCTACCGAAAAGACAACCGAGCCTCCTATCGGGTGCCCGTCGGAGGAGACGACACGCCACGACAAGACGTAGGTGCCGTCAATAGGCGATGAAGGAAAGAAGATTCTCAAGCTTCGGTCAGTAACCTTGAAATCCGCAAGGTTGAGCGAAGTGCGATCTGGCTTGATGAGGTTGAGCAAGAGCGGCGAGACTGGTTCGCTGAACCTCAACGTCAGGAGCTCGGGCGGCCGCTCGATCACGGCGCCGTCGGACGGATTCGTCCCTATCAGGGACGCGTGAGCGAATGCAGGGACTGCGGACATGAACCCGATCAGGACGGCCAGCGTCAGAGAACGAAGCCGGCCGCTTGATATGGCCTTCCAAGCGCTGAGTGTGTGTCGGGTCATGATCGGTTTCCCGACGAAGCGAGGCGCGCCGAGCGCGCCTCGCTTTGCGTCATCAATGTCCGCCGACTTCGTGCAGCAGCATAATGGCGGGAGCCGGCCGCTCGAGGTCGTCGGCTTTCTGCCCTGCCGCAGGAATCTCGATCCAGCGTTCAGCGGCGCCCTCAGGGCACTCTTGGACGACAGGGAAATAGAGTGGCTCGCCGGCCGCGAGGTCCGTCGTGAGGAAGGCCCGCAACGTGAATTCATCGTACTCGTCGTCAGCCAGGCTGCCGCCTGTCCAGACGACTTCCGTGATTCCTTCGCTGGTCGCTGTCCCGTGAAGGTCATACGACTTTGCGTAGGAACTTTTCACTTTCTCCAGCGTCCAGCCGGCCTTCGGCATCGGCTTGACCGCAATGACCCCCTCCGGGATCTTCACCCGTACGACATTCGTTGGCTTTCCTTCGCAGCCGTGGGGTACGCGAAGCACGGCCTTGTACGTCGAGCCGACAGCGGCCTCCTTGGTTTCGAGGCTCACGTGAGCAAGAGCATTGCTTGCACCAATCGATGCCACCGCAGCGGCGACCAGAATTTGTTTCAACATCGGTTTTCTCCAGATTGCCGGGTTTCCGGCCGAGTTTCAGTAAAGGTGTTGTGTTGTGACGTATGGGGGTCGTGCGAGCGGGCTGACCTCGGAGGAGCTATCCGCCTCGGTCTGCGTGCGTCGGCCGCACGAAGGATTGACAGGGACGTAGGCTCCGTTGCCGCGTCAGTTGCGGTGCTCGCCAACCACTTTGGCCATCGCCTCTACGAAAGATTGCTTGTTTCGTAGACTTGCCTGCAACGGCGTGCCGTTGTCGTTGCCGACGCTCTTTGCGGTAATGATTGCCGCTTCCCAACGGTTGGTACCGATCCCTCGGCCCTCCGACACGCAAAGCGAATGCGCCATCGCGAAAATCAGCGCGGCTGCAAAGCCGATGATGCCGATCCGCTCTTCCAGGCTACGGAGCCGTGAGGCTCGAGGGAGGTTGACCGGCGAACTCTTGATGGAACGGAATGGCTTGTTCATGGGCGTCTCCTCGGACACGAACACGCGGATCCATGGCCACGCCAAGGTTGTCAGGCGTGGAGGCGACATCGCAAATCGAGAGGATTGTCCGCGGCGATCAGGTCCGCAGCGGGGGCGCGCGTGGATGAACGGCTCCGTCAGCCGACAGCCGCGCCGGGCGGTACAGCCAAGGTCGGGTACCTGTGGAAACGCTGACATGTGGCTCGAAGAAAATCCAACCGCTGTCCGTCGGCACACCCGTTGGCTGCACCGACATGTTGCAGCTGATCGTGCAGCATTCCGGCCGCTGCGAATTCTCTCCGTCTGAGCCGCCCGAATGAATTCCGCCATCGCTTGTGACGCAAATCGAGTTTCCGAACGCGTCGAGCTGAGGATGCGGCCCAGCGGAGCCGATCGCGAACGCGCTGCCTATCGACTGCAGAATGAGCACGCAGGCCGCTGCTATCGCGACCCTGCAGCTCGTTTTTCTGCCCCGATGCTTCACGCTGTTTCCTTCAGGATCTTCGAGTGGCTCGTGGCCATCGATCGAACATGCGGCTGATATAGCCCGTCTCCCGTTCGCGATGTTTGTCCCCGGTCAAATTGGTGAGCGAATTGAGCTGCACACGGGTGCTCAGGCAGCGGACACGCCGCGGTATCGGCCAGGCTTGTGATTGATAGCCAAGATCATGTTGACGATCGTGGCGCCGAGAACCGAGAGCGCAAGATGGGTTGTCGTTAGGACAAAGCATGCTGCCGTCAGAATCGCCAGATCGATGGCTAGTTGGACATAGCCAGCCCTCACGCCCCAAGTCTCCTGAAGAAAGATCGCCAGGATGTTGACCCCGCCAAGTCCAGTTTTGTGACGAAACAGCATGAGAAGTCCGGTGCCGGAAAGCGCGCTTCCGATAACCGTTGCATACACCGGATCGAGGAGGGAGAAGTCGACCCATGACGTCGTAAAGCGTGAAAACACGGAAACAAGCAGCACAGCAACGAAAGTTCGTAGCGTGAATCGCCAGCCCATGCGCCCGAGCGCGAGCGCATAGAACGGTACGTTGATGAGGAAGAAAATGAGCCAAAAGCCCGTGTTGGTGACGTACTGCAAAAGCAGCGCCATGCCTGCCATTCCACCGACAAGCAGCATGGTCTTGCCGTAGATCATCATGCCCAATGCGACAAAGAGCGTGCCCAGGATCATCGCCAGCGCATCTTCGTAGAGCTTGTGCGGTTCGGCTCCTTCATCCATCGCTTCGTACCCGGGCTCTGTTGATTTCACCGTTTCCCAGAACCGGAGGCACGGTATCGCCCATCGAAGCAGGCAAATCACGTTGGCGGGAACGGTTCGTTGTGCTGGCGCAAACAGCACCGACAGGGAATGAGAGGCGCGATCTCTCCTAGGGAGTTGATATAGCGCAAAGTAATTGGCCGGGTTCTGTGGCCTCGTGTTGCCTTGGAAACAACCGCGGCGCCCATGCAGACATCCCAGGACGGATCAGTGACACAAGCGGTTCGAGGCGATCGATCTGTGTCGATGTCTCGGATATCGGCCAATGGCCCCTGTCAAAAGCCAGGCAGTCTCGCGCGCGAAGTTGCCTTGGCCGTCACCAATGCCATCCTGGACCATTCTCTGAAGCCAGGCACCAAGCTCTGCGAACAAGCGCTGGCGGAAGTATTCGGTGTCAGCCGAACGGTCGTCCGCCAGGCCATCATTCTGCTCGGGACCGAAGGACTCGTCGTGATTGAACGTTACCGAGGCGCGTTCGTTTCCAAGCCCGACTTCAACGAGGCGTTGGAAGTCTGCGAGTCCTTGGTCATGATCGAACAGGCGGCAGCAGCCTATCTTGTCAGGCATCTGGGCGAGGCCGAATGGTCCGAGATCAAGCGCCGGGTTGCCGAAGCTCGGCGACCCGAGGAACCGGGCACGAGTGAGCCGTCATGTGACCAGGATTTTCATTCGCTGCTCATTGAATGGACGGGAAATGAGGTCGCTCGATCCATTCACGCCCGGCTTCTTCGCCGGATGGAGATTGTCAGATCCTTGGCTCGCCCTGATGCCGATTACCGAGTGCAGGCGGAGCAAAACTGCAAGATGGTGGATCTATTGGCGCGGGGCCAGTTCCGCCAAGCTGCCATCATGATAGAGCGGCGCCGCATGGCGCCCATCCGGAGCGGATATGCCGAACGCCTTTACGAGATGCGCCCAGACGATGCGCGGATCTGCCTCGCGGATTGGCAAAGTCGGAGCCTATCGACACCTACAATGTTGGCCGAGCGTGCCGGACCAAATCGGAACAATGCGTGACTTGCTGGCGTTCAGTATCCATCAGGCATCTCCCAACGACATCTCATTTCAAGTTCATCAGAAATTGCGCCTCGAGAGGAGCGCAACTAAAACTCAGATACTGCTGTCAGGGGAGGGGACAATGACGGAGCTAAAGTACGGTGGATTTTCGCTGGGCCGTATCAACGCGAAACGCAATCACCGCAAGGCCGAGGCCTATTGGCTAGGCTTCTTAGAAGGTGTCTTGGCAAGCGAGTCGATCGAGAACCTGGAAATCGACTCCATTCGAGCCGAAGCGGCGCAACTGCTCCGCCTGTTCGGTGACGAAGATGCCGCTGATCTCATTCAGGATCTGGACACCGCCTACAACGACTACCACGGCGAAATCTACGCAGTCATCTCCGGTATCGTCGACTACCGATTGAGGTCCTTCAACCATTCACCTGAGGCGAACGACCGCTGCAACCGCTTCTTTGGCTTCTGCGCGGGTATTGCCTGCGACGGCCGCCTCAAGGTCAACGAGGTCGAGAAGCTGATTGGCATGATTGACCAGGACACCGAGTTCTTGGACGACGCCCGGATAGCGGGCTTAAGGAAAGTTGCTGCCGAAGCGATCTCCGACAGGCACCTGTCGGCAGAGGAAGAAGAAGACATAAGCGAATGGATCGCCCGGCTGGTCGGCGACAGTTGCGCCGACACAGGGCTGCCAACCTATGGAAACAGTCCAGCGATTGACGGCGTACTCAGGGACCCGGCCACGGTTGTGTTCGAGAACGCAGCATTCGTGGTGACCGGGGCGTTCAGCATGGCCCCACGCAAGGTCATCGAGAGCTGGATCGCCAGCAGGGGGGGAGTCGTCACCAAGAGCGTCTCTCGCAGCACCGACTATCTGGTCGTAGCCGCTGTCGCTTCGCGAGACTGGCTTCACAGCCACCAAGGAACGAAAATCATCGAGGCGAGGAAGCTCCACGAGCAGGGAGGCCGCCCTCATTTCGTTGACGAGCTGACTTTCCGCAGAGCCCTGGAACTTTGCGGCATTCGGTAGCAAAAGCCACCTAGTTTACCGCTCGAGCACCTTGCGAGCCTCAACTTCCTCGATCAGAGCTTGCCGTTGATCGAGGAAAAGCGGCTGCGCGTAATTCGACCATCCGTTGATAGCAGCGAGAGGAGCCTCAGATCGCCCGTTTCGTCTCATTCGTCGTCGGCAGGCAGGGTTGCGTCGAGATCAACATCGACATCCCCGACCAGTGCTTGCATTGGATCATATAGCGCTGAACGCCTTCAGCCGCTCCGGGTGCGCTTGAATATCTGCTTCGAGAAGGTACATCCAGATCGGCGGCCGCGTGCAGCGCCTCGTCGGCCTTCCCAAGTTTCAGATGCTTTCGCATCCGTGCACTCCTGGCTCCTGGTTTCCGGTGATTTGGGCCAAATGCCTGTCCGGTGCCCTATCCATGTTTGCCATGCGGACTATCCGCTTGGCCATGCGGTTTGAGCCTGAACCTGCAGTTGCCTTGAGGCACGAACGGAAATCGCGTCACAATGCATACACGCTTGTCAAAAATCCAGTCTCTTTGACAAGAGCCGCGGCAAACCTAATGCCGGAACTTTGATCCACGAAGGTGGGTTGTCGGATTGCTTCGTGACCCCGAAGGTTAGCCACTCAAGCGCCCGAATCTGGCAGAGCTTCCGCCATCTTCCTGGCCCCGATCAGTTCAAGGCAGTAGGGGACCGCCGGGAATACGGCGGCGAGGCAGATGCCGATCGAGGCAGGCTTGCCCGGCAGGTTTATGATCAGGGAACGCCCTCGAACGCCCGCCGTTTGGCGCGACAAGATGGCGGTCGGCACTTGCTCCAAACTTACCCGTCGCATCAGTTCACCGAAGCCGGGCAGCTCTTTCGTCAAGACCTGGTGGGTAGCCTCCACTGTCAGGTCGCGCGGGGCAGGGCCCGTGCCACCAGTTGTCAGGACAAGGTCGATATCGTCCTTGTCGCACAATTGGAGAAGCGCGTTCCTGACGCTTTCTACCCCGTCCGGAACGATACGCCGGACGAACTCACATGGTTGTGCCACGGCACGCCGCAGCCACTGCTCTACGGCCGGACCGCTCAAGTCTTCGTATTGGCCGCCGCTTGCCCGGTCGGAGACTGTTACAATCGCGATCCGCGCAAAGGTATGTCCTGGATTCACCGTCATTAGGTGCTCCGGCCTCCCAAGTGGAAGCCCGGTTTGCCACTGAGGTACCCGTCTACCATCCCTCCCGGAAGATCGAGGCACGACAAGGCAAATCTCGTTGAGGTCGGCGTTTGGGTGCCGTCGAGCAGGCCACGATAAGCTTCGGCGACCGCAACCAAGTCGGCAGTGTGGGGAGACAGGCGCAAGCGCCGGATACCATGCGCCCTCAAGTCCTCTGGTTCAGGACAGAAAGCCTGCACCTGATTGGAGAGCGTCTGCACGCCGTTGACGGCAAGAAATTCCTGTCCGTCGATTGTATCGACCGCAAAGCCGTCAGGGTCCTGCTCGCACGTAAACTGGCAGGAGTCTTTGTGAAGATTGTTTAGTCTTGCGTGATAACAGCGACCAGAAAGGGCCAGTGGCAGCCTGCCGAATGCGAAAATCTCAAAATCGACGTCGGAACAGTTGCGGGCAATGTTGCCGATTGAGTCCAACGAAAGCTCGACCGGGGGACAAATGGTACGCGCCCCACGCGCAGCAAAAAACCGGGCAGTGGATTCGTTGTAGACATTCACGAAGGGTCCAATCACGAACGCCTGTCCGGATCGGGCCGGGATGGCCGTGACGTCGTTGATTTCGACAAGCCGCCCCTCGCCACACCAATCGTTTACAGCCCTGCGCTCCCGGACTGTGGCAGGTGCGGCAAGCGTGGAGAGCACGACTTCCTTGCCGCCGCGCTCGAGCCGCTCGATTACTTCGGGCCATATCGAATCGGAGAACGGCATTCTCTTTCCGCAGACGACTTCACCGACGTGCACCCTGTCGACGGCAGCCTGATCCGCGATCCGCCTGTAGAAATCCGCCAACCGATCGGCTGGCCAGTGGAAAAAGACCGGGCCAAGGGTCAATGCAATTCTTGGCATTACGCTCATCTCCACGTCTTCTTGTAGGCGCCTTCGGTCTGCCGTCCTCCCTCGGACATGCCAGCCAGGATCCGGTCGATTTCGGCCGCATCGCCCCCTGCCTCGACCGCGTCGACGGCCCTCCGGAAAGCACGGACCACCTCGGTGACGTATGCTTTGCCGCGCTGGCGACCCTCGATCTTCAAGGCTGTGACTCCGGCCGCTTTCAGTCCCGCAAGCACTCCGCCAGCGTTCAGGCTGACTGGGTCTTCGAACAGGTAGGATGTTTTGCCGCCGGCCGTGAAGCGGCCCTTGCACAGGGTTGGATATCCGGTCGGCTGACTCTGGGCATAGCGATCGATAGTAAAGCCGGCGAGCCGCGCCGCTGTTCCCTCGGCGTCATCCTCATAGGTGACGTGTTCCGGCGGCGAACAGACGCCGCTCAGATTGGGGGACTTTCCGGTGGCGTAGGAAGACAGGTAGCAGCGGCCTTCGACCATGACGCAAAGGCCTCCGAACACGAACGCCTCGGTCTCCACGTCGATCATGCGATTGAGCGCGGCTATCTCTTGGACTGAAAGCACTCGCGGAAGGACCACGCGCCGGACACGGAACGCGTCGACATAGAACTTCACGGCCTCTGGCGTTGACGCGGCCGCCTGCACGGACAGGTGAAGGCGTAGGCCTGGGTGGTTGTTCGCGGCATGGTCGAGGACAGCCAAATCCGCCGCGATCACTGCGTCCGCGCCGCATTGGGCAGCCTCGTCCACGGCCTTGCGCCATTGGTCCACGCGGCCAGGTTGTGCGAATGTGTTTATCGCAACGAGTACTTTTTTCCCGTGACCCTTGGCAAACCGCACGCTTTCCGCCAACTCGGCTGTCGAGAAGTTCAGGCCGGGAAAGTTCCGTGCATTGGTCTCGTTGCGGAACCCGCAGTACACGGCATCGGCGCCCGCGACGACTGCGGCACGCAAGGTAGCTGGCGTGCCCGCCGGACAGATCAACTCCATTGGCTGATTGCTCATAGTCAGGAACGCTCCCCTTGGTCCAATCCCCGACACGCAAGCCGCCTAGCGGCGCGAAGGCTGCCGAGTATGGCATTGTCCGCCAGGCGCCCCAGGACACCGTGCAGACCCAGCAGGTCCGCTGGCCGTAACTCGGCATCGTCGATGGCATTTCTAAGCGCCAGCACAGCTTCAGTACGGCCCCCGATCGAGACGATACGCCTGAAGAAGAGAGCGTCGCCATCAAGGCTGCCATCGAGCAGACCCAACAGCATCAAGATGGGGCCACTGATAAGAACGGCTGCGGACGACGCCTCCGATTTGTCGACGACACGGACACGCGAGCGTTCCCCGTCCGGCACGACCAGGAACGCAAAAGAGAGATCGGTTGGGTCGACGAAGAAGCACGCGGACTTGTGCTCGCCTAGACGGTCGAAGAGGTTCGGCTGTCTTTTGGCAAGGTCGCGGAGGGCCTTCGTTAGAAGGGTTCCGAGCGGCAGAGCTCCGACTTTGGGAAATAGAATCCGGGCGAGCGGCAAGGAGCCGTCCCTTAGTTCGTCGGCCAATGCTGTTCTCCCTCAGTGACTCCGCTTGGCTGGCGGTCTTAAGGTCGAAAACGATGGCGCTATTTGTCCAAGCTCAAAGAACAAACAGATTTCTCCTTGGGCCGATCGATCGGGCTTAGAAGTCACCGAAGCGAGGGCGCGCAAGGAAGCCGTCTTCGATGCAGTCTGGAGCAAAGCTGCAGACATCCCGCTCGTCCCCCGGAATGGACAGGGGATCGAAACCAGTTCCCGCAATCGCTGCTGAAAGGAGGTCGGAGGCCGCCAACGGGTGCTGCAAGGCAAAGAGCAGTTCGGCACGCGCCAAATCCCTATCGCCCTCCCGATCAAGCCGTGCCTTCGCGAGAGGCAGTCGTTCCCCCTGAAGCTCTCCTCGAAAGCAGGTCGACCGCAGCGTGACAATTGCCGCTCCCAACAGTCGTGTGCAGTGCGCTCCTATGTGCATAATTTGCAACCATGCTCCATTTCGGGAAGGCATGGATACCGTCCCTCGACTTGGCGCGCTTTGTTCCAACGCAAAGAGCGTCGCTGGATGTTTGTGGAAGGTCAAAGACGGGAGCCAGTCACCGTGGCAAACGTCCGCCGTCGGCCGCGTCGCGCGACGGGAAATGTATTTATGCACCATAGATCGCTGCCGCTTTTCAATGACCTTTCTTCGTTCCTGTCGCACCTGGACGAGCGAGGGGACGTACGGCATGTCCAGGCACCTATTTCAATGCACCTTGAAGCAACCGAGGTGCATCGGCGCACGATCGCCAAGGACGGGCCAGTGCTGAGGTTGGACAAGCCGATCGATGCGCAGGGAAGAGTATCGACCTTTCCTGTCGTGACGAACTTGTTTGGGACGCGAGCGCGGGTCGCCGCTGGATTGGGCACCGACCTCAATGGCCTTGACTCGTTCGGGAAGCTTCTCGCCTGGATGAGGTCCCCGCAGGCGCCGAGGACACTGGGCGAAGCGCGCGACATGCTCCCTGCGGCGCGCAGCGCACTCCTGGCACGGCCAAGAATCGTGAGAGCGCCTTCCAGCTGGAGCGAGATCGCGCCCGACTTGTCCCTCCTTCCAGTCCAGACTTGCTGGCCAGGAGACGCGGGCCCCCTGATTACCTGGCCCGTAGTCGTGACCCGCGCACCTGGAGCTGACGATCCAGGAACGTACAACCTGGGCATTTACCGAATGCAGGTAATCGATCGGGATCGCGCAATAGTCCGTTGGTTGCCGATGCGCGGCGGTGCGGTGCACCATCGTATGTGGGCGGCCCGCGGCATCGACATGCCTGTCGCAGTGGTTATCGGCGCCGATCCAGCAACGCTGCTCGCTGCCGTAATGCCAGTACCCGAGGGCGTGACCGAACTTGCGTTGTCCGGCATGATCGGAAACAAGCGACCACGGCTGACCGCGTGCGGCAGCATCCCACTACACGTTCCCGCAACAGCCGAGATTGTGCTGGAAGGTACCGTATCCGCCAAGGAAACCGCTCTGGAGGGCCCGTTTGGCGACCATACTGGATACTACAATGCCGCTGAGCAATATCCGGTATTTCGCCTCAACAGAATCCGGGTCCGTGACCAGGCCTGCTACCTGACCACCTATACCGGGAGGGCTCCTGACGAGCCGTCGGTGTTGGGCGAAGCGCTTACCGACGTCTTCAAGCCCCTCCTTCGGCAACAGATCCCAGAAATCCGTGACGTCTGGCTTCCGCCGGAAGCCAGCTCCTACAGGATCGCCGTGCTGTCCATCGCCAAGAAGTACCCGGGGCAGGCGCGTCGCGTAATGATGGGCTTCTGGTCGCTGCTGCCGCAGTTTTCCATGACAAAGATGCTCATCGTGGTCGATGACGACATCGACATACGTTCGTGGCCGGACGTTATGTGGGCAATCGGGACGCGCATGGACCCCTCCCGTGACCTGATGACCGTGGACCGCACTCCGATCGATCACCTCGACTTCGCGTCTCCACTTGAAGGGCTGGGAGGGAAACTCGGTATCGACGCGACGCGAAAGGTCGGATCAGAGACCGTACGGGACTGGGGAAGCGAATTGCGCATGTGTCCCGAGATCGATCGGCAAGTGTCGCAGCGATGGAATGAAATCTTCCCGGAGTTCGGATAACGCCATGACCAAACGCATCATCGTGGGAATAGCGGGGGCCTCGGGTTCTGGCCTGGCCCTCGAAACCCTCCGGCAGTTAGCCAATGCTGGAGCTGAAACGCATGTTGTGGTTTCAATGGGCGCCAGAGCAACCATCCAGCATGAACTCGGCGATGAGGGCCTTGCCCGCATCACCGAACTGGCAAGCCGAGTTCACTCGCCTCACGACATGACAGCTCCGATCGCCAGCGGGTCTTTCCCAAACGACGGCATGATCGTCGTTCCCTGCTCCATGCGCACGTTGTCCGCGATAGCGCATGGATTAGGCGATAACCTGCTGACCAGGGCAGCCGACGTCGCCCTCAAGGAAAAACGCCGACTGGTGGTCGTTCCGCGTGAGGCTCCCCTGCATGAAGGTCACTTGCGGTCGATGCTGACGCTGGCAAGGCTGGGCGCGACGATTGCGCCTCCAATGCCACCGTTTTACGTGAGAATGCACAGCATAGACGAAATGCTCAGAGAAATCGCGGCGCGGCTTCTGAATTGGGTGGGCGTTGATCCAGGTAGCGAGATGACGCGATGGAGCGGCCTGCCGCAAGGTCGGCCGCCTTCACGCAAGCTGGATCTTTGAAGCTGCGAGTGGCCTGCTTATACGCGCCGGCTTTAGCGTTCCTGTTCGTTGGCCTGCCGTGCGGGGGGGACTGGCCTCGTCAAGACGAACGCAGCCGCGGCCAACATAGCCGTGACCTGCATGGTGATCGCCACCAGTGGCGCGCCCAATAGCATCGATAGAGCCAGCGCCAAAACCATGGACAACAGTGCGAGACGCTTCGAGCGGTGTGAGATCGCGCCATAAGCGTTCCAGTCGCTGATGGCGCGGCCCACCCGCGGATGTTCCAAAAGCCGCGAGTGGAGCCGCTTCGAGCTCCTTGAGTAGCAGAATGCGGCGAGAACCAGGAACGGGGTAGTCGGCATCAGCGGAAGAATGATGCCTATCAACCCTGCGAGCAGGGCGGCCGTGCCAGCCGCCAGCCAAATCAGTTGGCGGATGCGATGGGGTGTCACGAAGGCGAAAACTCCGTCCCGTCAGCTGGCAGGATCGCCAGGCTTCGCATGCACAGCGCGCCTTCCCCCGCTGTGGCGGCCACTTCGTCGAAGAGCAGAGCTAGCTCGGTATAGACGCTACGGTCAGGCTCTGCCACGGCAAGTTCATCCACCTCCCGGAGCAGATCTACGATGGCTTCTATCCGCTCGCGGTGCTGCCTTGCCTGCACGAGATGTTCGCGTTGAACGCGCCTTTGCTCGAGCGCTGTGAAGCGTGTCAAGGCCTCATCAAGCCGGGCGCGACATTCGCAATCCAAGTCAACTCCAGCGATGACAGTCTTGATCCGCCGCACCACGGAACCAGAGCCATGGGCGCGGCGATCAAAGCTACTAGCTGCGTTGGAACCCATTTGTCAGCTGCCTTCCCGAAATTGTCCGAGTATTTACCTGCCGCCTTTGCCTATCGGAGCGGGGCGAGGCAGCACTGCAGCCTGATCCACCGCTTCCTTCAAGCTTGGGTAAATCGCCTGAAGCGCGGCGCGGTCGCCGGCCTCTGAAGCGCGATGGAGGAGCTCGACCGTACGAACCAGCATTTCGGATTTATCGTTGGGTCGATCTGCAATTCGGCTGGCCGCAGCCTCCAGCTCATAGCTTGCCTTGTGGATGCTCACGTAGTCGTCCGTAGCCAGCGCTTGTTCGACCGTGGACAACGCTCTCCGCATTGTGGCGCTTGCTTCCTCCACGGTGCGGGGCATTTTCACTTCATAGTGTTTCGCGGCCTGTTCCGCCGTCGCGGCGGTCGGCAAGCCAACGGCTCCCGTCAAGAATAGAGCGGCGCAGATGCCGCTTCCCAAGGTGAGCTTCCGAACCCAGGCGGTCATCTCTGCTCCTTCGAACGCTATGCGTCGTAAATCAGCAACCGAGCGACGAATTGTGCCCGAACGAAAAATATCTACACCTACGCTGCACTGTTCCGTTTGCGCTGGCGCAAACACGATGCTGGAGATTGTGTCGGGGGCCGCTCAGCCGTTGCGCCGGGGCTCGCACTCTCACGCGGCAATATCGCTCACTGCAGCGCGGTTGCGACACGACGCCGACTGTGAAAAAATCTGCCGAGAAATCGAGGGAATGTCTTGGGCCGAGTCGACCGTTCGCTGATTGCCGGGCTCCAGCTGTTCGCAGGAATTGCGCCAGAAGGACTCGACAGAATATTGGCGGGAGCGCGATCCACGCGGTATGCGAAGGATTCGGCCATCTTCGAACAGGAAGAAGAGGCCCACGCGTTCTTCCTCTTGCTGGACGGTCATATTCGGGTTGTGCGAAGCACGCCTGAGGGACAGCAGGTCATCGTCCGGTACATCAGTGCTGGCGAAATATTCGGAATAGCGTCGGCGCTTGGACGCACGACTTACCCGGCCACTGCCTTCGCCGTAGTGGACTGTGTCGCGCTTTCGTGGCCCACCTCTATGTGGTCAGAGCTGTCCGCTCAGTTTCCGAGCTTTGGCGCAAATACGTACAAGACAGTTGGCACCCGACTTCAGGACACGCACACGCGCGTCGTGGAAATGGCCACGGAACAAGTCGAACAGCGCGTGGCTCATGCCCTGCTGAGGCTCCTGGAGCAGACAGGGAAGAAGACAGACGAAGGAATCCTTATCGACTTTCCGATCTCCCGCCAGGACATAGCAGAGATGACGGGCACGACGCTGCATACCGTGAGCCGGCTGCTGAGCGCGTGGGAAGACAAAGGGCTGATACGGAGCGGACGTCAGAAGGTCACAGTGGTCGACCCGCATAAGCTGATGTTGGTTGCCAATGGTCGGAGCGAACGGAGCTAGCCTGCGTTTCCCTGTCGATCAATTGCAGCCGCCAGCTGATTCAGAAAAGAAGTTTCATCCAACTCGTGTTCTCGACAAGCGTCGGATACGGTATGAAACGACCCGATAGGGCAACCTACACACAGCATCCGATTTGCGAGAAACACCCGGATTGTGTTGGGCCAGAGTTTCATCACGTCGTCGACCGCAAGGTCCGGGTCAAAGCGCTTGCTTGAAGCCATCTCATTTTTTCCATGCATTTCGTCTTAGCATCGCCGATCCGGCCATCCTTTCGTTGCGCTCCGTCAATCAACGCGGAAGTTCGGCGTCGGAAAAGCGGGTGACGATTCGTGCATCTTTGCGCCTTCGCAACGACATCGGCTGACGCGTGACTAGGCTGCCATTCGCTGAACGAGACGGAGAACGACTATGGCGATGGTTCGCTGGGCCCCAGACGGCCCCGAGATCGATGCGACCGTGGCTGCCCGCGGAATGAAACTGGCTGTCGAGTACTTCCTAAGGCAGATCCAGCAAGGAAACATCAGGTGCTTGGTCGAACGGGGAGTTGGCGACGATGAAGGACGGCATCGCCTGTCCTTTAAATATCGCGATCGCGAGCTGCTTCTAATCGTTGCCGATGACGGTTAAGTCCTCAGCGAGGAGCTGACTATGGCGCCTCGCAAGTTCGTCTGGAAATAAGCAAGCCGATTTGGCTAGGATCTTCCCTGAGCTGGACCGTCGCCGTCGTCATCCTCATCAGGCGCAATCAGATCGATCAAGGCGGCCACTCGGCTTCCTGGCAGCGGCCGGCCTTCACCCATCAATGCGTCGTCTCCGAAGACCCAGGCCCAGGCCTCCTTCAACTCTGCCAGCGAAGCTTCCGTCAAAATAAGCTCCGCGATCATTGCGTCGTCCACGCGGCCGAGGACCGAGACGACATCTTTGCGTGTAATGGTCATCGCTTCCTCCGTCGCCCGCCTCCAGTTCGTATCAGAACACCACCGCAGCAACCGCAAGAAGGCTGATAGCCAGCACGGCGAGGCTGGGAACCAGTACTGCGGCTCCTGAAGCCACGGCCAGCGCCGCCACCCAACCGAACGGCCTGTCACTTGCTCGAGACATCTTCGAAGCCTTTCGTTTCCGTTGCTGAACAAACGCCGTTGGCAGCCGTGGCGTTCCCTTGCCTGGCAGGAACACCCTCGTGGTTTTTGCATGCTTGCTGACTAAGAGGAGCGTCAGCACCTGAAAGCAAGACCCGCACCGCGGCCCCATCCAGATCCTCGTACTGGCCACTCCGTAGCGACCATAGGAAGGCTGCCAAGCCCACCAAGCCCATGCCTAGGGCAATTGGAATCAAAAAAGAGAGATAACTCATGCAGCCTCCGCTGGGACTAGGCGGCGAAAGCCCGCAAAGCGGGAGGATGAAGCCGTTTCGTGCGGGAGCCGCAAGGCATTGGCGACGACTAAGATTGACGACGTCGACATGGCAACAGCTGCTATGAGCGGAGTTATTTGCCCCGACATCGCTAGGGGCAGGGCCAATACATTGTAGGCCACAGCGAGCGCGAAGTTCTGCCGCACGAGCCGGGCGGCATTGCGGGCGATGCCCGTCGCGTGAGGGACACCTTCAAGGCTGTTCCGCAGAAAGACGAGATCGGCAGAGGTACGACCGATGTCCGCCGCCGAAGAGGGCGCCATGGAAACATGTGCTGCTGCCAGTGCCGGAGCGTCATTCAGGCCGTCGCCAACCATCAGAACGCGGCGGCCGGAGGCGGCCAGATCTCTGAGTCGGTTGACCTTGCCCTCAGGCAAAACGCCGTGGCGGACCTCGGAAATTCCAAGCGCATCCGCGACCTTCCGGACAGCGGTCGCAGAGTCCCCCGATAGGACCTCCGTCGCCAATCCCCAGCTTTCCAGCTTCCTGACAGCTTCCACCGCACCGGGACGAAGATTGTGGGCGATCGTGAACGAGCCTGCGAGCGTGCCGTTCTTCGACAGCCAGGTCATGGATTCATGGCTGGCATTGCCTGGCAGGCCCGAAACCCATTCCCGCCTGCCGAGGCGAAAGACACTCCCGTCGATCCGACCTTCAATTCCGTACCCGGACACCTCACGAAAATCCGCGACTTCGGGCCCTGTCGACGCGAGAGCGGCGACCGCGCATGAGGCCGGGTGTCTGGACAGGGCTGCGAGTGCGGCAGCGGCCGGCACGTCGTGCAGGGCAGCCGTGTGACGTTCGACGCGCGTGATGCCCGTTGTCAGAGTTCCGGTCTTGTCGAACACGACCGTGTCAGCTTCGGCGAGCCGTTCCAGCGCGCCGCCGTCCTTGAGCGTGACGCCGAGGTCAAACAGCCTGCGTGCGGCCACAACCTGGACCATGGGCACAGCCAAACCCAATGCACATGGGCAGGTGATTATGAGCACCGAAACGGCGGCCGTAACCGATGCATGCCAATCGCCCGTGATTGCGATCCAGGCCGCGCAGGTGGCGAGGGCCAACAAATGGACGACGGGGGAATACAAGGCCGCGGCTCGATCCGCGATGCGGCGATACTGTGCCCGCCCGTCCTCCGCCGCATCCATCAACTTCGCCATGTCGGCGAGGAAGGAATCCTTGGCACGCTTATCGGCACGAACCGTCAACGCGCCATCGAGGCTGAGCGCGCCAGACAAAACGGCGGTTCCAGGCTGGACACGTGTTGGCGTCGCTTCTCCGCTGACTACCGAAAGGTCAAGGCTGCCGCGCCCGGCCACTATCGTGCCGTCTACCGGAACCCGGTCGCCGGGGCCGACTGGAATCATGTCGCCCGGCTCAACTTCCATGAGACCGCAGAACTCGCGGCTCCCGTCAGCGCGTATCACCGTCACGCCTCGCGGTATCAAGCGGCTGAGGCCGGAAACTGCCTTCCGTGCTTTGCTCCTCATTGCATAATCAAGCGTGCGTCCGGCGAGCAGGAAAAAGATAAGGGAAGTCACGGCGTCGAAATATGCGTGCGGCCCTCCGGCGAATGTGTCGTAGAGGCTCAACGCCAACGTCAGCAGGATCCCCACCGAGATAGGAAGATCCATGCTGTTTGTGCGGCGCTGTACCGACTTCCATGCCGAAATGAAGAATATTCTTCCGGAGTAGGCGACCGCAGGCACTGCCAGCAGGGCAGAAACCAGATGAAATGCATTTCGAGTCTGCGTGTCTGCACCCGACCACACCGACACTGACAACAGCATGATGTTCATTGCGGCAAAGCCCGCCACTGCGGTGGCGCGCAGCAGTCGCGACATCTCGGGGTCACGAAGGTCATCTCCCGCTTCCGCGAGGCTGCAGTCGTATCCGATGGCAGCCAGGGCTTCCGTTACAGGAGGGGCATGGTCGCCACGCCACCTCACGGTTACGCGGCGGGACGTAAGGTTCACGCGAGCCGCGAGAACTCCTTCTAGGCCTTGCAGGGCCCCTTCGATTGACGTGATGCAGGTGCCGCACCTGGCTTGGGGTACCGAAAGGTTAGTCTGAAAGATGCCATCTCCCAGATGGCGTCGCGCCAGCAAGATTTCGCCAGCAGTCGCGCTGCCGCAACGCGCCAGTTGCTGCGCTGCCTCCGCTCCCTGGGCGCAGCAGCTCACTTCAGGTCTCCGGGAGCGCCACGGCTCTATAGACGTGCCAGGTGGCATGGCCGAGCAGGGGGAAAATCACGATCATCCCGGCGAGCCCAGTGGCAACACAGACGGCGAAAAGGACGAGCAGTATTGCAGCCCAGCCCAGCATTGCGGGTAGATTGTTCCAGACCAGTTTCATGCTTGTGCCCATCGCGGTCAGCGCATCGACGCGCCGATCAAGGAGCAGGGGCACCGCAAAGACGCTGATGGCATAGGCAAAGGCAGCAAAAAGGCCACCGACGGCTGTCCCCACCACGATCATTACCCAACCGTACGCAGTCCCAAAAAGCATGCCTACGATGTGGTCAAGCCCGGGAAATGCCGTAACTCCAAAGAAAAGCGCATAGAGCAGAACCGCGGCTCGCATCCA
This sequence comes from Aminobacter sp. LjRoot7, assembly GCF_964252895.1. Taxonomy (NCBI): domain Bacteria; kingdom Pseudomonadati; phylum Pseudomonadota; class Alphaproteobacteria; order Hyphomicrobiales; family Phyllobacteriaceae; genus Aminobacter; species Aminobacter sp. LjRoot7. Next base: position 126,844 of record NZ_CAXUPX020000003.1, read on the forward strand.
GAGCAACAGGAGGCAACACAGCAGCAGCCCGGCAAAAAAGACCTGCGCGCCTGCCCTTGGACGCACGAGGAGCATGGACCCGAAGCTGATCTCGCGGCCTTCCTCGATGGCCCGACTTTTCTCATATAGGCCGACCGCTAGAAAAGGAGCCACGATCATGAAGCCTGCCAGCGCCGGAAAGAGAATATAGTCCCGGCCGAAAGCCACGAGCGTCCAAACGAAGCAGACCGACAGGACGAAAACACTAATTCCGTATCCCAGGCTAGACGCCGGGCGTGTCCAGAAATCCTGCCAGCCCGCCGATAGCCATCTGAGGCCGACGAAGGGCGACAGCCCGCGGTTGAGCAGCGGATCGCGCGTCTCGCCGATGCCAGAGGTCTCGCTGAGTAGCCAGTACGACTTTTCGGTGTCGCTCATCTTCGCCTCCTCAACATGCCGACTTGGCAGCGCGGTAGCCGCCTTCGCCTGCGGCCTTAGAATGCTTGACGCAGTCCGGCTGAGAAACGACTGCCACGTAGATCAGGTGGGCATTGGCTCCGGCGAAAAGCAGCAGTCCCGCCGGAATCAGCATCCAGAGCATGATACTGCGGTACCGTCTTTTCGACTGTACGGTCATGGCTGTTGCGTCCCAAGGTCATGCACGTAGAGGGCAATCGTGCGGATCTCAGCCTTGGTCAGCCTCTCATCCCAGGTGGGCATATGGCCTTGGCGCCCGCCGTGCACCGTCGAAATGATGGTGTCGAGATCGCCTCCGTAGATCCAGTGCGCATCCGTCAGGTTTGGCGCGCCGACATCCCTGTTTCCCTTCCCGTCTTCGCCGTGACACGCAGCGCAGGTGGTCAGGAAGACTTCTCGCCCCGCTTGTATCCGTTTGACATTGTCCGCGGTCGAATAGTCCGGATGGGAAAGCGAATAGACGTATCCGGCCACGCTCCGCACTTGATCTCGGTCGAGGACCTCGTCCCGCCCAAAGGCTGGCATTTGCCCGATGCGGCTCTCCGGATGCCGGGTATTGATGCCGACACGCATCGTCTGCTCGATAAGCTGGGGGCCACCGCCCCATAGCCAGTCGTCATCGGTGAGGTCCGGGTAGTTTGCCCGGCCTTTGCCGTCCCGACCGTGGCAAGCGCCACAGTTGTCCCCGAATAGCTGGCGCCCAGTGTTTCGAACCGTTTGCATCAGCGCTTCGTCCGCCAGGATAGCATCGTAAGGCTCCTTTTCGAGGCGTGCCATCCAGTTGGCGCGTTCGCGTTGGCCATCGACGACACGCGCTTCGACAGTCTGTCTCTGGTCGACCCCCAGGAGGCCTCGTGTATAGGTAGTCCCGAGCGGCCAGGCAGGCACAAGGAACCACCAAGCGATCGCCCACAGGTGCGTCACGATCAGGAACAGCAGCACCCCCCGGGGGACCGGGGTGTCCAGTTCCTTGATGCCGTTCCATTCGTGGCCTGTGGTCTCGCGGCCGCTGACGGGGTCGCGTTCGTTCACTTCCATGGCTTGTCGTCCCCGTCGAGGATGCTGTTCTTGGCCTGATTGAAACGCTTCCGGTTTGACGGCCAAAATGTGTAGACCAGCACGCCGACGGCCAGCGCAATCAGGTAAAAAAGCCCCCAGCTCTTGGCAAAGGCGACAACCGAGTTGTGATCCAGGTCCATTCTGAAACCCTCCGCTTACCCTTCCGGGTCAGGTTTTCCCTCGGGAGCCGCAGTGTTTTCGTATGCAGCTCCGGTCAGTCTGCCGAGGATCTGCAGATACGCCACGAGCGCATCCATCTCGGTGACGTCGGTCGTCACGCCGTCAAAAGCACTGACTTGAGTTTGGTCGCCATATCGTGTGGCAACCCCGGCAGCGAAGTCGGTATCCGGCGTCGCTTGGCCGTAAGCGTCGCGCGCCGCGTTCTCCACCATCTCGTCAGTATAGGGAACGCCCAGCGCCTTCTGCGCCGCGAGGTGAAGCGGCAGGTCCTCCATCTTGAGGGGCGTGCGTGCGAGCCATCGGTAGGCAGGCATGTTGGATTCTGGAACGACATCGCGAGGGTTGGTCAGGTGCGCGACATGCCAGAAGTCGGAATACTTGCCGCCGACGCGAGCAAGGTCGGGCCCAGTCCGTTTGGATCCCCAGAGCATCGGGCGGTCGTACTTCGACTCGACGGCAAGAGAATACGGGCCGTAGCGCTCCACCTCGTCGCGCAGCGTACGGATCATCTGGCTGTGGCAGGCATAACAGCCCTCGCGCACGTAGATGTTGCGCCCGGCAAGCTCGAGCGGAGTGTACATCCGCATATCCGGTGCTTCTTCGACAGTCTCGTCGATAGTGAAGAGCGGGGCGATTTCGACGATGCCGCCCACGCTCGCGGCCGCGATGATTGCGATCACGAAACCAATCGCTGAACGCTCGAGTTTGCGGTGAAAAATCTCAGGCATCCATCATTCTCCCGCCACGGCAGGAGCGATCGGGACGTCCGCATCGAGCGAGGCCGCCAGCGGCGAAGACCGAACCGTCATCCAGATGTTGTAGCAGCCGACTACTGCACCAATCAAGAAAAGCAGCCCTCCAAAGGCGCGCGCGATGTAATACGGGTACATCGCCACCAGTGAATCGACGAAAGAATAGGCGAGGGCGCCTTCTTCCGTATAGGTCCGCCACATCAGTCCCTGGATGATGCCCGAGTTCCACATCGCGAAGACGTAGATCAGCGTCCCGGCAATCGCGAGCCAGAAATGCACTTCCACGAGGGCTGCTGAGTACATCCGCTCGCGTTTCCAGAGGCTTGGCACCAGAGTGTAGAGCGATCCGAACGTGATCAGCGCCACCCAGCCCAGCGCCCCGGCGTGGACATGCCCGACGGTCCAATCTGTATAGTGGGACAGCGAATTCACAGGCCGGATAGCAAGGAACGAGCCTTCGAAAGTCGATATGCCGTAAAACACGGCGGCAGCCGTCATGAACCGCAATGTCGCATCGTCCCGCACCCGGTGCCACGCGCCGTTCAGGGTAAGCAAGGCATTTCCCGCGGAGGCCCAGGATGGAACCAGCAACATCACCGAGAAAGTCATGCCCAGCGTCTGAACCCAATGCGGGAGCGCGGTATAATGGAGGTGGTGCGAACCCGCCCACATGTAAAAGAAGGTGATGCCCCAGAAACTCAGGATCGAAAGGCGGTAGGAAAAGATCGGCCGCTGGGCCCTTACGGGGAGATAATAATAGAGCATTCCAAGAAAGCCGGCCGTAAGGAAGAAGGCGACCGCGTTGTGCCCGTACCACCACTGCACCATCGCATCCTGTACGCCAGGCCAGACCGTGTAGCTCTTGGCATGCCCCCACGAAATGGGGAGTGCCAGGTTGTTGACGATGTGGAGAATCGCGACGACGAGAATGAACGCCATGAAGTACCAGTTGGCCACGTAGATGTGCGGCTCCTTCCGCCGGGCGATCGTCCTCAGATAGAGGATGAAGTAGGTCACCCAGACAACTACCAGCCAGATATCGGCGTACCACTCAGCCTCGGCGTATTCCTTGGATTGCGTCACCCCAATCAGATAGCCTGAGACGGCAAGCACGCAGAATAAGTTGTAGCCGAGGAGCACAAACCAAGGGCTGAGTTGGCCTGCGAGGCGCGCGCGCGAAGTCCGCTGCACCACATGAAACGAAGTCGCGATCAAGGCATTGCCGCCAAAACCAAAGATCACTCCTGTGGTGTGGGTCGGACGAAGGCGGCCGAAACTCGACCAGCCAGCGTCGAAGGCAAGATCTGGCCATGCAAGCTGAGCGGCGACCCAGACTCCCATGAACATCCCGAACACTGCCCAAGCCATCGATAGGACAATGCCGACTTTGATCGGGTCGTCGTAATAGGATGTTTCCCGGTCTTCCGTCGGTTCGGGTTGGTACAGGCCAGACAGTACATAAAACAGGACAGCGCCTGCGAACAGCATGACCATGACGCCGTGGACGCCGAGCACATCCGTGCGACCGACCGCGGCCATCGCCAATCCAACGATCGCCACCGCAATCGCTATCACGGCGGCGTTCTGACGTTCCGAAGACGTAAGTTGCCGGATCATCGTCTTTCCTCCTCCGCGGATTCGACGTGACCCAGTTTCAGGTATTTCTGTCAGATATCAAGCAGTTCCGCCAACGACCGATGTTTGTTCCGATGCAGCGCGCTGGCCGACGGTTCAGGATGACCTCCGAAGTTCGGTCCTCCGCACAGTGCTCAAAAGAACTCGAAGGAGTTGCGGACGAGGCTGCTGAAACGTGGCAACCGCTCAGCTGCTGCGCCGAAGTCCCCAATCATTGGGGATTTGCACGGAGCCATCACGCGAAGATTGCGAGCACGCAGAGGGATTTGTTCCAGATCAAGGTAATTCTGGGCCGCCGCGGTAGAGATGGATCAGTCGTGGCACTGCCGCGTGATGTCTCAAGGAGGCGCACAATGAATATCCGGATATTTCTGCCGCTGACGACCTACCCAGTCGCATGCGCTGATGTCTTCGCTGTGAAGGCCGCGGGTAAAGTAGCGATTGGTCTTTGATAGCGCCGTCAAAAACGCGCCGTCAAACACAGTCCCGTGCCTAGGTCACACGCCAGAAAACAATGTGAACACTCGGAGTACTGCAGTGACAGCGGAGATCAGCCAGTTCGAGGACATTGCGACGGGCCTCCTGAGTGCCGCTGAGGCTTGTGCGATAGTAGAAAGGTGCGCTCCTAATTGGTCCGAGGCGGACTGTGGCGACGTCGTTGATGTGTTCAGATCTTGGGCTTGGAAAGCGTTGGATGCGAGACGGCGCGATGACGAATTGAAGCAGTGGCACAACCTGCTTCGGCAGCTCGTTTCTCATTTCCGTGGGACGGCCACTTCCGAGAAGCTAGGGGTTCTTCAGGACCTTGTGTACGAGTCTATCGCGGTTGCAACGCCATTCCCGGTGTCAAACGTGCTGAACAAGAAGCACGTCAAGGAGCTGCTCCAGATTCTAGGGAGCGTGCACGGTGGACGTTTGGACAGGAAATCTATCGGATCTAGATTGCGACTTGAACAGGCCAACCTTGCCCGCGTTCTAACCTTGGCATTGACGGCCGGACTGGTTGTCCGATCAGCTAGAGGGAAGAGTGCTTGCTTCTCGATTACCGAGTTTGGCATGTCCCAGTTGGGGTCACGCGGCACTTATAGCAACGCGTACGACGCCAACGTCATTGGTTGTGAAATTCATACTATCCCGTAAAGCCGTCGCGCTTCGGCTAGAAAAGCAGTGATCGTTGATAGGTTGAGAATTCGGCGACTAACAGTCCAAGTTGTAGAGTTCGCCATTTCGCTCGGTGGACCGCACATGTTGGATCGGTCGGGTAGGTCGGGGTGCGTCGTGTTCTGACCCGCGCGACGCGCGACGATCGTGCGACGTGGCGATCCGGCATCTTACAGCGCTTTCGCGCACGGCTCAGCCTGACGCGAAATCATCTAGGCAATCTCTAGCTCTCATGCCTGCCGGCTTACCGAACACGAGCAGGTCAGGTGCCGCAGAAGGGTCGAAGAACTCGGTAACATCTTCTTGTTGGATTCCTCCCTGGCGCGCTTTAGCGAGCTTTCTAAATCAACTTCCCAGGCAACATGGCGTTACAGACGTTGGAAAGACGTGGCTTCCGAAGCCAACCCCACAGAGCAATGGGAGACGGTGTATTGCTGCAGTTGGATGACCCGCTCAATTTGGCGTGCCGGGCCAAGGAGCTTTTGGTCGAGCACAGGATTCGTACCGCGGAGGCCTACGAGATATTCAATGTTCATCGAGGCTGTTTAGTCGCGTAGGCGAGCAGCGCTGCGGTTAGCCCCGTCGATTGATTCATGACGCCCGAGGAACATGGGTCCGGCGGCAGGCGGCTGAGTCTGCTTCCAGGCGAGGTGCTATGCTCATTGCTCGAGCTATGCGGAATTCCGCATCGTCGAGTGACTCTGCTCACACGAACATCATGATCACCATGTAGCCTACGGTCACAAGCACTAAGCCACCGACTAGCATCGGCACAAGGGTACTTCCCGAGTGATTGTCGTTCATGGTGCTATTCCCTGTTGGCGGGGTTCTTCGTGAACTGACTTTGATCTGGCACTGCCAAGTGCCCACTGCCGCAATTTCCGATTCTGGCTAGCCTGCCGGAATGAAGAATGCCTGAGGTCGAGGGACTCTTCGCTGACAAGTCGGTTGTCTGCGTCGACAATGCCGCACCAAACCGAGTCGCACTGCGCACAGTCAGGCGAATGCGACCTTCGTCGCCGTCGACGCCGCGCTCGACCATGCTGGTCACGAGGGCGAGGCGCATGCGGCGGCGCAGTTCGTTCGCTTCCACCGAAAGCCTCTGGGGTTCCAAGACGTAGGATCCGGTCTGGTTAAGCTCGAGCCTCATGTGGTCTTCCTCATCGCCGCACCGCCAGTGTCTAGCATAAAGATAGATTGACGATATATGTTTTATTTCGCATGTTGAAGCATGTTCGCATCACATCAAATTCGGACGACAAAAGGCCGATTCAGCCGGGCCGGGGTGACACATGGATATGAGTGCAGGCACAAAGGAAAAGCCGACCATCGTCATCGACGGCCGAGTGCTGCCCGGGCAATTGGACGAGCAGATGATCCACGCCGTGGTTCATGGGTTCTACGACGAGATCCGCAAAGATGCCCTGCTCGGACCAGTGTTCAACGGCGCCATTGCTCCGCATGACTGGCCACGGCATCTTGCGAAGATGTGCGACTTCTGGTCGTCGCTCATGCTGCGAACCGCGAGCTATGAGGGTCGCCCGCTGCCGCCGCATCTGGCGCTTCCGGATCTGGGCGAGCAGCATTTCCGGCGATGGCTGGGTTTGTTTCGCGCCACCGTCGACAAGCTCTGCCCGCCGGAGATTGCGGCGCTATTCATGGATCGGGCATTGCGGATTGCGCATTCCTTCCGGCTTGCGCTCGCCTACAACCGCGGTGAAAACACGTTGACGGTGGAACCGATCACGCCCGACAGCCTGTGACGTGCCGAGGCGGTCGGCAGGGCGGGCATGTGGCGAAGGTTGGAGCGAAATGAGGCTGACGAATTTTTCCGACTATACGCTGCGCATGCTGATGTTCGCGGCGTCCGCCGGGGATCAGTTGTTCACGATCGAAGAGACGGCGCGCGCCTTCGGTGTGTCGAAGACGCACCTCAACAAGGTGGCTAATACGCTCACCCGGGCCGGCTATCTTGTTGCGGTCCGCGGCAGGTCGGGGGGGCTGACACTCGGTCGCCGACCAGAAGATATCCGCATCGGTGACGTGATCCGGTTGACCGAGCCGGACTTTGCACTAGTCGAGTGCTTTGCTACGGGCAACCAATGCACGATCACAGGGTGCTGCAAGCTTTCCGGCATGCTGCGTGACGCACTCTCATCGTTCCAGTGCACGCTGGATCGCTACACGCTGGCCGACATTGCCCTGGCGCGTCAGGATTTCTTCGTTGGCGCTTCCGGCGCCTAGCGAGCACATGGAGAAGCCGTTGATTTTCAGCTATGACGACAACGTATCGGTGCCGCTCATTTAGGTCAGTGAAGTGCGTGTCGCCCCCTCTGGTGCCTCGCGCATGCTGGCTCTGGGCCACTGGACGGGCCTCGCTCAGCCGGCGAAAGCCTGCTACGGAGGTATGACGGTACTTTTCCGGTGGAAGCGGAGCGGCAACCAGCCGCCGAAAAATAGGTCCTGCGAGGCAATTGACCTCGATAGCTACCGAAACAACACAAAAATATTTGTGCGTGAATTTCCCTTTAAAAACAAAACCGTAGCATTTTGACGGCCCACAGGTCGGCTTTCGGCGCTGCGGACAAGCCCCGCACGCGAATTGCCTGGACTTGCTGCTGTGTCATCAACCCTCGGATGGGCGAAACTACCGCACTCCCACGCCTGAACGGATCCCAAACTCATGCGGCGCGGGCTGCAAGTAGAGCGTGGAGGGCTTCTGGCTTTAGGTGCGTATACCGCTTCAGCATCTTCCAGTCCTTGTGCCCGGTAACGAGTGCAACTTGCTCGATTGTGAATCCGGCCTCGAAAAGTCGGCTTGTGCCTTCGTGTCGCAAGTCGTGGAAGTGAAGGTCGTGGATACTCAGGTCGGCGCATCCGCGACGAAAAGCTGTGCCGACTGATCTGCCATTGAATGGGAAAATCCGATCATCGTTGTTACTTCGGCAGGCGCGCTGCTCCTCCACGATGGCCCATGCGTCGTATCCGCATGCAGCGAAAAGCGGAATGCGCTGGCTATTTCCCTGCTTGTTTCGGGGATCCTTCCGGTCACGGATGAGAAGCATCCGGGTGCGACATTCCAGATCCGACCAACGCACCGTGCAGATTTCCTCTTGGCGCATTGCGGTAGCAACAGCGAAGCGGATGATCCGGCCAATTGGCGCGATCTGACGCGGGTTTGCGTCGAAATGCGAGATCAACCGGTCGAGTTCATCTTGGGTCGGACGACGGTCGCGCTCCTGCCCTTTGCCAACCAGACCTAGCTGTTTCAAAGCAATGCGGGCGAGGTCTACGGCCTCGATTGTAACGGGTAGGCCGTGAACTGCGGCCGCGTGAGACAGAATGAGCTTGATAGTGCCAATGTCGATGCCGAGGGTAGCAGGGCCTGCACCTTTTGCCGCTCGATCGCGGCCGAACCGAATGAGCCGCTCGCGATCGAGCGCCGCCATGTTGCACTTTCCAAGCTGACGCTTCAGCATATCCAGAGTCGCAGCTTTCGAGCGTCGAGGGGGCTTGCCGACGTCACACATGTCGTCGATATGAAGGTCGATGAGATCGCCGAAGGTTTTGAGGCGCGCGATGCGCGACTGATTTGGCGTTTCGCCACGATCAATCTGGCGCTCCGCCTCAAGGGCCCAGCGTCGGGCATCGTCTCGCCGCAAGAAGGTCTCGCTGACGTAACGGCCCTTGCGACGAACCTGAACGCGCCAGGAGCCGGAATGGAGTTTTGTGAAAGTGGCCATTTTCGTGTGCGCTCCGTGTGCACTCAGCCGTCGAACGGTGGCGAAAAGCGTCGCAATGTGGCGTAAATTCGTGTGCACTCGGTGCGACCTAACCAATTGAGACTACTAAAAAAATGATGGAATATCAAGAACATAGACTGGCCATTGCGCCCATGATGGACTGGACTGATCGGTGCTGCCGGTTTTTCCATCGCCAACTGACGCGCAAGGCGCTGCTCTATACCGAGATGGTGGTGGCCGACGCCGTCATCCATGGCGCGCGGGAGCGGCTGCTTGGCTTTGATGCCTGCGAGCATCCGGTTGCCTTGCAGCTGGGCGGTTCCGATCCTGCCAAGCTGGCCGAGGCCGCGCGCATCGGCGAGGCATTCGGTTATGACGAGATCAATCTCAATGTCGGCTGTCCTTCGGACCGCGTCCAGTCTGGCACCTTCGGCGCCTGCCTGATGAAGACGCCCGGTCTCGTCGCCGAAGGCGTCGCGGCGATGAAGGACGCGGTGAAGATTCCTGTCACGGTGAAGTGCCGCATCGGCGTCGATGACCAGGATCCCGAGCCGGCGCTCAACGTGCTTGCCGATGGCGTCTTTGCCGCCGGTGCGGACGCGCTGTGGGTGCATGCGCGCAAGGCCTGGCTTGAGGGGCTGAGCCCCAAGGAAAACCGCGATATCCCGCCGCTCGACTATGGCCGTGTCTATCGCCTGAAAGCCCGGATGCCCGATCGGTTCATCGGCATCAATGGCGGCATCCTGACGCTTGAGGAAACGCGCGCGCATCTTGAGCATGTCGATGGCGTGATGCTTGGCCGCGCTGCCTACCACACGCCAGGTGTTTTGACCGGAGTCGATGCCATGCTGCAGGACGAGCCGGCGCAAGATTTCGACTTTGCCGGGCTGATCGAGGTCATGGCCGACTATGCCGGCAGGCATATCGCTAGCGGTGGCCGCCTCGGCCATGTCAGCCGCCACATGGTCGGACTGTTCCACGGCCTTGCAGGTGCGCGGCGCTACCGCCAGATCCTGTCGACCGACGCCAATAAGCCGGGCGCGGGACCGCAGGTGTTGCGCGACGCCTTCGCTGCCGTCGATCTCACCAGCCGCAGCGAAGCGGCGTAGGTTCCAGAGGCAAGTCCTCCCCGATTAACCGCGGCCTTAGGCCAAGTCCGTCGCGCACGCCGGACGGGCTGGCCTCGCCATTTGGTTTGTGTGATCATTTGGCGGGGGCATGTTCGAGGAGGGGCGTTTTTCATGTGCCGATTGCCGGGCGGAGCTATGGCGCGTGAAGGCTGTGCGTGATGGAAACGCCGCAACTGCCAGCCTTGCGATCCTACCACTCCTGGATCGCCAACGAGACGCTGGAGGATTATTCACTCCGATACGCGGCCCGGTCGTTTCGCCGCTGGTCGCCATTCGTCATTGCCAACACCGCGCTCGGCGGCATTTCATTTCTCGCCCTTGAGGCCATCGGCGGCGCTATCACGCTGAGCTACGGCTTCGCCAACGCCTTTCCGGCGATCCTGGTGACCTGCCTGTTCGTTTTCGTGACGAGCCTGCCGATCGCCTATTATTCCAGCCGCCACAACATCGACATGGACCTGCTGACGCGCGGCGCGGGCTTTGGCTATATCGGCTCGACGATCACTTCGCTGATCTACGCGACATTCACCTTCATCTTTTTCGCCCTCGAAGGCGTGATCATGGCGCAGGCGCTCAACCTGTTTGCCGATGTGCCGCTGGTGCTGGGTTATGTCATTTCCTCGGTGGTCATCATCCCCATAACCTTCATGGGCGTGACGCTGATCAGCAAGCTGCAGCTGCTGTCGCAGCCGATCTGGATCGCCATGCATCTGGCGCCCTTCGCCTACATCCTGTTTGCCCATCCCGACACGCTGAACGAGTGGGCGGCTTTCGTCGGCAGCGATGTGGTCGGCGAGGGGTTCAACTTCCTGGCCTTCGGCTCGGCCATTGGCGTTCTGTGCGCGCTGTCGATCCAGATCGGCGAACAGGTCGACTATCTTCGCTTCCTGCCCGACAAGACGCGTGAGAACCGTTTCCGCTGGTGGGCGGCGGTGATCGCCGCAGGCCCCGGTTGGATCGTCGTCGGCGGCTTCAAGATACTCTGTGGCAGCCTCTTGGCGGTGCTCGCAATTCAGGCCGGCCTGTCGCGTTCGACAGCGCTCGAACCCATCCACATGTACATCATCGCCTATGAGTATCTCAGCGCCGATCCGCGCGTCGTGCTCGCACTGGCCGCTGTTTTCGTGCTGATCTCGCAGGTCAAGATCAACGTCACCAATGCCTATGCTGGCTCGCTGGCCTGGTCCAATTTCTTCTCGCGCGTTACCCACTACCACCCCGGCCGGGTGGTGTGGCTGGTGTTCAACATCCTGATCTCGCTGCTTCTGATGCTGCTCGGCATCTTCCAGACGCTGGAGCTGGTGCTGGCTGTCTATTCGATCATCGCCGCTGCCTGGATCGGCTCGATCTTCGCCGACCTCGCCATCCTCAAGCCGATCGGGGTCAGCCCGGCTTTCCCCGAGTTCAAGCGCGCCTATCTCTACAACTTCAACCCCGTCGGCTGCGGTTCGATGGCGCTGGCGTCGTTCGTCGCCTTGCTGTGTTTTTCCGGCATGTTCGGCGTCATGGTGCAGGCCTATGCCGCGCCGATCGCGTTTGTCACTGCGCTCACAAGTGCCGTGGTAATCGGCGTCGCCACCAAAGGGCGCTACTATCTGGCGCGCCAGCCTGTCGACCTGCCGGCGGCTGCATCGGACGCCAATCTGTGCGCCATCTGCGGCGTCACCTACGAACGCTCTGACATGGTGCACTGCACCTTCTACGAGCTGCCGATCTGCTCGCTGTGCTGCAGCTTGGATTCGCATTGCCACGATGTCTGCAAGTCGCCGGGAGGTGAGGTGCAGACCTCGCGCTCGCGCTATTTCGGCCAGGCTCTGCCGCATATTCGCGACAAGATCGCACCCCGCATGGGGCAGCGTCTGCTCAAGGTGGCGGGTGTGTTGTTTACCCTGGCGGTGATATCAGGCGGCGTGTTCCTGCTTACCTACCGGTTGATCGAGCCAGGATCGGAACAGCCTCATCTGGCGAGCGGCCCGCTGCTTTTGCGCGTCTTCCTCGCGTTGCTGCCGCTGCTCGGCATCGGCGCCTGGTGGATCGTGCTGTCGCAGGAGAGCCGGGAACTTGCCGAGCGCGATCTTGTCGCCTCGCTGGAAAAGCTGCGGCAGACACAGCGAGACCTAGCGAGCAACGAGCGCCTCGCCGCCATCGGTCAGATCACGGCAACGGTTAGCCACGAGCTGCGCAATCCACTTGGCACGTTGGTGACGTCGGCCGACGTGTTGCGCCGCTCGCTGAAGAGCGCCGACGCACCGATGCTCTCGGAATTGGAACGGCTGCAGCGAAACGCCTGGCGCTGCGTGCGGATCATCGAGGACCTGCTCGATTTTTCGCGCAAGCACGCCCTGGTCGTCACGCCGATCCTGATCGACCGATGGGTGGCCCAGCATGTCGCCGAACAGGAGGCTACGCGACCGATACAGCTGGAACTTGCCGCCGGATGCAGGATATCGGCCGACGGCGAGCGGTTGCGGCAGGCGTTTTCCAACGTCCTGGCCAATGCGCTGCAGGCCTGCGAGACGGCGGATGACGCGGCAATCGTCGTCTCGACCCGCTGCGAGGGCAACAATGCCATCATCTGCGTTGCCGACAATGGGACCGGCATGTCGCACGAGACAGCGGCGCGGGTGTTCGAACCGCTGTTCAGCACCAAGGCGTTCGGCGTCGGATTGGGCATGCCGCTGGTCAAGCGCATCGTTGAGCAGCATGGCGGCTCGGTGCTGATCGACAGCGAGCAGGGCGCCGGCACGCGCGTCTCGATCGTGTTGCCGCGGGCGGGCGCTGGTTCGTCATGACCGACCAGACCGATCTGCAGACCGATTTCATCGGCGACGACGTCATTCCGCATGCAACCGTGCCGACCGAGAAGAAGCGCGTTCTCATCGTAGATGACGACGAGGATTTTGCCGCAAGCCTCGCCGGATTGCTCGAGCTCGAAGGCTATCAGGCGATCATCGCGCATGATCCGCCGTCGGCCCAGCGCGCCTTGGCCTTGCACCTGCCGGCGGTGGCGCTTGTCGATGTGCGGTTGGGCGTCGGCAACGGGGTCGAACTGGTCAGGGCGTTTCGCCAGCAAAGCCCCGATCTCATCTGCCTGATGGTCACAGCCTATGCCTCGGTCGAGACGGCGGTGGAGGCGCTGCAGGCCGGCGCCTACGACTATCTGTGCAAGCCATTCCACAGTGCCGATCTGTTGGCGACGCTGGAGCGCTGCTTCGAGCGCACGCGCCTGATGGAGGAAAAGCGCCTGGTCGCCGAGCGGCTCGGCCAGATGCAGCGCATCGAGGCGATGGGACAGCTGACCGGCGGCATCGCGCACGACTTCAACAATATCCTGGCTGTCCTGCTCGGCAATCTGCGCTGGCTGCAGGAGCATGTGCGGACCGAGCCCCAGCTGGCGCAGATGGTCGACGATGCGCTGGAGGCGGTGAAGGCAGGGACGGAGCTGACCTCGCGCCTGCTCAACTTCGGCCGCCGCGAGGGCGGTGATACCGCCCGTGTCGACCTGGGTGAGGCGCTGCCCGACCTGATGCGCGTCTTGCGTCGTACGCTGGACGACAAGATCGGCCTGTCGCTCGAACTGGCGGACGATCTGCATGAGGTCGAGGTTCAGCCAGCGCAACTGGAAACCAGCCTGCTCAATCTCGCGCTCAATGCGCGCGATGCAATGCCGGATGGCGGCCTGCTTCGGTTCGAGGCCTGCAATTTTGTCGTCCGGCCCGACGACGCCCGCGTCGCCTCGGGTCTGTTGCCCGGTCAGTATGTCGTCATTTCGGTCATCGACACCGGCCACGGCATGCCGGTGGCGGTGCGCAGCCGGGCGCTGGAGCCGCTGTTCACCACCAAAGCAGCGGGAAAGGGTAGTGGCCTTGGCCTGCCGATGGTCGATGGCTTCGTGCGCCAGTCGGGCGGGCGCCTTGGCATCTCGAGCAAGCCGGACGAGGGCACCCGGATCAATCTCTATCTGCCGCGGGCAGTTCAGTCCCGGCCCTGAGGGGCGAACATGTAGCCGACGCCGCGAATGGTCTTGATGAATTGGGTGTCGCGCGCATTGTCCCGCAACTTGCGGCGTATCTTGCCGATCAACACGTCGATGCTGCGATCATAGGGCGTCCAGTTGCGGTTGGCGACGATGTCGAGGATCTGCTCGCGCGACAGGATGCGGCCGCGCCGTTCGACCAACGCCGACAGGATCTGGAACTCCTGGCTGGTCAGCCGCACGTTCTCGCCGTTCGGCGACGACAGCTTGTAGCGTGTGGGATCGAGCCGCCAGCCATCGAAACAGACGGCGGCCGAGCGATCCACTTCTGTTTGCTCGGGCAGCGTGATGCGCTTGGCAAAACGCCGCATCACCGTTCGTACCCGCGCCAGCAGTTCGCGCGGCTCGAACGGCTTGGTGACGTAGTCGTCGGCCCCCAGTTCGAGGCAGACGACCTTGTCGATCGTGCTGTTCTTGCCCGACAGCATGATCAGCGGGAGGTCGTATTGGGAGCGCAAGTTGCGCGCCAGGGTGACGCCGTCCTCACCAGCGGGAAACCCGAGGTCAAGAATGACCAGATCGAACGGTTCGTCGGCAAGCGCGCGCCGCATCGAGCGACCGTCATGGGCGCTCGCCATGACATAGCCCTCGCTTGCCAGGAACTTTTCGAGAAAGCTGCACAGCAGACGATCGTCATCGACAATGAGAATGCGTGATCTTGGGTCGGCAACTGACATGGTTGCTACGATAATCGCAATTCGCAGGCGCGGTCGAGAAGGGAAGATCGCCATTGGTCGCAACCGGCGTTGCTCTTACGCGCGTGGGCGGGGGCTGGCATCTGTCACCTGTCGGTGGATCCATCTAACAATCTGAAAGTTATATCTAAAATTTCGGGGTTGTTGCGTCTGGCCGGCGCTGACACAAACCGTCTGGTTACAAAAAATTACATAGCGGGCAGCTTTCCGATGCATGGCGATTACAAGCCGCACCTAGCTTGGCCTCGCACGGCTGCGTCGGGTTGCATTGCGCTCCCGGCGCAAGGGCGAGGAAGGCGCGCAAGCCACACCTCCCAAAGCCGGCGATTGAGGAGGAACAGCCCAATGCCACAGACAGTATTTTCAGTCGATTTGAACAAAGCGC
The DNA here is from genome assembly GCF_964252895.1 of Aminobacter sp. LjRoot7. NCBI lineage: Bacteria > Pseudomonadati > Pseudomonadota > Alphaproteobacteria > Hyphomicrobiales > Phyllobacteriaceae > Aminobacter > Aminobacter sp. LjRoot7. Next base: position 142,076 of record NZ_CAXUPX020000003.1, read on the forward strand.
CCGAAGATCACGCCATCAAGACGCACAACCGTTGGCATCCTGATATTCCGATGGTCGATTACCTCAAGCCCGGGCGCACCTACCGGGTGGAGTGCCACGACTGGACGGGAGGCCAGATCGGCAACAACAACAGCGCCAATGACGTCCGCGACGTCGACCTGACGCGCGTCCATTACCTCAGCGGCCCGTTCGGCGTCGACGGCGCGGAACCCGGAGACCTGCTGGTCGTCGACATTCTTGATCTCGGCGCGAAGCCCGATTCGGAATGGGGCTTCAACGGCCTGTTCGCCAAGGAAAACGGCGGTGGGTTTCTCACCGAGCATTACCCTGAAGCCAGCAAGTCCTGCTGGGATTTCCACGGCATCTACACGACGTCGCGCCACATTCCTGGCGTGCGCTACCCCGGCATCATCCATCCCGGCCTGATCGGCTGCCTGCCTGACCACAAGCTGCTTGCCGAAGCAAACCGTCGCGAAGCCGAACTGGTGGCGACCGATCCTGGCCGCGTGCCACCGCTGGCAGCGCTGCCATATGCCGACACAGCACTGATGGGGCAGTTGAAAGGTGATGCGGCGCGGAAAGCCGCGGCCGAGGCCTGGCGCACGGTTCCGCCGCGCGAACATGGCGGCAACTGCGACATCAAGAACCTGTCGCGCGGTTCGAAGGTCTACTTCCCGGTTTACGTGAAGGGCGGCGGGCTCTCGATGGGCGACATCCACTTCTCGCAGGGCGACGGCGAGATCACCTTCTGCGGCGCTATCGAAATGGCTGGCTGGGTCGACATCAGCGTCGACGTGATCAAGGGCGGCATGGCGAAATACGGCGTCATCAACCCGATCTTCAAGCCAAGTCCGATCGACCCGCATTTCGACGACTATCTGATCTTCGAGGGCATTTCGGTCGACGAGCACACGGGCGAGCAGTACTATCTCGATGCTCATGTCGCCTATCGCCGGGCCTGCCTCAACGCCATCGAGTATCTCAAGAAGTTCGGCTACTCCGGCGAGCAGGCATACATGATCCTGGGCACGGCCCCTGTCGAAGGCCGCATCGCCGGCATCGTCGACATTCCCAATGTTTGCGCCACCTTGGCTATTCCTACGGCAATCTTCGACTTCGACATCAATCCCAACGCCCACGGACCCAAGAAGCAGGACTTCAAGGCCGACGTCGCCAAGACGAGCTGATCAGGCCGCAACAACAACAAACTGACCGCCGGTCGGGAGCGTGTCCCGACCGGCGTTCTCCTGGGAGGGGAATTCATGCTACTCGGATTTGCTTTGCTTTACGTTGGCGCCGTCCTGTTCTTGAACGGCCTTTGGCTGCTCGGGAAGATCGAGGACCGGGAAATCGTCGTCATCAACGTCGTCTCGGGCGTCGTGACGTTTTGCGCTTCGCTTGCCTGGGCGTTCGGACCCAACGCGGACGCTGCGTCCATCAAAGGTGCGGCGCTGACGATCCTGTTTTCGACGACCTATTTTTGGGTGGCCTACAACAGGGTGGTGAAAGTGGACGGACGCGGCCTCGGCTGGTTCAGCCTGTTCGTCGCCATCACCACGGTTCCAGTGGCGGTGCAGGGACTTTCCACGGCCCAGACGTCGACCGATTTCTGGCTGGCGTCCAACTGGGTGATCTGGGGCGTGCTGTGGTTCCTGTATTTCCTGCTGCTGGCGCTGCAGCGGCCGATCCTGCGGCTGACGGCGGTGGTCACGCTGCTTGCCGGCATCGTCACCGGCTGGCTGCCGGGCTTCCTGCTGCTCGACGGCAAGCTCTGACGCCGGCTTCTCCGGCCAGGCGTTGGGACGCTTGGCCGCTTGCGGGCGGGCGAGGGCTGTTTTGCTCGCCATATCGTTTCAATGGGTGCTTTTGGGAGGCTGGTCATGCCGCTCTACAATTATGTTTGCGACGATTGCGGACCGTTTGAAGAATGGGTGCCGATGCAGGACGCGCTTCGGGCGTGCGCCTGCCCGCAATGCGAGGAGCAAAGCAAACGCGACGTGGCCGCACCACGTCTGAGCCTGATGAACGGCAAGTTGCGCCGCGCATTGGCCCGGTCAGAGGCCAGCGGCACCGAGCCGAAAGTGGTGAAGAAGGCGCATCTTGCCGGTTGTGGCTGCGCCTTGTGCAAGATCGGCAACAAGCCTGTGCCGACACGCAAGAAATGGTCGATCGGCCACTAGAGCCCTAGTCGCGCAGGATCATCCTGTCGCCGCGCACGTCGAAGCCCGACAGCGAGCCGATGAAATTCATGCCGAGCAGGCTCTGCTCGAGCCCCTGGTCGGCGACGAGCATAGGCAGGTTCTTGCGTTCGATGGTGCCGAGCTGGACGCTCGCCGCCGTGACCCGTGCCGCATGCGCAATGCCGTTGGCAGTCGAGACCGGCACGGTGAAGCTCAGGCTTTCGAGATCGAAGCCGGCTCGGCGGGCATCGGCCACCGTCAGGACGGTGGTTGTGGCGCCCGTGTCGACCATGACATCGATGGTCTGGCCGTTGACCTGCATGCGCGCGCCGAAATGTCCGTTGGTTAGTTTGTCCAGGGTGACGGTCGCGCGGCCATTGCCATCCAGCGCCGACATCGGGCTTCCCGGCACGAGGCCGGCGGTGACGCGGCTGGCGACATCCTGCAGTTCGTAGCGGTACTGATAGCCGGCGACAAACACCAGAACGATCACCACCCACATTGCCAGGCTGCGCACCGTGTCACCGAAGCGCGTGCCACGGCGCAGGACGCCGGCGCCGATGACCAGCAACAGCGCGCCGGCGTAGATCAGCTGGCCGAAGCTGTCATTGTTGAGGCCAAGCGTTTCGCCTGACGAATGGTTGAGCAACAACAGCAGCAGCCCGCCGCCGAGTACGGCGATGACGACCCAGTAAAGCCGGCTCATCTCTGTCTGGTATCCTCAGCTGGACGCATTTTCGCGGGACATCCGCGCGCGGCGCGTTTCGCGGCGCGGCTTGCGCTCGATGGTCTCGAGGCGGGCGGGCAAGGTGGCCATGACGGCACGGCGCGTTTCCGGCGTCATCTTGTACCAGGCGCCGACCTCGTCGCGGGTACGGCCGCAACCGAAGCAATAGCCGGTCGTGTCGTCGATGGAGCACAGCATGATGCAGGGAGTTTCAATCGCGGTCATCAGGTCGTCCATGGCGGCAATGCTTCTGCGCTGATGTATACACGGCGCCAATCACAGATGATGTAGCCTGCGCGTCATTGCAAGCGCTTTCCCGCGACGTCACGCCTCGCCGCCTGGATGCGATCTCGCGATTGTTTTCGCTCGTCGAGGCGGCTATGCCGCGCAGGACCATCACGAACGGCAGGCAGCCCCCATGACCAGCGCTTCCCCCTTTGACGATTTCCGCAACCTGTTTGCACATCTGCCCGAGGGCGATGTCGCCCAGGCTGGCAAGGTCTGGGCGCTGTTTGCCAAGACAGACAAGCCGAAAGGCTCGCTTGGCCGCATCGAGGACATCGCGGCCTGGCTGGCGCGCTGGACGGGCCGCGCGCCACCCTCGGTGCTCAAGCCGATGGTTGCGATCTTTGCTGGCAATCACGGTGTCGCTGCCCAAGGCGTGTCGCCGCGGGCGATGGAAGCCACGGCCCAGCGCGTCGAGCTGTGCGCCGCCGGCGGTGCTGCCATCAACCAGATCTGCCTGGCCAACGATCTCGGCCTGAAGGTGCTCGACCTGGCGCTGCACCTGCCGACATCGGATATCACCGTCGAGCCGGCGCTGGACGAACGCGGCTGCGCCGCCACCATGGCTTTTGGCATGGAGGCGATTGCCGGCGGCAGCGATCTGTTCTGCATCGGCGATCTCGGCGTTGCCAACACGACCGTTGCCGCGGCCCTTTGCTCGGCATTGTTCGGCGGCAAGGGCGCCGACTGGGTCGGGCCGGGTTCCGGTGCTGATGCCGCCATGCAGGCGCGCAAGGCCGAAATTGTCGATCGTGCGCTGGCGCTGCATGGCCCTCATATCAAGGACCCGTTCGATGCCTTGCGCCGGGTCGGCGGGCGCGAATTCGCGGCCATCGCCGGTGCCATCCTTGCGGCGCGCATGGAAAAGATCCCGGTGCTGCTCGACGGCTTCGCCACGACCGCTGCTGCTGCCGTGCTTTATGCCGTCGACCGGACGGCGCTCGACCATTGCATGTTCTCGCATGTCTCGACCGAGCCGGGCCACGCCCGCCTGCTGGCAAAGCTCGGTGCGCGGCCCTTGCTCGGGCTCGGCATCGACCATGGCGAGGCGGTTGGCGCCGGGCTTGCCGCCGGGTTGGTCAAGACCGCGGCGCAGATCAGTTCGGGAATGGCAGCGGCTATTCGCTGATCTAGCGGCGGGCTGATCTAGCGCCGGCCGGCGGTGCTGCGCGCCAGCGAAGGCAGGTCGTCGATGACCCGGGCTGGGGGAAAGACCGCGATGGCTTCGGTGCCCTCGCGCAGCTTCGAGCGCAGTTCGAATTCGCCGCCATGCAACGCAAGCAGGCCCTGGACGATGGGCAGGCCAAGGCCGGTTCCCTGTTCGGCGCTCTTGATGGCGATCGAGCCCTGGCCGAAAGCCGACAGCACGACGGGGATTTCGTCGGCGGGAATGCCCGGTCCCTTGTCCTTGACAGAGATGTACTGACCGCCGCCGGCGGTCCAGCCGACACGGACGCGTATTTCGCTGCCCGTCGGCGAGAATTTGATGGCGTTGGACAGAAGGTTGAGCGTGATCTGGCGGATGGCGCGCTCGTCGCCGAGCAGGCGCGGCAGGGTCGGCTCGAACTGTTCGACGATCTTGAGATCCTTGTTGCGTGCCTTGAGCTCCATCATGTGGCAGCAATCCTCGACCACCTGGAGCAGCATCAGCGGCTCTTCGTTGAGCTGATAGCGGCCGGCCTCGATGCGCGACAGGTCGAGGATCTCGTTGATGAGGTCGAGCAGGTGCTGGCCCGACTGGTGGATGTCGCGGGAATATTCGCGATAGGTCGGGCTGTTGATCGGGCCGAGCACTTCGCCGGCCATCACTTCCGAGAAGCCGAGGATGGCATTGAGTGGCGTGCGCAGCTCATGGCTCATCGTGGCCAGGAATCGCGACTTGGCGAGATTGGCGTCTTCGGCACGGCGGCGGGCCTCGTCCGACATCGATTTTGCCGTCTCCAGTTCGGCAATCAGCGCGTCCATTTCGGACCGGGCGGCCATCAGCAGCAGCGCTGACCGCTTCTTGATCCCGGCGACGAGCGAAAAGAAGGGCAAGGCAGCGACCAGCAGCGCGACCATGACCATGCCAAGCGGCTCGGACAGCTTGACGCCGAAGGCTGCATAGGCGGCGACGGGAACGACGAAAGTCGCGGCCAGTGCGCCGCGCAGCGACGATGCAACGATCGCGGTCGCCGCCATTGCAACGAGCAGGAACGCACCTTTGACGATGGACAGCAGGCCGGGTTCGCAGGCCGCACAGGTCATGGCGGCGAGATAGGCCCAGGCGAGGCCGGTGACGAAATGGCCAATGAAGAAATTGCGCCGGATGGCCGACGGCGTCATCGCCGCAGGCGCTGCCTCGTCGGCGCGGCGGGCAAGCAACGCCAGTCCGACATAACCCATCATCGCGACCAGCGACCATTTGAGGATGGCATCGTCCGCGCCGAGCAAAAACCCGATGCCGGCGAAGATGACGACCAGAAGCGGCAGGGTTGCCGAATTGGCTCTGATCGAACGGGCGTGCAGCTTCAGCAGTTCGCGGTCGAAAGCCAGGCCGCCTGGCTGCTGGGCCAATTGATCGCGTGTCTTGCGCACAGCACGAGCGACATCGCTGTTGCGATGGCGTTTCCTGCGGTCCACAATGATCTTGTCCGCCGTGTTAGAGCGTTGCAACGGCATGTGATAATTCAGTTTTCGCGCGCGCTTATCTTCAAGTCTGCACGCTACGTCCGAATGATTAAGGGATTGTTTGCCATATGAGCCGTTCGTGGTCGGGCAGGCCGCGGCAGCGGTATTTCAGGCGCCCGCGCAGCCGTTGGCGCAAGTTTTTCGACTATGCGCTGGCGTTTGCCGTGCTTGGGCTGCTGATCCTCGTTTCGGCGCGCCTCGACAGGGTGGAAACACGCAAGACTGAGGGCGTGGCCGTCATCAACGATGGTGATTCGATTACCTTGGGCAGCGAGCGCATTCGCCTGCGTGGCATTGATGCGCCGGAATACTCCCAGATTTGCAGGAAGGATGGCGCCGACTATCCTTGCGGCCGCCGTTCGCGCGAGGCGCTGTCAAAACTCGTCGCCGGGCACCAGGTGAGCTGCGCCGGCTGGGAGCGCGACCGTTACGGCCGCCTGCTTGGCGAATGCACGGCTGCCGGGACCGATCTCAACCGTTCGCAGGTGGAGGTCGGCTGGGCCGTTGCCTATGGTGGCTACGAAGCGGAGGAAGCTGCCGCGCGCCTTGGCCGAAAGGGCCTGTGGGCCGGCGACTTCGACCGTCCGCGCGACTGGCGCAACATGCACGGCGACATGGTTGAAATTGAGCATGGCAGCTTTGGGCGCATGCTCAATTGGCTGCGGGAAATCTTTCGATTCTCGTAGCTTGCGGCTTATAGTTGCAAGATCGGTACAAGTCTGAGGAGGCAGAAATGAAGCTGTTTGACGGGGGACGGGCGCCAAATCCGAGGCGCGTGCGCGTGTTCCTGGCCGAAAAGGGCATCGATGTGCCCAAGGTTTCCGTCGACATGGGAGCGATGGAACACAAGAAAACAGATGTTTCCTCGCGCAATCCGCTGCAGCGACTGCCCGTGCTGGAGCTCGACGACGGCACCATCCTCACCGAAACTGTCGCCATCTGCCGCTATTTCGAGGAGCTGCACCCTGAGCCGGCCTTGTTCGGACGCGGCGCGCTGGGCAAGGCGAAGGTCGAGATGTGGCAACGGCGGATCGAGCAGAACCTGTTCCAGCCAGTGGCCTTCGCCTTCCGCCATACTCATCCGGCGATGAAGGAATGGGAAATCCCCCAGGTGCCCGAATGGGGCGAGGTCAACCGGCCGAAGGCCATCGAGTTCCTGGCCTTGCTCGACAAGGAACTCGCCGCGCGTGAATTCGCCGCCGGGGACTACTATTCCATCGCCGACATCACCGGATTGTGCGCCATCGACTTCATGAAGCCGGCGAAGATCGTGATGCCCGAAGCGTTTGCCAACGTGCAGCGCTGGCATCACGCGCTGACGGCACGCCCGAGCGCTGCCGCCTGATTATGTCGGCCGAACTCGACAGCCTTGTCGCCGAGATCAAGGCTTGCCGTATCTGCGTCGAGCAGCCATTGGGCAAACCCTTGCCGCATGAGCCGCGGCCGGTGGTGGTGCCGTCTTCCACTGCGCGCATCCTGATCGCCGGGCAGGCGCCGGGTACCAAGGTGCATCTGAGCGGAGCGCCTTTCACCGACGCATCAGGCGATCGCCTGCGCGATTGGCTCGGCGTGACGTCGGAAATCTTCTACGACCCGGACGCCTTTGCCATCGTGCCGATGGGCTTTTGCTTCCCGGGCCAGGATGCCAAGGGCGGTGACCTGCCGCCGCGACGGGAATGCGCAATGGCCTGGCGTGCCCGGCTGATGAAGCTGATGCCGCAGATCGATCTCGTGCTGACGATCGGTCAGTACGCGCAGCGCTGGCACATGGGCGCGGCGCGCGCGGCGTCCTTGACCGACACTGTTGCCGACTGGCGGGCTGTCTGGGTGCGTTCGCCTTCGCCGCATGTGCTGCCTTTGCCGCATCCGTCCTGGCGCAACACGGGCTGGATCAAGCGGAATGCCTGGTTCGAAATGGAATTGCTGCCTTTTCTCAAGGCGGAAATCCAACGTCGCCTTTCCTAGGCGTTATGGAATTCGATACCGAAGATACAGGGTGTGCGGAGAATTCCTTTCTTGTATGATGGCGTAAATGACAGGATTATGGCGAACCTTTTCTAACGGAGCCCAGATATGGACCGCCTTGACCGGAAAATCCTCCGCCTCCTCCAGGAGGACGCGACCTTGGCCGTGGCCGACGTCGCCAAGAAAGTCGGCTTGTCCACCACACCGTGCTGGCGCCGCATCCAGAAGCTTGAGGAAGAGGGCGTCATCAAGCGCCGCGTGGCGCTGCTCGATCCCGAGAAGATCAATGCGCGCGTCACCGTGTTCGTGGCGATCCGTACCAATTCGCACAGCCATGAATGGCTGCGCCGCTTCTCCGAGGTGATCCAGGAGTTTCCGGAGGTCATCGAGTTCTACCGCATGAGCGGCGACGTCGATTATCTCCTGCGTGTCGTGGTGCCCGATATCGGTGCTTATGACGCTTTCTACAAGCGGCTGATCGCCAAGATCGAGATCCGCGACGTGTCGTCGTCCTTCGCCATGGAGCAGATCAAGTACACGACCGAAATGCCGCTCGATTACATGATCCTCGACAAGGAGAGCGGCGCGTCGGCTGCCTGATCAGGCTTTCGCGCTCAGGCGTTCGATAATCTTGGGATCGGTGAGTTCGCGCACGGCGTCCTTGCCGATCCATTTCGCCGTCTTGTCTGTTGACCCCGCCAGTTTCTCCGCCAGCCGCAAGGCGGGTGCGTGGAGGGCAGGCGAGCGCTTGCCGGTTTGGCGCAGCGCCCAGTTCACAGCTTTCTTGACGAAGTTCCTGCTATCGCCCGCCTGTGCCTCGACTAGCTTGAGCCAGCCGAGGAAGGTCTCGTCCGGCTCCTTCTTGAGGTGAACCGCGGCGGTCGCGATCGTCGAGAATGCCGCGCGGCGGACGAATTCGCGCTCGTCGGCGGCATAGGCCGGGATGATCTCGTGAGCTAGATTTGCAGCGCAGATGAGATGAGCTGCGTGATCGACGATCTCCCAGCTGTCGAACTCGGCCGCCATCGCATCGATCTGGGCGCGAGTCACCTTTGCCGGCTCGTCGGTCGCGGCCGACAGGATGCGCGCTTCGCGAATGCCTGTCGCCCATAGGCCCAGAGCGCGGGCGTGGTCGCGCTTGAGCAGGCGGGCGATGGGATTGGTCACGGCATTGGGGATGCCGAGTGCGTGGTCGGTGGCGATGCCGAAGCGGGCCATGCCGGCTAGGTTCTCTTCCGAGGCCAGCGTGCGCAGATGCGCGATGATCTCATCGACTGTGGATGCCGACGACAGCGCCATGGTGCCGCTCTATTTCTCGAGGCGGGCGAGCAGGGACGAGGTATCCCAGCGCTTGCCGCCCATGCCCTGCACGTCCTTGTAGAACTGGTCGACAAGGGCGGTCACCGGCAGCTTGGCACCGTTCCGGTCGGCCTCTTCAAGGCAGATGCCGAGATCCTTGCGCATCCAGTCGACGGCGAAGCCGAAATCATAATTGCCGGCATTCATCGTCTTGTGGCGGTTTTCCATCTGCCAGGAACCGGCGGCACCCTTGGAGATGACGTCGACGACCTTTTCGATGTCGAGGCCGGCCTTCTTGCCGAAGTGGATGCCCTCGGCGAGACCCTGGACGAGGCCGGCGATGCAGATCTGGTTGATCATCTTGGTCAGCTGGCCAGCGCCTGCAGGACCCATCAGGCCAACCATGCGTGCAAAGGAATCGATGACCGGGCGGGCGCGCTCGAAGGGTTCCTGCTCGCCGCCGACCATGACGGTCAGAACGCCGTTTTCAGCGCCGGCCTGGCCGCCCGAGACCGGGGCGTCGAGAAAGTGGAAACCGCCTGCCTTGGCGGCGGCATCGAGCTCGCGTGCCACCTCGGCCGAGGCGGTGGTGTTGTCGATGAATATGGCGCCTTTCTTCATCGAGCCGAATGCGCCTTTGGCGCCGGTCGTGACTTCGCGTAGGTCGTCGTCATTGCCGACACAGGCAAAGACGAAGTCCTTGCCATCGGCGGCCTCGGCGGGCGTCGCGGCAAAGCCGCCGCCGTGCTGGGCAGCCCATTTTTCGGCCTTCGCGGTGGTGCGGTTGTAGACGGTGACGTCGTGCCCGCCCTTGTTCTTGAGATGGCCGGCCATGGGATAGCCCATAACGCCGAGACCAAGGAACGCGACCGATGCCATGGTTCACCCTTTCGAAGTGCAAAATGCTCTGGTGTCCGTGGTCTATGCGATCGGACGAATTCGTCAAGACGACGATGGTTGGACCAGCGCTTGAGATCAGCGGTGCAGATGGCGGGTGATGCGCCTTTCGATCCAGTCCACCAGATGGCGCAGGGTTTCGACCAGCGACAAATAGAGCAGGGCGGCCCAAAGGTAGGTCTGGAAGTCGAAGGTGCGCGAAAAGGCGCGGCGCGTCTCGCCCATCAGGTCATAGACCGTGATGATGGCAACGATGGCCGAGCCCTTGATCATCAGGATGATCTCGTTGCCGTACGGCCTCAGCGCCACTATCAGGGCCTGCGGCAGGATGATCTTGTAGAGCGTCTGCGTCTTGGACAGGCCAAGGGCGGACGCTGCCTCCCACTGGCCCTTGCCGACGCTCTCGATCGCCCCGCGCAGGATTTCGGCCTGATAGGCGGCGGTGTTGAGCGCAAAGGCGAAGACGGCGCAATACCAGGCCTCGCGGAAGAACCCCCACAGGCCGATGGCCTCGAGCTGCGGCCGGAACGAGCCGAAGCCGTAATAGATCAGGAAGGTCTGGGCGAGCAGCGGCGTGCCGCGGAAGAAATAAACATAGCCGTAGGAAATCGCGTTCAGCACGCGGTTCTTCGACATGCGGGCGTAACAGATCGGCACCGACAGGATGGCGCCGAGTATGATGGATATCGCCACCAGCGTCAGTGTCACATAGAGCCCGGACAGATAGGACGGCGCATATTTGGCGAAGAGTTCCGGGTTCCAGGCGCTGAACAGATAGGTAGCCAGGCCGGCACCAAGCGCGATCCAGAGGCAGACGAAAACCCAGCCCAGAATGCGCTCGCGCGACCATCCGCGTGGCGGCGCTGCCGGGCGCTGCACTTTCACGGTGGTTCCGTCGGTAACGCTCATCGCTGGGCCGCCCGCTTGCCGACCCAGCGCTCGATGGCGCCGATGCCGAAGGAGGAGATGATGGCGAGCGCCAGGTAGATGAGGCAGGCAACGCCGAAGAACATGAATGCTTGCTTGGTGACGCGCGCGGCGATGCTGCTCTGGCGCACGATGTCGGTCAGGCCGACGGCCGAGACAAGGGCCGTGTCCTTGAGCAGGATCAGCCACAGGTTGGAGAGGCCGGGCAGGGCGATGCGGATGAGCTGCGGCAGGATCACCAACCGCATCGTCTGGCGCGGCGATAGGCCGACGGAGTAGCCGCCTTCATACTGGCCACGCGGAATGGCGCGGAAGGCCGAGAGGAAAACCTCGCTGGCGTAGGACGAGAAGACGACGCCGAGAGCAACCATGCCGGCGACGAAGCTGTTGATCTCGACAACCGCGTCGGGCTGGACCAGCCGAACGACCTGCTGGATACCGATCTGCGCGCCGTAGAACACGAGGAACAGCGTCAGCAGCTCGGGCAGGCCGCGGAAGATGGTGGTGTAGATGTTGCCGGCGAGCCGCATCGAAGGTTCGCCCGACTGCTTGGCGAGTGCGACCAGAAAGCCGATCAGCAGACCCAGCGGCAATGTCACCAGGGCAAGCGAAACCGTGACGAGCACGCCATGTGCGAGGTCGTCACCCCATCCGTCAGGCCCGAAACTCAGAAGCGTCCACGCGCTTTGCATCGGTATGCTGCCCCCATTGGCCTCCCTTGGCGGGAGTGCCTGCCGTCTTTGCTGACGGCTTGTCGTTGAGCTTATGTTAGCCAAACGGCGGGAACTTGTCCCGCCGCTTGTTCAGTTTTCACAGCATTGACCGCTCAGCTGCCGTAAGCGTCGAACTTGAAGTACTTGTCGTTGATTTCCTTGTACTTTCCGTTGGCGCGGATGGCATCGATGGCTGCCGAGAACTGATCTGCCAGCGGGTCCCCCTTGCGTACGCCGACGCCGGCGCCGTCGCCGTGGATCTCGGGCATGTTCGGGATGGTGCCGACGATCTTGCAGCATGCACCGTCAGCGGTTTCCAGCCAGGCACCCAACGTCACGGCGTCGTCGCTGACCGCGTCGAGGCGGCCGTTGGCCATGTCGAGCTTGTACTCGTCTGCCGTCGGGTAGGACTTGACGGTGCTGTCGGTGTAGACCTTCTCGGCGTAGTTGTAGTGGATGGTCGAACCCTGGACGCCGATGGTCTTGCCGGCGAGGTCTTCCTTGGTCACGCCCTTGATGTCGCTGTCCTTGGCGGCGGCGATCACGGCCGGGGTGTTGATGTACTTCTTGGAGAAGTCGATCTTTTCCTTGCGCTCAGGCGTGATCGACATCTGGGCGATGATGGCGTCGAACTTGCTGGCCTGAAGAGCGGGGATCATGCCGTCCCACTCCTGGGCGACGATCTCACACTTGACCTTCATTTCCTCGCAGAGCGCATTGGCGATGTCGACGTCGAAGCCGACAAGCTTACCGTCGGAGGTCAGGTTGTTGTAGGGAGGGTATGCGCCTTCAGTGGCGATCTTGATTGTCTTTTCCTGCGCCTGCGCCATACCGATGGTGAGCGCCAGGGCCGCGGTCGCAGCCAGGGCAATACGCTTGGAAATACCCATGATGTTCCTCTCTGTTCGCTTCGGCCGGTTCCCGTCCATGGCGGCCGTTGAGCGGATGAACTCCGCTGCTGGCGGCGATACTCCCACTGTTTTCAGTTAAAAATCAATCACGAAAAGGGGATTTGCGACCGGGCGATCGGGCAAGCGCGGTGACGCAGCGTCACCGCGCTGCGAGGCCGGTGCGCACTTCGACGAAGTCGGCGATCGCCGTGATGTCGTCGATGCCGAACACCGGAACCTGCTCGCCTTCGACCGGATGGTCGGAGGCGATGGCGATGATCGAAGGGTCGTTCAATGTCAGCGGCGAGCGGTCCTTGGCCTCGAGCCGGCGTGCCTCGATCTTGAGATGGTGCTCGCGCTTGTAGCCCTCGACCAGAACCAGATCGCAAGGGGCGATTCTCGCTAATACCTCGTCGAGCGTCGGCTCGGTTTCGTTGCGCAACTCGTGCATCAACGCCCAGCGCCGCCCCGACACGATGGCGACTTCCGTCGCGCCAGCCTCGCGATGGCGAAAGCTGTCGGCGCCCGGCTTGTCGATGTCGAAATCGTGGTGGGCATGCTTGATGGTCGAGACCCTCCAGCCGCGTCCGACCAGTTCCGTCACCAGGCGTTCGGTCAAAGTCGTCTTGCCGGAATTCTTCCAGCCGGTAATGCCGAACACGCGATGCGTCATCACTTGGCCTCGTCGACGATGCGCGCAGCCTGGGCGAGGTCCTCGGGCGTGTTGATGTTGAAGAACGGGTCGACTTCAACGGAACCACGTTGCGTCACCGGAAAATCCACCACGTCGAGGCCTGCCTGCTCAAGGAAAGTCATCACCCTTCGGGTATCGCCGCTTTCCAAAAAGGCCGCAAGCGGCTTACGCAACGAAACCGGCCACAGCGCGAATGTTGGGTGCACGCGCCCGTTCGAAGACGCCACGGCGACCCGGCCGGCGACAGCGCGCGCTACCAGCCGCTCGGCAAGATCGTCGGGGAAGAAGGGCGTGTCGCCGGCAACGCTGAGGATATGAGTGACGTCGAGCTTGACTGCCGCCCACTCCATCCCAGCCAGGATTCCCGCCAGTGGTCCCTGGTAACCAGCAATCGTGTCGCTGATGATGTCGACGCCGAATCCCACGAAACCTGCGGGGTCGGCATTGGTGTTGATGGCGATCCGACCGACCTGCGGGCGCAGGCGATCTAGCACCAGGCGTGTCAGGGGACGACCGGCAAGCTGCAGGAGCGTCTTGTCGGTGCCGCCCATGCGGCTGGAACGGCCGCCAGCGAGGATCAACCCTGCAATATGCTCTGCCATGCCTAGATCCCGTCGGGCGCCATCGAGGCACTGGTGCTTTCGGCTGCCGGCCGGCCCTTGCCGACAACGCGTTCGCGATAGAGCGAATAGAGGCCGGAAGCAACGATGACGGCAGCACCCGCGATCATCGCCAGGTCGGGGATGTCGCCGAAGACGAACACGCTGAGCGAGAGCGCCCAGATCAGGGCGGTGTAGCGGAACGGCGCGATGAAGGAAATTTCGCCTTCGCGCATCGCCATGATGACGAACTGGTAACCGAACAGCACCAGCACCGCGGCGCCGGCAAGGAACGCGACGAGATTTGGCGTCATCGCCACCCAGCCACCAAACGGCACAATCGTCAGCGCACCGGTGATGGTGATAATGATGGTGGTGGTGGTCGACACGAACAATGAGGGGATGTGGCCGGGGATCTTTCGCGTCGCAAGATCACGCACGGCGCAGAACGCGACCGAAAGCAGAGCCAGCAGCGAAAACGCGTTGAAGCCTTCGAACCCTGGCCGGACGATGATCAGGACACCGCCAAAGCCGGTGGCGATGGCCAGCCAGCGACGCCACCCGACGGCCTCGCCTAGGAACAGTGCTGCGCCCATCGTCACAGCCAATGGCAGCGCCTGCAGCACGGCGGAGATGTTGGCCAGCGGCAGGTGGGGCAGGGCGGCGAGAAAACACACGGTGCCGCCAACCTCGCCGACAAGGCGTAGGAACACCATCGGATGCCAGTAGTTCCGGTAGCCCTTCAAGGCACCTTGCTGCCAGGCGAGAAGGCTGATCAGCGTGGTGGCGAACAGCCCGCGCACCAGCATCAGCTGGCCCGGATTGATCGTCTGGGCCGCGAGCTTGCTCAGCGTGTCGTTGAAGGTAAAGGCTGCCATCGCGACGACCATGAAGGTGGCGCCGCGAACATTCGAGGAAAGTGGCACTTCGGCTTTCCGTTGCTGCTGTTGCCTACGGCTTTAGCACCGGTGCACGAAACAGCAATGCCAATCGGATGGACCAGATATGTCAATCGGCCTCACGGGCCGTTGAGGCTTTCGGCGATGGCGCTGACCAGCGGGTCGTATTTTGCCTTGGACGATGCGGGGTATTTGAGCAGGAAGGCATGGATGACGCCGGCGCGGCCGAATTCGAGGCGGTGGTAGAATATGTCGTTGCCGTCATTACCCGACAGCACGACCCAGTCCTTGCCCAATTTTTGGTAGGTGACCTGCACGCCCTCGGAGCTCATGTCGGCGAGTTGCCTGGGTGTCTGCTCAAGCGCGTTGTTGGAGCCGTAGATCGCGAGGCTAGCCCCGTCCGCCGCCAGGAATGTCATGCCGTCGCCGTTCTCGGGCGGTTCGGCCTTGCTGACGAAGACCTCAAGCGGAAACGTCACCGACGTGCCGAAGCGGGCATTGGTGTAGATGAATGGCTTGGCAAGTGCAGGTGCGGCTAGCACCATCGCCAGAGTCATTGCGGAGAACGTCCTGGCGAACCGGTAAGCCATGCCCATTACCTCACGAGGACGTTGTCGGGTGGCGACGATAGCTGCAACTTAGCCGCCTGTCACACTCATATGGCGCGAGACGGACGGGCGATTGGTGCGGCGGTCGATGATGAAATCGTGACCCTCGGGCTTACGCCCGATCGCCTTGGCACCGGGCTATCCGATCACGCACGAGTTTCTGTCGGCTATGCACGGGTGCTGGTTCTGGCGCGACGCTACCGCAACCGCTGCAGCGCGGTCTTCACCGCATCGCGATTGTCCCGCCTCATTCGCTCGACGACCGCCTCGAATCGCCCGTCGCCGAAGATCCGTTCGCGATAGGCCGCGTAGTCGGCGAGCACCGTGCGCACCGTGTCAGCGAGTTCGCCGTAGCGCGCCCACACCACGAACGGGTGATACGCGATCGACTCGCGCAGCGGCACGTCTTCGCTGACGACCACGACACCGCACAGCAGCGCGGGCAATACGCGCAATTCCTCGAACGTGTGGTGCTGGCCGGTCTGATGCACGTTCACGAGCACGCGCGTGTCGCGGTATAGCGCGCGCAGCGCGGCGCCCGCGTAGACACCACTGACATTGAGCAGCGACAGGCGCGCCGCTTGGGCCGCTTCCAGAAACGCGGCGCGGCGCGGTTGCGCGACGTCGCCAAACAGCGTGATCGCGTCGCGCCGCCGCGTGCCCGGGGTGACGTCGGTGTCGTACAGCAGCGGCGCGAGCACGATCGTCTTGGCCAGATACGCATCGAAGCCGCCGGCGCGGCGCAGGTTTTCGACATTCGGCCGGCTGTAGTCGACGATCACGTCGGCCGATTCGACCACCGCGCGGTTCACCACGCGCGCGAGATAGTGCCCTTGGCCGTCCGGCAATGGCACAGCACCGGTCGGCGCGCCGTCGCTGTCGCGCCCGCCCGGCTTGACCAGTGTGTGTTCCCACTGGACATCGATGCGCCGCGTGCGGTTCGCATTGCCGCAGTCGACCTCGGAGTCTCCGAACACGAGATTGACCGGCGCGTCGCGCACGGCCAGCGTTTCGCGGAACAATGCGACACAGTACAAATAGTATTCCCGCACGAACGCCGGATACTGAGGATCGTATGCAAGCCGCGCACGGCCGACGGTTTCGACGCAGCACGCCGGCGCGCGCGGAAACACATGGCGCCACAGCGCTTGCAGCTTGCGTGCGACACGCTTCGCCAGCGTCATTGCGGAGAAAGTCGCGGCGAGCCGGTAAGCATGCCCATTACCTCACGAGGACGTTGTGGGGTGGCGAAGCTCGATGCCGCTCAGCCGCCGGTCACACTCATATGGCGCGAGACGGACGGACGATTGGTGCGGCGGTCGATGATGAAGTCGTGGCCCTTGGGCTTGCGGCCGATCGCCTCGTCGATGGCATTGGACAAAAGTTCGTTGCCTTCGGAGGTGCGCAGCGGCGCCCTGAGGTCGGCCGCATCCTCCTGGCCGAGGCACATATAGAGCGTGCCGGTGCAGGTCAGGCGCACGCGATTGCAGCTCTCGCAGAAATTATGCGTCATCGGCGTGATGAAGCCCAGCTTTCCGCCGGTTTCAGCGACATCGACGTAACGTGCCGGGCCGCCCGTCTTGAACGGGATGTCGGTCAACGTGAATTGCCGCTCGAGATTGGCCCGCAGCAGCGACAGCGGCAGATACTGGTCGGTGCGGTCGGCATCAATCTCGCCCATTGGCATCGTCTCGATGACCGTCAGGTCCATGCCGCGGCCATTGGCCCAGCGTAGGATTTCAGGGATCTCGGTGTCGTTGAAGCCCTTGAGGGCAACCGCATTGATCTTGATGTGCAGGCCGGCGGCCTGGGCAGCGTCGATGCCTTCCATCACCTTGGCAAGATGGCCCCAGCGCGTGATGGCGTGGAATTTGTCGGGGTCGAGCGTGTCGAGCGAAACGTTGATGCGCTTGACGCCGCAATCGGCAAGTTCAGCTGCGAAGCGCGACAGCTGCGAGCCGTTGGTCGTCAGCGTCAGTTCTTCCAGCGCGCCGCTGCCGAGATGGCGCGACAGCTGGCGGATGAGGTGCATGACGTTCTTGCGCACCAGGGGTTCGCCGCCGGTCAGGCGCAGCTTCTTGACGCCCTTTTCGATGAAGACGGTGCAAAGCCGGTCGAGTTCCTCGAGCGACAACAGATCCTTCTTGGGCAGGAAGGCCATGTCTTCGGCCATGCAATAGGTGCAACGGAAATCGCAGCGGTCGGTAACCGACACGCGCAGATAGCTGATCGAGCGACCGAAAGGATCGATCATGTCCATGGTCTGCGCTTCCGTTTCCCGTTCCGTGGCACCTTGGCCGGTGCCTGTCATATTACGGCTATGTTGTACGCTTGTGTATGTCAATCAAGATGAAAGTTTGTTGCCTCAGAGTGACTCCGCCGGCTTTGCCGACTTGGCGCCGTCTTAGCGCTTTCCGCGGCGTCCGAAGCGCAGTAGTGAAGGGCATCTCGTAACGGCAGGACGGATCATGACGGCACCGAAGGAATTGAGGGTCTCCAAGGACCGCAAGCTGTTGACGGTGACGTTCCCGGACCACCGCCCGTTCGAGCTTCCGGCCGAGTTGCTGCGCGTGCTTTCGCCCTCCGCCGAGGTGCAGGGTCATTCGCCTGAGCAGCGGGTGACGGTGCCGGGCAAGAAGGAGGTCGCCATCCTCAAGGTCGAGCCGGTCGGCAATTATGCCGTACGCATCACCTTCGACGATTTCCACGATACCGGCATCTTCACCTGGAACTATCTGCACACGCTTGGCCACGACAAGGACAAGCGCTGGCAGGAATATCTCGACGAACTGGCGCAAAAGGGAATGAGCCGCGATCGCTAGCCGCAAGATGCTTTTTCAGCGCGCAAGGACCGAAACGATTTCTTCGGTGTCGTAGTAGAATGGGGTGGCTTCGATCAGAAGCCCTGCTTCGAAGCGAAGCATCTCGGCAAATGGCTGGACGATCTCGATGCCGTTGACGCGGCAAGTCATCGACAAGGTACATGCCATGAAGACCGTGTCGCCGTCGCGCACGGCCTGCAGATTGTCGACTGCCATGTCGCTCCAGGTTTCCTGCATCTTGCGGAAAAGTGTGGAAAGCTCGTCCAGTCCTGTCCAGTCGCCGGCATAGGGCAGCGACTTTGGCTCATGGATAACGACGTTCTCGTGAAAGGCCTTTGCCAGTAGGTCCTTGTCGTCGGCACTACCTCGCACGAAGCGCATTTCGACGTCGAACATGTGTTCCAACAAGCCGAGTGCTGTATCCAGGCCATCAACTACCTTGTTCATCGCAAATCTTCCATCAAAGGGTGATCTTGGCGCGTCGATATGGCAGCTGGCGCCGTGGTGACACCCGTTTCTTGCGTTGGGCGCGCGCTGCCGATAGCTATTTGGCCGTGACTGCTGGAAGGGGACGCATTGGATGACCAAGATTTCGACGATTGAACAACTCGAGGCGCTTTATGGCGTTCCCGGCGAAACCTCGCTGGTGAAGGAACTCGACCATGTCATCCCCGAGTACGCGGCGTTCATAGAAGCTTCGCCCTTCGTCTCGTTGGCGACCAGCGGGCCCGAGGGGCTCGACTGCTCGCCGCGGGGCGACCTTGCCGGCTTCGTCCGCATCCACGATCCACGCACGCTGATGATGCCGGACCGTCGCGGCAACAACCGCGCCGACTCGCTGAGGAACATCATCCGCGATCCGCGCGTCGCGCTGCTGTTCCTTGTGCCCGGTTCCGGCACGACGCTGCGCGTCAATGGTCGTGCCCATATCAGCGTCGACGCAGAGCTGTGTTCGTCGTTTACAGTCGAAGGCAAGCCAGCGCGTTCGGTGACTGTGATCGACGTCGATGCCGTCTATTTCCAGTGCGCGCGAGCGATCGTGCGGTCGGAACTGTGGAACCCCGAGCGTCATGTCGATCCGAAGACGCTGCCGACGCCGGGACAGATCCTTGCCATCACCAGCCGAGCCAGCATCGATGGCGAAACCTATGATCGCGAATGGCCGGAGCGCGCCAAGAAGTCGATGTGGTAAGCCGTCGAACGAGCGGCCTGACGCAGAGTTTTGGGTCGTCAGCGAGGCAACCGGGCTCAAAACAAAGTGATTGCGCTGGTGTAACTCAGCGGGCGTTATCGACGTATACCGGCAAAACTGCTGGAGCTAGATGGAATGACGCCCTGGACTGACCGCGCCGGAAAACTCTCGCCACTCAAGGCTTTGGCCTTTGCCGGAACGTTGGTGCCGGCATTGCTGCTTGGCTATTACGCGATGAAAGGCTTTCCGCAAGGCGCTGGCGCCAGCACGTTGCTCGGCCCACGGCCATTCACCGCCGCCATCCATGAAACTGGCGATTGGGCGATCCGCTTCCTGTTGATGTCGCTGGCAGTGACGCCGCTGCGCCGCATTGGCCAATGGCCGAAGCTGATCCTCATCCGCCGCATGCTCGGTATCGCTGCGCTCGCCTATGCGCTCGGCCATCTCGTGCTCTACTTCTTCGACCAGAACTGGGACGTGGTCCGCGTCGTCAGCGAGATCGCGCTGCGCATCTATCTCACCATCGGCTTCGTCGCGCTTTTGGGGCTTGTCGCCCTCGGCGCGACGTCGACGGACGCGGCGATCAAGAAGCTCGGGCGCAACTGGAACCGGCTGCACAAGATCGTCTACGCCATCGGCATTCTCGCGGCTTTGCATTTTTTCATGCAGTCCAAGGCCGACGTCTACGAGCCGACGCTGATGGCGGGCCTGTTGATGCTTCTGATGTTCTACCGGCTGGCGCATTGGCGCGGCCTCAGCCTGACATCGCCTTTCGTGCTTGTCGCGATTGCGGTCGTCGCTGCGATGTCGACGGTGATAGTCGAGGCGGCCTGGTACGGGCTGGCGACCGGCGTGCCGCCCGCCCGCGTGCTGTGGGCCAACCTGCAGTTTTCCTACACGATCCGGCCGGGCTGGTGGGTGCTGGCGACGGGCCTTGCCGTGGCCGCGCTCGGCTTCGTCCGGTCCATGGGCAAGGCGGAAGCGCCGCGGGGCAGGCGAGCGGCCAGGGCAGCAGCCTGAGCGGCTACTCCTTCAGCGCATCGGCGACGCGCAACATGTGCGCGCCGATCAGGTCGCATTGTTCGGGAGTCGATGCGCTCATCGCCTTTTCGATCAAGGCGCCATAGGCCTTCAGCGCCCGCATTAGCAGCGCCCCGCCGTCTTCCGTCAGCGTCAGCCGCATCACCCGGCGGTCCTTGGCATCGGCCTCCCGCCTGACCAGCGCACGCTTTTCCAGCTGCGGCAGCAGCATGGTGATGTTCGAGCGGCCGACCAGCAGCTTGCGCGCCAGGTCGTGCTGCGAAATGCCGGGATGGCGATAGAGGTTCATCAGGACATCGAGCTGCGCCGGCTTGAGATCGTGCGGCTGCAACGCGCTCGCCAGGGCACGCTCCATCGAGTGGCACGCCTTGGCCACGGCAACCCAGTTGCGGAACCGCGGGTTATCCCACGGCAAATCTTGTTTATTGTTCATGATTGAACTATTATTGTTCATGATTGAACTTATGGATGGACAATCACTATGGCATCAATCGGGCTCAAGGTCATCCGGCGGCTGTTCGGTGCGGCCGAACTGGTTTCGCCACGTCTCGCCGGTCGCGCGGCATTCGAGCTTTTCCGGCGAACGCCGAGCCAGCGCTCGCTGAGCGCAGGCGAAAAGCGCGCCATCGGCAACGCATCGGGCTTCATGGCCGAGGCGCGCCATCACAGAATCAAGACGCAAAAGAGCTGCGTGGCGATGCACGAGTTTCGCCCCGAGGGGGCAAGCAAGGGCACCGTGCTTGTCATCCACGGCTGGCGCTCGCGCACTGAGTACATGCAAGCGCTGATCGAAGGCTACAGGGATGCCGGCATGCGCGTGATCTCGCTCGACCTGCCGGGCCATGGTGGCTCGCTCGGCCGCGCGCTCGACATGGCCAAGGCCGTCGAAGCCGCCACCCTTGCCGGCCAGTGGTTCGGGCCATTCGAGGCGATAGTCGGACATTCCTTCGGTGGTGCGGTTGCCGTCAATGCTGCCGCCGGAACCGTCAAGGGATTCGAGCCGCTTGGCGCCAAGCGGCTGGTGCTGGTGGCCGCGCCCGATTCGATGCCCAAGCTGTTCGACGATTTCGGCCGCTACCTGAACCTCGGACCCAAGACGCAAAGGGCGATCTCGGGGCAGGTGCAGCGTGTGACCGGCACCCCGATCAGCCAGTTCGTCGGTTCCAGGCTGCTGATGCGCCTGGCCACCCCGACGCTTGTCATCCACGCCCCCGACGACAGGGAAGTGTCGGCCAACGAAGCGCGCGCCATGGCCGGCGCCGGCGGCCATGTCAGGCTGTTCTGGGCCGACGGCCTCGGCCATCGGCGCATCCTTTCGAGCGCCAAGGTCGTGGCCGAGGCGGTTGGCTTTCTCCAGGCCGCGCGCGAACTCGACACGGTCCAATAAGCAGTCGTTGGCGCCACACAAATCGCCAGGGCTCAGCCCTGGCCCTCCAGCGCGGCCCTCAGCTTTTCGTAGGTCGGCGCCAGTTCGCGAAGCGAGGCCGCCGCCTCGCCATCCTTGCCCGCAACAAGAGGGTATTGCAGCGCGCCGATGAGCCGGGCCTGTCGTCCCGCAATCCGAGCCGCCTCGGCGTATCCCGCGCGTTCCAGGCAGGTCGCGGCGTCTGTCGCGCGACGAGCGCCTGCCCGGACAGCGAAGTGGATCATGTGGTCACGAAGATCGTCGCCGCAACCGCGCTCGATCAGCTGCGCCAGTGCTTCGGCGGCGGCGGCGTTGCCCGAGCTTCCCGCCGGCATGTCGTGCTCACCCGACATCGACAGCCAGCGGATCGCCGAAGGGATCGACGCCCTGATCATGTCGACTTCGGCGACGTCGGCGATCCGCCTGAAGGCGGTGCGCATCGTATACGGCGTGCCGTAGATCAGCGTTTTTGCGCTCCAGGCGGCCATGAAGTCGGCGAGGGGCAGGCGAGCGTAGGGATAACCCTGCGGATCGTGCATCAGGATGCTCTCGTCGTCGACTTCGAGCGCCACGACGTAATGATCGGCCTCGATCGGGCCGCGCATGCGTGGCTGGTGCCGGAGATGCCCCATCTCGACGGGACCGATCCAGACCGGGCCAGCGGCCAATGCTGCCTTGAGGCGCGCCAGGGCCTCTTCGGCTTCGCCCCCTTGCGTGATGTCAGATGTCCAGCCAAGTGCTGAAAGCGCGTCTTCGAAACCTTTCTCCGGGTCCCAGCCATAGGGGTCGAAGAAGGGCAACGTGCCGCCGATCAGCTGCATGCCGAACGGGCCGCCAATGGCCACCTCGATGACGGGGGTCGAGGGTCCATCGGCGCCGAACATCATTGCGAAGGAATTGGCATAGCAATACGGACCCGAGCCCGTGTAGGCAAAGTGCGTCATGTCTGGACCTCTTCAGATGATGGGGTAGGCGACGTCGAAACGTGCGCCTTGGGTTCCGGGGTAGGTTTCGCAGGGGCTGCCGGTGAAGTTCAGGTCGCTGCGCGCGTCGAGCCACGCTTCAAGGGCGTCGTAGACGTGGATGACGAGGGGAAAATCCTCATAAGCCTTGGGCACCGGCAGATAGGCCTCACGCCTCGCCGGCTGCAGTCTGATGAGCAGGTCGCCTGCCGGCTCGAGGTTTCCCTCGCAGGCGATGGCGACCTCGACGAGGCCTTCACTGTCGCGGCTGACGAGGTCGTGAAAATGCACGCGCATCAATCCGTCGCAAGCCGACCCCGAGGCGCGCAGATGCGCGCGGATGTCCGTTTCGGCCTCGGTGATGAAATCGTCCAGGACCTCGACGCTGATCTGCCGCTGTCGAGAGATGACTTTTCCGGCCGATACCTCGCGCAGGCTGATTGCCGCCGCCAATGCCGGTTCGCCGCCTTCGGCTTGCCGGGAAAGCGCGCGCACGAGTTCGGCCTGGTCGGCAAGCCTGTCGTTCTGCGCGCTCAGCCAGCTCTGCAGTTCGACGACGCGTGCTTCCGGCGTGAGCTCCAGCAGCTGCGTGACGCGGGCGATTGGCAGGCCGAGCCGGCGCAGCCGCGAGATCAGCCGTGCCCGCGGCGCCTGCGAGGAGGCGTAGTAGCGATAGCCGGTCTGCGGATCGACGTGGACCGGCACCAGGAGACCTTGTTCGGCATAGAGCCGCAATGCCTTTGGCGACAGTCGCGTTGCGGCCCCAAAACGGCCGGCGAGGAGATAGGAATCGGTCATGACGCCGTGTCTAGGGCTGGCCCCAGGGGCGAGGTCAAGCGCGCGATTTGCTCTCGTCGTCGCCCGCCAATCAGCCTTTCTTGTTGCCTGGCTCTACAGGCAGGCCCGCCACGCGCCACGCGGTGAACCCGCCAAGGATGTGTCGGACCGGCTCCAGCCCCATCTCCTGCGCGGTCTTGGCGGCCAGCGCCGAGCGCCAGCCGCCGGCGCAGAAGAAGACGAAGTTCTTGCCGCTGGAAAAGAACGGCTTGTGATAGGGGCTGTCGGGGTCGATCCAGAATTCGAGCATGCCGCGCGGGCAATGCTGGGCGCCTGAAATCCTGCCTTCGCGCTCGACCTCGCGTGGATCGCGCAGGTCGACGAAGATGGTCTCGGTGTCGTCGAGCAGGGTTGCCGCTTCTTCGGGCGACACCACCTCGACCACTGCATTGGCCTCGTCGAGCAGCTCCCTGTAGCCCTTCTTCACCTTGCCCTCGCGTCAATTCGGCCCAAATTCAGCTTGCAAGGCCAAGTGATCGCATGAAGCGGCGAGGCTGTCATCGCCGATGAATTGTACCACCTGCCGGCTTGTCTCACGATGATGTGAAACTGTTCGGCAACAGCTACCGGGAAATTTATGAAAGCTTAACGTTATCGGTATGAATCGATGGAGTAGCGCCTTACATCAGCCATTTGTGGGCAGGAACTCTTCCACCGGCGCATGGCGGTTCCAGTGCAGTTTCCGGGCAGGGATGGTGTCTTTATGAAATTTTCTCTCCTGAGCAGGCCGATCTCGCTTCCGCTGGCTGCACTGGCTGCGACAGTGGCGCTTGGCGCGCCGCAGGCCGTTGCGCAGAACTTCTTTGATATCCTGTTCGGTGGCGGCAACCGTGCCCCCCGCCATCAGCAAGGCGAATTTCCGCCGGCTCCGGTGCAGAAGAAGCGGGCGCCGGTGGCGGCGGCCAAGATCAGCGCGCCGTCCTATTACACCTACAAGACCGACGCGATGGTGAGGGTCGACTTCGCCAAGCTGATCGCCGGCACGCAGTCGGTGTCGCTGGAGCCGTCGCTTGCCGGTACGGCGTTCCGCGAAGCGCTGGCCGGGCTCGATGCCTTCGACCTCGTTGCCGAAAAGGAAATCGCCAAGGGGCTGCTCGACTACTATACGGCCAATCCCGATTTCATCTGGGTCACCGGCCAGACGGCCAACAGCCGCGCCGAAGAGGCGATCAGGACGTTGAGCGACGCTGCCAGCCACGGGCTGATGCCGGCCGACTACGCGGTCTCCGTGCCGCCGGCAGCCTATGCGCTTGACGACACCGTCGGGCGGATGAAGACGCTCATCCGTTTCGAGATGGCGATGTCTGCACGCGTTTTGCGCTACGTGCATGATGCGCAAGGCGGCCGGATCGATCCGAACCGTATCTCCGGCTACTATGATTTTGCGGCCAAGCCGCTCGACATGGCCGGCGTGCTGAAGAGTCTCAGCCAGTCGAACGACGCGCGGGCCTTCCTTGAGGCGTTTCATCCGCAGAACCCAGAATACAAGGCGTTGCGCGTCGAACTCGAGGCGCTCAAGGCGAGCGAGGAAAACGACATCGTCGTTGACGCCAAGCTGCTGCTGAAGCCCGGCGAGACCAGCCCGGAGCTACCCAAGCTGCTGCATCTCATCGCCCGCGATCTCGACGACGAGATGGGCGGCGAGTTCGGCGAAACGCTGGCCAGGCTCGGCAACAGCGAAACCTACTCGCCCGAACTGGTGCCGGTCATCGAGGCGGTTCAGAAGCGTGCCGGGCTCAAGGCAGACGGCGTCGTCGGCCCGCGCACGGTGGCAACCCTTGCCGGCACGTCGAAGGCTGATCGCCTCGACAAGGTCGTGGTCGCGCTCGAACAGCTGCGCTGGCTGCCGTCCGACCTCGGCAGCCCGCGTGTCTTCATCAACCAGCCTGCCTATACCGCAAGCTACATCGACGGCGGTGTCGAGAAGCTCAAGATGCGGACGGTGATCGGCAAGACCACCAACCAGACCAGCTTCTTCCAGGATGAGATCGAGCAGGTCGACTACAACCCGTATTGGGGCGTGCCGCAGTCGATCATCGTCAACGAGATGCTGCCGCGCCTGCGCAACGATCCCAGCTATCTCGACCGTGCCGGCTACGAAGTCACCGATTCGCGCGGCCAGCGCGTTCCGTCGTCGGCGATTAATTGGGGCCAGTATGGCTCGAAGGTGCCCTACAGCGTGCGCCAGGCACCGAGCGAGGCCAACGCGCTGGGCGAGCTCAAGATCCTGTTCCCCAACAAGCACGCCATCTACATGCACGACACGCCGCAAAAGGCGCTGTTCGACCGCGACAGCCGCGCCTTCAGCCATGGCTGCATCCGCCTGGCCGATCCGCGCGGCATGGCGGCCGCCGTGCTTGGCACCGACGTCGATCACATCGCGGCCAAGCTGAAGCAGGGCCATTCCTTCGAGAAGGTGACGCGCAAGATCCCGGTCTACGTCGCCTACTTCACCGCCTGGCCCGATCTCGACGGCAAGGTCGAGTATTTCGGCGACGTCTACGACCGCGACGCGAAGCTCAAGGACGCCATGGCTCGTACCGATGCGGCGAGGGCACCGAGCATCTGAACGGGCCATTTGTCGGATAGCGCCAGCTCGAGCACTTCGCGCTGTCGGTGCCGCTTGCCGAACTAGCGCTGCTCTCTGATGCTGCCGGTACGGTTGCCTATTGGGAGGCTGTCCGGTTGGCAAGAGCAGCCGCCGGAATTGACTGAATCCCTCATTGAATCCTTTCCTCCACCCAATCGCAGACAATTCAGCTTGCTCATTGGGCGCAGGAGTGCGGGACGATTTACCGTCCAAAGTGGCCGGTCTGCCTTCCCTGTAATCGTTGATGTAAGTCGGTCATTTTTGTTATCCGAATTACTTAATGTTTTTAGAATGTTGCTTCTGATCGTTACGATCTGAAATCGATTTGCAGTGTACACATAAATAGGGGTGGGGTTCACCGTTTCGTCGGAGGAACTCATGATTATTCTGCAGAAGGCCACTCTCGTCGTTGCTTTGCGCTCGGTTTTGCCGGGATGCCAAGCCATTACGACGCACTGCGACTCGCGCGACCCTGGCTACCGCAAGGGCGATCGTTGCGGGGCTGGAATGCTGGCAAAGCCGGCAGAAGGCAGCGATCGTCTGGAGAGACAGGTCAGGCATAAGCCTGTGAAGCCGACAGAGCCAGAGGGGCCGCTGCAACCGACCGAGCCGGAACCGGAGGGGCCACTTCAGCCGTAGTGAGCACCCCGAGTTGCTTGAGACGGTAGGTGCAGGCAGGGCGGCCTGACCTCGACCCGTTGTGGTCGTGCCGATGAACACGTGGCGAGGAAGCTTGAGATTTGCGGTAAGGGAATGGTGGGCGATATAGGGATTGAACCTATGACCCCACCCGTGTGAAGGGTGTGCTCTCCCGCTGAGCTAATCGCCCGTCCGAGGCCCAAGGGCCGAACGTGACGGCGATATAGGGGAGGGGCGGGAGTGGTGTCAAGGCGGCTTTAGCGACTTGCCGCGTCTATCAGCTTTTGCGCCATGCCAAGTGTCAGTTCGTCATAGTGCGAGATGACTACCGAAGGCTCGTATTCACTGACGTGACGGTCGGTATAGCCGAAATCGACGGCAACCACCGGAATGCCGGCGGCCTTTGCCGTGTCGATGTCGGTGACCGAATCGCCGACCATGACGGCGCGAGACGCGTCGCCACCGGCCTTGGCGATGGTTTCGGTAAGGTGGCGCGGATCGGGCTTGCGGATGCCGAAGGTTTCCGGACCGGTGATAGCTGCAAAGCGATCAGAAAGACCGAGCGCCTGGATCAGACCTTTGGCGAGGTTTTCGTACTTGTTGGTGCAGACGGCGAGCAGATAGCCGGCGTCGGCGAAACGATCCATCGCGGCGACCACGCCGGGATAGGGCATGGAGCGGCCCGGAATGTTGACCGTGTAGTGATCGAGGAAGATGTCGTGCAGACGGTCATGCTCGACAGCGGCCAACTGCTTTTGCTGGGCGGTGTAGGCGCGCTCGATCATGATGCGCCCGCCCTGGCCGACGAAGCGTCGGAACGCTCTGTCGTCGACTTCGGCAAGGCCGCCAGCGACCAGCGTGTGATTGAGGCTGTCCAAAAGGTCAGGGGCGGTATCGACGAGCGTCCCGTCGAGGTCGAAAACGATGATCGGCTTGGACATGGCTCCGCCTTTGTGGAGTTGTGCGTTGCAAGAGCCGATAGCCCCGGACCCGGCACGAAGCAAGCCCGGGCCATAAAGCCTTTGACCCAACGGGCAAAAATGCTAGGAGCCAAGCCTGATATTCGAGGATTTTGCGAACAAGTCATGGATGCCAAGGCTTTGAAGATCGAGGCGGCGCGCGCTGCCTTGGGGTATGTCGAGAGCGGAATGCGCCTTGGCATCGGTACTGGCTCGACGGCCGAGGAATTCGTCAGGCTGCTGGCCGAGAAGGTCGCGGCTGGCATGCAGATCATCGGCGTGCCAACGTCGGAACGCACGGCCGCCCTCTGCCGCGAGCTGTCGGTTCCGCTGTCGACGCTCGACGAGACGCCTGAGCTCGACCTCACCATCGATGGCGCCGACGAGATCGATCCTGAGCTGACCCTGGTCAAGGGCGGCGGCGGCGCGCTGTTGCGCGAAAAGATCGTCGCCGCGGCGTCGACGCGCATGGTCGTCATCGCCGACCAGACCAAGCTTGTCGACACGCTCGGGCGCTTTCCGCTGCCGATCGAGGTCAATCCGTTCGGCCTCAAGGCCACCGAGATCGCCATCGCAAAAGCTGCCGATAAGCTCGGGCTTTCCGGGCCTCTGGTCCTGCGCAAGACCGGCGGCGAGACCTTCGTAACCGATGGTGGACATTTCATTATCGATGCATCTTTTGGCCGCATTCCCGATACAAGAGCGCTTTCGGATGCCCTGCACGCCATTCCCGGCGTCGTGGAGCACGGTCTCTTTCTGGGTTTGGCCACCGTTGCCGTCATCGCCGGCTCGGACGGGGTCAGAACCGTTCACCCGGCACGCTAAACAGGAGTTCTATTCATCATGATTTTGACAAACCGGCTTCGCCGCTTCTCCGTCATGGTGGCGGCTTCGGCATTCGCGGCCGTCGCGTTCTCGGCCCAGGCGCAGGAAATCGCGGAATCGCACCTGAAGGCAGCGCATGCCGCCATCTCGGCCATCCATGCGACCGATTCCTTTGATTCGATCCTGCCGCAGGCGGCAGCAGCGCTGAAGCAGCAGCTGATCCAGCAGAACCCTGACATGCAGGAAGCGATCACCCAGACGGTGGACGAAAAGACGCTGGCGCTGGCCGCGCGTCGCGCCGACCTCGAAAAGGAATCGGCGCTTGCCTATGCCAAGGCCTTCTCCGAGCAGAACCTCAACGACATAGCCGCCTTCTACAATTCGGAAGCCGGCAAGAAGCTGATCGAGAGCGGCCCGATCGCCTCGCGCGAATTGGTCAAGGCTGCCGAGATCTGGCAGAACGGCATCGCGCGCGATCTCGCCGAGCAGGTCGGTGAAAAGCTCAAGGCTGTCATCGGCACCAAGGCTCCGGCCGAGGGCGCAGCCCCCGCTGAAGGTACAGCACCGGCAGCGCCTGCGAACTGATCCACCGCGACCAACGGTCATGATGCAAAAGCCCGGCATTTGCCGGGCTTTTCTTTTGGCGTCGCTGCCACTACCTGTGACCGCATCACAGGCGCATCGAACGCGGTGCGCAGTTTCAAAGACTTAGAGCAACCGTTGCGCACCGCATGCGCGCTGCTCTAGCGCAGGAAGGACACCCATGGCCCAGTACGACTACGATCTCTTCGTCATCGGTGGTGGCTCGGGCGGTGTGCGTGCGGCACGCGTTGCAGCAGCGCTCGGCAAGCGCGTTGCGCTGGCCGAGGAGTTCCGTTTCGGCGGCACCTGCGTCATCCGCGGCTGTGTGCCCAAGAAACTCTATGTCTACGCCTCGCAGTTTCCCGAGCATTTCGAGGACGCTGCCGGCTATGGCTGGACGGTCGGCGAAGCCAAGTTCGACTGGAAGACGCTGGTGGCCAACAAGGAGCGCGAGATTTCGCGGCTCGAGGCGATCTACAAGCGCAATGTCGAGGGGTCCGGCGGCGAGACGATCCATTCACGCGCCGAGCTTGTCGACCGCCACACCATCAGGATCGTCGATAAAAACCGTACCGTCACCGCCGATCAGATCTTGATCGCTACAGGTGGGCGGGCGGCTGCTCATCCCGCGCTGCCGGGGCACGAGCACTGCATCTATTCGAACGAGGTGTTCGACCTCCCCGAATTGCCCAAGGCGATCATGATCGAAGGCGGCGGCTACATCGCCGTCGAATTTGCCAACATCTTCCACGGGCTCGGCGTTGAAACCACGCTCGTCTATCGCGGCAAGGAAATTCTCAGCCGATTCGACATGGACCTCAGGCGCACCTTGCACGAGACGATGGAGCATAAGGGTATCAGGATCCTGCTGCATTCGGTCTCGCAGGAGGTCAGCAAGCGCGGCGACGGCCGTCTCGATGTCACGCTGAACACCGGCCAGAAGCTGACCGTCGACCAGGTGCTGCTGGCCATCGGACGCACGCCCAACACCGAGAACCTCGGTCTCGAAGCGGCGGGTGTCGAGATGGACAAGCAGGGTGCGATCGTCGTCGACCGGCTGTCGCGCACCAGCGCCGACAACATCTGGGCCGTTGGCGATGTCACCAACCGTGTCCAGCTGACCCCGGTCGCCATCCATGAGGCGATGTGCTTCGTCGAGACAGCGTTCAAGGACAACCCGACCGAGCCGGATCACGATTGCATCCCGACCGCCGTGTTCTCGCAGCCCGAGATCGGCACCGTCGGCCTCTCCGAGGATGACGCCGCCAAGCGGTTCAAGCATCTGGAAATCTACCGCACCAGCTTCAGGCCGATGCGCCATACGCTGTCGGGCCGGCAGGAAAAGATGCTGATGAAGCTGGTCGTCGATGGTGATACGCGCCTGGTCCTGGGAGCCCACGTGCTTGGGCCTGACGCTGGCGAAATGGCGCAGCTTCTGGGCATCACGCTCAAGGCCGGGCTCACCAAGGACGACTTCGATCGCACCATGGCCGTGCATCCGACGGCAGCCGAAGAGCTGGTGACGATGTACAAGCCGACCTATCTGGTGAAGGACGGCGTGCGCGTCGACGGCTAACATCCTGGCTGACGGACCCTGACGCAGGGAAACGTTCGATCTCAGGCGTGTTCCGGGGTAGATTAGGGGCTCCTCATCGTGTAAAGAGCCGCGTTCCCGCAATGGCGGGTTGTGGCGCGGGTGAGGTGCCCGTTAGCGAACTTTTTTAGGTGCGAACATGACGAAATGGTCCCCGAATTCCTGGAGAAGCATGCCGATCCAGCAGGTCCCGGCTTATCCGGACGCTGCGGCGCTCGTGGAAACGGAAGCTCGTCTCGCATCTTTTCCCCCCTTGGTTTTTGCAGGTGAGGCGCGCAAGCTGAAGAAGCAGCTTGCTGCCGTTGCCAATGGCGAAGCCTTCCTGCTCCAGGGTGGCGACTGTGCCGAGAGCTTCGCCGAGCACGGCGCCGACAACATCCGCGACTTCTTCCGCGTCTTCCTGCAGATGTCGGTCGTGCTGACCTTCGCCGGCGCACAGCCGGTGGTGAAGGTCGGCCGCATCGCCGGCCAGTTCGCCAAGCCGCGCTCGGCCGACAACGAGACCAAGGGCGATGTGACGCTGCCGAGCTACCGCGGCGACATCATCAATGGCCCGGCCTTCGACGAGAAGTCGCGTATTCCGGATCCGGCGCGCCAGGAAATGGCCTACCGCCAGTCGGCGGCGACGCTGAACCTTTTGCGCGCCTTTGCCCAGGGTGGCTATGCCAGCCTCGAGAACGTGCACCAGTGGATGCTCGGCTTCGTTTCCAACAGCCCGCAGGGCGAGCGCTACGAGGCGCTGGCCAACCGCATCACCGAGACGATGGACTTCATGAAGGCCGTCGGCATCACGTCGGAGACCAACTACGCGCTGCGCGAGACCGACTTCTACACCAGCCACGAAGCCCTGCTGCTCGGCTACGAGCAGGCGCTGACCCGTGTCGACTCGACCTCGGGCGACTGGTACGCGACCTCGGGCCACATGATCTGGATCGGCGACCGTACGCGCCAGGTCGACCACGCGCATGTCGAGTACTGCCGTGGCGTGAAGAACCCGCTCGGCCTCAAGTGCGGCCCGTCGATTACGCCTGACAACCTGCTCAGGCTGATCGACCTGCTGAACCCGGAGAACGAGGCCGGTCGCCTGACCCTGATCGCACGCTTCGGCCACGACAAGGTCGGCGAGCACCTGCCGAAGCTGATCCGCGCCGTCGAGAAGGAAGGCCGCAAGGTCGTCTGGTCGTGCGATCCGATGCACGGCAACACGATCACGGCAGCCGGCTACAAGACGCGTCCGTTCGACCGCATCCTGAGCGAAGTGCAGAGCTTCTTCGACATCCACCGTTCCGAGGGCTCGCACCCGGGCGGCATCCATGTCGAGATGACCGGCAAGAACGTCACCGAGTGCACCGGCGGCGCCCGCGCCATCACGGCCGAGGAACTGCAGGACCGCTACCACACGCATTGCGATCCGCGCCTCAACGCCGACCAGGCGATCGAGCTGGCGTTCCTGGTTTCGGAACTGCTCCGCAAGAGCGCACCGACCCCGGCAAAGAAGGCCGTCAACGCCTGATCCGCAAACGCGGTCGGAAAATGAAAAAAGGCGCCGGTTAAACCGGCGCCTTTTTTCATATCCGCCGAGGCGCTATGCGCTCAGTCCTTCTTGTACAGCATCCAGTTCTTGCCCTGGCGCTCGGCGATGGTCGAGTAGCGCGTGACTCGGTTGCGGCCGATCAGCTTGGAGCGATAGAGCGCGCGGTCGGCCTTGGCGTAGAGGTCCTCGGCGCTGTCTGCGTCCGATGCCATGCAAACGCCCATGGAAACCGTGACCTGGCCGCAGTTCACACCCGGCTGCACGTCCTTGAATTGCGTCTGCGCAACCAAAAGGCGAACACGGTCGGCGATCTCGAACGTCGCTTCCTCCGTCGTGCCTTCGACAATCAGCGCGAACTCTTCGCCGCCGGTGCGGGCCACGAACATGTCGCGGTGGACGCTGGACTGGAAGATGCTGGCGATGATCCGCAGGATCTTGTCGCCGACCGGGTGGCCGTGACGGTCGTTGATGTCCTTGAAGCGGTCGATGTCGGCCAGGATCAGCGCGCTGAACAGCACGCCCCTGTTGTCGTTGTAAATCCTGGCGATGCGCCGGTCGAAGGCGCGCCGGTTCCAGATATGGGTGAGGGGATCGGTGTCGGCGAGCTTCTTGTATTCTTCGAGCTTCGACTTGACGCTTTCGAGTTCGCTCGACTTGTCGCTCAGCGTCGTCGCCACATGCTTGCCGTGGTCGATGGTCGACGCTGTGGCCACGGCCATCACGCTGGCGATCTTCTGCAGCAGTTCCTGCGACATGGCGGTGCGGCTGTTGAGCCCGCTCGATGTCTCGTCGAGCACCTTGCCGTAGCGTTCCAGATAGGTCTGCTCGTTGCGCAGCAGGCTGGCGACGCCTTCGAGTTCGCGGGCGAGGACCTCGCGCGCATGCTCGACGATGCCCTGGCCATGGTTGTGGGCAAAGAACTTCTGGCCGAGCAGGTCGAGCTGCTCCTGTGTCGGACGATTGCCGAGAGCGATGACCTCCAGGCTGAGGGCAGCATTGGTGCCGGTCAGCGCCTCGTAGAAGATCTCGTAATTGCGCGGCAGCCCGATGACGCCCATCTGGCTCATCGTTGCCACGACAGTACTCGCAATATCGTTGCCTCGTTCTGTCGGGGCGGCTGCAGATTGCATGTATGTCCCGTTTCAGTTGGCCAGATGGCCGGCTGCATAGCCAGCGCTGGGGCTGACGTGCAAACCGGTCGGGGGCGCGAGCGGCGTGAGATAGAATGCTTGCGGCGGCGCAGGTCCCCTCTGCGCTCATCACTTGTAATGAGCTCTAATTTAGGCTGGCTAAGGTTTCCTTAATTTGCAGCCTTCTTGCCCGTATTTTTCTACCAGAGGGTGTATTTTCCACTGTGCCAGATGATGCCTCAGCACTGGCCAGCACAGGCAATGTCGCAAACACTGATGTCCTGTGCTGCGAGGAAGATCAATATGAGCAGCCGGTCAATCAAGGAGAATGCAATGGATAATCTGCACAAGGGATCATGTTTGTGTGGAGCGGTGCGCTTCACGGCCAGAGGTGCGCTGCGCGAAGTCATCTATTGCCATTGCAACATGTGCCGGAAACAGAGCGGCCATTACTATGCCGCAACCAATGTCAGCGACGACATGGTGGACATCCAGGGCGGCGAGAATGTCACCTGGTTCGCCGCATCGGACTTTGCCCGCCGCGGTTTCTGCAGCCGTTGCGGATCGGTGATGTTCTGGAAGCCGAACGACGAGGGCTATGTTTCGATCATGGCCGGGTCGTTCGAGGAACCGTCGTCGCTGGCCGGTGGCTATCACATCTTCGTCGCGGACAAGGGATCGTATTACGAGATCGACGACGGCTTGCCGCGATACGAACGCTCGTCACCGTCGCTCAAGGTGCTCGAGGATTGAACGGGCCTCCGAAGATCGTTCTCATTTGTTGAACGCTTCGTCGTGTTTAGGCGCTCTGCTCGAAACAGTGGCGAGGGCGTATATTCCAGGCAAGGAGAAATGACATGACCTCTTTGCCTACAGTTTTCATCTCGCATGGCGGCCCCGACATCGTTTTGGCCGACACACCGGCGCGCCATTATCTCGAAGGCCTTTCGGGGCTGGTTGAGAAGCCGAAGGCCATCGTCATCGTGTCCGCGCATTTCGAGACCGATGGCGTCGCCGTCGTCACCGATCCGAAGCCGGGCATGATCTATGACTTCGGCGGTTTTGCGCCTGAGCTCTACAAGATGGTCTATCCGGCGGCTGGCGAGCCTGCCTTGGCCGAAAGGGTTTTCGGCATGCTCGATGAAGCCGGTCTCAAGCCGCATACATTCGAGAAACGCGGCTATGACCACGGCACCTGGACTCCGCTCAAGCTGGCGTTCCCCGACGCCGACATTCCTGTGGTTCAGGTTTCGATCGATCCCAGCCGCGACGCCGCCTGGCACCATGCCATTGGCAAGGCGCTGGCGCCGTTGCGCGACGAAGGCGTGCTGCTGATCGGCTCAGGCCATATCACCCACAATTTGCGCGCCTATTTCAGCCGGCTGAGGAAGGGCGCCGAGCCGGATCCGGCACTTGCCGGCAAGGTGCATGAGTTCACGGAATGGTTCGCTGACAAGCTGGCGAGCGGTGATACCGATGCGCTGCTGCATTGGAGGGACAAGGCGCCTTTCCCGGCGGAGAACCACCCGACCGACGAGCATCTGATGCCGATCTTCTTTGCTTACGGGGCGGCAGGTGAGGGTGCCAAGGGCCGCCGTGTGCACGATTCAGTCGATCACGGCTTCTTTGCCAACGATTCATATCTGTTCGACTGAGCGTCGAGCCGCTAAATGATGCCGCTTCGAAGAATTGAAAGGGCATTCCATGGAGCGGCTGGTCAAGGCTTTCCAGAACTCGGTGCGGGCATTCTCGCGACTGATCCGCTCCGAGGCGGCATTCCAGCAGGAAATCATGCTGCTCGTCGCAGCCTTGCCGCTCGGCTGGTTCGTGGCAGGCACCTGGGGCGGCTACGCGCTGCTGATCGGATCGATCCTGTTCCTGATCACCGTCGAGGTGCTGAACACCGGCATCGAGGCGGCGTGCGATGCCGTCAGCCGCGAATTCAACATCGACATCCAGCTTGCCAAGGATTGCGGCTCGCTCGCCGTGCTCATTTCGATTGTCATCGTTCTGGGCGTCTGGGGCTTCGCCATCGTCGAGCGGATGCTCGGGTTTCCGATCTGAGGGGGCATCCCCATATGTCGGTTACCAAAGGAGACCGACATGACTGACAAGACCGATACCCATCACCTCGAGACGCGCGCGGGCTTGCCAGAGGACCTGCGCTGGCTGGCCGACAAGTATCCGCGCGAGGACTGGCGTGCCCACGACAACGTCCATGGCATGGCTTCGATGTGGCTGCAGCGCCATGACATGTTCCGCGAACTGGGCGGCATGCTGACCGCCGGCATCGGCGACTATCGCGAGGGCCGCATGGACACCCAGCAATTCGCACGCTGGTTTGCGCCGCGGCTGAACCATTTCCTCGGCAATCTCGACGGCCACCACAATGTCGAGGACCATCACTACTTTCCCGTTTTCGCCAAGGCTGAAAGCAGGCTGAAGCGCGGCTTCGAGATCCTCGACGCCGACCATCACCTCATCCACGAGGCGTTGGAGCGCAACGCCAACTCCGCCAACGCGTTCATTCGGGCGCTGCAGGAAAATGAGGACAAGCAACGTTTTGCCGCCGATGCCTATGCCGACGAGAATGCCCGCCTTGTCGCCATGCTGACGCGGCATCTCGAGGACGAGGAAGACCTGATCATCCCGCTCATTCTCGATCGCGGCGACCGGGAGCTGATGGGCTTGGACTAGTCTTTCGGCTGCTTGTGGGCGATGTGGCGGGCCAGGAGCCAGGTTGCCAGCGCCACGGCGATGCCGATGCCAAGTCCGAGAAACAGCCGGTGGTGTGCCTTCAGCGTGTCGCCGAGGATGTGTTCGGCGCCGAGACCGAATACGTAGCCGAGGCTGACGAAGATGCCGGCCCAGACGAGTGCCGACAGGCCGTTGAGGGCAAGAAACAGCGGAACCGGGATGCGCGACAGGCCTGCGGCGATACCGCCGGCCAACCGCATGCCGTAGACGTAGCGGTTGCCGAGCACGAACAGGTTGGGATGCGCCTGCACCAGGCGGAAGGCATGGCTGAAGCCGGGCCTGCGGCGCAGCAACCGCACCCACTTGTGGTTGGAGTACCGTCGTCCGAGGACGAAAAAGAGTGTGTCCCCAAGAAAGGCGCCGACGGCGGCCACTGCAAAGGCGTTCCAGGGCTCGAAGAAGCCCTGATGGGCGAAGAAGCCGCCGAGGATGGCGAAACTCTCGCCTTCGGCCATGCAGCCGATGAAGACGGCGAGAAGTCCGAAGCGCTCGACGAGGTGGTGAAGGGTTTCGATCATCGAGC
Organism: Aminobacter sp. LjRoot7; assembly: GCF_964252895.1. Taxonomy (NCBI): domain Bacteria; kingdom Pseudomonadati; phylum Pseudomonadota; class Alphaproteobacteria; order Hyphomicrobiales; family Phyllobacteriaceae; genus Aminobacter; species Aminobacter sp. LjRoot7. The sequence goes on from NZ_CAXUPX020000003.1 coordinate 178,821, forward strand.
GAGCGACTGACCTGCCGAGCCATCGGCGATACGCTGGACCTGGGCGGTCAGCTGCTGCACCTGCTCGCGCAACAGGATGATCTCCTGGAAGCGGATCTCGTCGAGCTTTTCGTGCAGCGCCATGATCTCGATCTCGGCCTTGAGGTTGACCGCATAGTCGTGCGAGGCGTCGATGCGGTCGCGCTCGGCCTGCCGGTTCTGCGACATCATAATGATCGGCGCCTGGATCGCCGCCAGCATCGACAGCACGAGATTGAGGAAGATGAACGGGTAGGGATCGAATGAGTCCCTTCCCAGCAGCCAGGCATTGAGCACCGTCCAGACGACGAGAAAGCCCAGGAAGGCGAGGATGAAGCTCCAGGAGCCGCCGACCCGGGCGATGCCGTCGGCCAGCCGCTCGCCTCGGCTTTCATTGTGGGCGACGCTGTCATTGACGTTGCGCGAAACCGGCTTGCGATCGATCGCGCTCTGCAGGACCTTGTGCTCGAGCTCGCTCAGGTGCTCCGGCGTGCGCTTCAGCCATCGTCCGGCAAGGTCCGCCACGGTCTTGTTCATTTGCACGCCCCCGCTTTCCATTCGGCTGCTTGGCAGCCACGAATCCTTATATGAAGATAGCTGGCGATGTCGCCAAGATGCGGTTGCGGGGGAATGGAATGATGGACTTCGCCAGGATCAGGGCCCGCGCCGCCGAGCGCAAGGGCGGCGAGGCGGTGCTGAAGTCGCTGCTGGGTCCGGCATTCGACAATACGACACTTGCCGAGGTCCCCGACGACCGGATCCTGTCGACCATGGCGGAGCGGGTCTTTGCCGCCGGCTTCGTCTGGCGTGTCATCGAGCAGAAATGGCCCGGCTTCGAAGAGGCGTTTCTGCATTTCGAACCGAAGCGGCTTCTGTTCCAGCCCGATGACTTCTGGCACGATCTTGCCTCCGACAAGCGCATCGTGCGTAATCCGCAAAAGATACGCTCGGTGCGCGACAATGCCGCCTTTGTCGAGCGCGTCTCGAAAGAGCATGGCGGCTTCGGCAAGTTCCTGGCGGCATGGCCGGCCGACGACCAGGTCGGGCTGACGGCCTATCTCGGCAAGCATGGCAGCCGGCTCGGCGGCAACACCGGCCAATATCTGTTGCGCTGGCTGGGCTGGGACACGTTCATCCTGTCGCAAGACATGATCCTGGCGCTGCGCGACGCCGGTCTCGACATCGGCGAAGCCGCGACGTCCAAGAAGGATCAGGCCAAGGTGCAGGCCCAGATCAACGAATGGGCAAAGGCGACCAAGCTGCCGCGGGCACATATCTCGCGCATCCTCTCGATGTCGATCGGCGTCAACCGGCCGGCCGAGGAACTGGCGAGCTACATGGGCGAATGATGGCCCAATCGAACTGGATTGCCCGACTTCACAACGCAGGCTAAACCGCTGACATGACGAAAAAATCTCCCGATATCCTGCGCATCGCCGTTGCCCAGCTCAACCCGACGGTCGGCGACATCAAAGGCAATCTCGCCAAGGCGCGCGAGGCGAGGGCGGACGCGGCGCGCCAGGGTGCCGATCTGGTGCTGTTCACCGAGCTGTTCCTCGCCGGCTATCCGCCGGAGGACCTAGTGCTCAAGCCGGCCTTCCTGGCTGCCTGCGAGCGTGCGGCGGAAGATTTCGCCAAGGATACATCAGACAATGGCCCGGGCGTCATCATCGGCGTACCGCTCAAGCGCAAGAGCGGCGTGCACAACGCGATCGTCGTTGCCGATGGCGGCAAGATCATTGCCGAGCGCTTCAAGGTCGACCTGCCCAACTATGGCGAGTTCGACGAAAAGCGCGTGTTCCAGCCCGGCCCCGACATGCCGGGTCCGATCAACTTCCGTGGCGTGCGCATCGGCATTCCGATCTGCGAGGACATCTGGGGTGAACTCGGCGTCTGCGAGACGCTGGCCGAAAGTGGTGCTGAAATCCTGCTCGTGCCCAATGGCTCACCCTATTATCGCGCCAAAATGGATGTCCGCCATCAGGTGGCGATCCGTCAGGTGATCGAGAGCGGCCTGCCGTTGCTCTATGCCAACCAGCTCGGCGGGCAGGATGAACTCGTCTTCGACGGCGCCTCCTTCGCGATCAACGCCGACCATTCGCTGGCGTTCCAGATGAGCCAGTTTGAAGAGACGGTGGCGATGACCACCTGGAAGCGCGGCGACGAAGGGTGGGCCTGCGTCGACGGGCCGATGTCGAAGATCCCCGAGCGCGAGGAGGCCGATTATCGCGCCTGCATGCTGGGCCTGCGCGACTACGTCAACAAGAACGGCTTCAAGAACGTCGTGCTTGGCCTTTCCGGCGGCATCGATTCGGCGATCTGCGCGGCACTTGCCGTCGACGCGCTCGGCGAGGAGCGGCTGAGAGCGATCATGATGCCCTATCGCTATACCTCGAAGGATTCGCTCAAGGACGCCGAAGATTGCGCCCGCGCGCTCGGCTGCCGTTATGACATCGTGCCGATCCATGAGCCGGTTGACGGTTTCTCGCACGCACTGACGCAGCTGTTCGAGGGCACCAAGGAAGGCATCACCGAAGAGAACCTGCAGAGCCGCGCCCGCGGCACGATCCTGATGGCGGTGTCCAACAAGTTCGGCTCGATGGTGGTGACAACCGGCAACAAGAGCGAGATGTCGGTCGGCTATGCCACGCTCTATGGCGATATGAATGGCGGCTTCAACCCGATCAAGGACCTCTACAAGATGCAGGTCTATGCGCTGTCGCGCTGGCGCAATACCCATGTGCCGCCCGGCGCGCTCGGTCCCTCGGGCGAGGTGATCCCTAAGAATATCATCGACAAGGCGCCATCGGCGGAACTCAGGCCCAACCAGACCGACCAGGATTCGCTGCCGCCCTATCCGGTGCTCGACGACATCCTCGAATGCCTGGTCGAAAACGAGATGGGCGTCGATGACATCGTCGCGCGCGGTCACGACCGCGACACGGTGCATCGGATCGAACACCTGCTCTACATCGCCGAATACAAAAGGCGGCAGGCAGCACCCGGGGTGAAGATCACCAAGAAGAATTTCGGCCGTGATCGCCGCTACCCGATCACGAACAGATTCAGGGATCGCGGTTAAGTCACTGCAATTGAACTGAAAACCGCCAGCAGACCGGAGGGGTTGATGGCCGAGGTCGAGATCAGTTTCGACGTATCGCGGATCGACTTCGACAAGACGTCGGAAGTCATCAAGGCGAGCTACTGGGGCGAGGGCCGAACCGACGAAATCCATCGCCGGGCCTTCGCCAATTCGCTGTGCCTGGGCGCCTATGTCGACGGCGAGCAGGTCGGGTTCGCCCGCGCTATCACCGACTATGCCTGCTTTGCCTACGTCGCCGACGTCATCGTTTGGCCGGAGCGGCGCGGCCTCGGCATCGGCAAGAAGCTGATCGCAGCGCTGCTCGACCATCCGGAGCTTGCAACCGTGACCGGCTTCTCGCTCAGGACCTCGGACGCGCACGGCCTCTATGAAAAATTCGGCTTCGTGACCTCGACGGATGGCATGTACATGCGCCTGTCCAGGCAGCCGACCGTCCAAGAGTAGACCAAGGGCGTGTCCTACATCTCCTTTGTTCGCGACAATCCGCGCTGGCTGGCCGGCGGGTTCCTGCTCACCTTCTTTTCGACCTTCGGCATGACCTCGTTCATCGCGCTGTCGGCTGGCGACATCCGCCGCGACTATGGGCTGTCGCATGGCGAATTCGGCACGCTCTACATGGTCGCCACGCTGGCCAGCGCCTTGAGCCTGCCGCGGCTCGGCCAGATCGTCGACCGCTATAGCGCGCAGAAGGTGGCGCTTTTCATCGTGCTGATGCTGGCGCTAGCGGGCGCGGCAATGGCGCTGTCGCAGCACCTCGTCATCTTGTTCGTGGCGATCTACATGCTACGTCTGTTTGGCCAGGGGATGATGGTGCACACTGCCTACACCGCAACCGCACGCTGGTTTTCAGCGCAAAGAGGGCGGGCGCTTTCGACCGTCATCCTCGGCCACAATGCCGGCGACGCCATTATCCCGATGGGGTTTGTGTTGATCGCCGCCTCGGTCGGCTGGCGCAACGGCTGGTTGCTCGCAGCGGCATTGATCGCATCCATTGCGGTGCCGGCAATCGCACTGCTGGTCGCCGTGGACCGCAAGCCGCGCTCGTCGGATCCCGTCGCACGCAAGATCGATGCGCGCGACTGGACGCGCGCCGAGGTGGTCCGCGATCCGATCTTTTACGTGCTGCTGCTCGGCGTCATGGCGCCGGGCCTGATCGTGACGACCTTGTTCTTCCACCAGGTCTATCTGGTGGAATTGCGTGGCTGGTCGCTCGAAGTCTTCGCCTCGTCCTTCCTGGTGACGGCGGTGGTCAACGCCGCTTTCACGCTTGTCGTCGGCCAGCTCATCGACCGCTTTTCCGGTGTGTCGCTGCTGCCCTTCGTGCTCTTGCCGCTGGGCCTCGCCTGCCTGGTGCTGGGCCTTGTCGACGCGCAGTGGAGCGTCTTCGGCTTCATGGCGCTGCTCGGCATTTCGAATGGCCTGTCGACGACGCTGTTCGGTGCCATATGGCCTGAAGTCTATGGCCTCAAGCATCTCGGCTCGATCCGCGCGCTGATCGTCTCCGCCGGCGTGTTCGCCTCGGCAATCGGGCCGGGCCTGACCGGGTACCTGATCGACGACGGCGTCAGCTACCCCGGCCAGATCGTGGCGATGGCGATCTATTGCTTCGCCATTTCATTCGTTCTGCTGCTGGCTTCGCGCCGGATCCGCGCGCGAAGCCATGTCCAGGCAGCACCAGCCGTGGTTGGCGCGTAGCCGGCTATTTGCCGGAAATGCCCTCGACGGTTTCGCGGCGGTCATAGACGTGGTCGACGATACCCCAATCCCTGGCTTCCTCCGCCGTGAAGAAGTAGTCGCGGTCGAGCACGCGGGCCACTTCGTCTTCGGTGCGCCCGCAATGTTCGGCGTAGAGCCTTGTCATGCGCCGCTTGAGCTTGATGATGTCCTCGGCGTGGCGCTCAATGTCGGAGGCCTGGCCACGGAACCCGCCGGAGGGCTGGTGCAGGATCACGCTCGCATTGGGCAAGGCGATGCGCCGGCCGGGTGCGCCGGCCATCAGCAGGAACGAGCCCATCGAGCCCGCAGTGCCCATGCACAGCGTCGACACGGGGCAGCGGATGAACTGCATCGTGTCGTAGATGGCAAAGCCGCTGGTGACCACGCCGCCCGGGGAGTTGATGTAGAACGAGATCTCGCGGTTCGGGTTTTCCGACTCGAGGAACAGCAGCTGCGCGCAGATCAGCGAGGCTGAATTGTCGTCGACCTCGCCGTTGAGGAAGACGATCCGCTCGCGCAGCAGCCTGGAAAAGATGTCGAAGGAGCGTTCGCCTCGCGGCGATTGTTCAACGACCATAGGGACGAGTTGCATCGTGTCGCGCATGCGCGAAGTTCCTTTCATCGATGGTATCTGTTGGGCTTAGGCGGCGGCGCGCATCAGCGGCGGACTGTTCGAATTCGCTGGCGCGGCGATGGTTCTCACCGCCTCGACACTATGGGTCAGCCGGAACCATGTGCCGCCGTCCGGTTGTGCTTCGAGATCGAAGGTCACGAAGGTTTCGGGCTCGTTCACCGTGGCGTCGTTCCAGGCGTAGCGCACGCGCGAGAAGGGCAGGGCCTCGATGATGCGATAGGCGGGGCCGGTCGTATCAGCGGTGACCTTGTCGGCCGCCGGCACGTCGAGCCAGGTCGCGACGAATTCCGGTACCGTCAGCGCCCGCCAGACCTTTTCCGGCGTGGCTTCCAGCTCGCATTCGACGACGATGGTGTCCTCGATCTCTTCCTGCCTTTGGGCGTCCGTCATTGGTCCATCTCCTTGAGCAGTGTCTTCAGTCTCTCGACGCGGTCCGGCCAGAAGCTGCGATAGCGGGTGAGCCAGTCGACCAGAGGCCGCAGCCCGTCCGGGTTGACGCTGTAGTTCACATGCCGGCCGGCGCGTGCTTCCTTGATCAGGCCTGCGCCGCGCAGCACGGCGATGTGCTGCGAAATCGCCGGCTGCGAAATCTCCAGCCCTTCGCGCAGTTCGGTCGCGTTCTTCTCGCCCGCGGTCAGCCGGTCGAGAACGGCACGACGGGTCGGATCGGACAAAGCGCGGAATATCTCAGATTCGTTCATGGATTTGAGATAAGCATGGACTTATCTATTGCGCAAGTGGCTCACCGATTTCGGTGCTGTTCTGGCACAACAGGCTTCGGTCCAGCGCGGGGGTTGGCTAAGCAAAATTGCTCGGTTATAAGCAAATTCTTCGCGGCCACTAACAGGGAGGTCTGAATGCCAGAATATGACATGTCCTCCCGGGGTTCACGCCGAGGTCGTTGACCTCGCGAACCGCCTTCGGCGTCCCTTTTATCTGACGCTGCCGTTCCGCGACTTCCTGATTCAGCAAGAATTATTCGTCGCGCCTTTGTACATCTTTCTCTAGGGATGGCGTCGGTTTCCGGCGCCGCATGGCATCATGTCTCGTTTTCGTATCGATCTGCGCGGCGGTGCATTCCGCAGCGTTCTAGGTTTCACTTTCAGGCACTGGAAACGCCAGCCGGTTCGGCTCGTCATCATCTCGGCGGCGGTGCTTGTCTCGACGATGGCTGACGTCCTGACGCCGCTCTATTCGGGCCGGCTGATCGACGCCGTGGCCAGTGGGGCGGCGACCGACGAGGTGGCATGGAATGCGGCACTTGCCGCGTTCTTCACCTTGCTTGCGCTTGCCACGGGCTCGCTGGTGTTCCGCCACATCGCCTTTGCCGGCATCATCGAGCTGACGCTCAAGATGATGTCCGACATCGCCCAGGATGCGTTTCATCGCGTCCAGCGCTTCTCGACCGACTGGCACGCCAACAGCTTCGCCGGCTCGACGGTGCGCAAGGTGACGCGTGGTATGTGGGCGCTCGACCTGCTCAACGACACGCTGCTGGTGGCGCTGCTACCATCTTTCGTGATGCTGCTCGGCTCGACGATCCTGCTCGGCTGGCACTGGCCGATGATGGGTCTGATCATTGCCGCCGGCTCGCTGATCTTCATTACCCAGACGGTGGTGATGTCGCTCGGTTTCGTCGCCCCGGCGGCAAGCCTCGCCAACAGCTGGGACACGCGTCTCGGCGGCTCGCTCGCCGACGCCGTCAGCTGCAACTCGGTGGTCAAGGCCTTCGGCGCCGAGGAGCGTGAGGAAGGACGCCTCGCCAAGGTGATCGCCAAGTGGCGCCACCGCACGGGACGCACCTGGATGCGCGGAACGATCAACGGCACGTCGCAGAACATCACTCTGGTTCTGCTGCGTGCCGCGATCATCGGCTTCGCCCTGTTCCTGTGGTCGAGCGAGCAGGCCAGCGCCGGCGACATCGCCTTCGTGCTGACTTCGTTCTTCCTGCTGCAGGGCTATCTCCGCGATGTCGGCATGCACATCCGCAACCTGCAGCGCTCGGTCAACGACATGGAGGAGCTTGTCGACATCCAGGGCCAGCCTCTCGGCGTTGCCGATCGCCCCGGCGCCAAGCCGATCCAGATCGGCGAAGGCGGCATCGAGTTCAAAAACGTGACGTTCCACTACGGCACGCATGCGAACCCGCTCTACCGGGACTTCTCGGTGTCGATCAAGCCGGGCGAGCGCGTCGGCCTCGTCGGCCATTCCGGTTCGGGCAAGACGACCTTCGTCAAGCTGATCCAGCGGCTGTACGATGTCGGCGATGGCAAGATCACCATCGACGGGCAGGACATCGCCAAGGCGACGCAGTCGTCGCTGCGTTCGCAGATCGCGATCGTGCAGCAGGAGCCGATCCTGTTCCACCGCTCGCTGGCGGAGAACATCGCTTACGCCCGACCGGGCGCGACGCAGGCCGAGATCGAGCACGCGGCAAAACTTGCCAGCGCGCACGATTTTATCCAGCGCCTGCCCAAGGGCTACGGCACGCTGGTCGGTGAGCGTGGCGTCAAGCTGTCGGGCGGCGAGCGCCAGCGCGTGGCGATTGCCCGTGCCTTCCTGGCCGATGCGCCGATCCTGATTCTCGACGAGGCGACGTCCAGCCTCGATTCGGAATCGGAGGTGCTGATCCAGCAGGCGATGGAACGCCTGATGGTCGGGCGCACGACGCTGATCATCGCGCACCGTCTGTCGACAGTGCGTGCGCTCGACCGGCTGCTCGTCTTCGATCGTGGCGAGATCGTCGAGGAAGGCCGGCACGAGGCGCTGGTTCGGAGAGATGGCGGCATCTACCGCCGCCTGTTCGAACGGCAGGCGCTGGAGCTCACCAAAGGGCTCGTCTAAATCCAGAACGGGCCGCGAGAGATCGCGGCCCGTTCGTCACTCCCAAGTAGCCCGCAAGAAGATGTAGCCCCATTGGTCGGCTTCCATTCGCGCTCTGGTTGCTTTATTTCTGGTGCAGAGGTGCGGGGGCGCCGCCTTGTCAACGCAAAAGCCATCCGCTACGCCCCGATCATGACAGTAACAGTTCGCTTCGCCCCTTCGCCCACTGGCCGCATCCACATCGGCAATGCGCGCACCGCCTTGTTCAATTGGCTCTTCGCTCTCAAGCACAAGGGGCGCTTCGTCCAGCGCTTCGACGACACCGATGTCGAGCGCTCGCGCCAGGAGTTCGCAGACTCCATTCTCTACGACCTGCACTGGCTCGGCATCTTTCCCGACCAGACTGAGTACCAGTCGCGCCGCTTTGCCAGCTACGACGCTGCCGTCGACAAGCTCAAGGCATCAGGCGTGCTCTATCCATGCTACGAAACGCCTGAAGAACTCGACCTGCGCCGCAAGGTGCGCCGCACGCGCGGCCTGCCGCCGGTCTATGGCCGCGAGGCGCTGAAGCTCACCGATGCCGAGCGCGCATCATATGAGGATGACGGGCGCAGGCCGCATTGGCGTTTCCTGCTGCCCAACTTTGTGTCCGACCCGTTCGAGACCCAGCGCACCGACATTCACTGGACCGACATCGTGCGCGGCGAAGAAACCGTCGATCTGGCATCCTTGTCCGACCCGGTACTGGTGCGCGAGGACGGAACCTATCTCTACACGCTGCCGTCGGTGGTCGACGACATCGAGATGGAGATCAGCCACGTCATCCGCGGCGATGATCACGTCACCAACACCGGCGTCCAGATCGCGTTGTTTCGTGCGCTCGGCGCCGAGCCTCCTGCATTCGGTCATCACAACCTGCTGACGACCGCGTCGGGCGAGGGCCTGTCCAAGCGCACCGGCGCGCTGTCGATCGAGAGCCTGCGCGACGGCGGCATCGAACCAATGTCGGTTGCCTCACTTGCCGTGCTTGTCGGCACGTCGGAGAATGTCACGGCGGTGCCGAGCCTTGGCGACCTTGCCGAAAAGTTCGATCCGGCTGCGACTTCGAAGTCGGCGGCGAAATTCGATCCCGAAGAGCTCGTGGTGCTCAATCGCGCGCTGCTGCACCACATGTCCTTTGACGAGGTGCGCGACCGGCTGATGGTGCTCGGCGTCAGCGGCAACCATGCCGAAGCGTTCTGGATGGCGGTTCGCGGCAATCTCGACAGGCTGCCGGATGCCGTGTCGTGGTGGCGCATCCTGCGCGAAGGGCCGCAGCCGGCTGCCGAAATCGCCGACGAGGATCGCGAGTTTGTCGGCCAGGCGCTCGACCTTTTGCCCGAAGAGCCATGGGACGGCAATGTCTGGAAAGACTGGACGGCCAAGGTGAAGAAGGCGACCGGCCGCAAGGGCAAGGCACTGTTCATGCCGCTCAGGCTGGCGCTCACCGGGCTGGAGTCGGGCCCGGAGCTCGCAGATCTGTTGCCGCTTGTGGGTCGGGAAGGAACGTTGGCCCGACGGCCCTGACCTTGCGGTTGGAGTCTGGCGCCGGACGAGGTGCTATCGGTGCCTGCGGCTCTTCCACCGGCTTGGCCTGTGGGGCGCTCGGCACCGGGCGCCCTTCGCCAGCAATGACCGAAAAATTCCTGTTCAGGCTGACATTGCAGCCGCAGGCGGGCACGCGCGGCAGGTCGACGCGCTTGTAGCGGTAGGCGGTCGAGAGATTGCGGTAGGGCTGGCCGGAGCGGGCGGAAACCATGCTCTCCTGCGGCTGGCCTTCATTCAGGTGGTAGAACAGCTCGATCTCGGTTCCCGGGCAACTAGCCGCGCAGTTCTTCTCGTCACGCTGGAAGTCTGAAACGTCGGCCGCATTCGACATCGGAAAGAAGTAACCGTCGCAAGTGCGTACGCATAAGGTGCGGTACTCGCCGAGCCCTTGTTGCTGGCTGCGGCCGATGACGATGTGCTGCGGATAACTCTCGTTGAAGCTCAGGGTGGTCGCCTCGCCGCCACGGATGACCGTCGCGCCAGCCTGCTCCGACACGGGATCATTAGTTGTGGCTTCTTCCGCGTCATCGCCCTGGTCGTTGCAGCCGGCGAATTGCATCGCGTCGAGAATGCGGATGCGCTCGCGCCTGACGTTCCCGTTCGGACGCGCGGACTGGCCGTCGAGCTTGCCGAGATTGTCCTCCATCTCGGCGATCTTGGCGTTCAGCGCGGCGCATTGGGCGATGACGTCGCCCGCGATCGCCCTGCCGCAGCCAAGGTCCGAAGCCCTGATGCGGGCAAGATCGATCTGGTCTTGCTGGGTGTCGGCGGCCGCGGCGAATTCATCCGGCTGGGCGAAGCTGCCGGTTGCCTGGGTCGGCAGGTTCGCCAGTTCGACCTCGAGTTCCAGGCATTCCGCGGAGACTGCAAAAGACGATCCGGACGTCAGCAACGACACGGCGACTGCAGCCAGCAATGCGATGGCTGGCCGCTTCATCGGGAATTTGCTTCTGCCGCGCCCGAACATCCCGTTTTCCATCGCAGTGCCGCGCGAGCGGAACATGCCTTGGTCCGAACCCTAGCGCCAACGAGGTTAACCGTTTCTTTGGAAACGGCTAACCCGTGCCGGATCAGGACGCCGCGTGCGCGCGCTGGGACGCCTCGACGACGGCGAGCGCCGTCATGTTGACGATGCCGCGCGAAGTGACCGAAGGCGTCAGGATGTGGGCGGGCTGGGCGGTGCCGAGCAGGATCGGCCCGACATGCAGCGCGTCCATCATCGTCTTGACCGTGGTCAGCGCGATGTTTGCGGCGTCGAGATTGGGGAAGACCAAAAGGTTGGCTTCGCCCTTCAGCGTCGAATGCGGGAAGACGCGCTGGCGCAACACTTCCGACAGGGCAGAATCGCCGTGCATTTCGCCGTCGCTGGCCAGTTCCGGCGCGATGCGCTTCAGGATCGCCGCTGCCGCGCGCATCTTCTGGGCGCTTTGCGAGTCGCGTGAGCCGAAATTCGAATGCGACAGCAAGGCCGCCTTGGGCTCGATGCCGAAACGACGGATTTCGTCGGCCGCCAGCATCGTCATCTCGGCGATCTCTTCGGCGGTTGGGTCGACGGTCACGTAGGTGTCGGTGAAGAACAGCACGCCGCGCTGCGAGATCAGCATCGACAGCGCCGACAGATCGCGGTCCTTGACGCCGTCGCGGGCGCCGACGATCAACGTGACGTTGCGCAGGTGCCGCTCGAAACGGCCTTCCAGCCCGCAGATCATGGCGTCGGCGTCGCCGCGCTTCAGCGCAATGGCTGCAATCACCGTGTTGTTGGTGCGCACCATGGTGCGTGCCGCTTCAGGCGTGATGCCCTGGCGGCCGCCGAGGTCGATCAGGTGGTCGACATAGTGGCGGTAGCGCGGATCGTCCTCGGGATTGATGATGTCGAAATCGACGCCCGGGCGGATGCGCAGGCCGTAGCGCTTGATACGGACCTCGATGACATGTGGACGCCCGATCAGGATCGGCTTGGCCAATCCCTCCTCGAGCACCACCTGGGCGGCGCGCAGCACGCGCTCGTCCTCGCCGTCGGCGTAGATGACGCGCTTGGACGTCGCCTGCTTGGCGTTGGAGAAGATCGGTTTCATCACCAGGCCGGAGCGGAAGACGAAGCGGCTGAGCTTGTCTACATAGGCGGTGAAGTCGGCGATCGGGCGGGTCGCGACGCCAGTTTCGCAGGCCGCCTTGGCGACGGCCGGCGCGATCCTGAGGATCAGCCTGGGGTCGAAGGGCGAGGGAATCAGAAAGTCAGGTCCGAAGGTCGGCGTCTCGCCGGAATAGGCGCGGGCCGCGACATCGGACGGCTCTTCGCGGGCGAGAGCTGCGATGGCGCGCACTGCGGCCATCTTCATTTCTTCGTTGATTGCGCGCGCGCCGCAGTCGAGCGCGCCGCGGAAGATATAGGGGAAGCACAGGACATTGTTGACCTGGTTGGGGAAATCCGAGCGTCCGGTGCAGATCATCGCATCCGGACGGGCGGCGCGGGCCACCTCGGGCATGATCTCGGGATTGGGGTTGGCCAGCGCCAGGATCAGCGGCTTGTCCGCCATCTCGGACAGCAGTTCCGGCTTCAGCACGCCGGCCGCCGACAGGCCGAGGAAGACGTCGGCGCCACCTATGACGTCGGCCAGCACGCGCGCGTTGGTATCCTTGACGTAAGGGTCCTTCCAGCGGTCCATTTCCTCGACGCGGCCCTTGTGGGCAACGCCGAAGCGGTCGGTGACCCAGATGTTCTCGACCTTGGCGCCGAGCGAAACCAGCAGGTTGAGACAGGCGAGTGCTGCGGCTCCGGCACCCGAGGTGACGATCTTGACGTCCTCGATCTTCTTGCCGGCGAGTTCCAGGCCGTTGAGAACCGCTGCCGCGACGATGATCGCGGTGCCGTGCTGGTCGTCATGGAAGACCGGGATGCGCATCTTCGCCTTGAGCTGCTCCTCGACTTCGAAGCACTCGGGCGCCTTGATGTCTTCGAGGTTGATGCCGCCGAAAGTCGGCTCCAGCGCCGAGATGGTGCTGACCATCTGGTCGATTTCGGGTGCGTCGATTTCGATGTCGAAGACGTCGATGCCGGCGAATTTCTTGAACAGGACGGCCTTGCCTTCCATCACCGGCTTGGATGCCAGCGGGCCGATATTGCCGAGGCCGAGCACGGCGGTGCCGTTGGAGATGACCGCGACCAGATTGGCGCGGCCGGTGTAGTCGGCGGCAGTTTCCGGATCGTCCTTGATGGCGAGGCAGGGGGCGGCGACGCCGGGCGAATAGGCCAGCGCCAGGTCGCGCTGGTTTCCGAGCGGCTTGGTTGCCTGGATTTCGAGCTTACCGGGGATTGGGTGCTTGTGGAAGAAGAGCGCGGCCTGATCCAGGTCGGACAGCGTTTCCTTCTTCTTGTGTTCCCCAGCCATGTCCCGCTCCTTCAGATTCCAATACCAAAGGCCGTTATTAGCACGGCCAGCACGATTTTCGAGGCATCAACGGCCAAATGGACGTTGAATCACTTTCAAGTGCCGGAACTGCAATCATTCCAGTGACTTGCGGGTGGCGGTTGAGAGATTGATTCGGTCTTTTGTGAGGCTTGGCTGAAACAGCGCGTCCTTACGACGCGCTGTTGAGTGCCTTTGGGGCAGTTGTGGTCATCAGCAGCCTAGAAAGAACTGACGTAGAGCCCGCCGTCGACGGGGATGTTCTGGCCGGTCATGTAGCCCGCATGGGTCGAGCACAGGAACGCGCATATCTGGCCGAATTCCTCCGGCGTGCCGAGGCGGCCTGCGGGAATGCCGGCGCTGAGGCGCCCGCGGCGCGCGGCAGCTTCCGCCGGATCCTCGATGCTGCCGGGCTCGTGCGGGCCGCGCAGGCGGTCGGTGTCGAGCTTGCCGGGCAGCATGTTGTTGATGGTGACGTTGCGGTCGGCAACCGTGCGCGCCACGCCGGCGAGGAAAGCCGTCAGGCCGGCACGGGCGCCGGAGGACAGGTCGAGGCCGGGAATGGGCGTGTAGACCGACAGCGAGGTGATGTTGACGATGCGGCCGAAGCCGCGCGCTGCCATGCCGTCGATCACGGCTTTGATCAGCTCGATGGGGGTGACCATGTTGTTGGTGACGCCGGCGAGGATCTTCTCGCGGTCGAGTTCCCGGAAGTCGCGATAGGGCGGTCCACCATTGTTGTTGACCAGGATATCGGGATCGGGGCAGGCCGCCAGCAGCGCCTTCTGCACGGCCGGATCGGAGATGTCGCCGATGATCTCGGTGACCGCCACGCCGTAGCGCTGGCGGACTTCGGTTGCCGTGCGGCTCAGGATGCCGGCGTCGCGGCCATTGAGGAACAGCTCGCAGCCGGCTTCGGCCAGCGCGATCGCGCAGCCCTTGCCGAGGCCCTTGCTCGAGGCGCAGACGATTGCCTTCTTCCCGCTGATGCCGAGATCCATGTTCGTTCTCCTGTCGGTGATGACCCAGCCTAGAACCGCCCGGCCGAAGCCGCAACCGTCATACGCCTGTTGCATGAATCTGGGCATAGCCACGGCAAAAGCAACGGGTCGATTGCCATGTCCGGCACGAGCACACGCAATTTTCGCACACTGTTCATCTCAGATGTGCATCTGGGGTCGAAGGGGGCGAAGGCCGATTTCCTGATCGACTTCCTGCGTCACCACGAAGCGGAAAAGATATTCCTCGTCGGCGACATCGTCGATGGCTGGCGTCTGCGCCGGTCCTGGCACTGGCCGCAGACGCATAACGACGTGGTGCAGAAGCTGCTTCGCCAGGCGCGCAAGGGCACCGAGATCACCTACATCGCCGGCAATCACGACGAGTTCGCCCGCAACTTCCAGGGCGTGCATTTCGGCGGCATCGTCGTTGCCGACCGCGCCATCCACGAAGCGGCCGACGGCAAGCGCTTCCTGGTCATCCATGGCGACCAGTTCGACGCGGTGGTGCAGAATGCCCGCTGGCTCGCCTATCTCGGCGACTTTGCCTATGACGCGGCGATGGCGACGAACCGGCTCGTGGCGCGTTTCCGCCGCACCTTCGGTCTGCCTTACTGGTCGTTTTCGTCCTGGGCGAAGGTGCGGGTGAAGAAGGCCGTCAACTTCATCGGCGCCTTCCAGGACGTATTGACCGACGAGGCACGGCGCTCGGAAGTGGACGGCGTCATCTGCGGTCACATCCACCATCCGACGATCGAGAATTTCGACGGCATCCAGTACATCAACACCGGCGACTGGGTCGAAAACTGCACGGCTGTCGCCGAGGATTTCGACGGCAATTTCGTCATCCTGCACTGGCCGCATGTGCTGGCCGGCAAGCTTGTCAACGAACCCTTCGTGCCGATGGTCGTCGACCAGCGTGCCGACAAGGCCGCCGCCTGAACGGAACAACTTCGATGCGCAACTCCAGATATGTCTCGCGCCCTTGGCGTGATGGACCAGGTCATGCGGCAATTGCCGCGCCGCGCGTTGCCGAGACGCTGCAAAGACGCGCACGACGGCTCGGCGCGCATCACCTGCCGATGGAAGCGCAGGCCATGCCGCATCTTGGCCGATAAGGCCGTGGCAGGTGGCCCAAGCTTTGGACCTTTGCGCCGCCCCGTCGGCTTTCGTGGCGTGGCCACCCATGGTAAGGGATCAGGCAAATCGGTGAGGCTTGGTTGGTTCGGGTCGCGCCCGGACACGCTTACCCACCATGACACTACCGCCACTCACGCCAGAACAGCAGGTCAAGCCGCGACGCTTTGAACTGCGAATCTCCCTGCTTTTCGCTGCACTTTTCGTGCCGATGGGCGTGCATCTGCCGTACTTCCCGCTGTGGCTCGAAGCCAAGGGGTTCGACCCCGAGCAGATCGCCATCGTGCTGTCGGCGCCGATGTTCCTGCGCGTCATCACAACGCCGCTGATCGCTGCCATGGCCGATCGTGCCAAAGACCGCGCCAACGTCTTCATCTTCCTGGCTGCATCGTCCTTGCTGCTGTCGCTCGGCTACTTCCTCGAGCCGACCTACCTCATCGTCTTGGCTGTCTCGCTGGCGCTGGCGGTGGTGTGGACGCCGCATTCGCCGATCGCCGATTCGCTCGCGCTGTCGGGTGTCCGCCGCTTCGGCTCCGACTACGCGGCGATGCGTATCTGGGGTTCGATCGCCTTTCTCGCCGGCAGTCTTGGCGCAGGGTTCGTCCTGTCGCTGACCGGAGCGGACGCAGTACCGGCGATCATCTCGGTCGGCCTGCTCGGCTGCTTCCTGATGTCGTTCATCTCGCCGCGCCTTGGTCGACCGCGCAAGGCTTCACCGCTCTCGGCGACGGACATGCAGGCGGCGCCAAAGCTGTTCAACCGCTATTTCCTGCTGATGGCCGGCGGCACCGGCGTCATCATCGGCAGCCACGGCTTTCTCTACGGCTTCGTGTCGATCTACTGGAAGTCGCTCGGCATCAACGAGACGATTGTCGGGCTGTTGTGGAGCTGGGGCGTGGCGGCCGAAATCGTCATGTTCATGTTCTTCACGCGGCTGTTCGGCAACAGGTCGACGGCACTGGTGCTGGTGCTGGCGGGTGCCGGCGCCATCGTCCGATGGATCGCATACCCGTTGATCTGGCCGCTTGGCCTGGGCGTGGCAGGCTTCTTCGCCGTCCAGAGCCTGCACGCCGTGTCGACGGCACTGGTGCTGATCGGCGTGCAGAAGCTGATCGCCGAGTCGGTTCCGGAAGAGCGCACGGGGGCTGCCCAGGGCGTGGCCTATTTCGCCAACGGCATGTCGATGGCGATCGTGACGCTGCTGTCCGGTCCACTCTACCAGCGCTTCGGCGTCGACGGCTTCTACTTCATGGCCGCCGTTGCTGCCTGTGCGATCGTGCTTGTGCTTTTGGCGTCCCGTTCAGCCCCAAAGTTCGGGCAGGGGCGGCGACACCATTGAGCCCTCGTAGATAAGCCCCGGCGAACGGTCGCGTGCCAGGAGCAGCGGTCCGTCGAGGTCGACGAACTCGGCCCCCTGGGCGAGCAGGACCGCAGGCGCCATGGCAAGCGAGGTGCCGACCATGCAGCCGACCATCACCTGGAATCCAAGCGCGCGGGCCTTGTCGCGCAGTTCGAGCGCTGCCGTCAGCCCGCCCGACTTGTCGAGCTTGATGTTGACGGCGTCGTAGCGGCCCTTGAGCTCGGCGAGGTCGGCGGCGATGTGAACGCTTTCGTCGGCGCAGATCGGTACCGGATGCGGGATGCGGCCGAGGATCTGGTCGGCGCCGGCAGGCAGCGGCTGCTCGATCAGAGCTACGCCCAGTTCCGCTGCCGTGGCCAGGTTTTCGGCGATGTTGGTATCGATCCAGCCTTCATTGGCGTCGAGGATCAGGCGGCTGTTGGGCGCTGCCTCGACAACGGCGCGGATGCGGGCGATGTCGTTGTCGCCGCCGATCTTGACCTTGAGCAACGGCCGCGCCGCGTTGGCACGCGCCTGGGCTGCCATCGCCTCCGGTTCGCCAAGTGACAGCGTGTAGGCGGTCTCAAGCGCCAGCGGCGCAGCGATACCGAGCCTGTCCTTGACCGGCACGCCGGTCAGCTTCGCTTCGAGATCCCAGAGCGCGCAATCGACGGCATTGCGCGCCGCACCGGCCGACATCAGCGTCACAAGGTCGGTGCGCGAAGCACCATTCTCGATGGCGCGGCGCGCTTGTTCGATCGCCTCGGCCACGCTCGCCATGGTCTCGCCGTAACGCTTGTAGGGCACGCACTCGCCGCGTCCGATCACGCCTGATTCGGCGATTTCGCAGGTGATGACCTCGGCCTCGGTCTTGGAACCGCGTGAGATGGTGAACGTTCCGGCGATGGGAAAGCGCTCGTCAACGACCGAAAGGACACGCGTCATGAAAATCTGCTCCGTTCAACTGCTTGGCGCGGCTGCGAAAATCGACATGCCGCGGCCGACGCGTTAAGTAGTGTGCCATGTTGACCATCGGCAAACGGGAAGCAAGCGGCGGGGCAGCCGACGGCCGAGATCACCGACCACAGGTTGCTGTGGCGGAGCGCGAAGGCGTGCTCGCCTGCGTCTTCACCGGTATCTGGACCACCCGCACCGTTGCTTTCATCGACGCCGAGATGCGCAAGATCGAAGACCGCAAGGGCTTCAAGACGCTGGCGCTCGACCTGTCCGGCATCGAAAAGATGGACACCGCCGGCGCCTGGGTCATCGACAGGCTCGTCAGCGCCAATGAGAAGAAGGGCGTCGAGGTCAGGATGGAAGGCCACAGCGAGGTGGCCAAGATACTGCTGGGCGCCGTCAGCGAAGCCGTGCGACGCGAGGGCGAATCTGCCCCGGCTGGACCGCCCAACATCATCATGCGCATGCTCGAGGCTGTGGGACGCCGCGTCTACGAGATGCGCGACGACTTCCTGGCCTCGATGAACATCCTCGGCGCTACAATTCGCGGCGCCCAGATGAAGCTCGGCCGCGGCCATGCGGTCAATCCGGCCGCCATCTTCAACCAGATCGACCGCATGGGCGTCGGCGCCATTCCCGTCGTGGTGCTGATGTCGGCGATCGTCGGCGCCATCGTCGCCCAGCAAGGTGCCTATCAGCTTGCCTATTTCGGCGCCGACATCTTCGTCGTCGACCTGGTCGGCGTGCTGGTGCTGCGCGAACTCGGCGTGCTGATGACCGCGATCATGATCGCCGGCCGCTCGGGCAGCGCCATCACCGCCGAGATCGGCTCGATGAAGATGCGCGAAGAGGTCGACGCGCTGACGGTCATCGGGCTCAATCCCATCGGCGTGCTGGTGTTTCCGCGGCTGGTTGCGTTGGTGATCGCGCTGCCATGTCTGACCATCATCGCCAATTTCGCAGCACTCGGCGGCGGCATGCTGGCGGCATGGCTCTATTCGGACATTCCGATGGCCGCCTTCATCGACCGCCTTCGCCTGGCAATCGACCTCAGCACCATCTTCGCCGGCCTGATCAAGGCGCCGTTCATGGCGCTGATCATCGGCACCATCGCCTCTGTCGAAGGCATGAAGGTCGGCGGCAGCGCTGAATCGCTTGGCCGCCATGTCACCGCATCGGTGGTCAAGGCCATCTTCGTCGTCATCATCCTCGATGGCCTGTTTGCCATGTTCTACGCAGCGATCAATTTCTGACATGGCAAGCCGCACAAAGACCACCGAGGCGGAGAGCCAAAGCCAGGACGCCAGGGGCGAGGTGCTACTGTCGGTGCGCGACCTGACGGTGGCCTTTGGCGACAAGGTCATTCTCGAAGACCTCGATCTGGATATCAGGCGCGGCGAGATCCTCGGCTTCGTCGGTGCGTCGGGCGCGGGCAAGTCAGTGCTGTTGCGCACCGTGCTCGGTCTGATCCGCAAGCAATCCGGCACGATCAAGCTGTTTGGCGTCGATCTCGAGCAGGCGAGCGAGGAGGAGCGGCTCAGGATCGACATGCGGCTTGGCATGCTCTTCCAGCATGGCGCGCTGTTTTCAGCACTGACAGTGCTGGAGAACGTGCAGGTGCCGATGCGCGAGTATCTCGACTTGCCGAAAAAGCTGATGGACGAGCTCGCCATGCTCAAGATCGAGCTCGTCGGCCTGCCGCCGGACGCGGCACGTAAATTTCCGTCCGAGCTGTCCGGCGGCATGATCAAGCGTGCCGCACTCGCACGTGCGCTGGCGCTCGACCCCGATATCGTCTTCCTCGACGAGCCGACGTCAGGCCTCGACCCGATCGGCGCGGCCGAGTTCGACGAGCTGGTCGGCAAGATGCGCGATACGATGGGGCTCACCGTCTACATGGTCACCCACGATCTCGACAGCCTGTTTTCGGTCTGCGACCGGGTGGCGGTGCTGGGCAACAAGAGGGTGCTCGTCGAAGGCACGATCGAAGACATGCTGAAGAGCGAAGAACCGTGGGTAAGGTCGTATTTCCGCGGAAAACGCGCGCGGCAGCTTGATCTTGCCGCAAGGGCATAGAATGGAATGATGTGATGGAGACCAGGGCAAACTACGTCATTGTCGGCATCTTCACGCTGTTTGCCGTTCTGGCCGCCTTTGCGTTCGTCTACTGGACGGCGGCAATCGGTGAACGCGGCGAGACAGCAACGTTGCGTGTTCGTATTCCCGGTTCCGCATCCGGCCTGGCCAGGGGCAGCTTCGTGCTGTTCAACGGCGTCAAGGTCGGCGACGTCAGGCGCGTCTATCTCGACATTTCCAATCCCCAGGTGGCGATCGCCGATGCCGAAATCGACAAGCTGACGCCGATCACGCAGTCAACACAGGCGGACATCGGCCTTGCCGGCCTGACAGGCCAAGCCAACATCGAGCTCAAGGGCGCCAACATCAAGGAACCCAACCTGCTCGACCAGGCCGAGGCCGAGGGCAAGATCGCCGAGATCGTCGCCAATCCGTCCGCGGTGACCAACCTGCTGCAGACGGCACAGGACATCTTCAAGCGCGCCGACACGGTGCTCACTAACCTCGAAGGCTTCACCAACGACGTTCGCGGACCGCTGACCGAGACTGTCAGCAACGCCCAGAAATTCTCCGAATCGCTGGCGCGCAATGCCGATGGCGTCGACAAGTTCCTGGCGAGTGTCAGTGCGCTGTCGGAGCAACTGTCGGCTGTCTCGGCCAAGCTCGACGGCACGATCGAGGCAGCGGAAGGGCTGCTCAAGTCGGTCGATCGCGACAAGGTCAAAAACATCGTTGCCAGCGTCGATACCTTCACCAAGAACCTAAGCGCGCAGAGCGACCAGCTCGACGGCATCGTCAAGGGAGTCAACACCGCGGTCGCTTCGATCAACGACTTCGCCCAGAAGACCCAGCAGACACTGACCAAGGTCGACGGCGTGCTGGAAGGCGTCGACGCGGCCAGCGTGCGCGAATCGCTCGACAACATCCGCAAGGCCAGCGAAAGCGCCAACAAGGCGGCAGCCGACGTCGCCAAGGTCACCGAAAAGTTCGGCGACCGCGCCGATGACATCGACCAGATCATCACCGATGCCAAGCAACTGGCGTCGCGCCTCAACGCGGCGTCGGTGCGTGTTGACGGCGTCATGGCCAAGGTCGACAAGCTGCTTGGCTCGGGCGAGGCGGAGGGCGTCATGTCCGATGCCAGTGCTACGCTGAAGTCGTTCAAGCAGGTGGCCGACACGCTGAACTCGCGGCTCGCGACGATCATGGACGGGCTGTCGCGCTTTTCCGGACAGGGGCTGCGCGACGTCGACGCATTGGTGCAGGACTCCAGGCGCTCGATCAGCCGAATTGAGCAGGCGATCTCCGACCTGGAGCGCAATCCGCAACGCATCATCACCGGCGGTGAGGGCAGCGTACGCGAGTTCGACGGCCGGGTGCGTCGTTGACATCGCCGGCATGCAACCGCATGAAGGCAGGTGAGGGGTGTTCGCGCGCGGCGCGGGTGAGTCTGGTTCGGGGACAGCACGTGAAGGCTGCTAGATCTACTTTGCTGCTGACCGCAGTGGCGCTTGCGCTGTCCGGCTGCACCTCGCTGTTCGTCAGCACACCGCCGCCGCTCGACACCTACGAGCTGACCGCGCCTGCTGTCGACGGCCGCAACGGTCCGAGCCGCCGCCAGATCCTGATTGCCGAACCGTCGGCGCTCAAGTCGCTCGACGGCCAGAGCATCGTCATCAAGCCATCGCCCGGTTCGATCCAGTTCCTCAAGGGCGCGCAGTGGTCGGACAGGCTGCCGCGCATCGTCCAGGCACGGCTTGCCGAGACCTTCCAGCGCGCCGGCGGTTACATCGGCGTCGGCAAGCCGGGCGAGGGTCTCGCCATCGACTACCAGGTGATCGTCGAGTTGCGCAGCTTCGAGATCAAGGTCGGCGGCGGTGAGCGCGCCGAGGTCGAGCTGTTCGTCAGGATCCTCAACGACCGCAACGGCCAGGTACGCGCCTCGCGCGTCTTCACTTCAAGCGCACCCGTTGCCGGCAGCGGCAACGATGCCTATGCGGCGGCGCTTGACAGCGCTTTCGGCCAGGCAGCGACTGAAATCGTCAAATGGACCGAGACGCTGATCTGAATAGGTCAGTAGGGGACTGAGGCAGTAGGGCAGTAGGTGCCCAACTCTTCTATTCCGGTCGCCTGCGTCTTTGCCGCTACGTGGCGCGGCTTTCTCTTTGCAATATTCGGCTGTCTATCGGCGGAGGTCCCGGCGCAAGCCGCGCGGCTCAAGACCGGCATCGCAAGCGGTGAACGCAGGCAGCAAAAAAGGGCAGCAGGTGGATACCTACTGCCCTATTTCCTTATTGCCATACTGCCCTTATGGGCCGCCTTACTTCAGGCGGCCGGCCGCATGCGCGAGCATGGTGTAGACCTTGCCGGTATCCGAGGTCAGGTAGGTCTTGGTCATGATGCTGTCGCGGTCGTTGCGTGAGACGTCCTTCAGCAGCTTCTCGAAATCGTCGCAATAGCGGTCGACGGCCGAGCGGAACTCGCCATCCGACTGATACTTGCGGCGGATCTCGTCGAAGGTCTGCTGACCCTTCAGCGTGTAGAGCCGGCGGGTGAAGACGTCGCGCTCGCCGCGGCGATAGCGATCCCAGAGCTCGATCGAGGCGTCATGGTCGATGGCGCGCGCGATGTCGACCGACAGCGAGTTGAGCGACTCGACAACGTGCAGCGGCGAACGCTGGGCCGGCACGGCCCGCGGTTCGGCCTGGCCGGCGCGGGCCGGCTGCTCCTCGCGCGAGGCGCCGGTCAGCAGGTCGCGGACCCAACCGCCTTGCTGCTGGCCACCACGGCTGGCGGCCGGTTCACGTGCCGGCTGCTGCTGCGGGGCAGGAGCTGCCGGGCGCTCGATGTCAAGCGTGCCACGCAGGCCAGCGCCACCGAGCGGCACCTGGGGTGCCGGCGGTTCGCGACGCTGCTCGGGCTGCGGGGCAGGCTTACGCGGTGCCGGCTGCTGCGCCGGGCGCAGCGAGGCGTCGGAGACATCGACGCTGCGGCCCGACTTGGCGACGATCGCCGACAGCTCCTTGAGCGCATTGATCTGTTCCGAAACCGCGCGGCGGATGGC
Source organism: Aminobacter sp. LjRoot7 (assembly GCF_964252895.1). Lineage (NCBI taxonomy): Bacteria > Pseudomonadati > Pseudomonadota > Alphaproteobacteria > Hyphomicrobiales > Phyllobacteriaceae > Aminobacter > Aminobacter sp. LjRoot7. The sequence continues at coordinate 201,680 of NZ_CAXUPX020000003.1, forward strand.
CGTCGTCGATTCCTTTGCTTCCTCAGGCATGTCGAGCACGCCCTTCTTCAGCTCGGCGCGGGTGCTTTCGAGCTCGGTCTTGATCGAGCCTGCGGTGCGGCGCATGTCCTCGGTGGCGTCGGCGAAACGCTTGGTTGCCGTCTCGACGACGTCGGAGATCGCAGCACGGATCTTGTCGGCCGATTCCATCGTCCTGCCTTCGGCGTTCTCCAGCGTCTGGCCAACGAGGCGCTCGAACGACTGCATGACGCGCTCGAGGTCTTCCGACTTCTTGACCAGGCCGACGGCCAGGTCTTCCAGCGACGACTGGCGCTCGAGCGTGTGCTCGAGGTTGCTCTGCGCCGAGGACAAGAGGTTGGAAGCGCTCGACAGCAGGCGGCTGTGCTCGTCGAACTTGGTGGCGATGGAAGCCACCTCGCGCAGCGTGCTGGACGACAGGTCGGTCAGGCGGTTGGTGTTCGAGTCGACCAGTCGCGCGGCGCTCGAGAAGGTCTGGGCCGCCTTCTCGGTGGTGTTGGCGAAGTTGGACGTGCTGCTGGTCAGGCGCTCGTCGACATTGGCGAGATTTGCGGTCGCCTGGTCGATGAGGTTGCCCAGCTGCGCACTCGACGTCGTCATGCGGCCGATGAGATCGGCAACACTTTCGGCGAGTGTCGAACGTGCGCCCTCGACAGCCGACAGCGTCTCCGCCGTGCGGTTGGCGAGCGCGTCGACGAGGGCTGCGTTTTCCGAGCGCAGCTTTTCGGTGGCGCGCGCGGTGGCCTCTTCCATCGAGCGGTGCAGTTCGGTGCCGCTCTCCGCGAAACGATCGACCAGCGGACGCGCCGTCTCGTCGAGAATCTTGGCGATCTCGTTCGAGCGTTCGGTCAGCATCGCGTTGAGTTCACGCGTGTTGGTGCCGATGGTGCGGGCGGCTTCGTTGGTGCTCTGGCCGATATGCTGGCCAACCGCGGTGAAGGTCTCCGCGATGACGTTGGCGCGGGCGACAAGCTGTGCCTCGGCCTGGGTGACCTGCTCGTTGAGCTTCTGGCCCATCGATTCCGCACCGTAGGCGAGGCGGTTCTCGGCGCTCGACAGGTGTTCGCCGATACGGGCTGCAACGCTTTCAGCGCCTGCGGCCAGGCGCTCATCGACATTGGCGAGCGTCTCTTCGATCGCCTTGGCGCGAGCGTCGAGATCGGCCGAGGTGCGATGGGCGCGGGCAACGACACGCTGTTCGGTCTCGTTGAAGGCGCTGGCGATCAGTGCCGCATGCTCGCCGATGCCCGAGGTGCTCTCGGTGACGCGAGCGGCAAGCTGGCGGCCTGCCTCGTCGAAGGCCTGGCCGATTTCCGACGCGCGGCCGAGCAGGGCCTCGGACGTCTGGTCGACCCGTGCTGCGATGCGGCCATCGGCTTCGTCGAAGGCACGGCTGATCTCTGCAGCGCGGCCAATCAGCGTTTCCGCCGTCTGGCCAACGCGGGCAGCGATGCGACCGTCGGCTTCCTCGAAGGTCCGGCCGATTTCTGCGGCGCGGCCGGCGAGCGTGTCGGCGGTCTGGGCCGCACGTGCGGCGAGCCTTTCGTCGGCTTCCTCGAAGTTGCGGACGATTTCGCCGGCGCGGCTGCCGAGCGTTGCCGAGCTGTCGGCGACGCGGGCAGCGATGCGCTCGTCGGCTGCATCAAAGATGCGGCTGAGCTCCCCGGCACGGCTGCCGAGCGAATCGGCGCCTTCCGCGATGCGGGCGGCGAGCTTTTCGTCGGCGGTGTCGAAGATGCGGCCGAGTTCCGAGGCGCGGGCGGCGAGTGCGTCGGCGGATTCGCCGATGCGCATACCCAGGCGTTCATCCGCCGTGTCGAAGTTGCGCAGGATGTCGCCGGCGCGAGCCGACAGTGCATCCGCGGTTTCGATGGCACGGGCGATGAGCGAGCGGTCGGCAGCGTCAAAGGTGTTGGCGATCTCGCCGGCCTTGGCCGACAGCGTGTCGGCGGTCTCTTCGGCACGTGCGAGCAGCGCGTTCGACGTTTCGTCGGCACGGGCGGCGAGGCGACGGTCGGCTTCCTCGAAGGCACGCGAGATGTCTTCGGCACGGGCGAGCAGGGCGCTCGACGTCTGCTCGGCACGCTCTGCGATAACGCGGTCGGCGTCGCTGAAGGCCTTGCCTGCCTCTTCGTTGAGGGCGGCGGTCACTTCCATGACCTTTTCGCGCAGGGCGCCGGCAACGAAGACGGCGCTCTTCTCAAGCACGCCGCGGACATTGTCGACACCGAGCGACAGGGCGCGTTCCATGGTGGAGGTGCGCTCTTCGATGACGCCGGTCTGGCGACGGAAGGTTTCCTCGATCTTGTCGATGTCACCGGCAATCGCGTCGGAGATGTCGACACGGCGCGCGGCAATCTGGTCGATGTGGCCTGCGATGGCGAGGTCGATGTCGCGGCGGGCTTCGCCGAGCTTGCCGAGATCCTCATCAAGCGCACGGGCCATCGTGTCGCGGCCTTCGGCCAGCTTGCCGACATGGCCGGCGACGATGTTGTCGATGCTGGCGCGGCTGTCGTTCAGCATGGCGAGGTCGGCTTCGAGTGCCTTGGTCAGCGTGTCGCGGCCGGCGGCCAGCTTGTCGACCTGGCCGAGCATCATGCCGTCGATCTTGGCGAGGTCGGCTTCCAGCGCGCGGCGCAGGATGTCGCGGCCTTCGGCCAGCTTCTCGACCTGGCCGGCCACGAGGCCGTCGATGCCCGAGCGGCTTTCGGCCAGCTTGGCGAGGTCGTCTTCGAGCGCCATGGACAAGGTGCTGCGTTCGGCGACCAGGCGTTCGGCGTGGCTCGACACCAGGCCCTTGACGCTGTCGAGGTCTGCTTCGAGCGACCGGGCCAGCATGGCGCGGTCTTCGGCGAGCTTTTCCGACTGAGACGCAACAGTGTTGCGGATAGCGTTGAGGTCGGCTTCGAGGGCGCGCTTGAGGATGTCGCGGCCTTCGGCCAGCTTCTCGACTTGGCCGGCCACGAGGCCGTCGATGCCCGAGCGGCTTTCGGCCAGCTTGGCGAGATCGTCCTCCAGCGCCTTGGACAGCGTGCCGCGCTCGGCGACCAGGCGCTCGGCGTGGCTCGATACGAGGCCCTTGACGCTGTCGAGGTCGGCTTCGAGCGACCGGGCCAGCAATGCGCGGTCTTCGGCAAGCTTTTCCGATTGCGACGCGATCGTGCTCTGGATCGCGTTAAGGTCGGTTTCGAGCGACCGGGCCAGCATGGCGCGGTCCTCGGCGAGCTTTTCCGACTGCGACGAGATCGTGTTGTGGATCGCGTTCAGGTCGGTTTCGAGCGCGCGCTTGAGGATGTCGCGGCCTTCGGCCAGCTTCTCGACCTGGCCGGCGACGAGGCCGTCGATGCTCGCGCGGCTGTCGGCCAGCTTGGCGAGATCGGCTTCCAGCGTCTGGGAGAGCAGGGTGCGCTCGCCAGCAAGCTTCTCAGCATGGCCGTCGATCAGGCCGTGGACGTTGGCAATATCGGTTTCCAGGCTGCGCGACAGCTCGGCGCGGTCGGATGCGATCTTGGACGAATGGCCGTCGACAAGCGCCTTGATGCCGGCAAGGTCGGTTTCGAGCGCGTTGGCAAGGATGGCGCGGCCTTCGGCGATCTTCTCGACCTGACCGGCGACGAGGCCATCGATGCTGCTGCGGCTATCGGCAAGTTTGCCGAGATCGGCTTCGAGCGCACGCGACAGGATATTGCGGCCTTCGGCCAGCTTGCCGACATGGCCGGCGACCATTTCATCAATGTTCGTGCGGGCTTGGACGAGTTTCTCGGAGTCTTCGACGAGTGCCTGGGCAAGCTGTTCGCGGCCCTGTGCGAGCTGGCGGAACTGACCGCTCAGCGTGTCGTCGATGGCCTGGCGCGACTGCTCCAGCTTGCGCATGTCGTCGTCGAGGGCGCGCGTGATCAGGCTGCGGCCTTCGGCGAGCTTCTGCACTTGGAAGCCGACGGCGGCCTCGATGCTGGCGCGGCCCTCGGCGAACTTGCTGAGGTCGTCGCGAAGCGCAGCGGCCATGCGGTCGCGTGCTTCGGACAGCTTGGTGGTGTGGTCTTCCACGGCCTGCTCGATGCCGACGCGGGCTTCGGAGAGGCGCTGGATGTCGCCGTCGAATGCGCGCGACACCTGATGGCGGGCGGCCTCCATGCGGCCGGCGAAATCGCTGGCACGGGCTTCGAGCATGGTTGAGGTCGAGGTGATGATGTCGGCGAGGTCGGTGCCGATCTGGGTCTTGCCCTGGTCGATCATCGCCGACAGCGAGTCACGGCCCTGGACGAAGGTGGTGGCGATTTCGCGCGCACGTTCGACCAGCGTCTCGTTGATCTGGCGGGCGCGGGCTTCGAGAGCGGCGTTGAGCTTGGCGGTGCCGGTGTCGAGGGCTTCGGCGCGGGTCTGGAATTCGCCGATCAGCGCCTGGCCGCGTTCGGCCAGCGTGCGCTCGATGCCGTGCAGGCTCGCCTCGAACTCGGAGTTGATCGTCTTGGCAGCGCCGCCGAGCAGCGAAACCATGCCCGAGGTGCGGTTGTCGAGCAGGTCGGTCAGTGAGCGGGTCACCTCGTCGGTGCTCTGCGTCAGCTTGGCGATGCGGGTGTCGAGCAGGCTGGCGAAGGCTTCGCCTGACGTCGACAGGCGGTCGCTGAGCGAATCCATGCGGTTGTCGATCGCCTCGAACAGGCCCATGCCGCCTTCGTTGATGCGGTCGATGAGCGTGTCGCCGGAATTGGTGATCGTCATCGACAGCTTGGTCGAGGCGTTCAGGATGCTGTCGCGGATGATGTCGCTGGCCGAGCCGAGCTCGTCGCGCAGCGTCTCATGGGCGCCCGAGATCGAGGCGCGGACGCGCTCTGCGTGGGAGACAACGGCTTCGCGCTCGCTGCCGAGACCGTCGACGAGCGAACGGATGCGGGCGGCATTCTCGGAATAGGAGCGCTCGATTTGGTTGACTTCGGTGTGGACGAGGGTTTCGAGCTCGACGGCGCGCGCCAGCGTGCGCTCGATGCCTTCGCCCATGGCGGCAACTTCGCGGCGCACCGCCTGGCCGACCATCATGACGCGGTCCTGCGCCATGTTTTCGGGCTCGGCGAGGCGGAAGGCGACTTCGGTCATCGACTGAGCGGCAATGCGCATTTCCTGGGCGCGGCGGATCATCGCGGCAAAAGCCCAGAACAGCGCGATCGGAACGATGGTTGCGACGAGCAGCATCAGCAGGCCCGGACGCGCCAAAGCGTCGTCGAACGAGCGGATGGTCCAGATGCTGGGGGTGACGATACGGTCGGCCAGCGCCACGGCGCCGGCAACCCAGGCGACCGAAACCAGGCCGACCATCCAGTAGATGGTGCTGGACGCGCGGCGGTTGAGGCTGTGCAGCAGCGACTTGTAGTCCTTGGCGCGATCGTCGTTCGCGGGCTTGAAGCCTTCCGGCTGCAGCGGGCGCGTCTCGACAGGGCGCAACTGGGTCGGCGGCTCGGCCGCGCGTGCCACGGGAGCTGGCTCGGCCTTCGGCGCAGCAGCCTTCTGCTTGCGGCCTTCGCGCGCCAATTCTTCAGCTGCCTGCGAAATCTGTGCTTCGAGATCGTCCATCGATGCGGCCATGTCGAGGCCGCCTTCGTCGCCGCTCAAGTCGAGGTCGAGCGCCTGCTCAAGCTCCTTGGCTACGTCGAGATCGAGGTTTTTTGTCGGAGTGGATTTCTTCGCCATGCCTTCGCTACCCTGTACTAAAGACGCGGATTTGCTGGACTTTTTGTCCTATTTTTGTCCGCGGCCGAGGCTCAATATGGACCGCCCGTATCGTAGTGACACAATCGGGTAAAGAAAACATGCATTCGCCCCGATACGTAAAAGTTTAAATATAAGGTTAACACTGCAGTGATTATTGGCCCCAACCCCGCAGGGTTCCGGGCTTTGTCAGGTTAACGGGTTATCCACACGGACACCCTAGTTTACCAACCCAAAGGCGAGTGGCGGGGCACGGGTTGAATGGTAACGCGCGAGACGGCTTCGATGGCTTTCGGCATGCCGGGAGGCGAATCCTCGGCATCGGTCCACGGCCGTCCCATTGACCTTGAACACCTTTCCCGACAGACGATCGGCGACCGCGATGTCGAGCGCGAGGTGCTCGACATGTTCGTTCACCAGGCGCTTTCGGTTCGCGATGCGATCGTCAAGGCCGATCTCGCCGAGCGGCTGATGTTGTGCCATGCCCTCAAGGGTTCGGCGCGCGGTGTCGGTGCATTTCCCATTGCCGATTGCGTTGCGGCGATCGAAACGGATCCGAACAATGCAACTCTGATCACGCGGCTTACCCGCCTGATCGACGAGGCACGCGACTTCATCGCCTCGTTCAGCCGCTGATCCCATTTGGGGGCGTGCAATCGCCGCAGTAACATTTATGAGCTGGTCATTGTAAATCCGACAGCCGGCGGCGCTATCGCACGGCAGTTGACTCACACGGTGGAGTGATTATCTGCCGGGTGACCTATTTCGGGAACGAGCATGACCAAGCTGACCTACATCGCCCATGATGGCACGCGTTTCGAAGTCGAGGCCGAAAACGGCTCGACCGTGATGGAAAATGCGATCCGCAACGCCGTTCCAGGCATCGAGGCGGAATGTGGTGGCGCCTGCGCCTGCGCGACCTGCCATGTCTATGTCGACGACGCATGGACGGCGATCGTTGGCGAGCCCGAGGCAATGGAAGAAGACATGCTCGACTTTGCCTACGAGGTCCGGCCGTCGTCGCGCCTGTCCTGCCAGATCAAGGTTCGCGACGAACTCGACGGCCTGGTCGTCTCCATTCCCGAGCGCCAGGGCTGACGTTCCGAACCTGGCCTTGCTTGGCATGACAGCTGTTGTCATGCACATTCCCTAAATGCGTGCGTCAGCGGCGAGGTGGCCTTGAGCGACATCACCACAACCGACGTTCTGATTATCGGAGCCGGGCCAATTGGCCTGTTTGCGGTGTTCGAGCTCGGCCTGTTTGATATGCGCTGCCACCTGATCGACATTCTCGACCGCCCCGGCGGGCAATGCGCCGAGCTCTATCCGGAAAAGCCGATCTACGACATTCCCGGCTACCCGATGATCGGCGCGCAGGAGCTTGTCGATAAGCTTCTGGAGCAGATTGCGCCGTTCAAGCCAGGCTTTACCTTCAACCGGATGGTCACAGGCCTGGAACGGCTTGAGGGCGGCGGCTTCCGCGTCACGACCGACGAGAACGAGGTTTTCGAAGCGAAAGTCGTGGTGATTGCGGCGGGCGGCGGTTCGTTCCAGCCCAAGCGCCCGCCAATCCCTGGCATCGAGGCATACGAGCTGGCCAGCGTCCGCTATGCCGTTCGGCGCATCGAGGATTTCCGCGGCCAGGATGTGGTCATCGTCGGCGGCGGGGATTCCGCGCTCGACTGGACGCTCAACCTGCAGCCGGTGGCCAGGCGCGTCACGCTGGTCCATCGCCGGCCGGAATTCCGCGCTGCGCCCGACAATGTCGGCAAAATGCACGCGCTGCGCGATGCGGGTGCCATCGATCTTGTGATCGGCCAGGTTTCAGGCCTGTCCGGCGAGGACGGCACGTTGCGCTCCATCACCGTCAAAGGGGCTGACGCCGATACCGAGGTTGCCTGCACGCGGCTGCTGCCGTTCTTTGGCCTGACCACGAAGCTCGGGCCGGTGGCAGAATGGGGCCTCCATCTTCACGAGAACCAGATCCCGGTCGATACCGAAAAATTCGAGACGTCGGAGCCGGGAATCTTCGCCATCGGCGACATCAACTGGTACCCCGGCAAGCTCAAGCTGATCCTGTCGGGCTTTCATGAAGCCGCGCTGATGACGCAGGCCGCCAAGCACATCATCAGCCCCACCGAACGCATCGTGTTTCAATACACGACGTCGTCGACGAGCCTGCATAAGAAGCTCGGCGTTCCTGACTGACCTTTTAGTACAAACAGGCGCTCAGTTCTTGAGCTTGCCGGCGTCGATGCGCTCCAGCCTGTAGCGTAGGAGCCTGACGATGCGGCTTTCGAAGTTGATGCCTTCGATACGGTCGAATTCCTCCTGTGCCCGATCATGGGCATTGAGGATGCGGTTGCTCGTCGCCTTGGCCTTGGTGGCGGCGATGTCGCAGCTCTTCTGCTTGCCGATCGCCTTCAGCGCCTGTTCGAGCTCGCGGGCGTGGTTCTTGGCGATGACCACATGGCTTTCCTCATGGCGTTTGATGTCGGAGGACAGCGTGTTCCAGATCAGCTTGACGTCCTGGGCCGCCTTGCCGTTCTGGCGCCAGCGCGGCAGGATCACTTTGGCCTTGACGGTCACCTGGGCCGAGACGATGGCGCAGCCGCCTTTGACCTCGGCGTAGCCGATGCGGCTGGTAAACTCCATCTGCGTGGCACCCGGGTGCCTGCCGCCGGTGCTCTTGACCTCGGGGCCGCGCGTCATCAACTGCTGCTCGATTTCGTCGAGGGTTTTGCCGGTGATGGTGAAATAGCTGTAGGATTTGGACACGGTTGCCGCCTGAACGGGTAGGCAAATGCCTCCAGCGAGTAGGGCGGCCAGGAAGAGTTGCTTCATTAGTTGCCTCTTGGCCTACCTTGCGTTAGGGGCGTTGGCGGCGCAACGGAAATCGGATCGTGCCGCTGAAGTGACCGTGCAGCGAGTTGAAGCTGCAAGCGTTGATATTTCGTGACGTGGTCTGTGCTCTGGAGTTCTTTTGTGGCGACGGCATGACCGGCAAACGATGGCAATTGGCGCATGGGCGCCATCTCGACCTCGGCGGCAGGGCCCTGGTCATGGGTATCCTCAACGTCACGCCCGACAGTTTTTCTGACGGCGGCGCGTTCGACGCGCCTGAGCGCGCGCTCGAACAGGCTCGCCGTATGGTGGCCGAAGGTGCTGCGATCGTCGATGTCGGCGGTGAATCCACCCGCCCGGGCGCAGCACCCGTTTCGGCGGCCGAAGAGCAGGGCCGCGTGCTTCCGATCATCGTCGCACTCGCCCGATCCGGCGACGTATTGATATCCGTCGATACCTACCGCGAGGAGACGGCGCGGCTTGCCGTTGCCGCCGGCGCGCACATCGTCAACGATGTCTGGGGCGCCCAGCGCGAGCCTGGTATCGCCAAGGTCGCCGCCGAGACCGGGGCAGGGCTGGTGCTCATGCATACGGGCCGCGAGCGTGAAAAACTGCCCGACGTCATCGACGACCAGTTCCTGTTCCTGCGCCGCTCGCTGGAGATCGCCCGCGAAGCTGGTGTGCAGGATGCGCAGATCGTGCTCGACCCGGGCTTCGGCTTCGCCAAGGACGCCGACGAAAATCTCGATTTGATGGCGCGCTTTTCGGAGCTGGCGCAGCTCGGCTATCCGCTGCTCGCCGGTACCTCGCGCAAGCGCTTCGTCGGCCATGTCACCGGGCGCGAAGCCGCCGACCGCGATGCGGGGACGGCGGCGACGAGCGTCATACTCCGCCTGCAGGGCGCGGATATATTTCGCGTCCATGATGTCGCAATCAACGTGGACGCGCTGGCATTCGCAGATGCTATGCTGGCGCGACAGACCAACCTGCCGGGACGCTGACCCAGATGTACCTTATCCGTATGAAAAACTGCGCCTTCTTCGCCCGGCACGGCCTGTTCGACGAAGAAGAGACGCTGGGCCAGCGTTTCTACGTCGATGCCGAACTGACGGTCGACCCATCGCTGCCGCTCGAAGACGATTCGATGGACAGCACCGTCGACTACGGCGTTGCCTTCCAGGTCATCGAGTCGATCATTACCGGCCAGCGGCGCTTCCTGATCGAAGCGCTGGCGCAGGAATGCGGCCGGGCGCTCGCCGCGCGTTTCCCGCAGATCAAGCGCGCCGAAATCACGGTCCGCAAGCCGAATGCGCCGGTGCCCGGCGTCCTTGATTACGTAGAGGTGACCGTTGTCTGGCCAGGTTGAGGAGCGCGGTTTCCTTAGCCTCGGCGGCAATCTGGGCGACCCGGCGAAGTCGATGGCGTCGGCATTGCACATGCTCAACGCATCCGGCAGCACCCGCGTCGTCGAGGTTTCGTCGCTGCACCGCACGCCGCCTTGGGGCAAGGTCGATCAGCCTGATTTCCTGAACGTCACCGCCGAAGTCGCCACCACGCTTGCGCCGTTGGAGTTGCTGGAGCTTTGCCTGGAACTCGAGCGGCGGCTCAAGCGCGTGCGCGTCGAGCGCTGGGGTCCGCGCCTCATCGACATCGACGTGCTGTTGCTGGGCAACAGTAATGTCAGCGACGTCGGGCTTGAGATACCGCACCCGCGCATGCTTGACCGGGCGTTCGTCATGGTACCGCTGGCTGAAATTGCGCCAGACCTTGTGCTGGCAGGCAAGTCGGCAGCCGAATGGGCCGCCGAACTGGACAGCGCCGGCATCGAACGGCTCGATACCGGCCGCAACTGGTGGCGCGACCTCGGCGAATAGTCCGCGAGGTTAGAGACCCAGGGCCGTGGCGATCTTCGGCGCGGCTTGGGCCCAATCGTCCTCGATGATGATGTCGTCTGGCAGCGGCGGCAGAAATGGACGCATCTCGCGATAGGACATCAGGTTGAATAGATGCGCGTCGGCAACAGCGTCGCGCACCGAAACCAGATTGTGCGGGATGTCGTCGACGAAAGCGACCGGACGGCTGGTTTCGCCTCGCAACAGCCGCAGCGCGGGGCCTTTCGCCCTTTCAGTGGTGAGCAGCGGATAGGGGAAGCCCAGCGCATCGAGATGCTGCCGCCTGACGTCGCGGTGGCGGTGCGGCATCGCGGTCAGCAGGACCACTTCCGCGCCTGCAGCGAGCCCTGCCACGGCATCGGCCGCGCCAAGTGCCGCCGTCTGCCATTCGCTCTGCGCATGAAAGAAACCGTCGAGCTGTGCCGAAACAGCTGCCTGTTCCAGCGGTACCTGGGTCTTCACGTCGACGATGTTGCCGGTCAGCTTGAACGACTTGGCCAGGAAAGCCAGCCCCTGCGCATCGAGGAAGCGCATGAACGGCACCATGAATTCGAGCAGCACCTCATCAACGTCGAGCACCAGCAATGGCCTGGTGTCGCGGGCAAGCTCTGCGATCTGACGTGTTGTTTCGGGATCTTCGCTCATGCGGAACGCTCGTGATCGTCATTGCCCAGGGGCAGGGCGCGCAGGGCGCTGCCTATTTCGCCCGGTGCGATGCCTGCTTCCTGCGAGAATCGCAGCAGCGTCGGCTCGTGGGCGAGGATGAAGTTCAAGACGCCGGCCAGGAAGCCGGGCTCCTGTGCGGCACGGCGGATCTGATGCGCTTCGATGCCTGTGATCGCGAGAAAGCGCGGCAGGAGTTCCGGGTCGGAGGCGACGAAGCCAAGGGCATGGACGGCCAGCGCTTCAGCACTTTCCTGCGATTGCTGGTTCTTCTGCATCTGGTTTGCCCCGATCGACCTGTGTCGGGAGTAGCCGCAAGCCGCCGTCGGGGCAACCGCTAATCAGGCTGCGCAACCATCCGTGATTTGGCTTCGGCGTTTTACGTTTCGTAATGTTCTTGAGTTACGGTCGGATTCGGGGTTGGTGTGCGCATCCGGCGCGCAACAGGATTGCCGCGGACCTGTGGCGAGCAATCGGGACGGAATTTCTATGGCCAAGAAGGTGATGATCGTCGAGGACAATGAGCTCAATATGAAGCTCTTTCGCGACCTCATCGAGGCAAGCGGCTACGAGACCGTGCGTACGCGCAACGGGCTCGAAGCGCTCGATCTTGCCCGCAAGCACCGGCCGGACCTCATCCTGATGGACATCCAGCTGCCCGAAGTGTCAGGCCTCGAAGTCACCAAATGGCTGAAGGAGGATGACGACCTCCACACCATCCCCGTCATTGCCGTTACCGCATTCGCCATGAAAGGCGACGAGGAGCGGATCAGGCAGGGCGGTTGCGAAGCCTACATCTCCAAGCCGATCTCGGTGCCGCGCTTCATCGAGACGATCAAATCCTATCTGGGCGATGCCTGATGCGCTCGCCGGCTCGCTCGAGGGACTAGCATGACCGCGCGCATCCTCGTCGTTGACGACATACCGGCAAATGTGAAGCTGCTCGAAGTCAGGCTTCTGGCTGAATATTTCGAGGTGCAGACCGCCTTCAACGGACCAGACGCCATTGCGGCGTGCGAAGACGGCAAGGTCGATGTCGTGTTGCTCGACGTGATGATGCCCGGCATGGACGGTTTCGAGGTCTGCCGCCGTCTGAAGGCCGATCCGGCCACCGCCCACATTCCCGTCGTCATGGTTACGGCGCTCGACCATGTCACCGATCGCGTGCGCGGCCTCGATGTCGGCGCCGACGATTTCCTGACCAAGCCGGTCAACGACCTCCAGCTGATCACCCGCGTGAAGAGCCTAGTTCGTCTCAAGGTCCTGACCGACGAACTGCGCCTGCGCGCCTCGACGACCCACAGCATCGGCGTGGACGAGCTGCTTGCCCGGTCGGACCTCCTGCAAGGGGAGTTGCCGAAGGTCCTGCTCATCGACGAACAGACATCTTCCGCGGCCCATATCTGCGCGCTGCTGGATGGTGCTGCCGACGTGCAGATCGCCGCCGATCCGCAGTCGGGGCTCTTCAACGCGGCCGAAGGCGCATATGAGTGCATCATCGTGTCGTCGGGCTTTTCGGCGTTCGATCCGCTCAGGTTGTGCTCGCAGCTCAGGTCGCTCGACCGCACACGCTCGCTGCCGATCGTGCTGCTGGTCAATAAGGAAGAAGACGACCTTACCGTTCGCGGGCTCGAACTCGGCATCAACGACTATCTGGTGCGGCCGCTCGATCGGCAGGAGCTGATCGCGCGCCTGCGCACCCAGGTGCGCCGCAAGCGCTACAATGACGAGCTCAGGCAGAGCGTCAGCCAGACCATCGAGATGGCGGTGACGGACGGGCTGACCGGCCTGCACAACCGCCGTTATCTCGACAGCCACTTGCCGCGGCTTGTCGAGCGCGCGGCCGCCCGCCGCCGGCCGCTGTCGCTGATGATCACTGACCTCGACCGCTTCAAGCGCATCAATGACACGTTCGGCCATGATGGTGGCGACGAGGTCCTGCGCGAATTCGCACGGCGCGTGAAGAAGAGCGTGCGTGGCATTGATCTCGCTTGCCGATTCGGCGGCGAGGAATTCGTCATCGTGATGCCCGATACCGAAGGTGCGCTGGCTGAGATCGTTGCCGAACGTATCCGCTCCGAAATCGCCAGGACGCCGTTCAAGATCGGTGGATCGGAGCAGGGCGTATCGGTGACGGTCAGCGTTGGCGTGTCTGCGCTGGTCATGGATGGCGACACTGTTGCCGGGCTGATGAAGCGGGCGGATCTTGCGCTTTACGACGCCAAGACGCGAGGTCGTAATCGCGTGGTCGCAAGGGCGGCCTGAGCCCGCAGAACGGCTTCATGGTCGGCTACGTTAAGCTCAACCGTTTACCTTAACCCGAGCGATTCGCGAGCCGTGGTTAAGAAAGTGTTGATTTTCAAGCGATCTTGCGCGACTGTGAGATCGAGAAGAAGGACGGGCGTCGGCACGAGGAGCACAGGCCGGTAGCCCTATTTGATACCCCATGATGCTCAGGTCCGCCGCATCTCCTGGGTCCGTGGGGTCGGCCGGCCGGCACTGGCACATAGTGGCCTCCTCGTACCGCTGCCAGACGCCGACCGGCCCCCTTTCTCGAAATCATCTCATCACGACCGAGCACAGGGCAGGCGGCTTTTCCGTGTCCTTCGATGCGTCCGCACGCCTTTCGGCACGTTGGGCGTCTCCTGCGGTATCCCCTGAAAACAAAAACGCCGCCCGATGGGCGGCGTTTTGGAATTCCTGGAGGCAACCAGATTACTTGATCTTGGTTTCCTTGAATTCGACGTGCTTCTTCGCAACCGGGTCGTACTTGCGGAACGACAGCTTTTCCGTCTTCGTGCGGCTGTTCTTGCTCGTCACGTAGAAGAAACCGGTGTCGGCGGTCGACAGAAGCTTGATCTTGATGTTTGCAGCCTTGGCCATGATTCTCGTCCGTTAATTGTCTGGAGTTGCACCCGCCTCAGGACGGGAAAACAACCCGGACGCGGAAAACCTGCGGGACACATAAAGAACGCACCCGGAAAGTCAAGCCTTGGCGCGTTATCGGCTCGATTTCGCGGCAATACGGCCCAGTCCGATGGCGATGTAGCCGCCGAAGAACACGGCCAGTGCCCAGCCGAATCCGTTGGGGCCGAAGATATCCATGAAGATGCCGATGACCTGCGGACCCAGGATCATGCCGACGCCGTAGCAGAAGATGAAGGCGGCGTTGGCCGAGGCCAGGTCGCGGCCTGAAAGCTGTGCGCCGAGATGCGCGAGGCCGACGGTGTAGAGTGCCGCCACCACGCCGCCCCAGACAAACAGCATGCCTGCCATCAGGTGCCAGTTGACGGTCAAGAGCGGCATCGCCAGCGTTCCGCCCAGACCGACAAGGGCGCAGATGAGCAACAGGATGCGGCGATCGCCGATGCGGTCGCTCAGCATGCCGATGGGAATCTGCAGCAGGAAATTGCCAAGACCGATCATGGTGAGCAGAAGTGCTGCCTCGCCCTCGGTGTAGCCGATGCGCTGGCCATAGATGGGGAAAAGCGCGAAGCCGCCCGTTTCGACAGCGCCGAACACCAGCACCGCGGCTGTCGCTGTCGGCACGATCCAGATGTAGCGGAAGAAGCCGCCCTTGCCGCCTTCGGAGACGATCTTGGGGCTTTCGCTGCGCGCCAGCAGCACCGGAATAGCCGCGATCATGACGAATGCGAAGGTCAGCCCGAACGGCAGGAAGCCACTGCTGCCGATCTGCGAAAACAGCCACGGGCCCGCGGCGAAACCGAGCGACAGCACGGTGGCGTAGATGCCGAGCACCAGACCACGCCGATGTGGCGGGGCACAGGTGCTGATCCAGAATTCCGACAGGATGAACAGCACGGTCAGCGCGACGTGCAGCACCGCCCGCAACGGAAACCACATCCAGAAGGACTGGGCAAAATAGAAGCCGACAAAGGCCACCGCACCGGCGAGAATCATCGCCAGCATCGTCCAGACCACGCCGAAACGCATGGCGATCGGCGTCGCAAGCGGGGCCGCGGCGATCGAGGCAATGCCGGCGACGGCCGTGTTGAGGCCGATCATCGAGGAAGAATAACCGCGCGATTCGAGAATCACACTCAGCAGCGGGATGCCGAGGCCAATGGCGATGCCGACGACGCTGATCGAGGCGATGGCAGCTGAAATCGAGCGCCAGTGCACCCGTTCGACGTTTTCAGCCTCCTGAAGGGTGTCGGTCATGCAGTGCCTACAGGATATCGCGGCGGAAGCGTTGGGCGAACATGCGGTAGAATGGCACCTCGCCACCCGGCTTAAGCCCGGGGTCTGTCGCCAGCCGCTGTCTGAGGTCGCCAAGCACCGACTGGGTGATGGCGGGGATGTCAGCCTGCATGGCGTCGGCCAAGGGCAGCCACACCAGTTCTTCGAGCTCGTTTGTCGGTCCGCCCTCAGGCAATTCGACGGCGACGTCGCTGCGCCAAGCCGACAGGAAACGCGTGTCGAAGCGGCGGACGCGACCGGGAGGAGTCACGGCGCGTGCGATGAAGCGCAGGCTGCCCAAGGCAGGCGCCACACCATGCTCCGCAAATCCCTTCCAGTCGGCCTTGGTGGTCGAGAACGGGCCGCGCTGGCCGATCAGCAGGCCGGCTTCCTCGTAGGTCTCGCGAATCGCCGAAAGCGCGATCGCCCGGGCGCGCGCGATGCTGACGCGGCCGGTGCCGGCGCGCAGCTTCGCTTGCTCGTCGGGATGAAGCTCGTCCGCCACCTTGATGCGGCTGTCGGCCGGGTCGGTGCGGCCGCCGGGGAAGACGAATTTTCCGGGCATGAAGGCGTGCTTCATATGGCGCCGGCCCATCAGCACCAGTACGTCGTCGCCCTTGCGGTCGAGCAGGATCAGCGTCGCCGCGTCGCGCGGGCGCAACGGCGCGCCGCTCTTTACCATTTCCCGGGCTTCGAGCCTGTCGAGTTCTGCTTTGCTAATGCCATCCATCGCGGCTGTCCTAACGGAATGTCGGGGTGGACGGAAGCACTTGCTTGCCCTTGGGCATTGCGCCAGCGCTGGTTCAGGCCTCGGGATGCGTTTCGATCACGTCTTCTTCGCCGCCGAAGCCGTGCATGTAGAGCGCCCACTGCATGCCGACCACGGCACCCTTCATCGGGCGCAGCAGGGCGAGCGCCGAGACGATCGTCAGCGGCACCCAGATCAGCAGATGCTGCCACAAAGCGAGCGTGCTGGTCGCCTCGACGCCCATGAAGGCGCCGACGACGATGTGGCCGACGATGACCACCACGAGATAGGCGGGGAGGTCGTCGGCACGATGATGGAAGATCTCTTCGTGGCAGACTTCACATTTGTCGACGGTCTTGACGAAGGAGGCGAAGAGCTTGCCCTGGCCGCAATTCGGGCACTTGCAGAACAGGCCCCGCTTGATCGCTTGCCAGACCGGCCGGGGTTCACGCGCAACCTTGTGGTGGTCGCCGCCGAATACCTGTTCTTCCATCGTCATCTCCTGCCGCGCGGTCCTCGCCGTGGCTGGGAGGCGCGGGCACGCGTTCTTTGCCCCTTGGTCTTGTGGAAGGACCGTTTGGAACCGGGCAGGGGCTTCGGTTCGGTCAGCATCTCGAAGCGCATGGCACCGGCCAGTGGCGCGATCTCGACCAGCTTGACCTCGACGCGGTCGGCGAGCTGGTAGCCCTTGCCGGTGCGTTCGCCGAACAAGGCGCGGGCAGCTTCGTCGAAGTGGTAGTAGTCGTCACCGAGCGATGACACCGGGATGAAACCATCCGCGCCATATTGCGGCAATTGGACAAATAGTCCCGCCTTGACCACGCCGGAGATGCGCGCATCGAACGCCTCGTCGACGCGTTCGGCCAGGAAGCCCGCAACCAAGCGGTCGATGGTCTCGCGCTCGGCGGCCATGGCACGGCGTTCGGTCTGCGAGATCAGGCCGGCAATCTCTTCCAGCCGCGCTTCTTCAGCGGGCGTCAGCCCTCCGGCGCCCAGGCCCAGCGAGCCGATCAGCGCGCGGTGCACGATGAGGTCGGCGTAGCGGCGGATCGGCGAGGTGAAATGCGCGTAGCGGCGCAGATTGAGGCCGAAGTGACCGATGTTATCAGGGTTGTATTCGGCCTGGCTCTGCGAGCGCAGCACCACTTCGTTGACGAGGTGCTCGTTGTCGCCACCGCGCACCTGCTCGAGGATGCCGTTGAACTGGCTTGGACGCATCGCAGCGCCGCGTGCCAGCGACAAGCCGATCGTCTGGAGGAACTCGCGCAGCGATTCCTGCTTGGCGAGCGAGGGGCCGTCATGGATGCGGTAGACGAGCTTCTGTTTCTTGTTTTCCAGCGTCTCGGCAGCGGCGACGTTTGCCTGGATCATGAACTCCTCGATCAGCTTGTGGGCGTCGAGGCGATCGGGAACGATGACACGGTCCACCGTGCCGTCAGGCTTCAGCAGGATCTTGCGTTCCGGCAGGTCGAGCTCGAGCGGCTGGCGGCTGTCGCGGCCGCGCTTGAGCACGTCATAGGCGGCCCAGAGCGGCTTGAGGATGCTTTCCAGGATAGGCCCGGTCTTCGCATCCGGCACGCCGTCAATGGCGGCCTGGGCCTGCGGATAAGCGAGGCGGGCAGAAGAGCGCATCATGATGCGGTGGAAGGCGTGCCGCACTTTGCGGCCTTCCGCCGAAAACGTCATGCGCACGGCAAGTGCCGGGCGATCGACGCCTTCGCGCAGCGAGCACAGGTCGTTGGAGATACGTTCGGGCAGCATCGGCACGACACGGTCGGGGAAATAGACCGAGTTGCCGCGCTTCAGCGCCTCGTTGTCGAGCGCTGTGCCCGGGCGGACATAGGCAGCGACATCGGCGATGGCGACCGTGACGATGAAGCCGCCGGGATTCTTCTCGTCCGTATCCGGCTCGGCATAGACGGCGTCGTCGTGGTCCTTGGCGTCGGCCGGGTCGATGGTGACCAGCGGCAACTCGCGCCAGTCCTCGCGCTTGCCGTCGAGCGTTGCCGGCTTCACTGCCTCGGATTCGGAGATCACGTCGGCGGGGAAGATGTGGGGAATGTCGTGGGCATGGATGGCGATCATCGAGACCGCCTTCTCATTGGTCAGCGAGCCCAGCACCGAGACCACCTTGGCGCGCGGCAGGCCGTAGCGGCTGGCGCGCTCCGGCACCACTTCGACCAGATCGCCATCCTTGGCGCCGTTCTGGTGGTCCTTTTCGATCACAAGTTCGGGCTGGCGGCGTTCGACCGGCTCGATACGGAACGTGCCGTCCTTGAGGATACGGAAGATGCCGAGCGCGGTGTCGCTGCGCTTTTCGAATATCTTCATCACGCGCGCGGTGTAGGCCGGCTCGTTGTCGTCGATGTGGTCCTCGATCGGGAAGGTCTTGGCCAGCACGCGGTCGCCGACGCCAGGTGTCGGCCCGTTGCCGCCGCGCGACAGCTTGATGGCAACGATCTGGCCATCCGGCTGCTCGGAGGCGCGGGCGAGCAGCGTGCCTTCGGCGTCACGGCCAAAGATGTCGAGTACGGCGACATGCGGCAGCGCGCCGGCGCGCGTCAGGCGCTTGCGGCTCTTCTCGAGCAGACCCTCATCCTGCAGCTCACGCAGCAGGTGCTTCAGCCAGATGCGGTCGTCGTTCTTGAGCGCGAAAGCCTTGGCGATGTCGCGCTTGCCGCTGCGGTCGGGATTCTCCGCGATGTAGCGCAGAATCTCGTCCCGCGACGGGCGGTAGACGTCCTTGCCTCGGACCTCGTCGCTTGCGGCGCGTCTGGTGCCGGCATTTCGTCCGGAAATCTTTCGCGCCACGGTCGCTTAGTCCTTCTTCTTGGCCTTGCTGGCGGCCGCTTTCTTGGTTGCGCTGGCCGCCGGCTTCTTGGCGGCACGGGCAGGCTTCTTGGCACCGCCGCCTTTCGCTTCCTTCTCGGCGATTAGCTGAAGTGCCGTTTCCATCGTCACCGTGGCCGGATCCGTGTTCTTCGGCAAGGTAGCATTGACCTTGCCGAAATTGACATAGGCGCCGTACTTGCCGTCGCGCACGGTGACGTTGCCGCCACCTGCCGGGTGTTCGCCGAGATCCTTCAAGGCCGCAGGGGTGCCACCGCCGCGTCCGCCCTTGCCCTTGGCCTGCTTTTCGGCAAGCACCGTGACCGCGCGGTTGAGGCCGATCGAGAACACGTCCTCGATGCTTTCGAGATTGGCGTAAGCGCCGTCATGCAGCACGAACGGGCCGTAGCGTCCAAGACCGGCCGAGATCATCTTGCCGGATTCAGGATGCTGGCCGACATCGCGCGGCAGCGCCAGCAATGCGAGCGCCTTCTCGTGGTCGATGGAAGATGCCGCCCAGCCCTTGGGCAGGCTGGAGCGCTTGGCGTCCTTGCCGTCGCCGCGCTGGATGTAGGGACCGAAGCGGCCGCTGCGCAGCGTGATCTCTTCATTGGTGTAGGGATCACTGCCCAGAACCTTGGTGCCGTCTTCGAGGCCGCCATTGTCGCCATTGCCGCCGGGACCGTCGAGCTGGCGGGTGAAGCCGCATTCGGGATAATTGGAGCAGCCGACGAAGGCGCCGTACTTGCCGAGCTTGAGCGACAGGTTGCCAGTGCCGCATTTCGGGCAGATGCGCGGGTTCGAGCCGTCCTCGCGTTCCGGGAAGACCAGCGGCGCGAGCTCTTCGTTCAGCGCGTCCAGCACGTTGGTGACGCGCAGTTCCTTGATCTCGTCGACGGCGCCGGAGAAGTCCTTCCAGAAATCCGCCAACACATCGCGCCAGGCGAGCTTGCCGTCGGAGACTTCGTCGAGCTTTTCCTCGAGCGAGGCGGTGAAGTCGTATTCGACATAGTGTCGGAAGAAGCTCTCCATGAAGGCCGTGACCAGCCGGCCCTTCGCTTGGGGGACGAGCTTGCGGTTCTCGATTTTCACATAGTCGCGGTCCTCAAGCGTCTTGAGCGTGGCGACATAGGTCGAGGGCCGGCCGATGCCGAGCTCTTCCATCTTCTTGATGAAGCTGGCTTCGGAATAGCGGGGCGGCGGCTCGGTGGTGTGATGGGTGGCGTTGACGCTCTCGCGCTTCAGCGTTTCGTCGGCGCGGATCTCGGGCAGGCGACGGTTTTCCTCGTCTTCCGAATCCTCGTCCTTCTGCTCGGTATAGGCGGCGATGAAGCCGTCGAAGCGGGTGACCGAACCGACGGCGCGCAGGCCGGCGGTCCTTCCACCGTTGCGCGCCTCGATCTCGACAGTGGTGCGCTCGATCTCGGCCGGCTGCATCTGGCTGGCGATGGCGCGCTTCCAGATCATCTCGTAGAGCCGCGCCTGGTCGGCATCGAGGAACTTGCGCATCTCGGCCGGCGTGCGATTGAAGTCGGTCGGACGGATGGCTTCGTGCGCCTCCTGGGCGTTCTTGGCCTTGGTGGTGTACTGGCGCGCCTTTTCGGGCAGGTATTTCGCGCCGAATTCCTTGACGATGGCGTCGCGGGCGGCCTCGATCGCCTCCGGCGCCATCTGCACGCCGTCGGTACGCATATAGGTGATCAGACCGGCCATTTCGCCGCCGATCTCCATGCCTTCATAGAGCCGCTGGGCCACCTGCATGGTGCGGCTCGCCGAGAAGCCGAGGCGCGAGGACGCCGCCTGCTGCAAGGTCGACGTGGTGAAGGGCGCGCTCGGGTTGCGGCGGGTCGGCTTGGCCTCGACGGACAACGTCTTGAAGCTTGCGCCATCGAGCATCGCCTTGATGTCGTCGGCCATGGCCTGCGAGGAGATGTCGAGCTTCTGCAGCTTCTTGCCGTCGAAAACGGTCAGCCTGGCTTCGAAATTCTCGGCGCGCGGCGTGCCGAGGGTAGCGGCGATCTGCCAGTATTCCTCACGCACGAAGCGTTCGATCTCGGCCTCGCGGTCGCAGACAAAGCGCAGCGCAACCGACTGCACGCGGCCAGCGGAGCGGGCGCCGGGCAGCTTGCGCCACAGCACCGGCGACAGGGTGAAACCGACGAGATAGTCGAGCGCGCGGCGCGCCAGATAGGCGTCGACCAGCGGCGGATCGATCTCCCGCGGATTGGAGATGGCTTCGAGCACCGCCTGCTTGGTGATCGAGTTGAAGGCGACGCGCTTGATCGTCTTGTCCTTCAGCACGCGCTTCTGCTTCAGCACCTCGAGCACGTGCCAGGCGATGGCTTCACCTTCGCGATCCGGATCGGTTGCGAGGATCAGGCCGTCGGCTTCCTTGACCGCCTTGGCGATGTCGTTGAGCCGCTTCGCCGATGCGGTGTCGACCGCCCAGGACATGGCAAAATCTTCTTCCGGCTTCACCGAGCCGTCCTTGGCCGGCAAATCGCGGACATGGCCGAACGAGGCGAGAACCTTGTAGTTCCGGCCCAGGTACTTGTTGATGCTTTTCACCTTGTTCGGTGACTCGACGACAACGACGTCCATATGTGGCTGATTTTCCAGTGAAGCGCCAAAACAACGGCAAACGGCGCGTGGCGAAGATTTTCAATTCGCTCGTCACATGGCCGCGCTTTTCGGTCCGGTCAAGGGGAAGGGGTCAAAAACGACGGTGAAGAACAGGATTGCAACCTAGGGTATATTATTTTGCGCTATTGCAATTGTTAGTAGATTTGCTACGTTTCCACCATTGCCGGTTGAGCCTGATTTTGGTGCCGAAATCGGCATCGATCACGCGACTCAACGCGGGGCGGCAGAGGACCCACTCATGGACAAACCGGCGCCTGCGCGAAGGCGGGCCGAAACTTTGGACTACATACAGTCGATGCTCGGCCAGCTCCGCATCATGGCCGACACGGAGCGTTGCGGCATGCTCGCCTATCTGATCGAGATGGCGTATGTCGAGGCCGGCGATGTCATCCGCGGAGAGCGTTTGTCAAATGTCGGGCTCAACAAGCGAAACACGTCCGCCTGAATGGCGCTCGAGCCGGCCGGCAAGGTCGAGCTCCAGCAGGATCATGAAAATCTGCGCCGGATGAAGTTCGGTGTGACGGATCAGTTCGTCGACCTCGACGGGAACCGGGCCAAGCGCCTCGATCACTCGTGCGCGGTCGCTGTCGACCGGCGGCGGCGTTGCGGTGAAATCAGGTGGTTCCTCGAGCTTGGGCGGGACGTATGGTTGACCGCCGACCAGCGGCGCCAGCGCTTCCAAAATGTCGGCTGCTTCGGTCACCAGCGTCGCGCCATCCTTGAGCAGGCCGTTGGTTCCGGCGGCGCGTGGGTCGAGCGGCGAGCCGGGCACGGCAAAGACCAGGCGCCCCATCTCGCCGGCAAGCCGCGCGCTGATCAGCGAGCCCGAGCGCTGCGCTGCCTCGACGACGACAAGTCCGAGCGCCAAGCCGGCGACGATGCGATTGCGGCGTGGAAAGTCCTGGGCGCGTGGCTCCCAGCCGAACGGCATTTCCGAGACGATGGCGCCACGTTCGGCGATCTCGTCGCAGAGGCCGGCGTTTTCGGGCGGGTAGGGGCGATCGATGCCGCCGGCCAGAACGCCGACAGTGCCGGTGTCGAGGCTGCCCTGATGCGCCGCGGTGTCGATGCCGCGGGCCAACCCCGAGATCACGCAGTAGCCGTTGCGGCCGAGCTCCAAGGCAAGCGTTCGGGCCATCTTGATGCCGGCGAGCGAGGCGTTGCGGGCGCCGACGATGGCCACCGGCGGCAAGCCGAAGACGGCGGCCGTGCCCTTGACGGCGAGCAGCGGCGGCGGATTGTCCATGCGCTTGAGTGTCTGGGGGTAGTCGTGCTCGCCAAGCGCGACGAAGCGCGCGCCACATTTGCGAGCCAACTCCAGTTCCGCCTCGGCCTCCGCCACCGAGGGCACGCGAACCGGGCGGCTTGCGCCACCGGCCATCATGATCTCGGGCAGCATCTCGATCGCCGTTTCGGCGGAACCGAAGCGGTTGATCAGGTCGCGAAAACTTGCAGGTCCGACATTTGGCGTACGGATCAGGCGCAGCCAATGAAGCCGCTGCCGGTCGCTGAGATGCGGCCCGGCGGCGGGTTGGGTCATCCCTTGGATCCGATCCGCGATTCAGTACCGGCGAGCAGGCGCGAAATGTTGGTGCGGTGCCGGATGAAGACGATCAGGCTCATCAAGGCCAGCAGGCCGGCGGCCTTGGGCATATCGATCATATAAAGAGCAATCGGCACGATCACTGCCGCAGTGAGTGCTGCGAGCGAGGAGTAACGGCTGACGAAGGCGATGAGCAACCAGGTTACGGCGAAGGCGAGCGCGCCGAGCCCCGACAGGCCGAACAGCACGCCGAGATAGGTGGCGACGCCCTTGCCGCCCTTGAAGCCGAGCCAGATCGGATAGAGATGGCCGATGAAGGCGCCGAGGCCGGCGGCAAGCGCCGCGTCGTGGCTCCAGCGCGCGGCGATAACCACGGCAACCGTGCCCTTGAGCGCGTCGAGCAGCAGCGTTGCTGCCGCCAGCTTCTTGTTGCCGGTGCGCAGCACATTGGTGGCGCCGATGTTGCCGGAGCCGATCTTGCGCACGTCGCCGAGGCCGGCGGCGCGGGTCAGCAGCAGGCCGAACGGAATCGAGCCGAGGAGATAGCCGAATACGGCAGCCGCGATGAGCACGTGCATGGCCGTCGGAAAAATGTCATCCGGCATCAAGGTATGTGGTCTCCCCCGTGGCCCGTCAGGCCGAAAACACTGTGCGTCCGCCGACCAAGGTTTTCAAGACCTTGCCTTGCAGCCTCGCCCCTTCGAAGCAGGTGTTCTTGGAGCGCGAGCGGATATCGGCCTCGCGCACCAGCCACGGCTCGCCAAGGTCGACAAGCGCCAGATCCGCCAACGCGCCGGGCTTCAGCGTGCCGCCGGGCAGGCCAAACAGCTTCGCCGGAGCGGTCGAGAGTGCTTCGATAATGCGCAACAGCGGCACTTCGTCATTGTGGTGCAGGCGCAAGGCCACGGCCAGCAGCGTCTCGAGCCCGATCGCGCCGACGGCTGCGTCGGCGAAGGGCAGGCGCTTGGTGTCGACGTCCTGCGGGTCGTGCGAGGACACGATCAGGTCGATGGTACCGTCCTTCAGTGCCTCGATCATCGCGATGCGGTCCTCCTCGGCGCGCAATGGCGGCGCCAGCCGGAAGAAGGTGCGGTACTCGCCGACGTCGTTTTCGTTGAGCGACAGGCTGTTGATCGACACGCCCGCGGTTACCTTGGCGCCGTCGGCCTTGGCGCGAGAAATGGCACTTGCCGCCATCGCGGTCGAGATCTTTGCCGCGTGATAATTGCCGCGCGTCAGACGGGCGAGCGCCAGGTCGCGTTCGAGCGGGATGGTTTCGGCCTCGCGCGGAATGCCTGAGAGTCCGAGCCAGCTGGCATACAGGCCTTCGTTCATCACGCCCGACGAGGCGAGGTCGGCGTCCTGCGTCTCATGCGCGATCACCGCGTCAAAGTCGCGGGCATAGGTCAATGCCCGGCGCATCACCATCGAACTGGCAATGGTGTGGCGCCCGTCGGTGAAGCCGACGGCACCAGCTTCGCGCAGCAGGCCGAACTCGGTCATCTCGTGACCGTCGAGCCCCTTGGTGATGGCAGCTGCCGGGAAAATGTTGACTGACGCGGTTTCCTTGGCCGTGCGCAGCACGAACTCGACAAGTGCGACGTTGTCGATGACAGGGTCGGTGTCGGGCATCATGACGACCGAGGTGACGCCGCCGGCCGCAGCGGCGATGCTGGCCGAGGCAATCGTCTCGCGGTGTTCGCCGCCCGGTTCGCCAATGAAGACACGGCCGTCGATCAGGCCGGGGATGATCGCCTTGCCGGCGCAGTCGATGACTTCGGCACCACCTGGTATGCCCTGGTTGAGCGCGTCGGCGCCCGCGGCGACGATCTTCTTGCCGTCGACGATGACCGAACCGGTCTCATCGATGCCGCGCGAGGGGTCGACGATGCGGGCGCGCTGGAAAACCGTGATGCTCATGCGTTCTTTCCGTCGCGATTGCGGCGTGGGTCGAGCAGCGCTTCCATCACCGCCATGCGCACGGCGACGCCCATTTCCACCTGTTCCTGGATGACGCTCTGCGGGCCGTCGGCGATCTCCGAGGCGATTTCCACGCCGCGGTTCATCGGGCCGGGGTGCATCACCAGCGCGTCGGGCTTGGCCGCCTTCAGCTTCTCGGCGTCGAGGCCGTAGTAACGGAAATACTCACGCACCGACGGTACGAAAGCTCCGGCCATGCGCTCGCGCTGCAGGCGCAGCATCATGACGACGTCGGCGTCCTTCAGGCCCTCGGCCATGGATTGTGTCACCTCGACGCCCATCTGGGCGATGCCGGATGGCAGCAGTGTCGAGGGTGCGACGACCTTGATGCGGGCGCCGAGCGCGTTGAGCAGAAGGATGTTGGAGCGGGCGACGCGCGAATGCAGGATGTCGCCGCAGATCGCCACCGTGAGATGGGCAATGCGGCCCTTGGCGCGGCGGATAGTCAGTGCGTCGAGCAGCGCCTGCGTCGGGTGCTCGTGCGCGCCGTCACCGGCATTGACCACCGAGCAGCCGACCTTCTGGGCCAGCAGGGCTGCGGCACCCGCCGACTGGTGGCGAATGATCAGAATGTCGGGGCGCATCGCGTTCAGCGTCATCGCCGTATCGATCAGCGTCTCGCCCTTCTTCACCGAAGAGCTGGCCACCGACATGTTCATGACGTCGGCGCCGAGGCGTTTTCCGGCGAGCTCGAAGGACGACTGCGTGCGCGTCGAGGCTTCGTAGAACAGGTTGATCTGGGTTCTACCGCGCAGCGTCGAGGTCTTTTTCTCCGACTGACGTGAAATCGAGACGGCCGCGTCGGCGCGGTCGAGCAAGATTTCGATGTCGAATGGAGAAAGGTCGCGGATGCCAAGAAGATGGCGGTGCGGGTAGGGCGGCAGGGACGATAGGTCTGTCATCTCAAGGCGCTGCTATAGGCTGTGCTTAAGTGACCCGCAAGCCGGCATTTCATCGATGAAAGTTCTCCCACGGGATTTTCGTCGCTTCCAAGCTGGGCCATAAGCTATCGATAAGCATTTCGGTTATAAAGCCGGCCATGGCTGCGGATTCGTGCCCGTCGCCCACACCGATGAAGGACAAGGCGTGACGCAGGACGTGCCGAACCAGCCCCCTCCGCTGACGGGCAGCAATGCCTGGCGCGGCGATCCGCTGCTGATCCAGATCGCAGAAGGCTTTTCCGACCCCGTGCGCCGTGACCTCGACGGGCTCGGACGTTTCGTGCTGACCCATGAAGCGCAGGATCTGGCGCGGCTCGCCAACAGCGAAGTGCCTAAACTCAGGACGCACGACCGGCAGGGGCGCCGTCTCGACCAGGTCGAGTTCCACCCTGCCTATCACGCGCTGATGCGCCGTTCGATCACTGGTGGCCTGCATTCTTCGGTCTGGGAAAATGGCGGCACGGAGACCGGCCGGCGCCACCAGGTGCGGGCGGCGCGTTTTTACCTGACCGCGCAGCTCGAATGCGGGCATTTGTGCCCGATCACCATGACCAATGCGTCGCTTGCCGCGCTGATGGCCAGCCCGAAGCTGTTCCGCGAATGGGCGCCGCGCGTCACCACGCGCAAATACGACCAGGCGCAGAAGCCGCCTGTCGAAAAGACAGGTCTCACGCTCGGCATGGGCATGACCGAAAAGCAAGGCGGCACCGACGTGCGCGCCAACACCACCAAGGCCGAGCGGGCCGGTGGCAGCTTCTACCGGCTGACCGGCCACAAGTGGTTCATGTCGGCGCCGATGTCCGACGCCTTCCTGATGCTGGCGCAGGCACCCGAGGGGCTGTCATGCTTCCTCGTTCCGCGCATATTGAGCGACGGCTCGGCCAACGGGCTGCAGTTCCAGCGCCTCAAGGACAAGCTCGGCAACCGCTCCAATGCCTCGTCGGAAGTCGAAATCCAGGGCGCCATTGGCGATCTGGTCGGCGAACCTGGTGGCGGTATCAAGACGATCATGGACATGGTGACGCTGACGCGGCTCGACTGCGCGGTCGCTTCGTCTGCGGTCATGCGCGCCGGCCTTGCCGAAGCAGTCCACCACACCCGTCACCGCCAGGTGTTTGGCGCCAATCTCGTCGACCAGCCCTTGATGCAGCGCGTGCTCGCCGACATGGCGCTCGACGTTGCCGGTGCGACCGCGCTCGCCTTCCGCCTGGCGCGGTCCTTCGATGAAGCGGCATCCGACCGCGGCGAGGCTGCCTTTGCCCGCGCCATGACGCCCGTCGTCAAATACTGGGTCTGCAAGATCGCGCCGGCGCTGCTCTACGAGGCGATGGAGTGCCTGGGCGGCAATGGTTATGTCGAAGAAGCGCCGCTGGCCCGCTATTATCGCGAGGCGCCGGTCAATGCTATCTGGGAAGGTTCGGGCAACGTCATGGCGCTCGACGTGCTGCGTGTGCTGCAGCGGGCGCCCGGCCTGTTCGAGGACGTGCTGGCAACCCTTGAGCGCGACCTCGGCCCTGGTGGCCGCAGCGTGCTCGGCGTGCTCCGCGCAGCCATGCAGGTCGCATCGTCGGACGAGGGCTCGGCACGCATCCTGACCGAACAGCTGGCGATCTCGGCGGCCGCGGCCGAACTGCGCCGCATGGGGGCAGGGCGGATCGCCGACGCCTTCATCGAGACCCGTCTCGCCGGCCAGTGGCGCGGTACCTACGGCATGCTCGACGCGCGCCACGATTCGCGCCTGATCATCGATACGCTCTATCCACAGGTCGGCTGACACGTTCCGAAACACAAGTCGTGCCATTTCTGGACGGCGAGCGGTAAATTAACCTTAACAAATGGTTTACGTTGCGCTGGCTGGGCGCTGGGCCCACTGTCTTTTGCAAAGAAGCAGGAATCCCGATGCCGGTGTTTTCAAACCAGTTCCAGGGCCATGAAGCCGCCAGGCCGTCGGCGAAAGGTAGCGTCTGATGCGCTATGTTTTCGCCGTTTGGGCTGCGCCGCTGGTCCTGTTCTGGGGCTGGTACTTCCTGTCGATCAACGACCTCCATTTCGGTTACCCGATCCTGAGCCG
This sequence comes from Aminobacter sp. LjRoot7, assembly GCF_964252895.1. Taxonomy (NCBI): domain Bacteria; kingdom Pseudomonadati; phylum Pseudomonadota; class Alphaproteobacteria; order Hyphomicrobiales; family Phyllobacteriaceae; genus Aminobacter; species Aminobacter sp. LjRoot7. The sequence continues at coordinate 229,755 of NZ_CAXUPX020000003.1, forward strand.
CCCCCTGAATCTTGCGATCTTCGACCTCTATGGCGAATTGCTCGGCGTCGAGCCGGCCAAGATCCCGTGGATGATCGGCAAGGCCTGCATCCTCGACACCTTCATCCTTTTGGGCATCTGGGCGTTCCGCCGCCGCAAGCTGATTGCCGAGAAGGTAAGGGGCTGGAGCTCTAGTCCCCAGACGGGGATGCGTCGAGTGTCTGGAGCCGGTCGAGTACACCCTGCAGAATAAAGGCGGCAGCCGCCGAATCGATGCGGCCGTCGCGCTTCTTGCGCGAGACATCCATCTCGATCAGCGCGCGTTCGGCGGCAACCGTCGACAGCCGTTCGTCCCAGAACAGGAAGGGCAAGTCGGTCAGGTTGGCTGCATTGCGCACGAAGGCGCGTGACTTCTGGGCGCGTGGACCCTCGGAGCCGTCCATGTTGATCGGCAGGCCGATCACGATCGCGCCGGTGTTTTCCTTGGCCAGCATGGCAAGCAAGGCAGCCATGTCGAGCGTGAACTTCTTGCGGATGATGACCTGACGCGGATGCGAGAATGACAGGCCGCGATCGGAGACCGCCACGCCGATCGTCTTGTCGCCGAGATCGAGCCCGGCCAGCGTCTTGCCGCCGGCCAGCAGCGCGGGCAGTTGTTCAATCGTAACGATAGCCAACGGCTTTCCTCTATGACTTGCTAGCTGCGCCCGCTCGGATGAGCAGCGCAGGCCCTAACACCTTGAATATGCGTGTCGGCCTCTTTGAAAGGGGCCTTGTGCGTTCTATCCTTTGGCCAACGAAATTACGAGGAGTGCCGAAACGATGAAGCTGACCTGGTATGGACATTCGGCATTCCGGATCGAAGTCGCTGGCGCAACCATTCTGATCGACCCGTTTCTGACCGGCAATCCATCATGGGGCAAGTCGTGGGAACAGGCTGCCGAGGGCGTCACGCATGTGCTGCTGACGCACGGCCATGACGACCATATCGGCGATGCCGCAGCGATCCTGAAGAAGACCGGCGCCATGCTCGTCGCCAATTTCGAGATCTGCATGTATCTCGTCGGCCAGGGTGTCAGCGACAAGCAGATCAATCCCGGCAACATCGGCGGTACCGTCGATTGCGGCAGCTTCACCACCACCTTCGTTGCCGCGTTGCATTCGTCGTCGGTTAGCGGGCCGAATGGCGGTAACGTCTATCTCGGCAATCCCGGCGGACTGGTGCTTCATTTTGCCGAAGAGCGCACGCTCTATCATATGGGCGATACCGACATCTTCTCCGACATGGCGCTGATCAACGAACTGCACGAACCGGCCATCGGTATCGTTCCGATCGGCGACCGCTTCACCATGGGTGGTGCTGTGGCAGCCCTTGCCTGCCGGCGTTTCTTCAAGTTCGAGACCGTGGTGCCATGCCACTTCGCCAGCTTCCCGATCATCGACCAGACGGCGGACCAGTTCGTTGCCGGTCTCGACGGTTCAGGCGTGGAGGTTGTGCTGCCGAAGGTCGGCGTGGCTACCGATATTTGAGCGTAGCGGCCGCGCCGCGAGGGGGTGACATGAAGTTCTTGCGAATTCTTGCAGTGTCCTCGTTGGCAGTGTTCGGCACGTCCGCCAATGCCGCCGACTTCATCAAGGGCGTCTATCTCCAGTCCGAGGAGCTCTGCGCCCAGGCGAAGAAGGATTCGCTGCAGTCGGTGATCGACGCCGGCAGCCTCGTCCTGTCGGCGGACGGCCTCGAAAGCGTCGAATACAATTGCGAGTTTCTTAACGTTACGCGGGCAACGCGTGCGCCGGCATGGGCGGTGACAGCCGTATGCCAGGAGCCCGGCCATCTGTTCCCCGACACGCTCTCCATCCTTGAGCTCGGCCCGACGCAGCTCGAGCTCGTCTCGGTGCGCCAGGTCGATCCCGAAGGTGGCCAGACCGACAATGGCGGCACCTATGTGCTGTGCGATGGCGTCGCCATGCCCTGAGCATGATCATCGATGTTGCACCGCGCGCGCCGCGCCGTTATAGCCCGACCTGACCAATTTACCGGCTTTCCGGAGTATTTCGATGTCCGTTGATCTCAAGACCGTCAAGCGCGTCGCGCATCTCGCCCGTATCGCCGTGAGCGAGGACGATGCCCAGCGCATGACCGGCGAACTGAACGCTATCCTCGGTTTCGTCGAGCAGCTCAATGAGGTCGACGTCACGGGCGTCGAGCCGATGACGTCGGTTACGCCGATGGAGATGAAGAAGCGTGTCGATGCCGTCACGGACGGCAACAAGGCAGCCGACATCGTCGCCAATGCGCCTGCTACCGACGAGAATTTCTTCCTTGTGCCGAAAGTGGTGGAATAGGCCCTGCCGGCCAGTCCATCTTCTCATCAAAAGCAGCTTTCGGCTGCGTGACCCCGAAGTGAATTCGCTATGACCGACCTGACCAGACTGACGATTGCCGAAGCGCGCGAGAAGCTGCGCGGCAAGGAGATCACCGCAACCGAGCTGACCGACGCCTACGTCACGGCGATCGACCAGGCCAATGCGACCTTCAACGCCTATGTCGCGACCACGCCCGACAAGGCGCGCGAGATGGCCAAGGCGTCCGACGCAAGGCTCGCCAAGGGCGAGGGCGGTGCGCTCGAAGGCATCCCGCTCGGCATCAAGGATCTGTTCGCCACCGAAGGCGTCCACACCCAGGCCTGCAGCCACGTGCTCGACGGCTTCGAGCCGCGCTACGAATCGACAGTCACGGCCAATCTGTGGGCTGACGGCGCTGTCATGCTCGGCAAGCTCAACATGGATGAGTTCGCCATGGGCTCGTCCAACGAGACGTCTTATTACGGCCCGGTGATCAACCCGTGGCGGCGTTCGCGCACCGAGACGGTGGTGATGCCGACGACCCATCAGGGCGATGGCGGCTTCGTTGCGGCCGGCGGCGCAAAGACCGCGCGCACCTACGACAACATGCAGCTGGTTCCCGGCGGCTCCTCGGGTGGCTCGGCGGCAGCCGTTTCGGCCTTCCTGTGCGCAGGTGCCACGGCCACCGACACGGGCGGCTCGATCCGCCAGCCCGCGGCCTTTACCGGCACCGTCGGCATCAAGCCGACCTATGGTCGCGTTTCGCGCTGGGGCACGGTTGCCTTCGCCTCGTCGCTCGACCAGGCTGGCCCGATCGCCCGCGACGTGCGCGACGCTGCGATCCTGCTCAAGTCGATGGCCTCGGTCGACGCCAAGGACACGACCTCGGTCGACCTGCCGGTACCTGATTACGAGGCGGCGATCGGCAAGTCGGTCAAGGGCATGAAGATCGGCATCCCCAAGGAATACCGCGTCGACGGCATGCCCGAGGACATCGAGGCGTTGTGGCAGAAGGGCATTGCCTGGCTCAAGGACGCCGGCGCCGAGATCGTCGACATCTCGCTGCCGCACACCAAATACGCCCTGCCGGCCTATTACATCGTGGCCCCTGCAGAAGCGTCCTCGAACCTCGCCCGCTATGACGGTGTCCGCTACGGCCTGCGCGTGCCGGGCAAGGACATCATCGAGATGTACGAGAACACTCGCGCTGCCGGTTTCGGCCGCGAGGTCAAGCGCCGCATCATGATCGGCACCTATGTGCTGTCGGCCGGCTATTACGACGCCTACTACCTCCAGGCGCAGAAGGTGCGCACGCTGATCAAGCGTGACTTCGAGCTGGCCTTCGCCGCCGGCGTCGATGTCATCCTGACCCCGGCAACTCCGTCGGCCGCCTTCGGCGTCGCCGACGAGGACATGGCCGCCGATCCGGTCAAGATGTACCTCAACGACATCTTCACCGTGACGGTGAACATGGCCGGCCTGCCTGGCATCGCCGTTCCCGCCGGCCTCGACGGCAACGGCCTGCCGCTCGGCCTGCAGCTGATCGGACGTCCGTTCGACGAAGAGACGCTGTTCCAGACCGCTCATGTCATCGAGCAGGCCGCGGGCCGTTTCCAGCCGGAGAAGTGGTGGTAGGCGCCTAGCGCCTATCATCTGAGGCCGGGCATGTGTCGACGGTCCAATCGAGCAAGACCGGGGTCGTACTTTACGAACTGACATAGTAGTGGATTGCTGGGGGGCACCATTCCAGCATGGACGGCATATCGGTTTGTTTTTCTATCTCTCCAAGATCTTTTGGTTCTTCGCCCAGCCGCTTAATTTCGCGATCTTTTTGCTTGCGGCCGGGCTCGTTGCCAGCTTCTTCGGGCGCCGGCGGTTCTTCCGTATGGCCACCTTCACCGCATTGATGATCCTTGCCCTCGCGACCTGGACGTCGCTCGGCTCGCTGATGCTCAATCCATTGGAAGAGCGGTTCCAGCGGCCGCCACAGCCGGCCAAGGTCGACGGCATCGTCGTGCTCGGCGGCGGTTTCGAGGGCGCGATCAACCTGGCGCGTGGCGGCTATGAGCTCAACAGCGGTGGCGACCGCATGGTCGAGACGGCGATACTCGCCCGCCGCTATCCCGATGCGAAGGTCGTTATTTCAGGCGGCACCGGAACGCTGGTGCTCGAAGGCGAGGGCGATGCCGACACGGCACCACGCCTGCTCGAAGCCCTTGGCGTGGCGCGCGAGCGGATGATCCTCGAAGGACGCTCCCGCAACACCTATGAGAACGCGTTGTTCTCCAAGGAGATGGTGACGCCAAAGCCTGGCGAAACCTGGCTTCTGGTCACTTCGGCCTTCCACATGCCGCGTTCGATGGCGCTGTTTGCCAAGGCTGGCTTCGATGTCACTGCCTGGCCTGTCGACTACCGCACGTCGGGCGAGGAGGGTGTCGGCCTGTTCACCGACAACCCCGCCGATTCGCTGCAGAACACGACGATGGCGATGCGCGAATGGATTGGCCTTCTGGCCTACTGGCTGTCGGGGCGGATCGATGATCCGTTTCCGGGTCCGAAATCCTGAACCAGCACGGCCTTGCGGGCTTCGGAAAAGAACTGGCGCCTGATGAGTACCGCAAGCAGCACCACTGTGGTTGCGACGAAGACGCGTGCGTCGACGAACCAGCCGAGATAGCCGATGGAGAAGAAGACGCCGCGCAGGCCGGCGTTGAAATGCTTGCCGGCGAGCTGGTTCATGCGGGTCGCCCGCATGACCGCGACGTCGATCGCCGCGTTCAGCTCGCTGCCGGGGCCGATCTGGGGAACGGCGCCGATCAGGATCGAGCAGTAGTTGAACAGCCGGTAGGCCCAGCCGAACTTGAAGAATGAGTAGGCCAAGATGACGATCAGGCCGATGACCTTGATCTCGAACAGCGGCCGTGCCGTCGCTCCTGCCAGCGGCACATCGCTCAGGATCGCCAGGACCCGGTCCGAGGCGCCGAGCAGGGCGAAGCAGCCGCCGACGGCGATCAGCGAGCTCGAGGCGAAGAAAGCCGTGCCTTGCTGCAGGCCGTTCATGATCGATGTGTCGACGATCCTGACTTCGCGCCGCGCCATCGTCGCCATCCAGGCGGCGCGCTGGGCATTCATCGCCCGCGTCAGCGACATGCGCGTCACGATATGGCCCTCGGCGCCAAGGGCATGGAACACCCAGCCGGCAAGGAAGAACGCCAGTGCGGCGATGTCGAGGACGCCCAAGGGGCCGGTCATGGAAACGGAATCGTTGATCATCCGGTGCAAGCTAGCATGCGCGCCGCGCTTATTTCGAGACTATGTGTCTGCCACGGCGGCGTCACAGGTGTTTAAAAAGCGTGAACAGTTAAATCGGCATAAGTGCCTGATTTGATTAAAATTTGATTGATGGCTGCATGGCTGCCATGCAGATTTCGCCATGCTTTGGCCATTTTTTGCAATTGCGAAGGCCCGCGCAAAGGCGTATCCAGCAGGCAACTCGGCCAAATGCGCTGGCGGACCCACCGCCCGCTGACCGAACCACAAGGATCTTGCGACACATCATGGATGACGGCGTTCAGAAGTCCTGCTGGGGCCTTACGGCCAAGGCAGTGATTGGCTTTGCAGGTTTTCTCCTTATTGCCTGGCTGGTGAGCGGTGCCGAAACGGCAGCTGTCGTGGCCGCCGGCTGATCGAAAATCGCTCGGATTGGATACAAAAAGCGCGGCTGGGCCGCGCTTTTTTGCTATATGGCCTTGCGTTATCTGGCGGTTTTTTCAAATGTCGCGCGCTGAGCACACCACGTCGGATCGCGCCTAGCCACAGACGTGAAAAGGGCGGATTGATCGTATACATACGCGACATGAGCCGCCGCCGTCGCAGGGAGTGAGATTTGTTTCTTTCGGTATTCGACCTGTTCAAGATCGGCATTGGTCCGTCGAGCTCGCACACGATGGGGCCGATGACGGCGGCCGCTCGTTTTCTCGACGAAATCCTGACCGGCGACTGGCCGCGCCCGGCGGGCACCAAGGTCGACCGCGTCGGCGCAAGCCTTCATGGTTCGCTCGCCTATACCGGTGTTGGCCACGGGACCGACCGCGCCGTCATGCTTGGCCTCTACGGGCTGACGCCTGTCACCGTCGACCCAGACCAGACCGACGGCATCGTCGAGCAGATTTCGCGCGACAAGCATGTGTCTCCGGAAGGGCACCCGTCCTACCGCTTCGATCCGGGCATCGATCTTGTGCTCGACAAAAAGACGCCGTTGCTCGGCCACGCCAACGGCATGGCGTTCTATGCCTATGACGCCAGCGATCGCCTGCTGCTCAAGCGCATCTATTACTCGATCGGCGGCGGCTTCGTCGTTTCAGAGGAAGAGCTGCAGCGCATGAAGGCCAAGACCGCGGCTCCCGCGGCGGGCAAGCGCGTGCCATACCCGTTCGCCAATGCCGTCGAGATGCTTGCCATGGCGTCGCGGAGCGGGCTCTCCATCGCCGAGATGAAGCGCGCCAACGAAGAAGTCCACATGGAGCGCACCGATCTCGACGCCGGGCTCGATGCGGTCTGGGACGCGATGAGCCGCTGCATCGACCGTGGCCTGTCGCAGGACGGCATCATGCCGGGCGGCCTCAAGGTTCGCCGCCGCGCCCGCCAATTGCATGACAAGCTGCAGGAGCAGTGGAGCCAGAACCGGCCCAACCCGTTGCTCGCCAATGACTGGCTGTCGATCTACGCCATGGCCGTCAACGAAGAGAACGCCGCCGGCGGCCGCGTCGTCACAGCACCTACCAATGGCGCGGCGGGCACGCTGCCGGCAGTCCTGCGCTATTGGCTGCATTTCCATGTCGAGGCCGACAAGGACAGCATTCGCGACTTCCTGCTGACCGCCGCCGCCGTGGGCGGCATCATCAAGACCAACGCCTCCATCTCGGGCGCCGAAGTCGGCTGCCAGGGCGAGGTCGGCTCCGCATCGGCGATGGCTGCCGCGGGCCTCTGCGCGGTCATGGGCGGCACGCCCGAGCAGGTCGAGAACGCAGCCGAGATCGCGCTAGAGCATCATCTCGGCATGACCTGCGATCCCGTCGGCGGGCTGGTCCAGGTGCCATGCATCGAGCGCAACGCGCTGGGCGCGGTCAAGGCGGTCACTGCGGCGTCGCTTGCCATCAAGGGCGACGGCAAGCACTTCGTGCCGCTTGACGCGGCGATCGAGACGATGCGCCAGACCGGTATGGACATGAGCGAGAAATACAAGGAAACCAGCCTCGGCGGTCTCGCGGTCAACGTCGTCGAGTGCTGAGGCTGGCCCAACAGGCCAGCCTGTGCAAAACCGCTGCCGGCGTTGAATGCGCCAGCGGGAGACGCTAGTTTTCAGGCCATGTCACTGAACATGCTAAAGCTCTGTGTCGGCTGCGACAGCGTCGAGGACCTCGAGGAATGGATCGCTTTCCGCCTCGACGAACGGCGGCGCAATGGCGAGCCGGTGGAGCAGTTCCATACCACCCGCATGGTGCCGACGCGGGGCGCCGAGCTGACATCAGGCGGCTCGCTCTACTGGGTCATCAAGGGCAACGTTCAGTGCCGCCAGCGCCTGCTGGAAATCCGGCCCTTCACCGATTCCGAAGGCATCGGCCGCTGCCATCTCATTCTCGATCCGACCGTCGTGCGCACCGACTGGCAGCCACGCCGCGCCTTCCAGGGCTGGCGCTACCTCAAGATCGCTGATGCCCCCGCAGATCTCGGCCAAGGCAATGCGGCGCTCGCCGAAATGCCGCCGAAGCTGCGGCTCGAGCTTGCCGAACTCGGCCTGCTCTAGCCCGGGCGCTGCCGCCTGCAACGTCGGGCTTGCAAGCAATCGCGCGCCGCCACATCTTCTTTGTTGATGAGCGACCAAAGCAAGCCCCCGGCTACGTCAGCCAATCGCCCGCCGGCCGAGCGCCGTTCGGATTCGGCCGCGATCGACGCGTTCGTTCGCCAGGCACGCGCGCTTGCCACCGGCAAGGCCAATGGCCGGCTGGTGCTGGCGCTGGACGCCACGATGAGCCGGCAGCCGACCTGGGACCTCGCCTGCGAACTGCAGGGCCAGATGTTCGATGCCGTCGGCAACACCGGCAGGCTGAATGTGCAGCTTGTCTACTTCCGCGGGCTTGGCGAATGCCGGGCGTCGAAGTTCGTCGCCGAGACCGGGTCGCTCAAGCAGCTGATGACGTCCATCCAGTGCCGCAGCGGCCAGACGCAGGTCGGCAAGGTGCTGGCGCATGCGCTCAAGGAAACGGCCACCGCCAAAGTGGACGCGCTCGTCTATATCGGCGATGCGATGGAAGAAAACATCGACGAACTGGCCGAGAAAGCCGGCAAGCTGGGCCTGCTAGGGGTGCCCGCCTTCGTCTTCCAGGAAGGCCATGACGCCGATGCCGAGCGCGCCTTCAAGGAAATCGCGCGGCTGTCCAAGGGCGCCTGGTTCCGCTTCGACCGCAAGGCCGCGGCGACCCTGTCGAAACTGCTGTCGGCGGTGGCCGTCTTTGCGACCGGTGGCATCAAGGCGCTGGAGGCAAGGGGCCGTCCTGAGGACATACTGATGATCGAGCATTTGAGGAGCGGCAAGGCACCATGACAGTCTTAGCTATCCTTGCCGCTGTCCTGGTGTTTTGCGCGCTGTCGGTCACGGTCTTCCTGCGTGCCGATGCGACCCAGCTTGCCAAGGCGCTGAAGATGGCGGGGCCATTCGCGCTGGGGCTTGTTGGCGTGGTGTTGCTGTTGTTGGGCAGGGCGGCCGTCGGTGGCGGCCTGATTTCGGCGGCACTGGCCTGGTATGCCGCTGGCAGGAGGGGGGCTTCTGCCAGTCGAACGCCGGGGCGGCGTTCGACCGTAAGGACTGCGGCGCTCGAGATGGAGCTCGACCACGACACTGGAGGCCTGCAGGGTTTTGTCCTGGCCGGTCACCAGGAAGGCAAGTCACTTGCGTCACTTGGCCTTACTGAACTCAAGGCACTCTACAAGGAGCTTTCCGGCGACCCGGAAAGCCGCCAGCTACTTGAGACCTATCTTGACGGCCGTTTTCCCGTTTGGCGTGAAGACGCGCAACCTGACCGAGACGACGGGCAGCGTGTTGCGCCAAGTTCTGGCGCCATGACTAAGGAGGAGGCCTACAAGGTCCTTGGTCTTGAAGCGGGGGCCGCCGCGGCGGATGTCCGCAAGGCGCATCGACGACTGATTCAGCGCCTGCATCCCGATCTCGGAGGCTCGTCTTTCCTCGCGGCGAGGATCAACGAAGCCAAGGACGTCCTTCTCTCCGATCATCACTAGACTCTCCTTCGACACAGAACTTTCCAGGAGGTTGGGGTGTGCCTACTGCGCGATGGCGTAGCAGGCGATCTTCTTCTTCTTCAGTGCATTGCAGGCGTTCCAAGCAGCGTCCTTGCTGTCGAAGCCGGCGAAGCGGGCACGGAAGTAAGTGACGCCGCCCTTTTCGAACGGCACGGTGAAGGCGGAGGCATCGGCCAGAACCGCGGGCACCTGCTTGGCGGTCTTGTCAAGGATCTTGCGGGCCTCGCCATCGCTCGGCGACGAAGCGACCTGAATGGCCCAGCCCGATGGAACCGAAGCGGTCTTCATCTGGTCAAGGGCCTGGACGGCAGGGGCGCGTTCTTCCGCATAGGCTTGCTCGACGCCCTCAGCCGGGGCGCGATCCTTGGCCTTGCGGATCTGGAACGGGATCTTGCCGCCGAAACGTTCGGTCGAAGCCATGGCGATCTTCGGCTCCGCGGTGCGTGCGATGACCGGCTTCGGAGCAGGCACGGCAGCGGCCACGACAACTTCGTCGCTCTCGACGGCTTCGTCGGTAGCAGCATCAGCGACCACGACTTCAGCTTCCGGGCGCATGTCAGGGGTTGGAGCGTTGCGCTTGGGCAAATCGGCCTTCGCAACGGCGACGGCCGGCATTGGGGTATCGGTCTTGGCGATCAGGTCACCACCGCCGCGCTTGGAGGCCTGCGGCATGTAGGTATTGATCAGCTGCGCCATCTGGTTGTCGCGGCTTGCGCCGCTGGCGCCGCCGAGAACGACCGCGACGATGCGACGATTGCCGTCCTGCACCGAAGAAACCAGGTTGAAGCCCGAGGCGCGGGTGTAGCCGGTCTTGATGCCGTCAACGCCCTTGATGCGGCCGAGCAGGCGATTGTGGTTGGCGATGCGCTGGCGGCCGAAGGCAAAGGAGCGCGTCGAGAAGTAGCTGTAGTACTGCGGGTAGTGCTCACGCAGCGCGATGCCGAGCTTGGCCATGTCGCGCGCGGTGGTGAACTGGGCGGTGTTGGGCAGGCCGTTGGCGTTGCGGAACACGGTACCCTTCATGCCGAGGCTGCGTGCCTTGGCGGTCATCATGCGGGCGAAGTTTTCCTCGGAGCCGCCAATCATCTCGCCAAGTGCCGTCGAAGCGTCGTTGGCCGAACGCGTGATGAGCGAGAGAATCGCCGCTTCGACGCTGATCGAGCCGCCTGCCTTGACGCCAATCTTGGTCGGCGGCTCGGCGGCAGCGTTCTTGGAGAACACGACCTTGGAATCTTTCTGGATCCGACCCTTCGAAAGCGCTTCGAAGGTCAGATAAAGGGTCATCATCTTGGTCAGCGATGCCGGATAACGCCGGGAATCGGCGTTTGACGAGTGAAGCGTCTCGCCGGTGTTCGCGTCGACGACGATCGCCGCGTAGCGGCTGTCCCTGGTCGCCTTGGCTGCGGAAACAGGAGCCACCGACGCCATGCCAATGGCCGCAGCTAGGGTGAAAACCATGAACGATTTGATGGAGATAGCCGACTTGAGCACTTTACCCGGCAACGCTTGACGCACTGTTACACCCTTGAATTATTGTTGCATGAGGGGCGGCAAAGGTTCCTGCCCCGTATCGATGCACAGTAGGGTCACAGCGTTACCAATAAGTTTATGGTAACCGGCTCGTTCACACTTTTGGTGGGGCTTTAGTCGAACTTTAGCGAATGGGACCGTCGTTTCGGGCGGTGCGGAATGACGTCGGGTCAGTTGACATTTTGTGCGCTGCACAATATCTAGGCTGCATCGCACAATCACATAGCGCAGCGCGCGGAACCCGAAAGGATGCAGCGATGACCCAGACCTATGAAGATTTCAGCAAATACGGCAAGGACTTCGTCGACACCGGCCTGAAGAGCTTCGCTTCGCTCTCCAAGGGCGCGCAGGCGATCGCCACCGAGACCACCGACTACACCAAGAAGAGCTTCGAGACGGGCGCTGCCACGTTCGAAAAGCTGCTCGGCGTGAAGTCGCTCGAAAAGGCCGTCGAAATCCAGACCGACTATGCCAAGCAGGCTTATGAAGGTTTTGTCGCCGAGGCGACCAAGCTCGGCGAACTCTATGCCGAACTCGCCAAGGACGCCTACAAGCCGTTTGAGTCGCTCGTCGCCAAGGCGAAGTGATCGACTGATCCCCGATTTCAGGGGGCTGGATCGAAAGATCCGGCAGATAAGACCCGGTTGCGCCCGCGCAGCCGGGTTTTTTGTTTTTCTTTTGCACAAGTGCTTCACGTTTATGGCAATTCGGGCCATGCCGCCCCCGTCACCATATTGTCAGCACGTCAGAAGGGCTTAAAATCCCCCTAATGACACCTACATGACGAAGTGTCGGAATTGATGAAGGGCAGGACCAGATTGACGACCGGCTTGGAAGCCACGAACTTCGACGTGGCGCGGATGCAGAACGGTGATGAGGGAGGCAACGGCCCAGGCCGCGGCACCGCAGTCATCACCCGTACGAAGACCAAGACCAAGCGGCCGAGCCTCTACAGGGTGCTCATCCTCAACGACGACTACACCCCGATGGAGTTCGTCGTGCATGTGCTCGAACGCTTCTTCCAGAAGGACAGGGAGGCCGCTACCCGCATCATGTTGCATGTCCATAACCATGGCGTCGGCGAGTGCGGGATCTACACGTTCGAAGTGGCCGAGACCAAGGTGTCCCAGGTCATGGATTTCGCCAGACAAAATCAGCATCCGCTGCAATGCGTGATGGAGAAGAAGTGAGGTATTGAATGCCGGCTTTCTCCCAGGGCCTCGAAAAAGCGCTGCATCAGGCGTTGACGCTCGCCAACGAGCGTCACCATGAATATGCGACGCTCGAACATCTGCTGCTCGCGCTCATCGATGACAATGAGGCGGCAGCGGTCATGCGTGCCTGCAACGTCGATCTCGACGAACTCAAGCAGACAGTGCTGACCTACATCGACACCGAGCTCGATAATCTCGTCACCGGTTACGACGAGGATTCGAAGCCGACCGCCGGTTTCCAGCGCGTCATCCAGCGCGCCGTCATTCACGTGCAGTCGTCCGGCCGCGAGGAAGTGTCCGGCGCCAACGTGCTTGTTGCGATCTTCGCCGAGCGCGAGAGCCACGCCGCTTATTTCCTGCAGGAACAGCAGATGACCCGCTACGACGCGGTCAACTACATCTCGCACGGCATTGCCAAGCGTCCCGGCGCCACCGAGACGCGCAGCCCGCGCGGCGCCGATGAAGAGCAGGGCGGCTCGAACAACGAGGCAAGCGAAGAGACGGGCAAGGGCAAGAAGCAGCAGGACGCGCTAACCGCCTATTGCGTCAATCTCAACGTCAAGGCGCGCGCCGGCAAGATCGATCCGCTGATCGGGCGCGAGTCCGAGATCAACCGCACCATCCAGGTGCTGTGCCGCCGCTCCAAGAACAACCCGCTCTATGTCGGTGATCCCGGCGTCGGCAAGACGGCGATCGCCGAGGGCCTCGCCAAGCGCATCGTCGAAGGCGATGTTCCCGAAGTGCTCGAGGATGCCACCATCTTCGCGCTCGACATGGGCACGCTGCTTGCCGGTACGCGTTACCGTGGTGACTTCGAGGAACGGCTGAAGCAGGTCGTCAAGGAGCTCGAGGAATATCCGGGCGCAGTGCTGTTCATCGACGAGATCCACACCGTGATCGGTGCGGGTGCCACGTCCGGCGGTGCGATGGACGCGTCCAACCTGCTCAAGCCGGCTTTGTCGTCGGGTGCCATCCGCTGCATCGGCTCGACCACCTACAAGGAGTTCCGCCAGTTCTTTGAGAAGGACAGGGCTCTTGTCCGTCGCTTCCAGAAGATCGACGTCAACGAGCCGACCGTCGACGACGCCATCGAGATCATGAAGGGCCTCAAGCCCTATTATGAGGACTTCCATAAGGTGAAGTTCACCAACGAGGCGATCAAGGCGGCTGTCGAGCTTTCGGCGCGCTATATCAACGACCGCAAGCTGCCCGACAAGGCGATTGACGTGATCGACGAGACGGGTGCGTCGCAGATGCTGTTGCCCGAAGGCAAGCGCAAGAAGACGATCGGCATCAAGGAGATCGAAGCGACGATCGCCACGATGGCGCGCATTCCGCCGAAGACTGTCTCCGCGGACGACGAGAAGGTGCTGGCCAGCCTCGAGGTCGAACTGCAGCGTGTTGTCTACGGTCAGGATACGGCGATCACAGCCCTTACCTCGGCGATCAAGCTGGCGCGTGCCGGTCTGCGCGAACCGGAGAAGCCGATCGGCTCCTACCTGTTCTCGGGCCCGACCGGCGTCGGCAAGACCGAAGTGGCAAAGCAGCTCGCTTTGTCGCTTGGCGTCGAGCTGATCCGCTTCGACATGTCGGAGTACATGGAGCGTCATACCGTCAGCCGCCTGATCGGCGCGCCTCCCGGCTATGTCGGCTTCGACCAGGGTGGTCTGCTGACCGACGGCGTCGACCAGCATCCGCACTGCGTGCTGCTGCTCGACGAAGTGGAAAAGGCCCATCCCGACCTGTTCAACATCCTGTTGCAGGTCATGGACCACGGCAAGCTGACCGACCACAACGGCAAGCAGATCGACTTCCGCAATGTCATCTTGATCATGACCACCAATGCGGGCGCGTCCGACGCGCAGCGCGCGGCGATCGGTTTCGGGTCGACCAAGCGCGAAGGCGACGATGTCGAGGCGATCAACCGGCTATTCACGCCGGAGTTCCGCAACCGTCTCGATGCCATCATCCCGTTCGGCTCGCTGCCGGTGCCGGTGGTGCATCAGGTCGTGCAGAAGTTCGTCATGCAGCTGGAAGCGCAGCTTTCCGAGCGTGGCGTGACCTTCGACCTGTCGCCGGATGCCATCGCCTGGCTGGCCGAGAAGGGCTACGACGAGCGCATGGGCGCGCGCCCGCTTGGCCGCGTCATCCAGGAGCACATCAAGAAGCCGTTGGCCGATGAGGTGCTGTTCGGCAAGCTCAAGAAGGGCGGCACGGTGCGCGTCACCGTCGAGAAGAAGGAAACCGGCGAATCCGGCCTGAAGCTCGAGACGGTTGCCGACGAAGTGCCGGTGAAGCCGAAGAAGGAAGACCCGGCCGATCGTCCGAAGCCCAAGAAGGCGGCTGCCAAGAAATCGGTCGCCAAGAAGGTTGTGGCGGCGAAGCCGAAGTCCGAGCCGAAGGGCAAGGATGGCGGCAAGCGCAGCCTCGTTCCACAGCTGCCTCGAAAAGGCTGATTGAAAAACAAGGAAGCCCCGGAAACGGGGCTTCTTTTTTGCTCCAAGTTGCCTGCAGGCTTGCTCAGGCGACGACAGGGCTTTCGACGCGGTTCCGGCCGAGGCGCTTGGCGCGATAGAGCCAGGTGTCGGCATCCCTGATCATCTGTTCGGCTGAAACAGGACCGCTCTTGGCGGTCGTCACCCCGATGCTGACGGTGGTGCTCAGGCCGGGCTCAGTCAGAGTCATCGTGGCCACCGCGGCGCGCAGACGCTCGGCGAGGATCGTCGCGTCGCCGGCGTTGAGGTCCTGGCAGATGGCCACGAACTCCTCGCCACCATAGCGGAACAGGCGGTCGCCGCTGCGCAGCGCGCCGTCCAACGCGCGTGCGACATCCTTGAGCACCTTGTCGCCGGTGACATGGCCATGCTGGTCGTTGATGCTCTTGAAATGGTCGATGTCGATCATCAGCAAGCTCACCGGCTTGCGCTCGGCCAGCGGCCGGTCGATCAGCGACTGTGCCACCGCTTCGAAATGGCCGCGGTCGCTTGTTCCGGTCAGTGTGTCCTTGCCGGTCTTTTCCAGCAGGTCCTCATAGCGGTGGCGGAATGTCAGGCGGTCGAAGACCTTGAGCAGCGGCTCCGGACCTGCCAGTGCCGGCCGTGTCTCGACATATCTGAGGTAGATGACGAGCATAGCGCTGTACAGCGCTGCGGCGGCCATCTTGGCGATCCAGCCGCCATAGAGTGCGCTGATCGGCACGCCCGACACGAGGTGCAGGCCGAGGAAGAACATCAACTGGTCGAATGTCAGGACCAGTGCCGCGCTCAGGAAAATGCGCTTGAACAGCGTGTTGGCGATGCGCTGGCCGAGCTTCTCGTAGATCAGGATCAAGGCGATGCTGTCGAGGAAGAGCAGGGCCGTTCCCCACACCATCAGCACGCCCATGTCGTCCAGGAAGGTCAGGTCGGGCTGATAGCCGGGCATCTCCGCGACATCGCCGTAGAGGCGCAGGATCAGCGCCAGCGCCACCATCAGGCAGTTGCCGATCAAAAGCCCGTAGATCGGCTGGCGCACCGTCTCGGCGTCCTCCTTGATGTAGAGCAGGAGGAACATCATCAGCTTGCCGGAAAACATGACAGTCGAGCCGGGCGATATCAGCCCGAAGGGCAACTGAACGAAGAATACAGCTGCGAGGTAAGTCTCGAGGAAGTGCATCACCCCGAGCACGCAAACGAAGATTCCGATGCCGAATCTGTGGCGTGAATGGAAAACCGCAGCCATGGTCACGAAGTAGATCAGCGCTTGCAAGACGAGCAGCAATGCACCTGTCATGACCTGGCTGTTCCTCGCTTCCCACCCAAAGGCCTATCTACACGTTCACGGTACGTAAACCGTTAATATGCCGTCTCTTTCGCCAATTGGCACGACATTGCGCGGTCCGGTCGACTGCGCCAAGGGCACTGAAGCGCTGACTTGGCCGGAAGGCCATGCTATGCGCCTTTTCAATGCCTGCTGACCCCGCATCTCCATCGCCAAGCCTGTCGATACGCCGCCTCTGGTATCTCCGCGGCGTTCGCGCCGCCTTCTCGATCCCGGGCCTGATCCTCGCCAGCGCGTTTATCGGCTTTGCCGGGCTTGCCAAGGAGGCCGGGCTGACGCTGGCGCAGACCGTCTTCATGGTCGGCATGGTCTGGGCGCTTCCGGCCAAGGTGGTGCTGATCGGCGCCATTCTCTCTGGTGCTTCGCTGCCGGCGGCGGCATTCGCCGTAGCGCTGTCATCGATCCGGCTCACGCCGATGGTTGTGGCGCTGGTCCCCGAGCTGCGCGGGCCGAAAACACCGCGCTGGGTGCTCTATCTCCTGTCTCACTTTGTCGCCGTCACCTCCTGGGTGCTGGCGATGGAACGGCTGCGCGGCATCCCGCGCGATTTGCGCACCAGCTATTATGCCGGGCTCGGCTCGACGCTCGTGCTGTTCAACATGGCGGTCACGGCCGTCGTCTACCTCGTCGCTGACAGCCTGCCGCCCGCCGTCTCGGCAGCATTGTTCCTGCTGACGCCAATGTACTTCCTGACTTCGCTGTGGGGCTCGGCACGTGAGCGGGCAGGGCACGTCGCCATGGTCCTCGGTCTCATCCTCGGCCCGCTGCTCCATCTCGTCGTGCCCGGCTTCGACCTGCTCGGAGCAGGCCTCATCGGCGGAGGCATCGCATTTGCCTTCCACAAGCTGGCGCGGCGGAGGGAATCGGCATGACCTTCGGCGCATTCGACACCTGGTGGTGGCCGTTCCTGTTCATCCTCGTCGGCGGCTGGCTCGCCACCGACGCCTGGCGTTTCCTCGGCGTCTATCTCGGCGACCGCTTGTCGGAAGACTCCGACCTGCTCGTCCTGGTCCGCGCGCTCGCCACCGCCCTCGTCGCCGCCGTCATCGGCAACCTGATCGTCATTCCCAGCGGCGCGCTCGTCGACACGGCGCTCGCCTTGCGCGTCGGTGCAGCGGCCGGCGGTTTCGCCGCATACCTGCTACTGGGCCGCAAGATACTCGTCGGCATCATCGCCGCAGAGCTGATCCTTCTGGTTGGGATGTGGATTTCGGGCTAGGGCGCTGTAGCGGTCGTCATCGCGCCTGTGGTGGTCAGGCCAGCTTGTCCAGCGCGGCTCTGATCTTCTCCGCGTTCGCCGCTAGCACCTCGGGCTTTTCCATAACCGCCGCATGGCCCTTGGGTGCTACGCCCTCGAAGCGTGGCACGATGTGGACGTGGAGATGGAACACCGTCTGGCCAGCCGTCGCCTCGTTGAACTGTGAGATCACGATGCCGTCGGCGTCAAAGGCCAGCTGGGCAGCCCGGGCCACCTTCTGCACGGCTGAAAACAATCGGCCGAACGTCTCGGGCTCGGCATCGAGCAGATTACGCGACGGCGTCTTGGGTACCACCAGCGTGTGCCCGGTGCTCTGCGGCATCACATCCATGAACGCCAATACGGCGTCGTCTTCATAGACCCGATGCGAGGGGATCTCGCCGCGCAGGATCTTGGCGAAGATGTTGTTTGGATCGTAAGCGGCGCTCGACATGGCCTATCCCGTTTGCTGCGTTTTCGTGGTGGATGTTTCGGCGCTGGCAGGCGGAACGTCAAGCTGCGGAAGGCCGTAAGGAGCTAAGTTGAACTACATCTACCTAATCGTGGCGGTGGCCTTCGAGGTCGTCGCAACCTCCGCCCTCAAGGAAACCAATGGTTTCACGCGGCTGTGGCCGTCCGTCATCGCGCTCGCCGGCTATGCCTGCGCGTTCTACTTCCTGTCGCTGGTGCTGCGCCAGGTGCCGGTCGGTATCGTCTATGCCATGTGGTGCGGTGCCGGCATCGTCTTCATCACGGCGATCGCCTGGATCTGGTTTCGCCAGACGCTCGACCTTCCCGCGCTTCTCGGCATCGGGCTGATCATGGCGGGCGTCATCGTGATCAACCTGTTTTCGAAGTCGATCGCGCACTGAACGTCAGCCGCGCCGGAACGGCCCGTGTTCGGAAAGGTATTCGCCGATCTGGGCGACCTCCCGGCATTCGCGTTCGAGATATTCGGCCACCGCACGGCGAAGGCCAGGGTGGACGATGTAGTGGGCTGACTGCGTCGTGACCGGTCGATAGCCACGCGCCAGCTTGTGCTCGCCCTGGGCTCCTGCCTCGACGACCCCGAGTTTGCGTTCGATGGCGAAGTCGATGGCCTGATGGTAGCAGACCTCGAAATGCAGGAAGGGATGGTCCTCGATGCAGCCCCAGTTGCGGCCGTAGAGCGTATCGGAGCCGATGAAATTGATCGCGCCCGCAATGTAGCGGCCGCCGCGCCTGGCCATGACCAGCAGCACGTCGTCGGCCATGCGTTCGCCGATCAGCGAGAAGAACGTCCGGTTGAGGTAAGGTCGGCCCCATTTGCGGCCGCCAGTGTCCATGTAGAAGGCGAAGAAGTCGTCCCAGTGCGCTTCGGTGATGTCCTTGCCGGTCAGGCGTTCGATCGAGATGCCTTCGGCCAGCGCCTCGCGCCGCTCCTTCTTCAGCGCCTTGCGCTTGCGCGAGGCGAGCGTGGCGAGAAAATCGTCATAATTGCCAAAGCCTTCGTTGAAGAAGTGGAACTGCTGGTCAGTGCGGCGCAGGAAGCCGGTGTCGGCGAGGGTGTCGACTTCTTCTGCCTCGGCGAAGGTGACATGCGCCGACGATACGCCTACGCCCTCGGCGACACTGCGCAGCGCCGTTGCCAGCGCTGCCTTGGTTGCTGGGGCAGCGGCGCCTGGGACTGCCAGCAGGCGCGGGCCGGTCGCCGGCGTAAACGGTATGGAAGCCTGCAGCTTGGGATAGTATCGCCCGCCTGCGCGCTCGAAGGCGTCGGCCCAGCCGTGGTCGAAGACATATTCGCCTTGGCTGTGTGACTTGGCGTAGCAGGCCAACGCACCGAGAAAGGTGCCGTCGGCCTTTTCCAACCGGAGATGGTGTCCTTGCCAGCCGGTCTTGCGCACGGCGCAGCTGGATTCCTCGAGGATGCTCAGAAAATCAAATGAAACGAATGGGTTGTAGGTCGATCCTGAGACCTTCGACGCGCCTGAAAGGCGGTTCCAGTCGTCGCGGCTGAATTCGCTGATGCTTGAGACGACGCGGACGGCGTAGCCGCCATCCGCACTCGTCGCTCCGACATCGCTCGCATTGCTCATGCGGTGTTACTTACGCTCGATATCAGCCGTTGCAAGGGTCAGGCCACCGCCAGCGCGTCGGGATCGAAACCCTCGAAGGTCATCTGGTCGGCCTGCGCGAAGGTTGTTCGCACGGCTTCCTGGTCGCGCACCGTCCAGGTGATGACGGGCATGGCGAGTTTGTCGCGCACAAAGCTGACAAACCTGTTCGGCAGGTGCGTGACGGAGTACGACACAAACGAAATGCCGTGCGCCAGCATCGAAAAATGTGCTTCGAGCTCGTGATCCAGATCGCCCCAGGCGGTCAGTCCGGCCGGAATGCCCGGCGCTTGGCGGGAGAAGTCGCGGATCAGCCAGTGATCGAAGGACATGATTGCGGCCTTGCCCTTGTAGTTGCGCAAGGCGGCGGCCACCCGTTCGACGAGTTCGCCATCATGTCCGGGAATGCCCTTGAGCTCGATGACAAGCGGCACGCGTCCGTCGACCAGCTTGAGCATTTCGGCAAGGGTCGGCACGTGATCGGCGGTGCCGCCGACGCGAAGAGCCGCAAGCTCGCGCGTCGTCCGCTGCCAGATGAAGCCATCCGTGCCGGTCAGCCGGTTGAGGACGTCATCGTGAAACACGGCGACGTCGCCGTTGGCGGTCAGGTGGACATCGCACTCGATGGCGTAGCCGCGCCCCGCTGCCCGCTCGAAAGCGGTCAGCGTGTTTTCCCAGCAGGTCTTGTTGAGGTCGTGCAGGCCGCGATGGGCAATCGGACGGGCGGTCAGCCAGGATAGGTCGGTCATGGAGCTGCTCAATCGTGTTCGATGATCGCTTCGATCTCGACGGCGGCGTTCAGCGGCAGCGAGGCGACGCCGACGGCCGAGCGCGCATGCTTGCCGCGTTCGCCAAGTGCCGCGACCAGAAAGTCGGAGGCGCCGTTGGCGACCAGATGCTGCTCGGTGAAATCGGAAGACGAGGCGACAAAGACGCTGATCTTGACGATGCGACGGATCTTTTCGAGGTCGCCAAGCGCTGCCTTGGCCTGGGCGAGGATGTTGACGGCGCACTGCTTCGCCGCCTCCTTGCCGCCTGCAACGTCGACGTCGCGGCCAAGCAGGCCGGTGGCGATGAGCTTGCCATCCTTGAGCGGCAGCTGGCCGGCGGTGAAGACGAGGTTGCCCGATGCCATGAACGGCACGTAGTTGGCGGCGGGGGCTGCGGCGGCGGGCAAGGTGATGCCAAGATCGCTTAGCCGCTTTTCGATTGTTTCGCCCATCGTCTTTCCTTATCTCTGAGTCTCGGGTGCCGGGTGAGGCTGCGCCGAAACTGCTATGTTTGCCTCGCTTCCGCCACGACTTTTTTTAAGGTGGACCATCATTCAAGGCGGCTTGTCATGGCCGCGCCGATCGGAGCCAGTGTATGCGCGCAAAGCGCCTTGTTCTTCTTGCCACCCTGTCCACCTCGCTGCTGTCTCTGACGCCAGCTTTTGCGGCTCCCGTTCTTGCGCCCCATCGTGCCGTCTATGATCTGGTTCTCGACCAGGCTTCTGACCGCTCGGGGATCACGGGTCTTTCCGGTCGTATGGTCTACGAGTTCAATGGCTCCGCCTGCGAGGGCTACACGGTCAAGTTCCGCTTCGTGACGCAGATCGCGACCAACGAGAACACCCGGCTGACCGACCAGCAGACGACCACCTTCGAGGACGGCGAGGGCAAGACGTTCTCGTTTGTCACCAAGTCCTTCGTCGACCAGAACCTTGACCGCGAGGTCAAGGGCACGGCGACGCGCGAAGCCAATGGGCTCAAGGTCGCTTTGGAAAAGCCCTCGGCGGGCTCCGTCGATCTCGCCAAGACGCAGTTTCCGACCCAGCACCTCGTCGAGCTGATCGATAAGGCCGAGAAGGGCGAGACCTTCTATGAAACAAGCCTGTTCGACGGCTCCGAAGACGCCGACAAGGTGATGACCACCACCGTCATCGTCGGCAAGAAGAGCGAGGCGCCCGATACCGATCCGGAGCGTCCGGCGCTCGCGGCACTCGCCAAGGACAAGTTCTGGCCGGTCGACATCGCCTATTTCGACGAAAGCAAGGGCGGCGGCGAGGAAGTGCCGGAGTATCGCATCAGCTTCAAGCTGCACGAGAACGGTCTGACCCGCGACCTGGTGATGGATTACGGCGACTTTTCGATGACCGGCAAGCTGGTCAATCTCTCGCTGTTTCCTGTGCCGCAAGGCGAATGCAAGCCGTAAGCTGATATCGTGGCGGTCTATGTCGACGCGGCAATCTGGAAGTGGGTGGGTCACCGCTGGTGCCACCTGCTTGCCGACGACACTGACGAGCTGCATCGCTTTGCCGCCCAGCTGGGCCTGAAACGGTCGTCCTATCAGGGGCCGCCCAAGACTTCGGCGCCGCATTACGACATCACCGGCTTCGAGCGCGATCGTGCGGTGCGCCTGGGCGCTATCGAATGCAGCCGCGACGAGATCGTGGCGGTGTTTCGCCGGGTGCGGGTACGCAACTTCAAGCGCCGCGAACCCAAAGTGGTCGAGGAGCCGGTGGAGCAGGAGCCTGGCATGTCGCGCTGGGCGGCCGGCAGCTGAACCTTTTTTCCCCTGGGTGGGGAATCGCCGCCCAAAATCCCGCTGCCGCATCGCTCCAACAGAGCGCCGTCAGGCTTCTAGGGGTACGCCGAAGCGCAGAAAGCCTCGTTTTCCGCGCCGATCTGGCCGGTCCCGGGGTTGCGCTCACCAGCCAATACGTCTATATGCCGCCGCATTCCACACACGGACTTCGGTTTCTGCCCGGGAGAAATCCGGCTGAGACCCCCCGGTGGCGTTCAAAGCAATATCGCTGGAAGCGTCATGGTCCGTGGAGGCTAACCGGATAAGGACATAACGATGGCACTGCCTGATTTCAGCATGCGCCAGCTTCTCGAAGCTGGTTCTCACTTCGGCCACCAGACCCACCGCTGGAACCCGAAGATGGCGCCCTACATCTATGGCGCCCGCAACAACATCCACATCATCGACCTGTCGCAGACGGTTCCGCTGCTGCACCAGGCTCTCAAGCAGGTCTCGGACGTCGTTTCGCGCGGCGGCCGCGTGCTGTTCGTCGGCACCAAGCGCCAGGCTTCGGACATCGTTGCTGATGCTGCCCAGCGTTCGGCTCAGTATTACGTCAACTCGCGTTGGCTCGGCGGCATGCTGACCAACTGGAAGACGATCTCGAACTCGATCCAGCGCCTGCGCAAGCTCGACGAGTTGCTCGCTGGCGAAGCCCACGGCTTCACCAAGAAGGAGCGCCTGAACCTCGAGCGTGAGCGCGAGAAGCTGGACAAGGCCCTCGGCGGCATCAAGGACATGGGCTCGACGCCTGACCTGATGTTCGTCATCGACACCAACAAGGAAGCCATCGCCATCCAGGAAGCCAAGCGTCTTGGCATTCCGGTTGTCGCGATCATCGATTCGAACTGCGATCCGGACAAGATCGACTTCCCGATCCCCGGCAACGACGACGCCGCCCGCGCCATTCAGCTCTATTGCGATCTGGTTGCCAAGGCTGCGATCGACGGTATCGCCCGCCAGCAGGGCGCGCTCGGCGTCGACATCGGCGCATCGGCTGAAGTCCCGGTTGAGCCTGCGCTCGACTCGACTCCGTCGACTGAAGCGCCCCAGGCGTAATCGCGAAGGCCGGGAAACCGGCCTTCCTTTTCAGGATTGGGCGCAATCAGCGCCGGCGTTCGGCGCATCATCGAACCCTCGGTGGTGCGCTCGCGCATTTTGAAGCAAAGAGGCCACAATGAGCATTTCGGCAGCACAGGTTAAAGAACTCCGCGAACTCTCGGGCGCGGGCATGATGGATTGCAAGGCAGCTCTCACCGAGACCGGCGGCGACATGGAAGCTGCGGTCGACTGGCTGCGCAAGAAGGGCATCTCCAAGGCCGACAAGAAGGCCAGCCGCACCGCAGCTGAAGGCCTGGTCGGCGTCGATGCCGGCGTGCGCGAAGCCGTCGTCGTCGAAGTCAATTCGGAGACCGACTTCGTTGCCCGCAACGCGGCTTTCCAGGAAATCGTCGCCAACGTTTCCAAGGTCGCTCTGGCCTATGGCGACACCGATGCGGTTGCCGCTGCGAAGTATCCGGGTTCGGACAAGTCTGTTGCCGACACCATCAAGGACGCTGTCGGCACCATCGGCGAGAACATGAGCTTCCGCCGCTCGGTCAAGCTGTCGGTTTCTGAAGGCGTCGTTGCGACCTACGTCCACAACGCGGTTGCCGACAACCTCGGCAAGCTCGGCGTGCTGGTCGCTATCGAGACCGCCGGCAACCACGATGCGGCCCGCGCCTTCGCGCGCCAGGTCGCCATGCACGTTGCTGCGACCAACCCGCTCGCCCTGACCCCGGAAGAGGTCGACGCAACGGCTGTTGAGCGCGAAAAGGCGATCTTCTCCGACCAGGCCCGCCAGTCGGGCAAGCCGGAAAACGTCATCGAGAAGATGATCGAAGGCCGCATGCGCAAATTCTACGAGGAAGTCGTGCTGCTGAAGCAGGCTTTCGTGCTCAACCCCGACCTGACGGTCGAGGCAGCACTGAAGGATGCCGAAAAGCAGATTGGCGCGCCGGCTAAGATCACCGGCTACGTTCGCTTCGCGCTCGGTGAAGGCATCGAGAAGGAAGAGAGCGACTTCGCAGCTGAAGTTGCTGCAGCCGTTAAGGGCTAAAATATAGCGCTGCATCAAGCGCTTCCTGAGGATAGCCGAAGGGCGCCGCGTGACATCGCGGCGCCCTTCGTGTATCGGAACCCAAATTCAACAGCCGCGAGGAACCCATGACCGACAAGCCGCTCTACCGGCGCGTACTGCTTAAGGCGTCGGGTGAAGCCCTGATGGGCGAGCAGCATTTCGGCATCGACGTTTCTGTTGTCGACCGCATCGCCAGCGACATCGCCGAGGCGAGGGCGCTCGGCGTCGAAGTCGGCGTGGTCATCGGCGGCGGCAACATCTTCCGCGGCGTGGCCGTGGCCTCCAAGGGTGGCGATCGCGTCACTGGCGACCACATGGGCATGCTCGCCACCATCATCAATTCGCTCGCCCTGCGCACGTCGCTGCACAAGCTCGGCGTCGATGCCGTGGTGCTTTCGGCCATCGCCATGCCCGAGCTGTGCGAGAGCTTCTCGCAACGCCAGGCAACCGCCTACATGGATGCGGGCAAGGTCGTGATCTTTGCCGGCGGCACGGGCAATCCGTTCTTCACCACCGATTCGGCAGCGGCCCTGCGTGCAGCCGAGATCGGCGCTGACGCGCTGTTCAAGGGCACCCAGGTCGACGGTGTCTACTCGGCCGATCCCAAGAAGGATCCCGCCGCGACACGCTTCGAGCGCATCACCCATGCGGAAGTCATCACAAAAGGCCTGTCCATCATGGATACGGCCGCGATTGCTCTTGCGCGCGAAAACAACATCCCGATAATCGTCTACTCGATCCATGAAAAAGGCGGGTTCGGCGAAATATTGAAAGGTGGCGGACGCTGCACGATTGTTGCGGACGCCTGACGATTGGAACG
Organism: Aminobacter sp. LjRoot7; assembly: GCF_964252895.1. Taxonomy (NCBI): domain Bacteria; kingdom Pseudomonadati; phylum Pseudomonadota; class Alphaproteobacteria; order Hyphomicrobiales; family Phyllobacteriaceae; genus Aminobacter; species Aminobacter sp. LjRoot7. Next base: position 254,797 of record NZ_CAXUPX020000003.1, read on the forward strand.
ATGGCCCCGTAACAGGGACCAAGGAGACTGCAATGAGCACGGACTACAGCGATCTTCAGCGCCGCATGGAAGGCGCTATCAACGCCTTCAAGCACGACCTCGCCTCGCTGCGCACAGGCCGTGCCTCGAGCAACCTGCTCGACCCGATCCACGTCCAGGCCTATGGCTCGTCCATGCCGCTCAACCAGGTGGCGACGGTGTCGGTGCCTGAGCCGCGCATGATCTCGGTCTCGGTCTGGGACAAGTCGATGGTCGGTGCGGTCGATCGCGCCATCCGCGAATCCAACCTCGGCTTCAACCCGATCGTCGACGGCACCAATCTGCGCATTCCGCTGCCGGAGCTCAACGAGCAGCGCCGCAAGGAACTGGTCAAGATCGCCCACACCTATGCCGAGAACGCCAAGGTCGCCACGCGCCACGTGCGCCGCGACGGCATGGATGCGCTCAAGAAGGCCGAGAAGGATGGCGACATCAGCCAGGACGACCAGCGCGTCCAGTCGGAAAAGGTCCAGAAGCTGACCGACGACACGATCAATCAGGTCGACAGCCTTCTTGCGACCAAAGAAGCCGAGATCATGCAAGTCTAAGGCAGGCATGCGGCCAGCCCGAAAGCGAACGGATGACTACGCCCGCGCATGTCGCGATCATCATGGACGGCAATGGTCGCTGGGCGAAGGCCCGCGGCCTGCCGCGCGTTGCGGGGCATCGCGCCGGCGTCGAGGCGCTGCGTCGCACTGTTCGTGCGGCGTCCGACCTCGGCATCTCCTGGCTGACCGTCTACGCCTTCTCCTCGGAGAACTGGTCGCGGCCCAAGTCCGAGGTCACCGACCTCATGGGGCTGCTCAAGATTTTCATTCGGCGCGATCTTGCCGAACTCCACAACAGCGGCGTGCGTGTCCAGATCATCGGCGACAGGGCAACGCTGCAGCCCGATATCCGCAGCCTGCTCGAAGAAGCCGAAACGCTGACGGCAGGCAATGACGCGCTGACGCTTGTCATCGCGTTCAACTATGGCGGACGCGACGAGATTGCACGTGCCGCGCGCCGGCTGGCGGAAGCGGTCAAGCGTGGCGACATATCAAGCGAACAGATCACTCCTGAGCTGTTTGCCGAAGAGCTCGACACGTCGGGCATTCCTGATCCGGACCTTGTCATCCGCACCAGCGGTGAAATCCGGATGTCCAATTTCCTACCCTGGCAGTCGGCCTACAGCGAGCTGATCTTCCAGCCTTGCTACTGGCCGGATTTCACCCGCGAGCATCTCGCGGACGCCTTGCGCGAATATACCGGCCGCGAACGCCGCTTCGGCGGGCTTGCTGCCCGCGACGTCGCCTCGTGACCTTGCCATGAGCAATCTCCAGCTCCGGACAATCTCGGCGATCGTGCTGGCCGCGGCGGTGCTGCTGCTCACCTGGCTGGGCGGGCTGCCGTTCAGGATGCTGACGGCGGCGATCGCGCTTGCCATCTTCTACGAATGGTCGCGCATGTCGCGTCCGAACAGCGAGACTGGCTGGGCCGGCGGCAACCTCAACATGCTGCCCGAAGTCCTGATCCTGATGTTCGCTGGTGCCTTGGTCGCAGGCATTCCTGCGCTCGCCCTGATCATCCTGGCCGCCGTCTTCACGCTCATCCTGTGGGGGCTGGGCAAGCTGCGCGGAGCAGGGGCGTGGGAAGCTGCCGGCTTCGGTTATGCCGCGCTCTCCGGCCTGTCACTGGCCTTGCTACGCGGCAACGAGACATCAGGCTTGGTTGCCATCCTGTTTTTGTTCGCGGTCGTCTGGGCCACTGACATCTTCGCCTATTTCGTCGGTCGCAAGGTTGGCGGCCCCAAGCTGGCACCATCCATCTCGCCCGGCAAGACGCGCAGCGGCGCGGTTGGTGGCGCTGTCGGCGGCGTTGTTGCGGGGCTTTTGCTCGCCAACTTTGCCGGTACGGGCAACCTGTTCGTCCTGGCCGTGATCGGCCTGCTGCTTTCGGTGATCTCGCAAGCGGGCGACCTGTTCGAATCATGGGTCAAGCGCCGGCATGGCTACAAGGATTCGGGTTCGCTGATTCCCGGCCATGGTGGCGTGATGGACCGTGTCGATGGGCTTGTCGCGGCTGCATTTGCCCTATACGTCATCGGCTGGATGTCCGGTTCCGCCGACCATCCAGCTCAGGGATTGTTTCCCGCCTGAGCGACCAAGTTCAGAGGCGCAAGCCTCGGGCAAGGCGCGGTGCTTCATCTGGGGCGCCATGGTATCTGGTTGAGGGCTTGATTTGAGCGAGTATCTTCCCGCGTTCCTGACTACGGATGGTCTCCTGATCGGCACCATCGTGCCGTTCCTGTTCGTGCTCACCATCGTGGTGTTCGTGCACGAGATGGGCCACTATCTGGTCGGCCGTTGGTGCGGTATCGGCGTGAAGGCCTTCTCGATCGGCTTTGGCCCTGAACTCCTCGGCTTCAACGACCGCCGCGGTACGCGCTGGAAGCTCTGCGCCATTCCGTTGGGTGGCTACGTCAAGTTTGTTGGCGACATGAGCGTCACCAGCAAGCCGGACAGCAGCGAGGACGACAATCTCAGCCCCGACGAGCGCAAGATCGCCTTCCACACCCAACCGGTCTGGAAGCGCGCAGCGACGGTATTTGCCGGCCCTCTGTTCAACTTCCTGCTGACGATCGCAGTCTTCACCGTGTTGTTTTCGGCATATGGCCGCTACGTCATGGAGCCGACTGTTGCCGAAGTGCGCGCCGCAAGCCCGGCTGCGAATGCCGGGATCCAGCCAGGCGACCGATTCGTCAGCGTCGACGGCCAGCCGGTGGAAACCTTCTCCGACGTCCAGCGCATCGTCTCGGGACGCGGCGGCGATCCGCTTACCTTCGTGATGATGCGCGACGGCAAGGAAGTCACCGTCACCGCCACGCCTGAAATGATGGAGCAGAAGGATGCCCTCGGCAATTCGGTCAAGGTTGCGGTCATCGGCGTCGTCAACAATGAGGAACTCGGGCAGCCGCGACTGATCAGCTACAGCCCGGGTGGTGCCTTTGTGCAGGCGGTTTCCGAAACGGGGCACATCATCGAGCGGACCGGCCAGTTCCTGAAGCGATTCGTCATTGGCCGCGAGGACAAGTGCCAGCTCGGTGGGCCGGTCAAGATTGCCGACATGGCGGGCAAGGCGGCCCAACTGGGCTTCGTGTGGCTGGTGCAATTGGTAGCACTTTTGTCGGTCGGCATCGGTTTTCTGAACCTTCTGCCGATTCCTCCACTCGACGGCGGCCACTTGGCGTTCTATGCAGTTGAAGCTGTCATCAGGCGCCCTGTTTCCGAGCGGGCTATGGAGGCTGTATATCGAGTGGGGATGATTCTCGTGCTGGCCTTTATGGGCTTCGTTTTTTGGAACGACCTGTTTGGCTGCTGAAATCATGAAGAAATTTTGGGCCGGCAAGGGGTCCGTTGAGGGAGCGTTTACCATCTGGGGCAGTATGCGTGACGCGAAAGTCACGCTCGCTGGGTAAGTAAGCGCAAATTAACCAGAAGCCTTGCGTGTAGGGAAAATCCAGTTATTACGGTACGGGAAATTACCGCGACGTCCGGTTTTCTCGCCGTGGGGACTTCGAGAAAAGGTTGTAAAGGCCGATTATGAAGGCAGCATCTAAGTTTGCGAGCGCCGCGTCCGCGGTTGCTCTTTCCGCCGCTCTGGCCATTCCAGGCGCAGTGGCGGTCCAGTTTGTTGCCGTGTCAGCCGCGCAAGCGGCGGTGGTCAACCGGGTCGAAGTGCGCGGCAATCAGCGCGTCGATGCGGATACCGTCCGCAACTACATCACCATCAAGCCCGGCAAGTCGTTTTCGAACACCGATATCGACGACGCCGTGAAGGCGCTGTTCGGCAGCGGCCTGTTCTCCGACGTGCGCATCAACCAGGTCGGTTCGACGCTCGTTGTCCAGGTGTCCGAGTACCAGGTCGTCAACAACGTGCTGTTCCAGGGCAACAAGAAGCTCAAGGACGCGGCGCTCGGTGGCGCCATCCAGCTCAAGCCGCGCGGCGCGTTCTCGCAGGCCGCTCTTGAAGCTGATGCGCAGTCGATCAAGGAAGCCTACAAGCGCGTCGGCCGTGACGACGTCACCGTCGGCACCAAGATCATGGATCTCGGCGAAAACCGCGTGAACGTGGTGTTCGAGATCAACGAAGGCGGTCGCACCAAGATCGCTGCGATCAACTTTGTCGGCAACGACGCCTATGGCGATCGCCGTCTCGCGGACATCATCTCGACCAAGCGCTCGTCGTTCCTGTCGTTCATGCTGCGTGACGACATCTATGACGAAGACCGCCTGCGCGCCGACGAAGAAGCGCTGCGTCGCTTCTACTACAATCACGGCTATGCCGACTTCCAGGTTGTCTCCGCCTTTGGCGAACTCGACGAGGCGACCAACCAGTATACGATCACGATCACCGTTGACGAAGGTCAGCGTTATACGTTCGGCGACGTGTCGGTTGAGAGCAGCATTCCCGAGGTCGATGGCGCGAGCCTGCAGCGTCTTGTCGAGACGCGCAAAGGCGACGTCTACAACGCCAAGGACGTCGAAGATTCGATCATCGCGATCACCGAAAACGTTGCCGGCGCTGGCTATGCCTTCGCCAAGGTGACGCCGCGCGGCGATCGTAACTTCGAAACCCGCACGATCTCAGTCGTCTACACGGTTGACCAGGGCGCCAAGGCCTATGTCGAGCGCATCGAAATCCGCGGCAACGAACGCACCCGCGACTTCGTGATCCGTCGCGAGTTCGACGTCTCCGAAGGCGATGCCTTCAACCAGGTGCTGATCCAGCGCGCCAAGAAGCGCCTTGAAGCCCTGAACTTCTTCGAGCGCGTTGAAGTCTCGACGGCTCCCGGCTCGCAGCCTGACCAGGTTGTGCTGGTTGTCGATCTGGTCGAGAAGTCGACCGGTGAATTCTCGATTGGCGCCGGTTATTCGACCGGTGGCGACAATGCCGGCCCGTCGGTGGAAGGCTCGATCACCGAGCGCAACTTCCTCGGCCGCGGCCAGTTCATCAAGTTCTCGGCCGGTGGCGGTAAGAACTCGCGTGACTACAGCTTCTCGTTCACCGAGCCGTATTTCCTCGGTCGCCGTATCGCTGCAGGCTTCGACGTGTTCCGTCAGACTCGGAAGTACGACGACAAGTACCAGAGCGATATTACGGGTGGCACGATCCGATTTGGGCTGCCGATCACCAACAATATCTCGACGCAACTCGCGTACAACATCTCGCAAGAGAAGTACGAGTACGATGAAGACTGCCTGACCGGCGGCGTGCTTAATCCTGCAAAGTGCACGATTTCCCCAGCAATTCAGGATGGCATTGCCAATAGCCCTTGGATCAAGTCATCGGTCAGTGGCACATTGGTGTACAACACCATTGACGACATGAAGAACCCGCGCAACGGCATCTACGCCAACTTCACAACGGAAGTTGCCGGCCTGGGTGGTGATGCGAAGTTCGTCAAGTTCACCGGTCGTGGCAGCTACTATCAGACTCTGTCGGAAGAGCTTGATATCGTTGGCCTCGTGTCGGTGGGTGGTGGTCACATTCAGGGCTTCGGTGACGATGGTCTGCGTGTTTTCGATCACTTCAAGAGCAATGACCGCATGATCCGCGGCTTCGAGTACAACGGTATCGGCCCGTACGATAAGAACGGTGGCGACCACATCGGTGGCACCACCTACTTCAATGCTTCGGCCGAGGCGCAGTTCCCGATCCCGATCGTTCCTGAGAGCTTCGGCCTGCGCGGCGCGGTGTTCGCGGATGCGGCGACCCTCTATGGCAGCAAGATCAATGTTGCCGGCACGAACATCGTGTCGACTGACATGGAGCTGCGTGCCTCAGCCGGCATCGGCTTGCTTTGGGCATCGCCTTTCGGTCCGCTGCGTATCGACTACGCCATCCCGCTCAAGAAGCTGGACACCGACAATACGCAGGAATTCAACTTCGGCATTTCGACCCGCTTCTAATTGCGTGGTACAACGTTTCCGGGCCGTCACGGCCCGGAAACTCTTTGCCCGGCTTGGCTGGAACAGCATTTCATGACGGATCCGGTATTTTTTGTGCCGTCACGCCGCTATTCGGTCGGCGAGGTGGCCGGCCTTACCGGCGCGACGCTCGTCGACCCCAAACATTCTGAAATCGCTATCTCGACCATCGCTTCGGCAAGCAACGGTGGCGATGGCGCTTTGGTGTTTGTCGACGGCAAACGCAACGCAGCACCACTCAAGTCGCTGCATGCGGCGGCAGTTCTGTGCACTGCTGATGTCGCCGATCTTGTCCCTGAAGGCATCGCCATTCTCGTGTCGCCACGGCCACAGCAGGCCTTCGCCCGCATCGGCAGGCTGCTTTATCCGGATGCCGAGCGCCCGGTGGGCGTGAGCGGTGAAACTGGCATCTCACCATTCGCACACATCGATCCGACCGCCCATGTCGAGCCAGGCGCTGTCGTTGAAGCCGGTGTTGTGATCGGGCCGAACGCAGCTGTGGGCAGCGGCACCGTGGTTTCAGCCAATGCGGTCATCGGGCGTTCGACGCAGATCGGCCGCGATTGTTATGTCGGTCCGCACAGCTCGATCCAGTATGCGCTGATCGGCAATGGCGTGATCGTTCATGCCGGCGCCCGCATCGGCCAGGACGGTTTCGGTTTTGCCGGCGGTGCGCGCGGCCCGGAGCGCATTCCGCAGATCGGCCGTGTCATCATCCAGGACAATGTCGAGATCGGCGCCAATTCGACGGTCGACCGTGGCGCTATGTCGGACACCGTCATTGGCGAAAACACCAAGATCGACAATCTCGTCCAGATCGCCCACAACGTGCGGATTGGCCGCAATTGCGTTATTGCAGGGCTAACGGGTATTTCGGGCTCGGTCGTCGTCGGCGACAACGTGATGATGGGCGGCGGTGTCGGCCTGGCCGATCACCTGACCATCGGATCAGGCGCTCAGCTGGCAGCGCGCAGCGGCCTGATGCACGACGTGCCGGCAGGCGAAGTCTGGGCAGGTTTTCCTGCGAAACCTATGAAATTGGCAATGCGCGAGTTCGCGTTGATTAGAAAAATGGCCATGGGAAAACCAAAGGGGGGTGGGAGCAGTGACTGACCAGGCTACCAAGACGCTCGAAACCGTCGATATCCTCGGCCTGCACAAGCTGCTGCCGCATCGCTATCCATTCCTGCTGATCGATCGCATCGTTGACATCGATGGTGACGATTCTGCAGTCGGCATCAAGAACGTTACAGCTAACGAACCGCATTTCCAGGGGCATTTCCCGGGGCATCCGGTCATGCCAGGCGTGCTGATCATCGAAGCCATGGCGCAGACGGCGGGTGCCATCTGCCTGCGGCTCATTGTCGATGAGACGCCCTCGCTGGTGTACCTGATGACGGTCGACGGTGCCAAGTTCCGCAAGCCTGTCGTGCCGGGCGACCAGCTCCGCATTCACGTCAAGAAGATCAAGAAGCGCGGCAACATCCTCAAGTTCGCCTGCGATGCGCAGGTCAATGGCGCCACCGTCGCGGAAGCAGAGGTGGCTGCGATGATGGTGCCCAAGGAATAAGCAACGCTCTATGACTGAAACCTTTATCCATCCCGCCGCCGTCGTTGAAGCCGGTGCACAACTGGGCGCAGGCGTGCGCGTCGGCCCGTTCTGCCACGTCAGCGCCGATGCCGTCATTGGCGACCGCGTCGAACTGATGAGCCATGTCGCGATCATTGGCGCAACGACGCTGGGCGAGGGCTGCACGGTCTTCCCGCAGGCAACTCTTGGCGCTGCTCCCCAAAACAACAAGCACAAGGGCGGCCGCACGACGCTCGTGGTCGGCAAGAACTGCACGATCCGCGAAGGCGTGACCATGCATGTAGGTACCGACACCAGCCGCGGTGCAACGACCGTCGGCGACAACGGCCTGTTCCTGGCCTATGCGCATATCGCCCATGACTGCATCGTCGGCGACAACGTCACCATGGCGAACGTCGCGACGCTCGGCGGCCACGTCGAAGTCGGCAACAACGTCACGCTTGGCGGCCTGTGCGCCGTTCACCAGATGACGCGTATCGGCCACCATGCCTTTGCCGGCGGTGGTGCGATCATCGACGGCGACATCATTCCCTATGGCATGGTGATGGGCAACCGCGCGCGTCTGCGTGGACTCAACGTCATCGGAATGCGCCGCTCAGGCCTTCCGCGCGCCGAAATCTTTGCCTTGCGCAAGGCCTACAAGATGATCTTCGACCCCACCCGTTCGGTGGCCGAGAGCATCCCGCTTGTTGAGCGTGAGTTCGCTGGCTCGCCGATCGTGCGCGACGTTCTGGATTTCATCCAGGCGCGCGGCAAGCGCCACTTCACAGTTCCGCCGCTGAGAAACGCCGTCGCCGAAGACGCCGCCGATGACGAAGGCTGAGGGCGGAAAGAGGATCAACCTTTCCGCGACCGACCGGGTTGCTGTCGTCGCCGGCAGCGGTCGGCTTCCGGTCAATGTCGCCGACAGTCTCGCCGAGGCCGGCCGCAAGCCGTTCATCGTTCTGATCGACGGCGAGACCGATCCCAGCACGAGCCTCTGGAGCTATGCCGGCGAGCGGCTTGCCATCGAGCAGTTCGCCTCGCTCGTGCCTTTGCTCAAGCGCCACAACATCACCCATTGCGTGCTGGCCGGTGGCATCAGCCGCCGTCCGGTGTGGCGGGCCATCCGCCCCAGCGTAGCCCTGCTGCGCGTGCTGCCGCGTGCGCTGGCAGCGCTTGCACGCGGCGATGACGGCCTGTTGCGCATTCTGGTCAGGACGATCGAGGATAGCGGTATCAAGGTGGTCGGGGCACATCAGGTTGTTCCAGAGCTTCTGGCTGTCGCCGGCAGCATGAGCGCGCTGGTGCCTGAAAAGGGCGACTGGGCCGACCTTCGCGCCGGTCAGGAGGCCGCGCGTATGATAGGAGCGCTTGATATCGGCCAGGCCGCGGTTGCCATCGGCGGGCGTGCCATCGCGCTTGAAGGTATCGAGGGCACCGACCTGTTGCTCGAACGTGTGCGTGATCTGCGCAACAACGGCCGCATCGCCGGGCGCAAGCGCGGCGTCTTGGTGAAATGCGCCAAGCCGAACCAGGAATTGCGCGCAGACTTGCCGACCATCGGCCCGGCAACCGTCGATGCAGCGCATGCGGCAGGGCTTGCCGGGATCGGGATCGAGGCCGGGCGGTCGCTGGTGCTCGACTATGGCGAGGTTGTCGAACGCGCTGACAGGCTCGGCCTCTTCGTCATCGGCCTGTCCGACGAGGGAAACGAGCGATGAGCCAGCCACCGCTCAAGATTGCCATCGTCGCGGGCGAAGAATCGGGCGACCTGCTTGGCGCGGATCTGGTGCAGGCGCTGCAGCGTTTGCGCGGGCGCGAGATCAGGCTTGTCGGCACTGGCGGCCGGCATTTGCAGGACCTTGGCCTTTCGCCGCTGTTTGACGCCAGTGAGATCGCCTTGATGGGGCTGACGGCAGTCGTTCGCGACCTGCCGCGCCTGATCAGGCGGATCGGCCAGACCGCGCGGTTCGTGGCTGCAGAAAAGCCCGACTGCCTGATTACCATCGACAGCCCGGATTTTTCCCTGCGAGTCGCCAAGAAGGTGCGGGCGCTCGATCCAAGCATTCCCATTGTCCACTACATCTGCCCGAGCGTCTGGGCCTGGCGTCCGGGGCGCGCCAAGGCGATGAAGCCGCATGTCGACGAGGTGCTGTGTATCCTGCCGTTCGAGCCGGCCGAACTCGCGCGCCTGGGGGGTCCGCACGGTACCTTCGTCGGTCATCGCCTGACGACCGATCCGGGCATAGCCATTGCTGCGGCGATGCAGGAGGGCAAGTCTGCACCGACGTCTGACAGCGAGAAGACGCTGCTGCTTTTGCCGGGATCGCGCCGCAGCGAAGTGCGCAGCCTGATCGGCCCATTCGGTGAGACTGTCTCGATCCTGCGCGAGCGTGGTCGTCGCCTGCGCCTGCTTTTGCCGACGGTGCCGCATGTCGCTAGCCTCGTCGAAGAGGCCGTTTCCAGCTGGCCGCAAAAGCCGGAGATCATCCTCGACCCCCAGCACAAGTGGCAGGCCTTCGGCGAGGCTGACGCTGCCCTGATCGCATCGGGAACTGTATCGCTGGAACTCGCGCTCGCCGGCGTGCCAATGCTGTCGTCCTACAAGCTCGACACGCTGGCTCGAATGATCCAGAGGCTGGTTACGGTGTGGAGTGCTGCACTGCCCAACCTGATCGCCGACAGGCCGGTCGTGCAGGAAAACTACAACGAGTATGTGCGCCCGCAATGGATGGCGCGCTATGTCGAAGGCCTGTTCGAGGACGGCTCCCTGCGCCGCTGGCAAAAGGATGGCTTTGCCGAAATCGTCAGGCGCATGGCGACCGAACGGCCGTCAGGTGAGATTGCAGCCGAAGCGGTTCTCAAACACATCGTGAAATGAAAAACACCCGCCAAGGCAATGGCCTGGCGGGTGTTTTTCAAGTCGGCTGCAGCCTCAGGCTGTACAGCGCCGCGTGCCCGAATGGACGCGGCGCTGCAAGGCTTAACGCTTGGCGATTGGCACGTAGTCGCGCTCGGTGGCGCCGGTGTAGAGCTGGCGCGGACGGCCGATCTTCTGGCGCGGATCCTCGATCATTTCCTTCCACTGGGCGATCCAGCCGACGGTGCGGGCGAGCGCGAACAGCACGGTGAACATGGTGGTGGGGAAGCCCAGCGCCTTCAGCGTGATGCCGGAGTAGAAGTCGATGTTCGGGTAGAGCTTCTTTTCGATGAAATACTCGTCGGTCAGCGCGATGCGCTCAAGCTCCATCGCGACGTCGAGCATCGGATCGTCCTTGATGCCGAGCTCGCCCAGAACCTCATGCGTGGTCTTCTGCATGATCTTGGCGCGCGGATCGTAGTTCTTGTAGACGCGGTGGCCAAAGCCCATCAGGCGGAACGGATCATTCTTGTCCTTGGCGCGGGCGACGAATTCCGGAATGCGGTCAACGTGGCCGATCTCGGACAGCATGTTGAGTGCCGCTTCATTGGCGCCGCCATGTGCCGGGCCCCACAGGCAGGCGATGCCGGCGGCGATGCAGGCAAACGGATTGGCGCCCGACGAGCCGGCGAGACGCACGGTCGAGGTCGAGGCGTTCTGCTCGTGGTCGGCGTGCAGGATGAAGATGCGCTCCATCGCGCGCGCCAGCACTGGATTGACCTTGTATTCCTCGCACGGCACGGCAAAGCACATGTGCAGGAAGTTGGCCGCGAAGTTCAGCTCGTTCTTGGGGTAAATGAACGGCTGGCCGATGTGGTACTTGTAGGCCATCGCAGCGATCGTCGGCATCTTGGCGATCAGGCGGATCGAGGCGACCATGCGCTGGTGCGGATCGGAGATGTCGGTCGAGTCGTGATAGAAGGCCGACAGCGCGCCAACCACGCCGCACATCACCGCCATCGGGTGCGCGTCGCGGCGGAAGCCGGTGAAGAAGCGCGACATCTGCTCGTGCACCATGGTGTGGCGCGTGATGCGGTAGTCAAAGTCGTCCTTCTGCGCCTTGGTTGGCAGTTCGCCGTAGAGCAAGAGGTAGCAGACCTCGAGGAAGTCGCCGTGCTCGGCTAGCTGGTCGATCGGGTAGCCGCGGTGCAGCAGCACGCCGGCGTCGCCGTCGATGAAGGTGATTTCCGATTCGCAGCTTGCGGTGGAGGTGAAGCCCGGGTCGTAGGTGAAGGCGCCCGTCGTGGCGTAGAGCGATGCGATGTCGATCACATCCGGTCCGACCGTTCCGCCGCGGACCTTGAACTCGTGGGTCTGGCCGCGGAACTCCAGTTTGGCGGTCGAATCAGTCATCGCATACTCCTTAGTGCTGAGTTGCCGCCTTGCGCGGCGCAATCGTCATAACAAGGCAACCCATTAGGCCCGGAACGCTTGAACTCGCTTCCCAGCTTTCCCGCTGCTTTCAAATTGACCTGTTGCCGCAATGTTGCACCGCAATAGCCTCATTTCAATGCAAAACTAGGAAAGCACTGCTGACCTAATCGATTTGATCAAAAATGCGGGCTAGACTTTCGTCGCGCCCTAGAACGGCGAGCACGTCGAACACGCCGGGAGAGGTGCTCTTGCCCGTCAGGGCGGCCCGCAAGGGCTGCGCCACGCCACCCAATTTCAGGTTTTCGCGGCCGGCAAACTCGCGGATCGCGGCTTCTGCATTGGCTGCCGTCCAGTCGCCGGCGGCAACCGTTGCGAGCGCTGCGTGCGCGCCCCTCAGTATGTCCTTGGCCGGGCCGGCGAGTAGGCCGGCAGCCTTCTCGTCGAGCGGCAGCGGGCGCTGGGCAAACAGGAAGCCCGCGCCGTCGGCCAGTTCGATCAGTGTCTTGGCACGCTCCTTGAGGCCTGGCATGGCGGCAAGCAGCTGTGCCTTGCGCGTCTCGTCCAGTCCGCCGAGGATGGCATCGCCACCGGGCAGATAGGGCAAGGTGGCGACGAATATGTCGAACAGATTCTTGTCGTCCATCTGGCGCATGTGGACGCCATTCAGGGCCTCGAGCTTGGCAAAGTCGAAGCGCGCCGCACCCTTGTTGACGTCCTCGATCTCGAACCAGCTGATCATGTTTTCGATGCTCATCACCTCGTCGTCGCCATGGCTCCAGCCGAGGCGGGCGAGATAGTTGAGCAGCGCCTCGGGCAGATAGCCCATGGCGCGATAGGCATCGACGCCGAGTGCGCCATGGCGCTTGGACAGTTTTGCGCCGTCCGCGCCGTGGATCAGCGGGATATGCGCCATCACAGGCACGTCCCAGCCCATGGCGTTGTAGATCACTGTCTGTCGCGCGGCGTTGGTCAGGTGGTCGTCGCCGCGGATGATGTGGGTGACGCCCATGTCGTGGTCGTCGACGACCACGGCATGCATGTAGGTCGGCACGCCGTCCGAGCGCAGGATGATGAAATCGTCGAGATCCTTGTTGGGAAAGCGTACGTCGCCCTGCACGCGGTCGAGCACCAGCGTCTCACCTTCCTGCGGCGCCTTGATGCGGATGACCGGCTTGACGCCAGCCGGCGCCTCGGACGGGTCGCGGTCGCGCCAACGGCCGTCATAACGCGGCGGCTTGCCCTCGGCGCGGGCCTTCTCGCGCATCTCGGTCAGCTCTTCCTGCGAGGCGTAGCAATAATAGGCCTTGCCCATGCGCACGAGCTCCTCGGCCACCTCGCGATGGCGCGGCGCACGCTCGAACTGCGAGATCGGCTCACCCTCCCAGGTCAGGCCGAGCCAGGTGAGGCCCTCGAGGATCGCGGCCGTTGCGGCGTCGGTCGAGCGCTCGCGGTCAGTGTCCTCGATGCGCAACAGCATGGTGCCGCCGGTGTGGCGGGAATAGAGCCAGTTGAAGAGAGCGGTACGTGCGCCACCAATGTGCAGATAGCCGGTGGGCGAGGGGGCGAAGCGGGTGACGACAGGCATGGCGATTTCCAAGGGAGGCAGGGCGCTTGGCCGAAAGCCGGCGGCGCATGGCGTTTGTGTGCGGTTGATGTAGCATAGAAGGTCTGGGGCGCAAGGGGCAGGCCCGATGGGCGACCGCGTGCGGGAGGGGCAAGCCGGTCACAATCCGGTGGTCGAGGCCAGCGAGCGCGACTTGCTGACCGTTCCAGCCGCGCCTGCCGTTGTCTGGACGCAGCCTGCGGCACCCGAACCCGACTCTGCCTTTGCCGCCGGCGCATCGCCGTCACAGTCACGGAACCTGTCCTTGCTGCGACGAGGATCGCAATTGCTGTCCGGCCATCGGATCACTGGACGATCTGCCCTGGCTGCGATCGAAACGGAACTCGACCGTGGTGCCGCATTCCTGCTTCTTCCGGTTTTTCTGGCAGCCGGAGCCCTGGCGTATTTTGCGCTTCCAAGTGAGCCGGACCTAGCGCCACTTGCTGTGATGTCTGCGGTTCCGGCCATGCTCGCTTTCGCCACACGCGGACAACGGCTTCTCCACCATGCACTCGCCGCTGTCGCTGCCTGCATGCTCGGCATGGCGGTTGCAAAGTTTGAGACGGAGCGCGTGGCGACGAAGATGCTAGGCGCCGAAATCTCGACGGCCATCACCGGTCGCGTCGTTGGGATCGACAATCTGGACAACGGCAGGGTGCGGCTCACACTCGACGTCCTTTCGACCGCGCGCCCGGTGTTGCGTTATGCCCCCGAGCTGGTGCGGCTCACCGCGCGCAAGCTTCCCCAAGGTGTCATCGCATGGTCTGTGGTGACGGGCTATGTCAGGCTGATGCCGCCATCCGGGCCGGTGCGTCCGGGCAGCTACGACTTTTCCTTCGAAAGCTATTTTGACGGCATCGGGGCCAGCGGCTTTTTCATGAAGGGGCCGGAACTCGCTGAAACCACGCAGCCATTCTCGGCCAGTGATCGCGCTTCTGCTGCGATAGAAAACGCCCGGGGAAAAATAGCCCAGCGTATCCGCGACCGCATTGGCGGGCCGGAGGGCGAAATCGCGGCCGCATTGGTCGTCGGCGTGCGCGGCGGCATTCCCGAGGACGTCAACGAGGCGCTGCGGCGTACCGGCCTCTATCACATCATCTCGATCTCGGGCCTGCATATGGCCATGGTCGCGGGCACCGTCATGCTTTTGATGCGGCTGTCCTTCGCTACCGTTCCCGCCTTCACCTCGCGTCGGCCGGTGAAGAAATACGCCGCAGGTGCGGCGTTGCTCGCCACCGGCGGTTATCTGTTTATCTCAGGCGCCGAAGTCGCGGCGCAGCGCAGCTTCATCATGCTGGCGGTGATGCTGACGGCAGTGCTGTTCGACCGCGCGGCGCTGACAATGCGCAATCTGGCGATCTCGGCCGTCGTGGTTATCCTGATCTCGCCGCATGAGGTTGTCGGACCGAGCTTCCAGATGTCGTTCGCCGCCACCGCTGCCCTTGTCGGTGCCTATGCCTGGTGGTCGGACAGACGGGAAGAGCAGGCGTTGCCGGTTGGGCAGAGGTCGCTGCCATCGAAGATCTGGCGCTGGCTTGCCACGGTCGCGGTCGGCCTCGTCGCCACCTCGCTGATTGCGGGGCTTGCGACCAGCGTCTTCGGCGCCTGGCATTTTCAACGGGTGTCGCCGCTCAGCCTGTTCGCCAATCTGGCGGTCATGCCGCTGGTGTCGGTCCTGGTCATGCCTTTTGCCGTCATGGCTGGCATCTTCATGCCACTCGCCCTCGACGGCATTTTCCTCGACACGATGGGCGTTGGCCTGAACGCGATGATTGGTGTCGCCACCTGGTTCTCCGAGCGCTCGCCAGTTGATGCGGTCGGGCTTGTCTCGCCGCACGCTGTGCTGTTGCTCACCGCAGCACTCGTCATCGCGTCGACGGCGACGACCTGGCTGCGCGCCGCAGCAGTGCCTTTCGCGGCCCTTGGACTGATGACGGTCGTGGAAACGGAAACGCCCGACGTTCTCGTCTCGGAAGATGGCCGTCTCGTCGGCGTGCCGGTTGGCGACGGCAAGCTTGCCGTCAATCGTGCCAGGCCAAACCAGTTCACAGTCGACAACTGGCAGCGCGCGCTGGTGTCGGAGACACTCGTTGCGCCAGAGCGTTCTACGACGACTGCTGTTGACGGCGCGGGCAGTTCGCCCAGCGAGACCGGCTCCGAGCCAACTGGCGAAGCAAATACTCCTGGTCCGGAAGTCGGCAAGCAAGAAACAGGAGAAGCAAGAATCTCCGGTACGGAAGCCGGCAAACAAGCGTCTGGCGAAGCAAATGCATCCGGTGCGGATGCCTTCGTCTGCGGCAAGGGGCTGTGCACGGTTCAGCAACCAGGAGGTGCACGGATCGTGCATGCGGCGAATACTGCTGTCGCTGCGCGTGCCTGTGCAAGCGCAGACCTCATCGTGGTCGACGATGCCACGGCAAGCGACGTCTGCCCAGGCGTGGCGCCAACCGTACTCAGCAAGCGCGAGCTGGCGCGTCTTGGCAGTGCGTCGATATTCATTACGCCTGAGACAGAAAGCGGAGATCGGACGGTCGAGATACGCCACGCCGTGGCGGAACAGTATCGCCCGTGGCACGCCCAGCGCCAGTTCTCACGCGAGGCGAGGGGCCTGCCGCCCTACAAACGGGCCGAGAGGCGCCCAAAGGTACCTGCCGAGGCAACCACGTCGCACCCGAAGTCATCGACTGCGGCAGCCACGGTGCGTCCGAAGACGCCAATAGCCGCCGCATCGGAGTCGCCGGGAACTGCACGATAGCTAGTGCAGATCAGTCAGGCTTCAGATTGCCAGATGGCAGTGAGAGAATGATCGGGCCAAGAGCCCTCCCATATCCCATGTCGCAAAGCCTGTTCCGCCTCGGGGCACCACATATGGTCTGCTCGACAATCTGCGGGGCTTGACGACCTCCGCTACACGGTCCTGTTCATAAGACCGCGCCGTTTCAGCCTGCTGTCGCAGAGAAATTCAGTAGCGGCGGATCAGTCCGACAAGCTTGCCCTGCACCTTGACCCTGTCGGGTCCGAAGATGCGGGTTTCATAGGCCGGATTGGCGGCTTCAAGCGCGATCGAGGCACCCTTGCGCCGGAAACGCTTGAGCGTTGCCTCTTCGTCGTCGACGAGTGCCACGATGATCTCGCCGGGATTGGCCGTGGTCGAACTGCGGATGACGACAGTGTCGCCGTCGAAGATGCCGGCCTCGATCATCGAGTCGCCTTTGACCTCGAGCGCGTAGTGCTCACCGCCCATGATCATGTCTGGCGGCACCGCAATCGAATGCGTCTTGTGCTGGATGGCGTCGATCGGCACACCGGCGGCGATGCGTCCCATCACAGGGATGGTAATGGCCGAGCCAGCGTCGTCGTCATTGCCCGCCGACATGGAGCGCGAGGGTTCAGGCTTGCGGCCGAGGCTGCCCTCGATGACGCTGGGCGAAAACTTCTTCGCCGCGTTGAGCCCAGGTGCGATCGAGTCGGGCAGGCGCAGCACTTCGAGCGCACGCGCCCTGTTGGGCAGGCGCCTGATGAAGCCACGTTCTTCAAGCGCCGTGATCAAGCGATGGATGCCGGACTTGGAGGCGAGGTCGAGCGCTTCCTTCATCTCGTCGAAGGAGGGCGGAATGCCTGCCTCCTTCAGCCGCTCGTGGATGAATAGCAAAAGCTCGTGTTGTTTGCGCGTCAGCATCGCCACCCCCGAGGAATCAGAAGAAAAACAAACCCAGAACAAACACTATATGTTCCAGTTGTGTTCCGCAACTGTTGATATTTCGTGAAGGGTAGAGGTCGCTGGTTCAGCGCAGCATCATCACCTGGCAGGCACTGCCGGCTTCAACAGCTGGAGCGAAGGGGGCGCGCACGATGGCGCAGTTGGCGTCGGCCAGCGTACGCAGCATCGAAGAGTCCTGGATCAGGTATGGCGTGACGATGAGCCCGTCGGCAGTTTCGCTCGCGATCGCGCGGACGAAGTCCTGGCGCAGGTCATTGGCCGCCATCGCCCTGTCGAGAACGCCCGTGCGCATGTCGGGCGAATAGGAACGTCCACCGAGCTTCGCCACCAGGGGCTTCAGGAAGATCTGCGAGCAGATCAGGCTGGCGACCGGATTGCCTGGCAGGCCGACACAGCGGCTGGCGCCGAGCCGACCGAACATCAGCGGCTTGCCCGGGCGCATGGCGATTTTCCAGAAGTTGAGGTCCATGCCGAGTTCGGTCAGCACACGATGGACGAGATCATGGTCACCGACCGATGCGCCGCCCAGCGTGACGATCACGTCGGCGTCCGCTGCGAGCGCCTTCGCCACCAATGCGGCGATGGCATCGGTGCGGTCGGCGGCGATGCCGAGATCGAGCACGCGCGCGCCGACAGACTGGACGATGGCCGCGACGCCATAGGCGTTGGAGGCAATGATCTGGTCGGGTCCGGGATTGCTGCCAGGCGGCAACAGTTCGTCGCCGGTGGCGATGATGGCGACCAGAGGCGCGCGCACCACGTTGACGCTGGGATGATTGGCAGCCGCGATCAGCGAGAGCGCTGCCGGGTCGAGCACGCGCCCGGCATCGAGAATGAGGTCGCCCTGCTTGAAGTCGAGACCCCTGGCGCGGATGTTACGGCCGGCAAGCGTCGGCTCGACCACCTCGATCTCGCCATTGCCGAGATCGCGAACGTTTTCCTGAATGACGACGGTATCAGTGCCTTGAGGCACCGGTGCACCAGTGAAGATGCGGACGCACTCGCCTGGACCGACGGTACCAGTGAACTGCTTGCCGGCGGGTGCCTGGCCAATGACCCTGAGTTGCGCCGGCAGCGAGGCGATGTCGGCGGCGCGCACGGCGTAGCCGTCCATGGCGGAGGCATCAAAGGGTGGCTGGGTGCGGAGCGCATGCAGCGGTGCCGACAGCACCCGCGCTGATGCCTGGGCGAGGCCGACAGTTTCCGTGCCGCGCGGTTCGGCGCCGTCGAGCAGGCGCGCCAGGGCGTCGGCGACGGGCAGCAGGGCCATCTATTCCGCCGCCTTGTAGTCGCCAGACTTGCCGCCGGTCTTCTCGACCAGCCGGATGCCGGAGATCACCATGCCGCGGTCGGCGGCCTTGGCCATGTCGTAGATGGTGAGACAGGCGACCGAGGCTGCGGTCAGCGCCTCCATTTCGACGCCGGTCTTGCCGGTCACGCGGGCAAGTGCCGTCACGCGCAGACCGGGCAGGGCCTCGTCAGGCTCGATCTCGACTGAAACCTTGGTCAAAAGGATCGGATGGCAGAGCGGCACGAGCTCATGCGTGCGCTTGGCTGCCATGATGCCGGCGATGCGGGCGGTGCCGAGCACGTCACCCTTCTTGGCGTTGCCTGACAGGATCAGCGCCAGCGTTTCCGGACGCATGATGACATGGCCTTCGGCGATCGCCGTGCGTGTCGTCTCGGCCTTGTCGCCGACATCGACCATGTTGGCCTCACCGGTGGCGCCGATATGGGTGAGGGTGGTTGCCATGTCAGGCGCTTGCCAGGGCTGCGCCATCGAGCAGCGCGCGCGTCGCCGATGTCACGTCGGCCTGCCGCATCAGGCTTTCGCCGACGAGGAAACTGGAGATGCCGGATTTCTGCAGGCGCTGGCAGTCGGCATGGGTGAAGATACCGCTTTCGCCGACCAACAGCCGGTCGGCCGGCACCATCGGCGCCAGGCGCTCCGACGTGTCGAGACTGACCTCGAAGGTGCGCAAATTGCGGTTGTTGATGCCGAGCAGGCGCGACTGAAGCTTCAGCGCGCGCTCCGTCTCTTCCTCGTCATGGACCTCGACAAGCACGTCCATGCCGAGTTCGAACGCCTCATCCTCGAGCCGCTTGGCATCGTCGTCGCTGAGGCTCGCCATGATGATCAGGATTGCGTCCGCGCCCCAGGCACGGGCTTCGTGCACCTGGTAGGGTTCGAACATGAAATCCTTGCGTAGCGCCGGCAAGTCGCAAGCGTCGCGCGCGGCGGTCAGGAATTCGGGTGCACCCTGGAACGACGGCGTGTCGGTCAGCACCGAAAGACAGGCAGCGCCGCCATCGGCATAGGCCCTGGCAAGTGCCGGCGGATCGAAATCGGGGCGGATAAGGCCCTTGGACGGGCTCGCCTTCTTGATCTCGGCGATCAGGCCGAAGCGGCCATCATGACGCCTGGTTTCGAGGGCTGCGAGGAAACCGCGTGGCTTCGTGACGTCGCGGGCGCGCGCCTTGAGCTCGGCGAGTGGCAGCAACGCCTTTGCTGCTGCGATCTCGTCGCGCTTGTAGGCTTCGATGCGGCGCAGGATATCGGCCATGTCTTTATCCGTTCGAAACGGCGACCAGGCGGTCGAGCACAGCCTTGGCGCGGCCGCTGTCGATCGCCTCGGCGGCCAGCGGCACGCCTTCGCCGATCGTCGCTGCCTTGCCGGCAACCACCAGGCCCGCGCCGGCATTCATCAGCACCGTGTCGCGATAGGCACCCTTGGCACCTTCGAGAACGCCGCGCAGGGCAACCGCATTGTATGCGGAATCGCCGCCACGCAGTTCTTCGCGCGTGTGCTTGCTGAGGCCGACCTGTTCGGGCGTGAGCGTAAACGTGCTGATGACGCCGTCCTTAAGGGCCGCGACATGGGTCTCACCCGTGGTGGTGATCTCATCATAACCGTCGCCATGGACGACCCAGACGTGCTGGGCCCCGAGTTCCTTCAGCGTCTCGGCCACCGGCTGCACCCATTCGGGCGAAAACACGCCAACCAGCTGGCGGTTGACGCCGGCGGGATTGGAGAGCGGTCCGAGCAGGTTGAAGATGGTGCGGGTGCCAAGTTCGACGCGGGTCGCGCCGACATGCTTCATCGCCGGGTGGTGCGCCGGCGCGAACATGAAGCCGACGCCGGCGTCATGGATGCAGCGGCCGATAGCCTCGGGCGTGAGGTCTATGTTGACGCCAAGTGCGGTCAAGACGTCGGCGGCGCCCGTCAACGAGGAAAGGCCACGGTTGCCGTGCTTTGCGACAGGCACGCCTGCGCCCGCGATGACGAAGGCCGAGGCGGTCGAGATGTTGACGCTGTGCGAGCCATCGCCGCCGGTACCGACGATGTCGATGGCGTCGTCAGGGGCTTCGACGCGCAGCATCTTGTCGCGCATGGTGGCGACGGCGCCCGAAATCTCGCTGACGGTCTCGCCGCGCACGCGCAGCGCCATCAGGAAGCCGCCGATCTGGCCGGGCGTCGCTTCGCCCGACATGATGATGTCGAAGGCCTCGCGAGCCTCCTCGAAGGTGAGGGGGGTGCCCGAAGCGACCTTGGCTATATGCGGCTTGAGTGCGCTCATGGCGTTCCCACCGCAAGTGCACGGGTGATCGCCGCCTGGTTGATCGTTGCCTGGTATTCGCCCTGGAGCTGGGCGACGATCTGGTCGAGCAGGTCGTCCGCCATGCCGGAGGCAAACTGCTTCTGCGCGTCCTCTGGCACGGCGCTCTTGTCGGCGCCGGCTGGCTCGAACACTTCGGCGACCTTGAACAGGATCTGTGCGTCGCCGGCAGGAGCGGGGATGATGCCGGTGCCGCCTTGGCCCATGGCAAACATCGCGGACGCACCCTCGCGGCCGAAGTCGGCATCGTCGGCTTCGCGCTTCAGGCCACGCTTGGTCTGTTTCTCGAGCTTGAGCTCGCCTGCGATCACGTCGAGCGAGGCGCCGTCCTTGAGGCGCTTCTCGAGCTCGTCGGCCTTGGCCTTGAGCAGCTTCGTCGCTTCGGCGGCGGTCCAGTCGGCAACGACCTTCTCACGCACCTCGTCGAGCGTACGGTCGCGGGCAGGTGTGATGTCGTCGATTTCGTAGAACACGAAGCCGTTGGTGCCGACATTGAGCGGCGGGTTTTCGGTGCCTGCCTCGGCGGCGAAAGCTGCCTGGATCAGGTTGCGCGAGTCCGGCAGGCTGTTGACGACGGTGCCATCCGGCTGCTGGCCGGCGCGGTCGATGGCGTCGACCGTCACCATCTTGAGCTTCAGCTTGTCGGCGGCAGCCTTCATCGACTCACCTGCTGCGCGGGCGTCCTCGTAGGAGTCGTGGACGTCGAGCAGGATGCGATTGGCCTCGGCAAGCGCCAGTTCCTTGCGGATCTGGTCCTTGACCTCGTCGTAGGTCTTGACCGTCTCGGGCGTGATCTCGCTGACGCGGACCAGCACCGGGCCGAAGGCGCCCTGGACGACGTCGCTGACCTGGTTGGCCTGCAGCGCGAAGGCGGCGTCGGCGACAGCCTTGTCGGCGATCCTGTCCTTGGTCAGCGTGCCGAGTGCCACGTCCGCGGCAGTCTTGCCCTGGTCGGCGACAACCTTGTCGAAGGTCGCACCGCCCTTGATCGCGTCGGAAGCAGCCTTTGCCGCATCAGCGCCCAGCACCAGTTGGTCGATCTTGCGGGTCTCGGCGGTGGTGAAGTGGGACCTGTTCTTGTCGTAGTCCTGGCGCGCCTGCTCTTCAGTAACAGCGGCGGCATCCATGATGTCTTCCGGCTCGAGCTTGACGTAGCTCAGCTTGCGGAATTCGGGTGCGGCGTAGTTCTTCTTGTTTTCCTCGAACCAGGCCTTGAGCACGTCGTCGCCAGGTGCCGCGATCGGCTCGACGAGCGACTTGGGCAGCGGCAGGTAATCGATGGTGCGATCTTCGCCGCGATAAAGTGCAACGGCGCGCAGGAAGGTGTCGGGGGCCTCGAGACCATCGGAAACAGCCTCGACGATCTGCTGGCGGACCGCAACCTGGGCGCGGTTCTTCAGATAGTCCTCGGGGCGCATGCCGATCTGGCGCAGGATGTATTCGAAGGCCTGGCGGTCGAACTTGCCGTCGGCGCCACGGAAGGTCGGGTCGTCCCAGGTGAGCTCGGCGAGGCGGTCCTTGGACAGGCCAAGGCCGAGCTTGCGTGCCTGTTCGTCAAGCACAGCACCGGCGACGAGCTGCGAAAGCACCTGGTTGTCGATGCCGAGCGCATTGGCCTGGTCGCGGGTCAGACGCTGGCCAAACTGCTGCGACATGACGTTCAGCTGGCGGTCATAGGCGAGGCGGTATTCGACACCTGAAACGGTCGTGCCGCCGGCCGTGACCACCTGGTCGCCGCCAAACTGGCTCATCATCTGACCCGAGATGCCCCAGATCGCGAAGCTGACGACGAGAAGCAGAAGCAACAGCTTCGCAACCCAGGTTCCAGCAGCACTTCGCATCGATTCGAGCATGTATCAGATCCCGTATACGCGCATTGTCGCATGCGCCTGCATGAACGAAGCGCAATAGCGCCCTTCGCCGCCACTGTCGATTGCTTTGTGGCTTGTTTTTGGTAGTGAGGTTGCCCGAGCGAATATCGATTTCGAGGGAAGAGCACTATGACGCCAGGAATCCGCCCACTCGTTGCCGGCAACTGGAAAATGAACGGCACCAGCAACTCGCTGAACGAATTGCGCAACATTGCCGGCGGCTTCATGAGCGGCCTCGATGCAGAGACCGACGCGCTTTTGTGCGTGCCGGCGACGCTGCTTTCGCGTGCCGCCGAGATCCTGCACCGTACCCCGGTCAAGACGGGCGGCCAAGACTGCCATGCCAAGGAGAGCGGCGCCCATACTGGCGACGTCTCGGCCGAGATGCTCAAGGATGCCGGTGCCAGTCACGTCATCGTCGGTCACTCCGAGCGCCGCACCGACCATGGCGAAACCGACGAGATCGTCCGCGCCAAGGCGGAAGCGGCATGGCGGGCAGGGCTGGTTGCCGTCATCTGTGTCGGCGAAACCCATGCCGAGCGCGAAGGCGGAACGACGCTGCAGGTGTTGTCGCGCCAGATCGAAGGCTCGGTGCCGACGTCCGCGACGCCAACCAACGCCGTCATTGCTTATGAGCCGGTCTGGGCGATCGGCACCGGCCTGACGCCGACGGCTGCTGATGTCGCCGAGGCGCATGCGCATATCCGCGAGCGCCTTGCCGCGAAACTGGGTGCTGCGGCTGCCAAGATGCGCATTCTTTATGGCGGTTCGGTCAAGCCGTCCAATGCCAACGAATTGCTGGCTGTCGCCAACGTCGATGGTGCATTGGTCGGCGGCGCCAGCCTCAAGGCTGCCGACTTCCTCGGCATCGCCGACGCCTACCGCAAGCTCTGATTTCACCACACGTGACCGTTGCAAAGGCAGCGTGTCACCCCATATTCGGCCGGCGGGCTTGGAAATGCCTAGAAAGCATTGTATTGAGCCGCCTCCGGAGTGCCGGGCGCCCAGGCGCGCGGCACGCCCACGTCACGAAAGATCCCAGGAAGCGCAATGGAAACCGTCCTCATCGTCATTCACTTGATGGTCGTGCTCGCCCTTGTCGGCGTTGTGCTCCTGCAGCGCTCTGAAGGCGGTGGCCTCGGCATCGGTGGCGGTTCTGGCTTCATGACTGCTCGTGGTGCCGCCAACGCGCTGACGCGCGCCACCGCGATCCTCGCGACGGTGTTTTTCGTCACGTCGCTGACGCTGTCGATCGTTGCTCGTTACGGCGAGAAGCCGACCGACATCCTCGATCGCGCGCCGACTACCCAGAGTGGAACCACTGGCGGCAAGGGCGTTCTAGATCAGCTCGGCGGCTCGACCGCTCCGGCAGCACCCGCCACTACCGCTCCGGCCGCACCTGCATCCGACGCCACGGCGCCCGCAGCCCCTGCGACTCAGCCTGCTGCGCCCGCCGCTTCGGGCACCGAGCAGCCTGCTGTGACCACACCGGCCGCCCCTGCGACCCCGCAGGTTCCTAACTAATTATTTACCCATTGCCGCAACCTGTTGTTGTTTGAACACAGTTGCGGCAAATGCCGCATCAATCACGACAATTCGATTGGTAAGCCGGTGGTGCCTCCCTTGAGGCGCCTCCGGCTAATCGCTTATAGCTGGGTTGCGGCATTTCGGCGGGGGAGCCTTGGGGGCACTGCGCGTTGTCGCAAGAAAATTTGCGTTGAACGTTCGGGATCCTTCGCCATGCAGCTCCGCCGCATCCTTCTTGCTGGCCTTTGCGCCACTTTCATGAGCTCGACAGCCTTCGCCGCCACCTCGGCGGGCACGGTTGCGGCACCTCAGCCTGTCGCAAGCGACGTTATCGCCGTCGCCGCCAAGAGCGACGCAGCTGAGCTCAAGCTGCTCAAGAAAAAGAAGAAACCGACCGACGAGGACCTGTCGCGAATCAAGGACCTCGAAGCCAAGATCAAGGCCGACAAGGAAGTCGCCCGCCTCAAGATGCTCGAAGCCAAGAAGATGGCGATGCGGGCTGCGGCCAAGGCAAAGGCCGAGCAGGCCCGTGAGCTCGCCCGCCTGAAGAAGACCGAAAAGGCGACCACCCAGGTCGCCGCCGCCGCTCCGGCGCCCAAGCGCAATCTCCAGCCGCTGGAAGTTATGAAGCCGATCGAGCCGCTGACGCCCGACGTGGCGGAAGTGGCTTCTGCCGGCAACAATGGCGAGCTGCGCAGCGAGAGCCAGGATCGTCCGCGCCAGACCGGTCTGCTCGCCGGCATCTTCGGCGGCAGCGCCCCGCAGCAGTCGATGCTGCCGCAGACGCGCGCGCTCGACGCAGTGTTGCAGGCCAAGCAGGCCAAGAAGCAGTTCAAGGTGAAGTCCGACTTCGAGCCGCAGGAAGTGTCGTTCCCCGGCTATGAGCGTGGCCAGATCGTCGTCGATACCGGCTCGCGCTACCTCTATCTGATCGAATCGTCGTCGACGGCGCGCCGCTACGCCATTGCGGTCGGCCGCGAAGGCCTGGAGTTCAAGGGCAAGGCGACCATCGGCGACAAGCAGGAATGGCCGCGCTGGATTCCGACCAAGGAAATGCAGGAACGCGAGCCCAAGAAGTACGGCCAGTACAAGGACGGCATGAACGGCGGTCCGGAAAACCCGCTCGGCGCGCGTGCCATCTACCTTTACCAGGGCAAGAAGGATACCCATATCCGTATCCATGGTACCAACCAGCCGCAGACGATCGGCACAAACTCTTCGAACGGTTGCTTCCGCATGGTCAATGACCATGTCATGGATCTCTACAGCCGCGTGAAGATGGGCTCTGAAGTCATCGTCATGTAAGGCGTTTTCAAAACGCTGATAGCGGGCCGGCGGTCACGCCGGCCTTTTTGTTTGCATGGCCTACCGGCAGCAACACTGAACAGCCAGATAGGGAAAAGTCCGACGCGGCGGATTTTTCTCTGGCGGAATCGATTTGGCCGCGTTAAGCGATGAATCCCATGGCGCGATATGTTTTTATTACCGGCGGCGTGGTCTCTTCCCTTGGAAAAGGCATAGCCGCAGCGGCCCTAGGGGCTCTTCTGCAAGCACGCGGATATCGCGTGCGCATCCGAAAACTCGATCCGTATCTCAATGTCGATCCGGGAACGATGTCGCCTTACCAGCATGGTGAGGTGTTCGTGACCGACGACGGGGCGGAAACCGACCTCGATCTCGGTCACTACGAGCGCTTCACCGGGCGTTCGGCGAACCAGAGCGACAACATCACCACCGGCCGCATCTACAAGAACATCATCGAACGCGAGCGGCGCGGCGACTATCTCGGTGCGACCGTCCAGGTCATCCCGCACGTCACCGACGAGATCAAGAACTTCATCCTCGACGGCAATGACGAGTACGACTTCGTGCTGTGCGAGATCGGTGGCACCGTGGGCGACATCGAAGCGATGCCGTTCCTCGAGGCGATCCGCCAACTCGGCAACGACCTGCCACGCAACAATGCCGTCTACGTCCACCTGACGCTGATGCCCTACATTCCGACGGCAGGCGAGCTCAAGACCAAGCCGACCCAGCATTCGGTCAAGGAACTGCGCTCGATCGGCATTGCGCCCGACATCCTCCTGGTGCGCGCCGACCGCGACATCCCGAAGGAAGAGCGCCGCAAGCTGTCGCTGTTCTGCAACGTGCGCGAGTCAGCCGTCATCCAGGCGCTCGACGTCGGCCACATCTACGACGTGCCGCTGGCCTACCATAAGGAAGGCCTCGATTCGGAAGTGCTGGCCGCCTTCGGCATCGACCCGGCGCCCAAGCCGCGTCTCGATCCCTGGCAGAACGTGTCGCAGCTGATCCACAATCCGGAAGGCGAAGTCACCATCGCCGTGGTTGGCAAGTATACCGGCCTCAAGGATGCCTACAAATCGCTGATC
The DNA here is from genome assembly GCF_964252895.1 of Aminobacter sp. LjRoot7. Classification (NCBI taxonomy): domain Bacteria; kingdom Pseudomonadati; phylum Pseudomonadota; class Alphaproteobacteria; order Hyphomicrobiales; family Phyllobacteriaceae; genus Aminobacter; species Aminobacter sp. LjRoot7. Next base: position 281,402 of record NZ_CAXUPX020000003.1, read on the forward strand.
GAGGCGTTGTCGCATGGCGGTCTCGCCAACAACGTCAAGGTCAAGCTCGACTGGATCGAGAGTGAGGTCTTCGAGAAGGAAGATCCGGCACCGTTCCTCGAAAAGGTCCACGGCATCCTGGTGCCCGGCGGCTTTGGCGAGCGCGGCTCGGAAGGCAAGATCCTGGCGGCCAAGTTCGCCCGCGAGCGCAAGGTGCCGTATTTCGGCATCTGCTTCGGCATGCAGATGGCCTGCATCGAGGCGGCCCGTTCGCTGGCCGGCATCGAGAACGCCTCGTCGACCGAGTTCGGCTCGACCAAGGAGCCGGTCGTCGGCCTGATGACCGAATGGCTCAAGGGCAACATGCTCGAGAAGCGCAAGGCTTCGGGCGATCTCGGTGGCACGATGCGTCTCGGCGCATTCGAGGCGAAGCTGTCGGAAGGTTCGAAGATCGCCGAGATCTACGGTGACACCGACATCTCCGAGCGTCACCGCCACCGCTACGAGGTCAATATCGACTACAAGGATCGCCTCGAAGAGTGCGGCCTGGTCTTTGCCGGCATGTCGCCCGACGGCGTGCTGCCCGAGACTGTCGAATATCCTGACCATCCCTGGTTCATCGGCGTCCAGTACCATCCGGAGCTGAAGAGCCGTCCGCTGGAGCCGCATCCGCTGTTTGCGAGCTTCATCGAAGCCGCCGTCGAACAGAGCCGGCTGGTCTGATCTCTCATGCGCGCCGACGTGAATTCGCCGGCGCGCATTTTTCCTCCTGGGTGGCTTCCCGCATGACCACCTATGTCGCGCTCCTCTACAGCATCGTTCTCGGTCCAGGCCGGCGCCTCGTCATGTCCGACCTGCGCGACATGGCTACCGAGCTCGGCCTTGAAAATCCACGCACCTTGGTCGCAACCGGCAATCTCGTCTTCGAGGCCGAGGGCAAGACGGTTTCGGCGCTGGAGCGCGAACTCGAAGCGGCCTTCGCGCCAAAATTTGGCAAGCATGTCGACATCATCGTCCGCGATGCTGCCGCCTGGCGGAGACTTGTCGCCGCCAATCCATTTCCTGAGGAATCCGAGCTTCACGCCGATCAGGTCGGCGTCCGTGTTATGCGCGAGCCGGTGACATCTGAAGTCGTCGAACGGCTTCGCCCTTATGTTGCCGCCGATGAAAAGCTCACGTCGGTCGACGGCGACATCTGGCTCTATTTCTCCCGTAATACCGCTTCGTCCCGGCTGCTTGGCGCGTTGACGCCCAAGCGCGCTGGCGGGGTCGGTACTTCGCGCAACTGGAACACCGTGCGCCGGCTGGGTGACATGGTGGCATCTTAGGCGCCACGGGGGGCAGACTTGCTTCACATCTGGATTTCAGGCACAGCGCAGCCATGACGAAAACCGACAGCCCGCGACCGCTCGACCACGTGGTCCTGCCCACCGGCGACTTAGAAATCGCACGGCAGCGGCTTACCGCACTTGGCTTCAATGTCTCGCCGCAAGGCACGCACCCCTTCGGCACGATCAACTGCTGCGTCTATCTGAGCGATGGCACCTTCGTGGAGCCGCTGGCCGTCGGTGACCGGGCAGCAGCTGACGAGGCGGTTCGCGGAAGCAACGAGTTTGTCGTCCGCGACCGTGCTTTCCGCGATGTCCATGGCGATGAAGGCTTTTCGGCAGTGGTGTTCGGAACAGACGATGCCGACGTCGACCATGCCGAGTTCGTGGCGGCCGGCGTGTCTGCCGGTAGCCGGCTCGATTTTTCGCGTCCTTTCGTCGACGCGTCGGGCAAATCCGATCTGGCATCTTTCCGGCTGGCCTTCGCCGCGCAGCCGAACGCTGATGCAGACGCGTTCTTCTTCACCTGCGAGCGCGCCAACGTGCCTGCGGTCGACCGGTCGGCGCTTCAGGCGCATGCCAATGGTGCCAGGCGTGTCCTGGCGATCGAGGTCGCTGCCTGGGATGTGGCTGCGGCGGGCAAGCTGCTCGCGACCGTCGCACGCAGCAAGGCGGACGCCGCCGCCGTGGCGCTCGCAAATGCGCGGCTAACCATCCGCAACGAGCCAAATGCGCCGGGCATTCGCCTTGAAGCCATGGTCCTTGCCGTCGATGATCTTGCCGCGACAAAGGCGCTTCTTGTCGACCGCGCCGTCGCGCACGATCTAGACGGCCAGCGCCTGGTGGTGCCGGCAGCGCCGGGGCAGGGTGCAACCTTCATTTTCGAGGAGCAGAAATGACCAAGCCGAATGCAAATGTGACGGTCGGCAAGACCCTCTTCGCCAATGATGCGCCGCTGTCGCTGATCGCTGGCCCGTGCCAGTTCGAATCGCGCCAGCATGCCTTCGACATGGCCGGCAAGCTCAAGGAGCTGACCCAGAAGCTCGGCATCGGCTTCGTCTACAAGTCGAGCTTCGACAAGGCCAACCGCAGCTCATTGTCGAGCACGCGCGGAGCCGGCCTCGACGCTGCGCTGCCCGTCTTCGCCGACCTGCGCAAGGAACTTGGCGTCACCGTCATCACCGACGTCCACAATGAAGAGCAGTGCGCCATCGTCGCCGAAGTTGTCGATGTGCTGCAGATTCCGGCCTTCCTCAGCCGCCAGACCGACCTGCTCATCGCTGCCGCGAAGACCGGCAAGGTCGTCAACGTCAAGAAGGGCCAGTTCCTGGCACCATGGGACATGAAGAACGTCGTCGCCAAGGTGACCGGCTCGGGCAATCCCAACGTGCTGGTAACCGAGCGCGGCACCTCCTTCGGCTACAACACGCTGGTATCGGACATGCGCGGCCTGCCGGTCATGGCCGACATTGGCGCGCCTGTGATCTTCGATGCCACCCATTCGGTCCAGCAGCCGGGCGGGCTGGGCGCCACCTCGGGCGGCGAGCGCCGCTTCGTCGAGACGCTGGCGCGCGCGGCGGTCGCCGTTGGCGTCGCCGGCGTGTTCATCGAGACGCATGAGGATCCGGACAATTCGACCTCGTCGGATGGCCCCAACATGGTGCCGTTCAAGGATATGCCGGCCTTGCTCGAACGCCTGATGGCCTTCGACCGCATCGCCAAGGGCTAACGGGCAGTCCGCAACACCAGCTTGAGCCCGGCTCGCGCCGGGCGTAGGCTTGCCTCCGTGACTGAGCGTATCAGCCGGAGAGCCTCCATGTCTGTTGCCCGCGTTACCGAAATCACCTCATCGTCGACCAAGAGTTTCAAGGACGCCATCGAGGAGGGCATCTCGCGCGCCTCGAAGACACTCAAGAATGTCGAGGGCGCCTGGATCCAGGACCAGAAGGTCGTCGTCGAGGACGGCAAGATCGTGGCCTACCGGGTCAACATGAAGGTGACCTTCATCCTCAACGACTGAACGCTCAGCCTGCTCCATCCACCAGGAAAAATTGGAACCTCCACGCCGGGGGATAGTTAGTCCTGCATCCACAAACCAACGAGGAGCAGGATCATGACGACCCAGACTGGTCATACGGCAGCCATTCCCGCATCGCGGGTCATCGGCACCAATGTCTACAATGTTGCCGGCGAGACGATCGGCACCATCGAGGACGTGATGCTCGACAAGCTGTCGAACGGCATCATGTTCGCCGTCATCGGCTTCGGCGGCTTCCTGGGCATTGGCGAGCGCTACCACGCCATCCCGTGGTCGACGCTGGATTTCGACAAGGGCCGCGGCGGCTATGTCGTCCCGTTCTCCAAGGAGCAGCTCAAGGCGGCACCTTCCTATTCGGTCAACGAACTGGCCGAGGATGATGGCCGCCTGGCGCGCGATGCCTCCTATCAGCATTATCGCGTCGAGCCCTACTGGCATTAGTCCGCCGCACGCAGATCGCCCGAAAAGCAAAAAGCCCCGCCGAAGCGGGGCTTTTCATTTGTGCCGGCGACTTACCTTGGTGTCGGTAGTATCCGCACCTGCGACACGCCTTGCGGGGGCGGTTGACTGTCGCATGAGGTCAGAAACGCTGCGGCGATGAAGAACAAACTCAAAATACCACTTAACTCGGACATGGCGAAACTCCCTCTGTTTCGCCCCGCGCGCCCGCAGTTTACCCGAAAGTTTGGCTGATGCCTGCCTGTTCGGATGAATTATGATGACAGCGTTTTGTCTAAAGTGAATCCCGCGGCTGACGCAGCGTGATATTTGGCCGCCCGCGATTGCCTTTTCCTGATCTTTGGCTAAGACGGGCGCGGAAATCCAACCGATCCTTCTTTGCGATCAGCTCCCGGGGATGCCTCACATGACAGCAATCATCGACATTATCGGCCGCGAGATTCTCGACAGCCGTGGCAATCCCACCGTCGAGGTGGACGTGGTTCTCGAAGACGGCTCGATGGGCCGCGCAGCCGTCCCGTCTGGCGCTTCGACCGGTGCCCATGAGGCAATGGAACTGCGTGACGGTGGCCCGCGCTATCTCGGCAAGGGTGTCGAGCGCGCCGTCGAAGCCGTCAATGGCGAGCTGTTCGAGGCGATCGGCGGCATGGAAGCCGAAAACCAGATTCACATTGACCAGACGATGATCGAGCTCGACGGCACGCCCAACAAGAGCCGCCTCGGCGCCAACGCCATCCTCGGCGTGTCGCTCGCCGTCGCCAAGGCCGCTGCCGAGTCGTCGGGCCTGCCGCTCTACCGTTACGTCGGCGGCCCCAACGCCCGCGTCCTGCCGGTGCCGATGATGAACATCATCAATGGCGGCGCGCATGCCGACAATCCGATCGACTTCCAGGAATTCATGATCATGCCGATCGGCGCGCCTTCGCTGCGCGACGCGGTGCGCTGGGGCTCGGAAATCTTCCACACCCTGAAGAAGGGTCTGAAGGACGCCGGTCACAACACCAATGTCGGTGACGAAGGCGGCTTCGCGCCGAACCTCAAGAGCGCGCAGGCTGCGCTCGACTTCGTCATGGCATCGATCGAGAAGGCCGGCTTCAAGCCGGGCGAGGACGTGGCACTGGCGCTCGACTGCGCTGCCACCGAATTCTTCAAGGGCGGCAACTACGTCTACGAAGGCGAGAAGAAGACCCGCGATCCCAAGGCACAGGCCAAGTACCTGGCCAAGCTCGCTGCCGACTACCCGATCATCTCGATCGAGGACGGCATGGCCGAGGACGACTGGGAAGGCTGGAAGTACCTGACCGACATCTGCGGCGACAAGGTGCAGCTGGTCGGCGACGACCTGTTCGTCACCAATTCGGCCCGCCTGCGCGACGGCATCAAGATGGGCGTCGCCAACTCGATCCTGGTCAAGGTCAACCAGATCGGCTCGCTGACCGAGACGCTCGACGCCGTCGAGACCGCGCACAAGGCAAGCTACACCGCCGTCATGTCGCACCGCTCGGGCGAAACCGAGGATTCGACCATCGCCGATCTCGCCGTTGCCACCAACTGCGGACAGATCAAGACCGGCTCGCTCGCCCGTTCGGACCGCACCGCCAAGTACAACCAGCTCATTCGCATCGAAGAAGAGCTCGGCAAGCAGGCGCGCTATGCCGGCAGGTCGATCCTGCGCGGCTGATCGCTTCCCACATCGATGTTTGAAAAAAGGCGGGATGTTTCCCGCCTTTTTTGTTTCCGGAAGCGGGTGAGCGCCAGTCCGTAACGCTCCATTAAGCACAATGGAGCGACAAGAGCCTGAAAGAGGTTCTGACCATGTGGACACGCCAGCACAAGCAGAGAAACACCGGGCGCCTGATCGTACCGGCGCTCGCGGTGATGTTCCTGTCCTATTTCGGCTTCCATGCCTATCACGGCGAATTCGGCATCTATTCCAAGTACCGGCTCGAAGCGCGTACCGTCGAACTCCAGGCCCGGCTGGACACGGTCAGGGCGCAGCGCCTCGACGTCGAGCGCCGCGTCCAGATGCTCCACGACGGCTCGCTGGAAAAGGACATGCTTGACGAACAGGCGCGCAACGCCTTGAATATGTCCCATGCTGATGAGCTGACCATAATGCGGCCATCCGGGCGCCGTATTAACTGACTTCCAGTTAATCAACAAGAAATCCAACGTTTTTAGACGCTTAACCGCATGCCTGCTATGCATTTTTCCGCATGGCGCAGCGTCACTCACCATGCTAGCGTTTGGACATGGAGAGGAGAGATTATGCATGATCTCCTCATTGTCCGCAAAGAGACGCCACTAGGGAGTGATGCATGGCCACCGCAGCCAAAAAAGCGCCTGCCAAATCTAAATCCGATTCAAAATCCCTTTCAGCGCCGGTCACGCCCAAGCCGGTCGATTTCACCAAGGAACAGGATCTCGCCGCTTACCGCGAGATGCTTCTGATCCGCCGCTTCGAGGAAAAGGCCGGCCAGCTCTACGGCATGGGCTTCATCGGCGGCTTCTGCCACCTCTATATCGGTCAGGAAGCGGTCGTTACCGGCCTGCAGATGTCGCTGATCGAAGGCGACCAGATGATCACCGCCTATCGCGATCACGGCCACATGCTTGCCATGGGTCTGTCGGCGCGCGGCGTCATGGCGGAACTGACCGGGCGTCGGGGCGGCTTGTCGAAAGGCAAGGGCGGCTCCATGCACATGTTCTCAAAGGAAAAGCACTTTTACGGCGGCCACGGCATCGTCGGCGCCCAGGTGTCGCTCGGCACGGGCCTCGCTTTCGCCAATCGCTACCGCGAAAACGCGAATGTTTCGGTGACCTATTTCGGCGACGGCGCTGCCAACCAGGGCCAGGTCTATGAGAGCTTCAACATGGCCGCGCTGTGGAAGCTGCCGGTGATCTACGTCATCGAAAACAACCGCTACGCCATGGGCACCGCCGTTACGCGTGCTTCGGCCGAGACGGATTTCTCGCAGCGCGGCGTGTCCTTCAAGATTCCGGGCATCAAGGTCGACGGCATGGACGTGCGCGCGGTCAAGGCCGCCGGCGATCTCGCCACCGAATGGTGCCGTTCGGGCAACGGTCCGATGATCCTCGAGATGGAGACCTACCGCTATCGCGGTCACTCGATGTCTGATCCGGCGAAGTACCGCTCCAAGGACGAAGTGCAGAAGATGCGCTCCGAGCACGACCCGATCGAACAGGTCAAGGCGCGCCTCATCGCCAAGAAGTGGGCCAGCGAAGACGACCTCAAGGCGGTCGACAAGGATGTTCGCGACATTGTGGCTGACGCCGCAGACTTTGCTCAGACCGATCCCGAGCCGGATGCTTCCGAGCTCTGGACCGACATCTTGATCTAAGGGAGGGCGCGAACATGCCGATCGAAATTCTTATGCCTGCGCTCTCGCCGACGATGGAAGAGGGCAATCTGTCGAAGTGGTTGAAGAACGAAGGCGACAAGATCGTCGCTGGCGACGTCATCGCCGAGATCGAAACCGACAAGGCGACCATGGAAGTGGAAGCCGTTGACGAGGGCACCCTCGGCAAGGTCCTGATCGCCGCCGGCACCGAAGGTGTTAAGGTCAACACGCCGATCGCGGTGCTTTTGCAGGACGGCGAAAGTGCTGCCGACATCGGCAAGGGTGCTGCGCCTGCCAAGGCCGAGGCACCCGCTGCCGCGGCAGCACCGGCCGCTGCCGCTGCTCCGGCTGCCGCACCTGTTGCCGCGGCGCCGAAGACCGAAGTTGCCGCTGATCCGGACATTCCCGCCGGCACCGAAATGGTGTCGACGACCGTCCGTGAAGCGCTGCGCGATGCCATGGCCGAAGAAATGCGCCGCGACGGCGACGTCTTCATCATGGGCGAGGAGGTCGCCGAGTACCAGGGCGCCTACAAGATCACCCAGGGCCTGCTGCAGGAGTTCGGCCCGCGCCGCGTCGTCGATACCCCGATCACCGAGCACGGCTTCGCCGGCGTCGGCGTCGGTGCTGCGATGACCGGCCTCAAGCCGATCGTCGAGTTCATGACCTTCAACTTCGCCATGCAGGCGATCGACCAGATCGTCAACTCGGCTGCCAAGACGCTCTATATGTCGGGTGGCCAGATGGGCGCGCCGATCGTGTTCCGTGGACCGAGCGGTGCTGCTGCCCGCGTCGCGGCCCAGCACTCGCAGTGCTATGCCGCATGGTACAGCCACATTCCGGGCCTCAAGGTGGTGATGCCGTACTCGGCAGCCGACGCCAAGGGCCTGCTCAAGGCTGCGATCCGCGACCCGAACCCGGTCATCTTCCTCGAGAACGAAATCCTCTACGGCCACTCCTTCGATGTGCCGAAGCTTGACGATTTCGTGCTGCCGATCGGCAAGGCACGCATCCACAAGACCGGCAAGGACGTTACCATCGTCTCGTTCGGCATCGGCATGACCTATGCGATCAAGGCCGAGGCCGAACTGCGCGGCATGGGCATCGATGCTGAAATCATCGATCTCCGCACCATCCGTCCGCTCGACTTTGACACCATCATTGCTTCGGTGAAGAAGACCAACAGGCTGATCGTTGTGGAAGAGGGCTTCCCGCAGTCGTCGGTCGGCGATCACATCGCCAACCAGGTGTCGCAGCGCGCCTTCGATCACCTCGATGCGCCTGTCATCACCATCGCCGGCAAGGACGTGCCGATGCCCTACGCCGCCAATCTCGAAAAGCTCGCTCTGCCGAATGTCGGCGAAGTGATCGAGGCGGTCAAAGCAGTCACGTATCGCTGACACGGGCGGGAGGTCATCATGCCGATCAATATCACCATGCCTGCCCTTTCGCCGACCATGGAAGAGGGCAATCTGGCCAAGTGGCTGGTCAAGGAAGGCGACAAGGTTTCGCCCGGCGACGTGATCGCCGAGATCGAGACCGACAAGGCAACGATGGAAGTCGAAGCCGTCGATGAAGGCATCGTCGCCAAGCTGCTGGTTCCGGCCGGCACCGAAGGCGTCAAGGTCAACGCGCTGATCGCCATTCTCGCCGGCGACGGCGAAGATGTCGCTGCCGCGGCCAAGGGCGGCGATGCTGCTCCTGCCAAGGCTGAGGCGCCGAAGGCGGAAGCACCTGCCGCCGCCGCGCCAGCGGCTCCCGCTGCGGCACCGGTGGCCACCGCTCCGGCAGCCAAGCCGGCTGCGACCAACGGCGCTGCAACGTCCAGCGATGGCCGTACCTTTGCATCGCCGCTCGCCCGCCGCATCGCCAAGGATTCGGGTGTCGACCTTTCGGCTGTCACCGGCACTGGTCCGCATGGCCGTGTCGTCAAGGCTGACGTCGAGGCTGCGATCTCGGGTGGCGGCGCCAAGGCTGCTCCTGCGGCCAAGGCTCCTGCCGGCGCTCCGGCTGCAGCACCCGCTGCCAAGGGCATGTCGGACGAGCAGGTGCTCAAGCTGTTCGAAGAAGGCAGCTACGAGCTCATCCCGCACGACAACATGCGCAAGACCATCGCGCGCCGTCTTGTCGAGGCCAAGAGCACCATCCCGCACTTCTATCTGACGCTCGACTGCGAGATCGACGCGCTGCTGGCGCTCCGCGCCCAACTCAACGCGGCGGCCCCGGTGCGCAAGACCGAAAAGGGCGACGTGCCGGCCTACAAGCTGTCGGTCAACGACATGATCATCAAGGCGATGGCGCTGGCCCTGACGGCCGTTCCCGACGCCAATGTGTCGTGGACAGACCAGGCCATGGTCAAGCACAAGCACGCCGATGTCGGCGTCGCCGTGTCGATCCCGGGCGGCCTGATCACCCCGATCATCCGCCAGGCCGACATCAAGACGCTGTCGGTCATCTCCAACGAGATGAAGGACCTTGCCGGCCGCGCCCGCAACCGCAAGCTCAAGCCTGAGGAATATCAGGGCGGCACGAGCGCCGTATCCAACCTCGGCATGTTCGGCATCAAGGACTTTTCCGCCGTCATCAACCCGCCCCACGCCACCATCCTGGCGGTCGGCGCGGGCGAGGAACGGGCGGTCGTCAAGAATGGCGAGATCAAGATCGCCAATGTGATGTCGGTGACGCTGTCGACCGACCACCGCGCCGTCGACGGTGCGCTTGGCGCCGAACTCCTGTCGGCCTTCAAGCGCTTCATCGAAAACCCGATGGGCATGCTGGTGTAGTTTCCCCATTTCCCCTCCCTGCAAAGGGAGGGGATTCGAGGACTTCAATCATGAAGACTGTGCTTTGCTATGGCGACTCGCTGACCTGGGGCTACGATGCCGCGGGTCCGGGCCGTCACGCGCTTGAAGACCGCTGGCCAAGCGTGCTGCAGGCCGAACTGGGCGAGGGCGTCGAAGTCATCGCCGAGGGCCTGAACGGCCGGACCACTGCTTTCGACGACAATCTTGCCACCGCCGACCGTAACGGTGCGCGGCTCCTGCCGACCATCCTCGGCACCCATGCGCCGATCGATGTCGTTATCATCATGCTCGGCGCCAATGACATGAAGCCCTGGATCCATGGCAACCCGCTGGCCGCCAGGCAAGGCATGGCGCGCCTGGTCTCGATCGTACGCTCCTACGAGCATGGCATGGGTTATCCCGCGCCTGAGATCCTGCTGGTTTCGCCGCCTGCCGTCAGCCGCACCGAGAATGCCGAGTACAAGGACATGTTCGCCGGCGGCGACGAGGCCTCGAAGCATCTTGCATCGCTCTATGCTGCGCTCGCCGATGAGGTCGGCTGCGGTTTCTTCGACGCCGGCTCCGTCGCCGAGACGACACCGCTCGACGGCGTGCATCTCGACGCTGAGAACACGCGGGCCATCGGCCACGCCATTGCGCCGACCGTGCGCGTGATGCTGGAGCTCTAGAGCTTGGCCGGCGTTGTCACCATCCGCAGGGCCGAGCGGCGCGACGCCGCCGAACTCGCCATCCTCGTCGACCTGTCGTCGCACGGACTGGCGTCGTGGCTGTGGTACGGCGCGGTGCTGGAAGGCACGACGCAGACGGCACTCGAACATGGCCGCAACCAACTGCGTTGCGACGACGACCGTGCCGGCTGGACAAATGCCAGCTTGGCTGAGGTCGATGGCGAGATCGCCGGCCTGGTGATCGGCCATGTCGTCGAGCCATCTTTCGCCGACGAGGACGCACCACACCCGGTATTCGAGCCGATCCTCGTGCTTCAGCAAAAAACGATCGGCCACTGGTTCATCGACAGCGTTGGTGTTTACCAGCACCATCGCGGACATGGCATCGGCCGAAGGCTCGTCGACCATGAGCTCGCCCGCGCCGGCGCCCGGCCGGTCAGCCTGATCACCGAAAGCGACAACGACGTGGCGCTCGGCCTCTACAAATCCTGCGGTTTCGAGGAAATCGCGCGCCAGCCATCCGTATCGACCGACACCTACAGCAAACAACACGACTGGGTGCTGCTGACGCGCAGCGCGACCTGAAGAAGAGGCACACTCAATGGCTGACAATTACGACGTCATCGTTATCGGCTCCGGCCCCGGCGGCTACATCGCGGCGATCCGCGCTGCCCAGCTCGGCCTCAAGACCGCCGTCGTCGAGCGCGAGCACCTTGCCGGCATCTGCTCCAACTGGGGCTGCATCCCGACCAAGGCGCTGCTGCGTTCGGCCGAGGTGCTGCATCTCGCCGAACACGCCATGAATTACGGCCTGAAGCTTGAAGGCTCGATCTCGCCCGACCTCAAGGCCATCGTCGAGCGGTCGCGCGGCATTGCCCAGCGCATGAATGGCGGCGTCGGCTTCCTGATGAAGAAGAACAAGGTCGACGTCATCTGGGGCGAGGCCAAGCTCACCAAGCCCGGCCAGATAGTCGTCTCAAAATCGTCGAAGAAGCCGATGGAACCACAGGCACCGCTGCCCAAGAACACGCTGGGCGAGGGCACCTACTCGGCCAAGCACATCATCGTCGCCACCGGTGCCCGTCCGCGCGCGCTGCCTGGCATCGAGCCGGATGGCAAGCTGATCTGGACCTATTTCGAGGCGATGGTGCCGCCGGAGATGCCGAAGTCGCTGCTGGTCATGGGCTCGGGCGCCATCGGCATCGAGTTCGCCTCGTTCTACCGCACCATGGGTGTCGAGGTGACCGTCGTCGAAGTTATGCCGGCCGTCATGCCGGTGGAAGACGCCGAAATCTCGGCCTTCGCCAAGAAGCAGTTCGAAAAGCAGGGCATGAAGATCCATCTCGAAGCCAAGGTCACCAAGGTCGAGAAGGGCGCCAACTCGGTCACCGCCCATGTCGAGATGAAGGACGGCAAGATCGAGAAGATCACCGCCGACCGCATGATCTCGGCCGTCGGCGTGCAGGGCAACATCGAAAACATCGGCCTCGAAGCGCTCGGCGTGAAGACCGACCGCGGCTGCATCGTCATCGACGGCTACGGCAAGACCAACGTTTCTGGCATCTACGCCATCGGCGACGTCGCTGGCCCGCCCATGCTGGCGCACAAGGCAGAGCACGAGGCCGTCATCTGCGTCGAGAAGATCGCCGGCCTGCCAAATGTGCATCCGATGGACAAGCTCAAGATTCCGGGCTGCACCTACTGCAACCCGCAGGTCGCTTCCGTCGGCCTGACCGAAGCCAAGGCCAAGGCCGAGGGCAAGGACATTCGCGTCGGCCGCTTCCCCTTCGTCGCTAACGGCAAGGCGATCGCGCTTGGCGAGGACCAGGGCATGGTCAAGACCATCTTCGACAAGAAGACGGGCCAGCTGCTCGGCGCGCACCTCGTCGGCGCCGAAGTGACCGAGCTGATCCAGGGCTTTGTCGTGGCGATGAACCTCGAGACGACCGAAGAAGAGCTGATGCACACCATCTTCCCGCATCCGACGATCTCGGAAACGATGAAGGAAAGCGTGCTCGACGCTTACGGACGTGCGCTGAACGCATGACCGATACGCATCGGCGCGCCTTTCGCGGCGCGCCCGATGCCACTATATGCGCAGAACGTCCGCGACTGGCCGGAGACGACTGATGGAACAGAGTTACGGGATCATGGGCATGCCGGGCGTCGGCTTCTTCGGCATGCTGCTCATCGGCTTCCTTGCCGGCTACGTCGCCGAGCGCACGATGAACCGCGACCACGGCTTCCTGACCAACATCCTCGTCGGCATCGCCGGATCGTTTGTCGGCGGCACTCTGGCGGGGCTGCTCGGTATCAATTATTACGGCTTCATGGGCAATCTGATCGTCGCCATTGCAGGTGCGGTCGCCGTGCTCTGGATTTTCGGCCGCTCGCAAGCGCGTCGGCCTTGATAGGATAGACTGATGGTCACAGTGCTCGATCTCAAAGACCGTCCGCGCGCGCGGCATCCGGAAAAGGCTCACCGGCCCGATCAGGAGGTTCTGCGCAAGCCCGACTGGATCCGCGTCAAGGCGCCGGTGTCGCGCGGCTACCAGGAAACGCGCGAGATCGTGAAGTCGCACAAGCTGGTTACCGTCTGCGAAGAGGCCGGCTGCCCCAATATCGGCGAGTGCTGGGAAAAGAAGCACGCCACCTTCATGATCATGGGCGAAATCTGCACCCGCGCCTGTGCGTTCTGCAATGTCGCCACCGGCATCCCGACGGCGCTCGACCCGAACGAGCCGGAGAGCGTCGCCAAGGCTGTCGCCCAGATGGGCCTGACCCACGTCGTCATCACCTCGGTTGACCGTGACGATCTCGCCGACGGCGGCGCCCAGCATTTCGCCGATGTGATCCACGCCATCCGCCGGGCGACGCCTTCCACGACCATCGAAATCCTGACGCCCGACTTCCTGCGCAAGGAAGGCGCGCTTGAGATCGTCGTTGCCGCTCGCCCCGACGTCTTCAACCACAATCTGGAAACCGTGCCGTCGAACTACCTGACCGTTCGCCCCGGTGCGCGCTACTTCCACTCGATCCGCCTGTTGCAGCGGGTCAAGGAACTCGATCCCTCGATCTTCACCAAGTCCGGCATCATGGTTGGCCTCGGCGAGGAACGTCACGAGATCCTGCAGCTGATGGACGACCTGCGCAGCGCCAATGTCGACTTCATGACCATCGGCCAGTACCTGCAGCCGTCGAAAAAGCACCATCCGGTCAAGAAGTTCGTGACGCCTGACGAGTTCCAGTCCTACGCCACGGTCGGCAAGTCCAAGGGCTTCCTTTTGGTTGCCTCGAGCCCGCTGACGCGCTCGTCGCACCATGCCGGCGACGATTTCGCCAAGCTGCGCGCCGCGCGCGAAGCGCTGCTCGCGAAAAAGGCCTGATCAGCGCCGGATGCCGAAATTCGAAACCACCCGCCACGTCGGCCACCCGCCGGACAAGATGTTCGCCCTGGTTGCCGACGTGGAGAAGTATCCGGAATTCCTGCCGCTTTGCGAAGCGCTCAACGTCCGTTCGCGGCGCGAGCGTGATGGCCGTGAGATTCTCGTGGCCGACATGACCGTCGGCTACAAGGCTTTTCGCGAGACCTTCACCACCCAGGTCCTGCTCACGCCGGACGAAAACACCATCGATGTCAAATATCTCGATGGCCCGTTCCGCTATCTCACCAATGAATGGAAGTTCGTCCCGGCGCCCGACGGTGGCTCCGGCGTCGAGTTCTTCATCGACTACGAGTTCAAGAACCGCATCCTGGGCGCGCTGATGGGCACCATGTTCGACCGCGCCTTCCGCATGTTCGCCGAAGCCTTCGAAAAGCGCGCCGATGCGATCTACGGACCTGTGAGGCTGGGCTAGGCCGCGCTGACGGCGTAGCCTGACCGGTGGAATTTGAGCATCGGAGGAGCGATGGCAACGCTTAGGATTTATGATCCCTTGGTCAATCTAAGTGACTTGCTTCGCCTTCTTGCGCCTCGGTCGTTGCAGGCAACGTGGACTGTTTCGACGGTTAAGTGTTCTGAACCGGACGATGGAGGGTTCGACGCATCTGGTGAAGGCGGTGAACGGCTTGAGACACTGGCTCTGCAAGATGCCAGGATTCCAGGCCCTGACTTGGCGGCGCTGGCGAAAGAAATGCACCAGGTCGTTTGGGGCGAGTTCGTGGGCTCGTTTCCCTCAAAGTCGCAGGAGAGGTGGGTCACCATTCGCTCGGTTGACAGTACCTTCTACGAAGTAACCTCACTCGATGACATGGTACTCAACAGAATGAGGTCGGCCTTCATCGATGTCCGACTTGCGGACGCTCCCTTCGCCTAGACGCACTGGCAGGCTTTTGGGCGAACTCCCTCAGCTCTTCTAGACAGCCCGCAAGCCCAACCCTAGCGCTGTCCTTACCGTCTCGTGGCGGATGAAGTCGCGGCCCTTGTCCTCGAAGAGGCGAAACTCCGCTTCCACGGGCGCGCCCTTGCGCGCGACGCCGAACCAGATGAGCCCCACGGGCTTTTCGGCCGAGCCGCCACCTGGACCGGCAACGCCGGTCACCGCCAGCGCCAGGCTGGCGCGCGAATGGGCAAGTGCGCCTGCCGCCATTTCAAGCGCCGTTTCGCGCGACACCGCGCCATGGGCCTTGAGCGTCGCCTCGGAGACGCCGAGCATCTCCATCTTGGCTTCGTTGGAATAGGTGATGAAGCCGCGGTCGACGACGGCCGACGAGCCGGCAATGTCGGTGAGGGCAGAAATGATCATGCCGCCCGTGCAGCTTTCGGCCGTTGCGATCATCATGCCCTCGGCGAGGCAGGCGTCGAGCAGGGCCGAGGCGAGGGCGGTGACGTCGCTCATTCCGGCAACTCTCCGGGATAGACCACACTTGCGGTGGCAATCGCCGCGATGCCTTCCTCGCGTCCAATGAAGCCCAGCTTCTCGTTGGTCGTCGCCTTGATCGAAATGCGCTCGGGCGCGATGCGCAGCATGTCGGCCAGTTCCGCCGTCATCGCCTCGCGATGCGGCCCGACCTTCGGCGCCTCGCAGATCAGCGTGACGTCGGCATTGGCGATCCGGCCGCCGCGCGAGCGCACGATGCTTGCTGCGTGCTCGACGAACTGGCGCGACGCGGCACCCTTCCACTGCGGGTCGGATGGCGGGAAATGGGTGCCGATGTCGCCGGCGCCGCAGGTGGCAAGCAAGGCGTCGGTTAGCGCGTGCAGCCCGACATCGGCGTCGGAATGGCCGTTCAGCTTTTTAGAATGCGAAATCTTCACCCCGCACAGCCAGACATGGTCGCCGTCTTCGAAGGAGTGCACGTCATAGCCGTTGCCGGTGCGGACGTCGGGAAAGCTTGGTGCGTTGCCGGAAAGGCGCTGGTCGGCCATGGCGATGTCCTTAGCCCAGGTGAGTTTGACGTTGTCGGGCGAGCCGAGCACGAGACGAACCGGAATGCCTGCCCATTCGGCGATAGCGGAATCGTCGGTGAAATCGCTGCGGCCGGCCTCGAAGGCGCGCTGGTGCGCGGAAAAGATCGGCTCGAACGGAAAGCCTTGCGGGGTTTGCGCCGAATGCAGGCCCGCGCGCGGCACGGTTTCGGCCACGGTTCGGTCGAAGGCTTCTTTCTTGAGCGTGTCGGAAACCGGCAGTGACGGCAGCGAACCATGGCTGGCGTCGATCCCCGCTATGGCGCGGTCGATGACCTCGGGGCCGATGAACGGCCTGACGCCGTCATGGATCAGCACGGCCTGCGGCGCAGCTTCCTGCAGGGCGATGAGTGCAAAGCGTGTCGAATCCTGGCGCGTGGCGCCGCCGACGACTGTGGTGACGCGCGCGGCAAGTTCGCCGGCCGCCGCCGCAAAGAGCTCGCCATCGTCGGCGTGGATGGCGACCGCGATCGGTCCGACCCGCGGATGGTCGAGAAATGCCTTCAGCGTGTGCCAGATCACCGCCTTGCCGCCGATCCTGCGATATTGCTTCGGACCGTCAGCCTGGCCGGCGCGCTCGCCCCGCCCGGCCGCCACGACAACGACGGCGACCTTCGAATTCTGCTGGTTCGGCAACGGCTTCGGATTCATGAGCAGAGGCTTAGCCGCGAGGCCTCAGGAAGGCCAGAGGAATCCAGAAAGCGCCGCATTCGGCTGTCATTTCGCAGTTGCACAATGAACCAATCGTGGCTACTCATTGTGCAGCAGCGAATGGTGCTTTGTTTTTGTGCATGACTGATCTGGAAAAACTTGGCGAGCCGCTTTCGATCGGCGATGTGACGATCCGCAACCGGGTGTTCCTGGCGCCGATGTCTGGTGTCACCGACGAAGCCTTTCGCACGCGCGCTTATGCCCATGGTGCCGGCCTTGTCGTGTCGGAGATGGTGGCGAGTGGCGAACTGGCAAAAGGGCGCGGCTCCAGCGGCTTCCGCATCCGCCATTCCGGTCTGCCGGTGCATATGGTTCAGCTCGCAGGCCGCGAGGCGGCGCATATGGCCGAGGCCGCACGCATCGCCGTTGGCGAAGGTGCCGATGTAATCGATATCAACATGGGCTGCCCGGCCAAGAAGGTGACCGGCGGCTATGCCGGCTCGGCGCTGATGCGCGACCTCGACTATGCGCTGACCTTGATCGATGCCGTTGTCGGTGCTGTCGACGTGCCCGTGACCCTCAAGATGCGGTTGGGCTGGGACGACGACGTGCTCAATGCGCCTGATTTGGCCAGCCGCGCCGAGCAGGCGGGCGTCAGGATGGTCACCGTGCACGGCCGCACGCGCTGCCAGTTCTATCAAGGCAAAGCCGACTGGCGCGCCATCGCGCGGGTCAAGCAGGCGGTCAGCATTCCTGTCGTCGCCAATGGCGATGTGACGACGCCTGAGGATGCCGCAGGCATTCTCGACCAGTCGGGCGCCGATGCCGTCATGGCGGGGCGTTCGCACTACGGCGCGCCTTGGACCGCTGGAATGATTGCGGCTGCCGCAGGCAGGGGCGCTGCAACAGGCGTGCCCCGGTCGTCGTCCGAATTGGCCGACTATGTCGTTGCCCATTACGAGGACATGCTGGTGCTCTACGGCATCGAGAGCGGCCTGCGCCAGGCGCGCAAGCATCTCGGCTGGTATCTCGATCGCCACACCACCGAACTGCCGGATGAGCTGCGCCGCCGCGTGCTGACCTCGTTCGAGCCGCAGCAGGTGATTTCTTCGCTGCGTGAAGCACTTGCGGCTTTTGGCGAAAGCACGTTCGAAAGGAATGCCGCATGAGTTTCGACCGAGCACCGGCGCCCCAGCCGATTGATGCCGCGCAGATCGTGCTCAACACGATCCGCCGCCCGGTCATCATGATCGGGCCTGACAATTTCATCACCTTCGCCAACGCCGATGCCGAGGATTTCTTCCGCTCGAGTGCCGCCATGCTGGCGCGAAGCGAGTTGTCGCGTTTCGTGCCCTTCGGCAGCCCCATCCTGCAGCTGGTCGAGCAGGTGCGCGCACGCAATACGCCTGTCAACGAGTACCGTGTGGACGTTTCGTCACCCCGGCTCGGCATCGAGAAGATGGTCGATCTCTACGTCGCTCCCGCGTCCGAACTGCCGGGTTCGGTGGTGGTGATGTTCCAGGAGCGCTCGATGGCCGACAAGATCGACCGTCAGATGACGCATCGCGGTGCCGCACGCTCGGTGACCGGCCTTGCCGCCATGCTCGCCCATGAGATCAAGAACCCGTTGTCGGGTATCCGGGGCGCTGCACAGCTACTGGAGCTGAATGCCTCCGACGAGGACCGTTCGCTGACACGGCTGATCATCGACGAAACCGACCGCATCGTTTCGCTTGTCGATCGCATGGAGGTGTTTTCCGACGAGCGGCCGATCGACCGCTATCCCGTCAACATCCACGTCGTGCTCGACCATGTGAAGGCGCTGGCCAGGAACGGCTTTGCCAATGGAATCAAGATCCTGGAGGACTACGATCCATCGCTGCCGCCCGTTTATGCCAATCGTGACCAACTGATCCAGGTTTTCCTCAACCTGGTCAAGAATGCCGCAGAAGCCATCGGCCACGACCCGCATGGCGAAATCACGCTGTCGACCGCTTTCAAGCCTGGCATCCGCATGTCGATCCCCGGCACTCAGGATCGCGTCTCGCTGCCGCTGGAATTCTGCGTCCATGACAACGGATCGGGCGTGTCTGAGGACATCCTGCCGATCCTGTTCGATCCTTTCATCACCACCAAGCCCAATGGCTCGGGCCTTGGCCTCGCGCTCGTCGCCAAGATCGTTGGCGACCATGGCGGGGTGATCGAGTGCGATTCGACACCGCGCGGCACCACCTTCCGCATCCTGATGCCCGCCTGGAAGGAACTGCCCGTGCATCTCGACGACGACAGTGAAGGAGCCCATCGATGAGCGTGCGCGGAAACATCCTTGTCGCCGATGACGATGCGGCGATCCGCACGGTGCTCAACCAGGCGCTGTCGCGCATGGGCCATGAAGTCCGCGTCACTTCCAACGCCGCGACGCTGTGGCGCTGGGTGGCGGCCGGCGAAGGCGATCTCGTCATCACCGACGTGGTGATGCCCGATGAGAACGCCTTCGACATGCTGCCGCGCATCAAGAAGGCGCGCCCGGAGCTGCCGGTCATCGTCATGAGCGCGCAGAACACCTTCATGACCGCCATCCGCGCGTCGGAAACCGGTGCCTACGAGTATCTGCCCAAGCCCTTCGACCTTACCGAGCTGCTCAGCATCGTCAACCGTGCGCTGTCCGAGCCACGGCGGCCGAAGAGCGACCAGCGTCATGACGACCAGCCCGACGCCATGCCGCTGGTCGGGCGTTCGGCGGCGATGCAGGACATTTACCGCATGCTCGCCCGCATGATGCAGACGGACCTGACCGTCATGATCTCGGGTGAATCGGGCACCGGCAAGGAGCTGGTGGCGCGCGCGCTCCATGAATATGGCCGCCGCCGCAACGGGCCGTTCGTTGCCATCAACATGGCCGCCATCCCGCGCGACCTGATCGAATCCGAGCTGTTCGGCCACGAGAAGGGCGCCTTCACGGGCGCGCAGAACCGCTCCACCGGCCGCTTCGAGCAGGCCGATGGCGGTACGCTGTTCCTCGACGAGATCGGCGACATGCCGATGGAAGCGCAGACCAGGCTGCTACGCGTGTTGCAGCAGGGCGAGTACACCACGGTCGGTGGGCGCACGCCGATCAAGACCGACGTGCGCATCGTCGCGGCCACCAACAAGGACCTGCGTACGCTCATCAATCAGGGTCTGTTCCGCGAGGACTTGTTCTATCGTCTCAACGTCGTACCGCTTCGTCTTCCAGCGCTGCGAGAGCGTTCGGAGGATGTTCCCGACCTTGTCCGCCATTTCTTCAAACAGGGCGTCAGCGAAGGCCTTCAGGCCAAGCGCATCTCGGCCGGCGGCGTCGAATTGATGAAGCGCTATCCTTGGCCGGGCAATGTGCGCGAGCTGGAAAACCTGGTGCGGCGTCTCGCGGCACTCTACCCGCAGGACGAGATTTCGGCCGAGATCATCGAGTCCGAGCTCAAGACCGGCGAGCAGCCCGTCGTGCCCGGCGGCAATCTCATTCCCGACGATCTGTCGGTGGGCCAGGCCGTCGAACACTTCCTGCAGCGCTATTTCGCGATGTTCGCCGGCGACCTGCCGCCGCCCGGGCTCTACCAGCGCATCCTTGCCGAGGTCGAATACCCGCTGGTGCTGGCTTCGATGACGGCGACGCGCGGCAACCAGATCAAGGCTGCGGAACTTTTGGGTCTCAACCGCAACACGCTGCGCAAGAAGATCCGCGAGCTTGGCGTCAACGTCTACAAATCGTCGCGACCCGCCTGACGCGCCCAAGCCCAGCCTGAACACGCTTATCTGTCGATAGTCCGTCTAAACATTTTCGCTTCAGGCGAAAATGTTGCATAATCGCCACAATGCGTTGCATAGATGCGCCGCAATCAATGTCTCTACACGGCAGCATGGCGAGCCAGGCAAAACCTCTAAACGACAAGACGCCCGCACAACCCCGGCAGGAAGGTCGCCGCCTTCTCGCGCTTCCGGGCGTGCTGGCTATTGCCGCAGCACTGGTTTCGGCGGCGGTGTCGTTCGCCATCCTGATCGGCGTCACGCCGATCACTCCTGATTCGACGACGACGCTGGCGCTTATCGCCATCAATGCGGTGCTGGTGCTGATCCTCGTCGGGCTGATCGCCTTCGAGATCCAGCGCATCGTCATGGCTCGCAAGCGCGGCAAGGCGGCGTCGCGGCTGCATGTGCGTATCGTCACCATGTTCGCGCTGGTGGCGGCGTTGCCGGCACTGCTGGTCGCCGTCGTCGCCTCGATCACGCTCGACATCGGTCTCGATCGCTGGTTCCAGATCCGCACCACGACGATCGTCAATTCGTCGCTGTCGATCGCCGAAGCCTATGTTCAGGAAAACGCGCGCAACCTGCAGAGCACGACGCTGTCGATGGCCAACGACCTCGACAACAATCGTCCGCTTTACGGGCTCGACCGCAGCGGCTTCCTCGACTTCATGGGCCGGCAGGCGCAGCTGCGCGCGCTCGCGCATGCTGCGCTGATCAGCGCCGACGGCTCCTTCGTCATGAGCGCCAAGACTGGCGCCGATTTCGCCATGCCCGAACCTCCGGCCGTTGCGGTCCAGACGGCGGCGGACGGCAAGCCGGTGCTGATCGAGCCGAAGACGCGCAACATCGTCGGCGCAATCATCAAGCTGCGCGAGATCGAGGGGCTCTACCTCTACACGATCCGCCTGGTCGATCCCGAGGTGATCAAGGCACGCCAGATCGTCACCGCAAATACCGAGGAATATCGCGATCTCGGCGCCAACCGGCGCACGACGCAGATCGCCTTTGCCCTGCTTTATCTCGGCCTGACGCTGATCGTCGTGCTTTCGGCGATCTGGACCGGCATCGCGGTTGCGGACCGCATCGTCCGGCCGATCCGCCAGCTGATCGGCGCTGCTGACGAGGTGGCGACCGGCAATCTCGACGTCTCGGTGCCGGTGCGGCAGTCGGATGGCGACGTCGGCGCGCTCAGCGACACGTTCAACAACATGCTGCTCGAGCTCAAGTCGCAGCGCAACGAGATCCTGACCGCCAAAGACGTCATCGACGAGCGCCGCCGTTTCTCGGAAGCCGTGCTTTCGGGCGTCACCGCCGGCGTCATCGGCGTCGACCCCTATGGCAGCATCACCATCGTCAATCCTTCGGCCGAAGCGATGCTGGCGATCTCGGCTTCCGAGTCGCTCGGCCAGAACCTGTCGATCCTGTTGCCTCACGTCGGCCGCGTCTTCGAGATCGGCCGCAAGTCGGGCCGCGCCGTCTACCGCGAGCAGGTCACCTTCTACCGCGCGGGCGCCGAGCGCACCTTCAACGTGCAGGTGACGGTCGAGGAGGGCGAAAGCGAAGTCGGCGACAAATCCTATGTGGTGACCATCGACGACATCACCGACCTCGTGACGGCACAGCGCACCTCTGCCTGGGCCGACGTCGCGCGCCGCATCGCCCACGAGATCAAGAACCCGCTGACGCCGATCCAGCTGTCGGCGGAGCGTATCCGCCGCCGCTATGGCAAGGTCATCACCGAGGACCGCGAGGTCTTCGACCAGTGCACTGAAACGATCATCCGCCAGGTCGGCGACATAGGCCGTATGGTCGATGAATTCTCGGCCTTCGCGCGTATGCCGAAGCCCGAGATGAAGGTGATCGACATCCGCGAGCCGCTGCGCGAGGCGTCGTTCCTTGTCGAGGTCAGCCGCGCGGACATCGCCTTCGAGCGTGAGATCACGCCCGGTCCGCTCAAGGGAACCTTCGACAGCCGTCTGATGGCCCAGGCCTTCGGCAATGTCATCAAGAATGCCGCCGAGGCAATCGAGGCGGCGGAACGCCAGACCGGTGAGGCCGGGGTCATCAAGATCCGGGCACGGCGAGAAGGCAACTCGATCCGCATCGATGTGATCGACAATGGCAAGGGATTGCCGCGCGAGAATCGCCAGCGGCTGCTCGAGCCCTATATGACGACACGCGAGAAAGGCACTGGCCTCGGCCTCGCTATCGTCAAGAAGATTGTCGAGGACCACGGCGGAAGATTGGAACTTCACGACGCACCAGCCGATTTCCATGGCGGCCGCGGCGCGATGATCAGCATGGTCCTGCCTGCGGCGGCCGAAGAGGCCGCGGCACCCAAGGGTGCCGACGACGCAGTGCAAGGCAGAGAAACCGAAAAGGTCGGAAATGGCGTCTGATATTCTTATCGTTGACGACGAGGAAGACATCCGCGAACTGGTTGCGGGCATCCTGAGCGACGAAGGTCACGAAACCCGCACGGCGTTCGACGCCGATAGCGCGCTTGCCGCTATCGCGGACCGAGCGCCGCGCCTTGTGTTCCTCGACATCTGGTTGCAGGGGTCGCGGCTCGACGGCCTGGCCCTGCTCGACGAGATCAAGACGTTGCATCCCAGCCTGCCTGTCGTGATGATCTCGGGCCACGGCAACATCGAGACGGCTGTCTCGGCCATTCGCCGCGGCGCCTACGACTTCATCGAAAAGCCGTTCAAGGCCGACCGGCTGATCCTGATCGCCGAGCGCGCGCTCGAAACCTCGAAGCTGAAGCGCGAGGTTTCCGACCTCAAGATGCGCTCGGGCGAAACCCACGACCTGATCGGCATGTCGTCGGCGATGAGCCAGCTGCGCCAGACCATCGATCGTGTCGCGCCGACAAACAGCCGCATCATGATCATCGGCCCGTCGGGTTCGGGCAAGGAAATGGCCGCGCGCGCCATCCATGCCCTGTCGTCGCGGAAAAGCGGTCCGTTCGTCGCACTCAATGCCGCGACGATCACGCCGGAGCGCATGGAGATCGAGCTGTTCGGTACCGAATCGAATGGTGGCGAGCGCAAGGTGGGTGCACTCGAAGAGGCCCACCAGGGTATCCTGTACCTCGACGAAATCGCCGACATGCCGCGCGAGACGCAAAACAAGATCCTGCGCGTGCTCGTCGAGCAGCAGTTCGAGCGCGTCGGCGGCACCAAGCGGGTCAAGGTCGATGTCCGCATCATCTCGTCGACGGCGCAGAACCTCGAGGCGATGATCGCCGAAGGGCGCTTCCGTGAGGACCTCTATCACCGCCTGGCCGTCGTGCCTGTCATGGTGCCCGGGCTTGCCGAGCGCCGGGAGGACATTCCCTACCTCGTCGACAACTTCATGAAGCAGATGGCCAAGCAGGCAGGCATCAAGCCACGCCGCATCGGCGACGACGCGCTCGCCGTGCTCCAGGCTCACAACTGGCCCGGAAACGTCCGCCAGCTGCGCAACAATGTCGAGCGCCTGCTGATCCTTGCCCGCAGCGACAATCCCGAGGCGCCGATCACCGCCGACCTTTTGCCGTCCGAGATCGGCGACGTCATGCCGCGCGCGCCGAACCAGTCGGACCAGCACATCATGGCGCTGCCGTTGCGCGAGGCACGCGAGATGTTCGAGAAGGAATATCTGATCGCCCAGATCAACCGTTTCGGCGGCAACATCTCCAAGACGGCCGAGTTCATCGGCATGGAGCGCTCGGCACTTCACCGCAAGCTCAAATCGCTCGGCGTCTAGTATGGTGCTCGATGCGGTTTCAGCTGAGATGGCGGACAGCCAGGATCGATCGATGACATGCGCGTAATCATCTGCGGGGCGGGACAGGTCGGTTACGGCATCGCGGAGCGGCTGGCGGCGGAAAAGAACGACGTCTCGATCATCGACACCGCGCCGGAGTTGATCCATGCCGTGCGCGACCAGCTGGACGTGCGCGGCTTCGTCGGTCACGGCTCGCATCCGGAAGTGCTGGAAGCCGCCGGCGCGCAAGAAGCCGACATGATCATCGCCGTGACCTTGTTCGACGAGGTCAACATCGTCGCCTGCGAGGTGGCGCACGCCTTGTTCAACGTGCCGATGAAGGTCGCTCGCATCCGCTCGCAGGCCTATCTCCAGCCGCACTACCAGGACCTGTTCTCGCGCGAACATCTGCCGATCGACGTGATCATTTCGCCCGAGCTGGAAGTCGGCGAAATGGTGCTGCGCCGCATCACGCTGCCCGGCGCCGTCGACGTTGTCCGCTTCGCCGAAAACCACATCATCATGGTGGCGATCGAGTGCCTGGAGGATTGCCCCGTCATCAACACGCCGCTGGCGCAGCTCAGCGAGCTTTTCCCCGACCTGCCGTCGACGGTGGTCGGGGTGACGCGCAATGGCCGCCTGTTCATTCCGCATTCGGCCGACCAGCTGGTGGCGGGCGACCTTGCCTATGTGGTGACCACCAAGGAGCAGGTCCGGCGCACGCTTGGCCTGTTTGGCCATGACGAGCAGGAAGCAACCCGCATCGTCATTGCCGGTGGCGGCAATATCGGCCTGTTCGTTGCCCGCACGCTCGAACAGCGCCAGAGCCGCACCAAGATCAAGATCATCGAGGCGCAACGGGAGAGGGCGATCAAGGTCGCCGACGAGCTGCGGCGGACCGTGGTGCTCAACGGCAGCGCGCTCGACCAGAAGCTTTTGATGGAGGCCGACATCCAGGATGCCGACCTGATGGTCGCGCTGACCAACAACGACCAGGTCAACATCTTGTCCTCCGTCATGGCCAAGCGCCTGGGCTGCAAGGGCAATCTCGCCCTTATCAACAACCCGGCCTATCACGACCTCACCAAGCCGCTGGGCATCGACGCGCATGTCAATCCGAGTGCCGTGACAATCTCGCGCGTGCTTCAGCATGTCAGGCGTGGCCGCATCCGCCAGGTGCACTCGATCCAGCGCGGTGCTGCCGAGATCATCGAGGCCGAGGCGCTCGAAACCTCGCCGCTGGTCGGTACGCTGCTGCGCGACCTGGAGCTGCCTGATGGCATGCGCATCGGCGCCATCTACAGGGATGGCCATGTCGTCAAGCCGAGCGGGTCGGTCAAGATCAAGCCCAAGGACCGCGTTGTCATTTTCGCACTCGACAAGGCGGTCAAGCAGGTCGAGCAGATGTTCCGCGTCAGCCTCGAATTCTTCTGAGCTGGACCAGCCTTTTGCAGATTGCCGCGCGGCGCAAATCGACTAGAACTCCGTTTGAATTTTCGGGGACACGAAAACCATGCCGCGCATAGCCTACGTCAACGGCCGCTATCTCCCGCATTCCCAGGCAGGCGTTCATATCGAGGACCGGGGGTATCAGTTCGCCGACGGCGTCTACGAGGTCTGCGAAGTGGCGCGCGGCTTCATCGTCGACAGCGTCGGCCACCTCAACCGCCTCGACCGCTCGCTTTCGGAACTCAGGATCGCCTGGCCGGTCAATCGCGCCGTGCTGGTCCACATCATGCGCGAGGTCATTGCCCGCAATCGTGTCCACAACGGCATGGTCTATCTCCAGGTGACGCGCGGTGTTGCGCCGCGCGACCATGTTTTCCCGGCTGGCACAACACTTTCTTCGCTTGTCGTGACCGCCAAGCGCACCGATCCGGTGGCATCGGCCAAGCGGGCGACAGCCGGCATCAAGGTGATCACCGTGCCGGAGAATCGCTGGGATCGCGTCGACATCAAGTCGGTCGGCCTGCTGCCCAACGTGCTGGCGCGCCAGCAGGCCAAGGAGGCCGGCGCGCAGGAGGCGTGGTTCGTCGACCCCGACGGAACAGTCAAAGAAGGGGCTGCGACAAACGCCTGGATCGTCACCAAGGACGGCCATCTCGTCACGCGTCCGGCTGACAGCGGCATCCTGCGCGGCATCACGCGTACGACGCTCATGGATGTCGCCAAGAAGCTTGGCCTCAAGGTCGAGGAGCGCGGCTTCACCGTCGAGGAAGCCAAGTCGGCGCGCGAGGCGTTCATGACTGCAGCAACGACCGTCATCATGCCGATCGTCGCCATTGACGGACAGCCGGTCGCCAACGGGCATCCCGGTTCGGTCGCGCTTTCACTCCGTGAGGCATTTTTTGACGTTGCGGAAAAAATCCAAGCCTGATAACCGCTTGGGCGTAAATGGTTAAATTCATCTCGTTCAGCTTGCTACGCGTTGTGGCAAGGGGGTGTTTGCTGGCTTGACATGGGCCCGGTAATTTGGCGCATTGGCAGCAGACAGGGATCGGCGAAAGAAAAAAACAATGGCGGAACGATCGCAGAATCTTCAGGACCTTTTCCTGAATTCAGTTCGCAAGAGCAAAAACCCACTCACCATTTTCCTGATTAACGGCGTGAAGTTGACCGGAGTAGTGACCTCCTTCGACAATTTCTGTGTTTTGTTGCGCCGTGACGGGCACTCGCAGCTCGTCTACAAGCATGCCATCTCCACGATCATGCCGAGCCAGCCGGTTCAGATGTTCGATGGCGAGGAAAGCCAGGGCGGCTGATTGGCACGCGACAGGACTGCCGGCGCCAAGGCCGGCGACAGCAATGGACCCGAATCGGTAGGGGGCGATAAGGCCCCCACGCGCGCGGTCGTCATCGTGCCGGTGCTGACGCGCCAGCCCAAGGGTGACGACGACAGCGCGCGTCCGCGATTGCAGCGTTCGGCCGAAGCTCGTCGCGACGAGGCGGTCGGTCTGACCCGTGCCATCGATCTCGAACCTGTTCATACAGCGATCGTGACCCTCAACGATCCGCGTCCGGCGACATTGCTGGGCAGCGGCAAGGTCGAGGAGTTCGCCACGATCGTAAAGGAACAGGGCGCAGAACTGGTCATCGTCGACCATCCGCTGACGCCGGTGCAGCAGCGCAACCTCGAAAAAGAGATGAACGCCAAGGTGCTCGACCGCACCGGGCTGATCCTCGAGATTTTCGGCCGGCGCGCCCGTACCAAGGAAGGCACGCTGCAGGTCGAGCTTGCCCATCTCAACTACCAGAAGGGCCGGCTGGTTCGCAGCTGGACCCACCTCGAGCGCCAGCGCGGCGGTGCCGGCTTTCTCGGCGGCCCCGGCGAAACGCAGATCGAATCCGACCGGCGCGCGCTGCAGGAAAAGATCATCAAGCTCAAGCGCGAGCTGGAAACCGTCGTCCGGACCCGCGACCTGCACCGCTCCAAGCGCCGCAAGGTGCCGTTTCCGGTCGTTGCTATCGTCGGCTATACGAACGCCGGCAAATCGACGCTGTTCAACCGGCTGACCGGCGCAAGCGTCTTGGCCGAGAACATGCTGTTTGCGACGCTCGACCCGACCTTGCGTCGGGTGCGGCTACCACATGGCACGCCGATCATCCTGTCCGACACCGTCGGCTTCATTTCGGACCTGCCGACGCACCTGATCGCCGCCTTCCGGGCGACGCTGGAAGAGGTGGTCGAAGCCGACCTCGTCATCCACCTGCGCGACATTTCCGATCCGGATACGGCAGCCCAGGCCGACGATGTCGAGCGCATCCTGTCCGACCTCGGCGTCGATGCGGCCGACACCGACCGCGTCGTCGAGGTCTGGAACAAGATCGACCAGCTCGACGAGGGCAACCGCGAGCGGCTGCTTTCCGACAGCGTTGACGGCCGCAAGACGCCGCCGATCGCCATTTCGGCGATTACCGGCGAGGGCATCCCGACGTTGAGCGGCCTGATCGAGCAGCGGGTTTCGGGCGAGCTGGAGAGCATCGACGTCACTCTGGAACCGAGCCAGCTCGGCCAGATCGACTGGCTCTACCGCAATGGCGACGTCGTTTCGCGTACCGACAATGACGATGGCAGCGTGTCGATGACGATCAAGGCAACCGCCTCGGCGCGCGACGAGATTGCTGCGAAAATATTGCGCAAGAACAAGGGCTAAGACGGCTTACTTCGCCGCCTTGGCCTGCTGCCACAGCGCTTCCATCTCGTCGAGCGTTGCCGCCTCCAGGCTATGGCCGGCGTCATCGAGCGCCTTTTCGACATAGTGGAAGCGTTTGCGGAACTTGTCGTTGGTGCCGCCAAGTGCTGCCTCTGAATCAAGTTCCAGATGGCGGCCGAGATTGACCAGCGCAAACAGCATGTCGCCGAACTCGTCCTTGACGGCCGCCTGGTCGCCTTTGGCCATGGCCTCGCGCAATTCGCCGATCTCTTCTTCGATCTTGTCGAGGATGGGTGCAGCCTCGCCCCAGTCGAAGCCGACGCGCGCTGCTTTTTCCTGCAGCTTCAGCGCCCGCGTCAGCGCCGGCAACGCCACCGGCACGCTGTCCAGAAAGCCCTTGCCGTGATCTTCGGGGTCGAGCCCGCGGGCGATGCGCGCGGCGCGCTTCTCAGCCTTTTCCTCGGCCTTGATCTTTTCCCACATGCCCTTGGCCGAACGGGCTTCGCGCGCCTTGGCGTCGCCGAAGACGTGCGGATGCCTGCGGATCATCTTGGTGGTGATGCCCTGCACCACGTCGCCGAAGGAAAATTCGCCGGCCTCTTCCGCCATCTGGGCGTGGTAGACGACCTGCAGCAGGAGATCGCCGAGCTCTTCCTTGAGATGGTCGATGTCGTTGCGGGCAATCGCGTCGGCGACCTCATAGGCCTCCTCGATCGTATAGGGCGCGATCGTCGCGAAGTTCTGCTCGATGTCCCAGGGGCAGCCGGTTTCCGGCTCGCGCAGGGCGGCCATGATCTCGATCAGGCGGGCGATGTCTTTGGAAGGTTGCATGGGGCGATGCTATAGCCCCGTTGCCGCCCTCCCAACAATGGCCTGCTGCCGGCTGGCCTTGTCCACAGCCATTTCGGCGGCAGCAGTCGGCCATCGCGCGGTCTGCCAGCGGTTCCATGCTATTGACCGGACATTCGCGCGCGGGCAGGACTTGGCTATGCTGCATCTATCTCTCGTTGCAATCGGCGGCGCCATCGGTGCCGCACTGCGCCATCTCGCCAATCTCCTGGCGCTCAGACTGGTCGGCCCGAACTTTCCCTGGGGCACGCTGGCGATCAACGTGCTGGGATCGCTGGCCATGGGGCTGTTCGTCGGACTGCTGGCACGCCGCTTCGGTGGCTCGACCGAACTCCGGCTGTTCGTCGCCACCGGCATCCTCGGCGGCTTCACCACCTTCTCGGCATTTTCGCTCGATTTCGCCACTCTGTGGGAGCGTGGAGCAACGATTTCGGCCTTTGGCTATGCTTTTGCCAGCGTCATATCAGCCATACTGGCGCTGTTCCTGGGAATGTGGCTCGCAAGAAGCATCGGCTGATGCTATTGGGCCGCTTCGAAAAGGACGATTGAATTATGGCAGGCGTTGAACAGATCACGGTGGAAGCCGGCGAAACGGGCATGAGGCTCGACCGCTGGTTCAAGTCCCATTATCCGGGGCTCGGCTTCGGCCACCTGCAAAAACTGCTGCGCTCGGGCCAGATCCGTGTCGATGGCGGTCGCGTCAAGGCCGACACGCGCGTCGAGCCGGGGCAGGTGATCCGCATCCCGCCGCTCGAAGTCGACAAGAAGAACGACGGTCCGTTGACTGCCCGTACCATGCGCGATCAGGACGATGGCGATGTGCTGGCCAGGATGCTGATCTATGAAGACTCCAAGGTCTTCGTCTTCAACAAGCCGGCCGGCCTTGCCGTTCAGGGCGGCTCGGGCGTTGTGCGCCATCTCGACGACATGCTCGAGGCCTGGCGCAACAAGAAGGGCGAGAAGCCGCGCCTGGTACACCGGCTCGACCGCGACACCTCGGGCGTGCTGGTCGTGGCGCGTACGCGCCTGGCAGCGATGAAGCTCGCCGAGGCTTTCCGTGCCCGCGAGACCAAGAAGACCTATTGGGCCCTGGTCAAGGGCGCGCCGCCCAAGCGCGAAGACAAGATCTCGACCTGGCTGATCAAGGAACAGACACCAGACGGCGACCGCATGCGTGTCGCCAAGCATGGCGAAAAGGGCGCCGACCACGCGGTTTCTTACTACCGCGTGCTGGAGCAGGCCGCCCAGACCATGACCTGGCTGGAGATGGAGCCTTATACTGGCCGTACGCACCAGTTGCGCGTGCACGCCGCTTATATCGGCTGCCCGATCATCGGCGATCCGAAATATTTCGAGCACGACACCAACTGGGAATTCCCTGGCGGCCTGCAGAACAAGCTGCATCTGCATGCCCGCCGCATCGTCATTCCGCATCCCGATCACGGTGTCATCGACGTTACCGCGCCAATGCCGCCGCATATGCGCCAGAGCTGGAACCTGATCGGCTTCGACGACGAGAGCGGGGAGCCGGCGTGACATTGGTTGCATCGCCGGAGCGCGACGCAGGCGCGCTGAAGCTCGTTCTTTTCGATTGCGACGGCACGCTGGTCGACAGCGCCGACATCATCCACGCCTCGATGGTGGCGACGTTCCGCGAGGCCGGCCTGCCGGAGCCCGA
The DNA here is from genome assembly GCF_964252895.1 of Aminobacter sp. LjRoot7. Classification (NCBI taxonomy): domain Bacteria; kingdom Pseudomonadati; phylum Pseudomonadota; class Alphaproteobacteria; order Hyphomicrobiales; family Phyllobacteriaceae; genus Aminobacter; species Aminobacter sp. LjRoot7. The sequence continues at coordinate 312,316 of NZ_CAXUPX020000003.1, forward strand.
CAAGGCGGCGACCAAGGGCATCATCGGGCTCACCCTCGACATTGCCATCGCGACCTTACTGAAGCGCGCTCCTGACGCCGAAAGCACAAGGCTTGCAGGGCGCTACAAGGAACACTTCATCGCTTCGCGGCACCTGCCGAGCTTCCAGGAGCCGCTCTATGATGGCATCGCCGAGTTGATCGAAGCGCTCGCGCGCCGCGATGACGTGCTGATCGGCATGGTCACCGGCAAGTCGCGCCGTGGGGTCGAGCGCGTGATGGAAACCCATGGCTTTGGCCGCCATTTCGTCACCATCCGTACCGCCGACGACTGCCCCTCCAAGCCGCATCCGGCGATGGTGCTGGAATGCTGCGCCGAGATGGGTGTCGATCCGTCGTCGACCTTCGTCATTGGTGACGCCGTCTACGACATGCAGATGGCCCGCAGTGCCGGTGCCCAGGCCATTGGCGTGGCCTGGGGCTACCACAACCGCGAGGGCCTGTTTGCCACTGGCGCGCACGCAGTCATCGACAGACCTGGCGAATTGCTACCCCTTATCGACTAGCTGGACCAATTGGGGGCAGGCGTCGTGCGTTATGGTGCGGCCCGCCGCGTGGTTGGACCTTGGTCCGCTGCTGCCAGCCTGCCTCGCATCGCGGCACGGCCAGCCCTTGTCCATCAGCATCGCGCTCGCTGAGCGTGGAGGAATTCATGACAGCCGTCACACAGCCATTGGAACGTCGCGACGCGATCGATACGGCAGCCGTCGTGTTCATGCTCATGCTGACGATGTCCTGGGGCATGAATGGTGTCGCGGCCAAGCTAGCGACGTCGGGCTACAATCCGATCTTCCTCAATGTCGCGCGCTCGGGCATTGCCTGCGTGCTGGTCTATCTCTGGTGCCTCTACAGGCGTGTTCCGCTGTTCACCCGCGACGGCACCTTGTGGGCCGGCATCCTGGCCGGACTGCTGTTCGGTACAGAGTTCATCCTGGTGTTCGTCAGCCTGGAATACACGACGGTGGCGCGCAACTCGCTCTTGGTCAACACGATGCCGTTCTGGGTTCTGATCGGCGCACATTTCTGGCTTGGCGAACGTATGTCGCTGCAAAAGCTGTTCGGCCTGATCCTGGCATTCGGCGGTGTTGCGGTGGTCTTTGCCGACAAGCTCGGCGACACCGGCGGTTCGACGCTGTTCGGCGATCTTCTCGCACTTGTGGCCGGCCTGCTCTGGGCGCTGACCACGCTCGCGATCAAGGGAACCAGGCTGGCCAGCGCCAGTGCCGAGAAGGTGCTGCTCTACCAGCTTGTCGTCTCGGCGCTCATGGCGATCCCGCTCGTCTCGCTCGCCGGCCCCGCGTTCCGCGATGTGTCGACGGTCGCCACCGGAGCGTTGCTGTTTCAGGCTGTATATGTTGTCGCCTTCACCTATATTCTGTGGTTCTGGCTGATGCGGCGCTATCCTGCGGCGGGCCTTTCCAGCTTTGCCTTCCTGTCGCCGGCATTCAGCGTGATATGCGGCTGGCTGGTGCTTGGCGAAGCCTTGACCTGGAACATTTTTCTGGCGCTCGGTCTGATTGCGACCGGGTTGATCATTGTAAATCGGCCATCGCGCAGGCGCGCGGCCGGAGCGGAGTAAAGATGCGAGATATCCTGAGCGACCTCGAAACCAGCGACGGCCTGTCCGATCCCGATCCAATCCGTCGCGCGCAAAGCACGTTGCGCAAGCAGCTGCCCAAGCGGTTCTACGAAGCGGCCACGGTTGCAGCGTTCGAAGAAGGCCACGCCGTCCTGCTCGACGGCAAGTCGGTGCGTACGCCGGGCAGGGCGCTGCTGGCGCTGCCGACGGCGGCCGCGGCACAGCTGGTTGCCGACGAGTTCGCGGCCCAGGTCGAGGTCATCGATCCTTTCACCATGCCGGTACTGCGTCTCGTCAACACGGCGATCGACGGCGTCGCCACCGATCCGCAGGCCGTGCTCGAGGATATCCTGCGCTTCTCCTCCAGCGACCTGCTCTGCTACCGCGTCGACAGCCCGGAAAAGCTCGTCGAGCGCCAGGCCGAGGCCTGGGACCCGGTGCTGGACTGGGCGCGTGCATCGCTTGGCGCGCGCTTCGTGCTGGCCGAGGGCGTCATGCATGTCGAACAGCCGCGCGAGGCGATCGCAGCGCTTGGCGTGCACCTGTCGCAGCGCGCCGAGCCGATGAAGCTCGCCGCACTCCATGTGATGACCACGCTGACCGGTTCGGCACTTCTTGCCCTTGCCGTTGAAACAGGCGAAATGTCGGTCGAAGAAGCCTGGGCGGCAGCGCATGTCGACGAAGACTGGCAAATCGAGCATTGGGGCCAGGATTCGGAAGCCGTGGCGCGCCGCGCCGCCCGCAAGCGCGACATGCTGGGAGCGGTGGCCCTGCTGGAGGCACTCAAGGCAGGCTGACTTAGCCGGCAAGGCACATCAGCCCGGTTCTTGGGCAAAATGTCAGTCATGCTGCCGTAGTTTGCCTGTTTTTTGAGCAGTGGCTTTCCCGTGCAACTGCCATCCCTGCGTAGAAGCAGGGATTTTCGAGTTGGCACGGGGCTTGCTTTCTCTCTTGTGACACGCCGGCCATCCCAAGGCCGGCAGGCACGACACTGAGAGGATAGCATGACGAAGTACAAGCTCGAGTACATCTGGCTGGACGGTTACGCCCCGGCCGCCAATCTCCGCGGCAAGACCCAGATCAAGGAATTCGCGGAGTTCCCGAAGCTCGAGCAGCTTCCGCTCTGGGGTTTTGACGGCAGCTCGACCCGCCAGGCCGAAGGCAAGAGCTCCGATTGCGTGCTGAAGCCCGTCGCCGTCTATCCCGATCCGGCCCGCAAGAACGGCGTGCTGGTGATGTGCGAAGTGATGATGCCCGATGGCGTCACCCCGCATCCGTCCAACACCCGCGCCACCGTTCTCGACGACGATGGCGCCTGGTTCGGCTTCGAGCAGGAATATTTCTTCTACAAGGACGGCCGCCCGCTCGGCTTCCCGGAGAACGGCTTCCCGGCGCCGCAGGGCGAGTATTACACCGGCGTTGGCTACAAGAATGTCGGCAGCATTGCCCGCCAGATCGTCGAAGAGCATCTCGACCTGTGCCTCGAGGCCGGCATCAACCACGAGGGCATTAATGCCGAGGTGGCCAAGGGCCAGTGGGAGTTCCAGATTTTCGGCAAGGGCTCGAAGAAGGCCGCCGACGAAATGTGGCTCGCCCGCTACCTGCTGCAGCGCCTGACCGAGAAGTACGAGATCGACATCGAGTATCACTGCAAGCCGCTTGGTGACACCGACTGGAACGGCTCGGGCATGCACGCCAACTTCTCGACCGACTACCTGCGCGACGTTGGCGGCAAGGCCTACTTCGAAGCGCTCATGGAAGCCTTCGGCGAAGCCCGCGAAGAGCACATCGCCGTTTACGGCCCAGACAACCACCTACGCCTGACCGGCAAGCACGAGACGGCTTCGATCGACGTCTTCACCTGGGGCGTAGCCGACCGTGGCGCTTCTGTGCGTGTGCCGCACAGCTTCGTGCGCAACGACTATCGCGGCTATCTCGAAGATCGCCGTCCGAATTCGCAGGGCGACCCCTACCAGATCGCCTCGCAGATCCTGAAGACCATCAACTCGGTGCCGACCAGCGTCGAGACCAGGGCTGCTGCCTAAATTCTGGGCAACCTGGTTCAGAAATCAAAAACCCGGGGGCGACCCCGGGTTTTTTTGTTCGTGTTTTCCGTGCGTTATCGACGGAAGCTGACGAAGGTCACGCCGCGTAGCGCTTCAAGGCCTCGACTTCATCAGCTGCCGGCTTGTGGCCACGCAGATAGAGCGCGCAGGTGGTGCGCAGCATCGAGGCGAAGTTCGGGATCTCGCCGTTGATCTCGATCGCCTCGTCATAGAGCTTCGAGATGAATTTCGGTGTCGTCAGCTCTTGGGAGGCGGCGATCTCGTCGAGCAGGTCCCAGAAGGTCGCTTCCAGCTGGATGCTGGTCGAATGGCCGGCGATCCGGATCGACCTGTTGATCTGGCGATAGCCCTTCGGATCCTGTCCGGCAAACACCTTGCACATGTCATTTCTCCCGCTGGCTTGCCCGACACGTCGCGCCGGTGCTGGCTCTCGAAAGCCATCATCGACCCAACGGCACGCCATCGCAACCATGCTTTCGTCGCTGCCTAGCAAACTATGCTCCTGAAAGCGTGGTAACCGGCTGCCACCACTTGGTTTTGTAGCGATTCATAATCCTCCTGTTCCAACTACCAGGAGGGCGAATGGCCAAGGCAATCCATTCCATGGTGCGTGTGCTCGACGAAGCGCGCTCGCTTTCATTCTATCGCACGGCTTTTGGTCTCGAAATCGCCGACAGGCTCGACTTCGAGACCTTCACGCTGATCTATCTCAGCAATCCCGAGACCGAGTTCGAAGTCGAGCTGACGGTCAACAAGGGCAGGGCCGAGCCCTATGCGCTTGGCGACGGCTACGGCCATCTCGCCGTGTCGGTGGCCGATCTCGACGCCGAGCGCGCCCGCATGGTTGCCGCCGGGCTCACCCCCAAGGACATCGTCGACTTCGCGCCGGGCGGTACGCCATTGGCCCGCTTCTTCTTCATCGAGGATCCCGACGGCTACAAGATCGAGGTTTTGCAGAGGAGCGGCCGTTTCAAGTGACATGCCGCGGCGGAGGAGCGCCGCGCCAGCCAAGCGCCCAGGGCGCATAGCAAGCAAGGGAGGAAAATCATGGTGACGATCTATCAAGGCAGGCCCGGCCTGTCGCGGCGTGAGCTGCTCAAGCGCGGCACAGCCGCCGGTGCGCTGCTCATCATCAGCGGCTCTGCCGTGCTCAGCACCGGCGAAGCCTGGGGGCTCGAAAGCACGGCACTGAAACCCGAAACCGTGGCGACGCTGATCCAGATGGCGCGCGACGTCTATCCGCACGACCAGGTGCCGGACAGGTTCTACGCCATTGCCATCAAGAGCCATGACGAGCTCGCCGGTAAGGATCCGGCCCACAAGGAGCTGATCGAGAAGGGCATCGCCGATCTCGACCAGAAGGCCGGCACCGGCGGTTACAAGGGACTTGGCTGGGAAGACCAGCGCGTCGCCATTCTCCGCCAGATCGAGGACACGCCGTTCTTCCAGGCTGTCAGGGGCGGGCTCGTCGTCGGGCTCTACAACCAGAAGGAGCTGTGGCCGATCTTCGGCTACGAGGGCGAGTCCTACTCCAAGGGCGGATACATCGCGCGCGGCTTCGACGACATCGAGTGGCTCTGACCGGCTCCAGTCGCGAACCCAGCCTTTTCAGCATTCCCGGGAGGAAAACATGCCTGCACCTTATGGTCTCAACGACGACAGCGTCGTCGTCATCATCGGCTCCGGAGCCGGTGGCGGCACGCTCGGCAACGAACTCGCCCAGAAGGGCATCGACGTCGTCATTCTCGAAGCCGGTCCGCGCATCGAATATGAGGATTTCATCAACGACGAGTGGGACTCCTTCGGCCAGCTTGCCTGGCTCGACAACCGCACGACCGGCGGCGGCTGGCGCGTGCACAAGGACTTTCCCAACCTGCCCGCCTGGATCGTCAAGGCGGTCGGCGGCACGACCACGCACTGGGCCGGCGCATCGCTGCGCTTTCAGGAGCATGAGTTCAAGACGCTGACCAACTACGGCAAGGTCGAAGGCGCCAACCTGCTTGACTGGCCGATCACGCTCGCCGACCTCGAGCCCTATTACGCCAAGGCCGAAGACAAGATGGGCGTGACCCGCACCAACGGCATCGAGGGCCTGCCAGGCAACAACAACTTCAAGGTGTTCAAGGCCGGCGCCGACAAGCTCGGCTACAAGGAGTGCCACACCGGGCGGATGGCCATCAATTCCGCCGACCGCGACGGCCGCATGGGCTGCCAGCAGACCGGCTTCTGCTTCCAGGGTTGCAAGTGGGGCGCCAAATGGTCGACGCTCTACACCGAAATCCCCAAGGGCGAGGCGACCGGCAAGCTGGAGGTCCGGCCAAACAGCCACGTGCTCAAGATCGAGCACGACGACAGCGGCAAGGTGACGGCGGTGGTCTATGCCGACAAGGACGGCAAGCTGCAGAGCCAGAAGGCGCGTGTCGTTTGCGTCGCCGGCAATTCGATCGAGAGCCCGCGGCTGCTGCTCAACTCGCAATCGTCGAAATATCCCGATGGTCTTGCCAATTCGTCAGGGCAGGTGGGCAAGAACTACATGCGCCACACCACCGGCTCGGTCTATGCGGTGTTCGACAAGCCGGTGCACTTCTGGCGCGGCACGACCATGGCCGGTATCGTCAGGGACGAGGCGAAGCACGATCCGTCACGCGGTTTCGTCGGCGGCTACGAGCTCGAAACGCTGGCGCTGGGCCTGCCGTTCATGGCGGCGTTCCTCGATCCCGGGGGCTGGGGCCGTTCGTTTACCACGGCACTCGACCACTACGACAAGATGGCCGGCATGTGGATCGTCGGCGAGGACATGCCGCAGGAGCAGAACGCGGTGAAATTGCATGGCGAGCTCAAGGACAAATACGGCATGCCGATCCCCGACGTCTGGTTCACCGACCATCCCAACGACGTCGCCATGCGCAACCATGCCTACAAGCAGGGCATGGCGATGTATGACGCCGTCGGCGCCACCAGAACCTTCCCGACGCCGCCATACCCCTCGACCCACAATCTCGGCACCAACCGCATGAGCGAGAAGGCGTCCGATGGTGTGGTCAACAAATGGGGCCAGACGCACGATATCAAGAACCTGTTCGTCTCCGACGGCAGCCAGTTCACTACCGGAGCTGCCGAGAACCCGACGCTGACCATCGTGACGCTGGCTATCCGCCAGGCCGACTACATCGCCGAACAGATGAGCGCGAAGAGCATCTGATCGTTTGGCCGCGCATCCTCCACGGCGACGAACCTTGTCGATCGCCGTCCCGCCAAACAAAAAAGCCCCGGAGCGATCCGGGGCTTTTCTCTGTCTTTTTCGATGCTTAGATCGAATAGTACATGTCGTATTCGACCGGGTGCGGGGTCATTTCGAAGCGCATGACCTCGGCCATCTTGAGCTCGATGAACGAGTCGATCTGGTCGTCGTCGAAGACGCCGCCGGCCTTCAGGAAGCCGCGGTCCTTGTCGAGGCTCTGGAGAGCTTCACGCAGCGAGCCGCAGACGGTCGGGATCTTCTTGAGCTCCTTGGCCGGCAGGTCGTAGAGATCCTTGTCCATCGGCTGGCCGGGGTGGATCTTGTTCTTGATGCCGTCGAGGCCAGCCATCAGCAGGGCTGCGAAAGCGAGGTAGGGGTTCGCGCCCGGATCTGGGAAGCGGACCTCGACGCGCTTGGACTTCGGCGAATTGCCGAACGGAATGCGGCAGGAGGCCGAGCGGTTGCGCGCGGAATAGGCGAGCAGGACCGGGGCTTCATAGCCGGGGACCAGGCGCTTGTAGGAGTTGGTCAGCGGGTTGGTGAAGGCGTTGATCGCCTTGGCGTGCTTGATGACGCCGCCGATGAAGTAGAGGCAGCTTTCCGACAGGCCTGCATATTCGTTGCCGGCGAAGGTCGGCTTGCCATTCTTCCAGATCGACAGGTGAACGTGCATGCCCGAGCCGTTGTCGCCGAAGATCGGCTTCGGCATGAAGGTTGCCGTCTTGCCATAGGCATTGGCGACCTGGTGCACGACATACTTGTAGATCAGCATCTTGTCGGCGTTGCGGACCAGCGTGTCGAACTTGACGCCGAGCTCGTGCTGGGCGGCAGCGACTTCGTGGTGGTGCTTTTCGACGCGCACACCCATTTCGGTCAGCACGGTTAGCATTTCCGAACGCATGTCCTGGCAGCTGTCGATCGGCGGAACCGGGAAATAGCCGCCCTTGACGCGCGGACGGTGGCCGAGGTTGCCGGTCTCATAGTCGGTGTCGTCGTTCGACGGCAGTTCGGTCGAATCGAGCTTGAAGCCGGTGTTGTACGGATCGGCTTTGTACTTGACGTCGTCGAAGACGAAGAATTCGGCTTCCGGACCGACATAGACGGTGTCACCGATGCCTTCGGCCTTCAGGTAGGCTTCGGCCTTCTTGGCGATGCCGCGCGGGTCGCGGTTGTAGGCTTCGCCCGAAACCGGATCGAGGATGTCGCACAGGATGACCATGGTCGACTGGGCGAAGAACGGGTCCATGTGGACCGTGTCCAGATCGGGCATGAGCACCATGTCGGACTCGTTGATGGCCTTCCAGCCGGCGATCGACGAGCCGTCGAACATGACGCCGTCTGCGAACATCTCTTCCTCGACCTCGGCGATGTCCATGGTGACGTGCTGGAGCTTGCCCTTGGGGTCGGTGAAGCGCAGGTCAACGAACTTAACGTCGTTGTCCTTGATCTGCTTCATTACGTCTTTGGCTGTCGTCATGTGGGGTTTTCCTGTCTTGATGACGTTGAAACTGGAATTTTCGCGAAATCAGATGGCGTCGACGCCGGTCTCGCCGGTGCGGATGCGCACGACTTCCTCGATGTTGGAGACAAAGATCTTGCCGTCGCCGATACGGCCGGTCTGGGCCGCCTTGCGGATCGCCTCGATGGCCGCCTCGACCGACTCGTCGCCGAGAACGACCTCGATCTTCACCTTGGGCAGGAAGTCGACGACATATTCGGCGCCGCGATAGAGCTCGGTGTGGCCCTTCTGGCGGCCGAACCCCTTGGCTTCGGTGACGGTGATGCCCTGCAGCCCGGCTTCCTGGAGCGCTTCCTTCACTTCGTCGAGCTTGAACGGCTTGATGATCGCTTCGATTTTTTTCATGCGGATATGGCCTCCACTGCCGTAACTCAGGGGTGATGCACCCACTCGCGCAACTTCAAGCACGAAGCGTGCCAAGTCGAGTGGGTGCGGCAACTTTGTTCGGTTTGCCCTGAAGGCAGCCGAAGACGTGGGCGATTGGAACCGATTTCTAGCGTTCGGTCGAGATGCGCACAAAAATTCATCGTTTTGGCGACGTTCGTAGTGCACAAAAATGCGGCAACATGCCTGCGATTTGTGCGTGGTTGAATTGAGGCATCGCCGTTTGGGCCGAGTGCCTGCGGCGTGCTAACTCGGTAGCAGGATTCATCCGGGATGACCGCCATGGCATTTGAACTGCTGACCCCCAGCGAGATGGCCGAGGCCGACAGGCTGACGATCGCTGCCGGACCGGTGGACGGCATCGGCCTGATGCGGCGGGCAGGCGGCGCCATCGCCGATCTGGTGTTCCAGCGGTTTCCCGGCGCGCGAAGCGTGCATGTGCTGTGCGGGCCGGGCAATAATGGCGGTGACGGTTATGTCGTGGCGCGCCTGCTTGCCGAAAGCGGCGTTGCCGTCAGGCTTTTCGCGACCGGCATACCACGAAGCGGCAGCGATGCGGCGCTGGCCGCCGCCGAATCCCCGGTCACAGTGGAGCCTTTGGCCGCGTTCGCTCCCGAGGCGGGCGCCGTCGTCGTGGATGCCCTTTACGGCGCCGGACTGTCCAAGTCGCTCGACGGCGAGGTTATTCAGGCGATCGAGCGAACGGCGGCGGCCGGTGTTCCGGTGATTGCGGTCGACCTTCCTTCCGGCGTGTCGGGTGCTTCCGGCGAGGTCCTGGGCGGCGCCTTTCAGGCTGTGCTGACCGTGACCTTTGCCCGCAAGAAACCGGGGCACCTGCTCTATCCCGGGCGGGGGCAATGTGGCGAGGTGGTGGTAGCCGACATCGGCATCACGGACACCACCGTTGCGGCTACCTCTGCGCGCTGCTTCGAAAACGATCCGGCATGGTGGCGGTCGCATTTTCCGTCGCCGGCGAACGACGCCCACAAATACAGCCGCGGCCATGTCGGTGTCTTCTCCGGCGGGCCGTCGGCCACCGGTGCTGCGCGGCTGTCGGCGATGGCGGCGGCACGGGCAGGGGCGGGTGCTGTCACCGTGCTGTCGCCAGGAGCGGCACTGGCCGCCAATGCCGCGCATTTGACCTCGATCATCCTGAGGCGCTCCGACACGCTTCAGGACGCGCTGGCGTTTCTCGGCGCACGCAAGCCCGAAGCGCTGGTCTATGGCCCCGGGCTTGGCTCCGAGCCTGAAATCGGGCGTTTCGCGCTCGAGTTGATGTCGGTCGCCGAGGGCCGCTTCGGCGCGCTCGTGCTCGACGCCGACGGCATCACCTCGCTTTCGCATCGCCGTGCCGCGTTCTTCGAGGCACGAAAGCGTCCGAATGCGCCGGCGCTTGTGCTGACACCACATCATGGCGAGTTCGGCCGGCTGTTTCCCGAGATCGCCGCCGATGCGTCGCTGTCCAAGCTCGAGCGGGCGCGGGCGGCGGCGGCCAAGGCCAATGCCTTCATCATCTACAAGGGCCCCGACACGGTGATTGCGGCGCCCGACGGGCGTGCCGCGATCAATGCCAATGGCACGCCGCTGCTGGCGACCGCCGGGTCCGGCGACGTGCTGTCGGGCATCGTCGCGGCCCTCCTGGCACAGCGCATGCCGGCTTTCGAAGCCGCCTGTGCTGCCGTCTGGATGCACGCCGAGGCGGCACGGCGCTTCGGGCCGGGGCTTATCGCGGAGGATTTGCCGCTGGCGCTGAGGGACGTCGTGGCGGCGTTGGGCGGGTGAGGGTGCTGCCTTCTCCCCCTAGTGAGGAAAATAGGTCGCGCACGTCATCCCGGGCGAGCGAAGCGAGACCCGGGACCTATTGGCCGGCGCGGCCGGGGTCTGGGTTCGACGAGGCATACATGACAAGCGCCAGGGCGAGGACCCGGCCGTGCTTCACGATGGTCCAGTCAATGGGTCCCGGATAACCTCCGCTGCGCTCCGGTTTCCGGGATGACGGCGTCGATGTTGGCGCCAAGTTTCTTCACTGCCACGCTCGCTTTCGCGCCTGGCCATTGTCAAAGAACACTCCCGCTTGGGGAGATAGTTCGGGAAGCGGGGCGCGAGGCCGTGCCTTCCGATAGATTAGTAATGGCGCGAACTCGCGCCCCGCTCGGTGTCTGTCCCGAGGTTGGCCGGTCACAGCGCCGCTCCATGTACATTCCATGGACAATCGCCGCGGCTTCTCCGCATTTCCCTGCCGCGCCATATTCCATTTGCGGAACAAGGCACCGGAAAACGCCGACCTGTCGTCGGGCCCTCGGAGCCACGGCTACCGAAGCCGTGGCGGGAGGTCACCGCCGCCCTCCCTGATACTCGGTGCGCACCAGATCCCGTAAGGGCGATGGGGGAATGATACGGCAGGTAATGAGGGGGTGGAGAAAATGGAGCGGCTGTCCATGGGGGATGGTGACAGGGATGCTGACAAATGGGTGTGGGCGGTCATTCCCTACGAAGCCAACCTTTGGCGCCGTTATCCTTCGCACCCCCCTCTGGCCTGCCGGCCATCTCCCCCACAAGGAGGGAGATCACGCCTTCACCGGCGCCTCGGCCAATCGCCAACGTAGCAAGGCTTTCCGTTGCCACCTCGCAGAATGGGCGCCGCCGGCGACGAGACTAATCTCCCTCCTTGTGGGGGAGATGGCCGGCAGGCCAGAGGGGGTGCGAAGGATCGCGACGGCGACGAAAAGCCGGAATTGCCCCAATCGAGTAAAGTGTAATGGGCGTGGAGAACCTCTCCACGCCCCGCCACCCGTGCACCTCAGTGGCGCAGAGAGGACGCACTCAGGCGTTGGTGCCGCCGTCGATGGTGAGCGCAGCGCCGGTGACGAAGCGGGATTGCGGGCCGGCGAGCCAGGTTACGAGGCCGGCGATGTCGTCGGGCGAGCCGAATTGCGGGATCGCCATCAGGCTGCGCTGGTAGTCGGCAACCTCGCCCTCGGCGGGGTTCATGTCGGTTTCGGTCGAGCCGGGATGAACGACGTTGACGGTGATGCCGCGGGGGCCAAGGTCGCGTGCCAGGCCCTTGGTCAGGCCGACGAGTGCGGCCTTGCTGGCCGAATAGAGCGCGATGCCCTCGAAGGGAACGCGGTCGGCGAGGTTGCTGCCGATCGAGATAATCCGGCCGCCTTCATGCATGACGCCGGCGGCTGCCTTCGAGGCGATGAAGGGAGCGCGGAAATTGACCGACATGACCTCGTCGAGCTGTTCGAGCGAGACCGTGTCGATGGGACCGTGGTGCCAGATGCCGGCGCTGTTGACCAGAACGCCGAGGCGTCCGAAGGCCTTGATGGTGGAAGCGACGGCCGCTTCGACGGCAGCCGCATTGGCATTGTCGGCCTGGATCGCCAGGCCGCGCCGGCCAAGGGCCTCGACCTGCCCGACGACGGCTTCGGCCTTTTCCGCCGAGCGGACATAGGTCAGGGCGACGTCGGCGCCTGCTGCGGCGAGCTGGACAGCGATGGCCGCCCCGATGCCGCGGCTGCCGCCGGTGACGAGGGCGACCTTGCCGGCCAGTTCCAGTCCGGACAGTTCGAGGCCTGCGCTGACGGGCCGGGAGACTTCACGGCCTGCGCGTTCGGGTCGCGCGGGGGCGCTCAAGCCGTGTTCGGACTGGCTGGGTTCGCTGCCGCCAAGTTCGAGATCTGCGTGTTCAGGCTGGGAGAGCCCGAGCCCGCCTGGTTCGGACCGGGAGGGTTCACTCCCGCCGTTATCGCGGCCGGAGAGTTCTTTCGTATCGCTTGGGGAGGGCATGATCTGTCTTTCTGTATTGATCGATACAAAACAGATGGCAGCCTTGCCCAAGCGCGTCAAGGGCATTATGTATCGATCATAACAGAAAGGTTCGAGATGTCTCAGAAGGGTCGTCCGCGCAGCTTCGACCGTGATGCCGCCTTGCGGCAGGCGATGCGGGTGTTCTGGAAAAAGGGTTATGACGGGGCGTCTCTGGCGGATCTGACGACGGCCATGGGCATCAACTCGCCCAGCCTTTACGCCGCCTTCGGCAGCAAGGAGGCGTTGTTTCGCGAGGCTGTCGATCTCTATGGCGCAACCGAAGGTTTTGAGATCTGGGGTGCCTTCGAGCGACCCGGCAGCACAAGGGAGGCGATCGGCGATTTCCTGCGCGCGTCGGCGCGCGCGTTCAGCGAGCCGGGCGATCCCAAGGGCTGCCTGATCGTGCTCGGCGCGCTCAATGTCAGCGAGACCAATGTCGAGGTGTTCCGCGATCTCAGCGAACGCCGCATGTCGAGCGCGCGCGACCTGGCTGGCCGGCTGAAGCAGGCGGTGGCCGACGGTGAACTGCCCGAAACTGTCGATTGCGACGCGATCGCGGCGTTTTACCTCGCCGTGCAGCAAGGCATGTCAGTGCAGGCGCGCGACGGTGCTACGCGCGAGGCGCTGCTGGCGGTTGCCGAGGGCGCAATGGCTGCCTGGGGCACGCTGACGGCCGGCTCCGGACGCAGCGCCGGAGCCTGATCAAGCCTTTTGCTTTGCGCAATTCCGGACGGAAAACCGCGGCACGGTTTTCCTGGGACTGCCTTAGCCGTTGATCCTGTTCATGAAGGCCATGGCGCCGAAGGGGGCGCGGACCTTGCCCTCGGTGATGAAGTAGACGAACACGTCGCGCGGTTTTGCAGGCGCCTCGGTGCCGGGATCGGCGCGGGGCAGGTCCGCGGGCGTGCCGCCGGCGGCCCAGACCTTGGCGCGCTCGCTCCAGGCGTCGAGCGCTTCAGGGGTGTAGCAGTCGTGGTTGTCGTCGCTGCCGGTCTGCAGGCGCGCATAGACGAAATCGCCGGTGACGTCAGCGATGGCAGGATATTTGGCGTGGTCGGCGTAGACGATGGCGACGTCATGCTTGCGGGCAAGTGCTGCGAATTCAGGCACGATGAAGGAATCGTGGCGCACCTCGACCGCGTGGCGCAGTTTCACGCCATCCTGCTTTTCCGGCAAAAGCTTGAGGAAGGCGCCGAAGTCGGCTTCGTCGAACTTCTTGGTCGGCGCGAACTGCCACAGGATCGGGCCGAGCTTGTCACCGAGTGCGGCAACGCCGGAGCCGAGAAAGCGCATCATCGATTCGCCGGCCTCGCCGAGCACGCGGCGGTTGGTGACGAAGCGGTTGCCCTTGAGCGCGTAGACGAAACCGTCGGGGGCTTCGCTGGCCCATTTCATGAAGGTCGGTTCCTTGAAGGACGAGTAGTAGGTGCCGTTGACCTCGATCGTCGGCACGTGGCTGCTGGCGAATTGCAGTTGCTTCGCCTTGGACAGCTTTTCGGGATAGAACGTGCCTTCCCAGGGCTCGAACGTCCAGCCGCCCATGCCTGCCCGGATGTTTCCACTCATCGTTCTATCCCTTTTCAGTCGGTGCGGTCTGTTCTAGCCGAAGGTGCGGGAGCGTCAAAGCCGCGAACGGTGGTCCAAGGCAAGCATCCTGACAGCAACTTGAGCGAAGGCCGAGGCCGGCGGGCAATATTTCGCACGGAGCGGGTGCCGGATTTACTGTTTGTTGGCGGGTGGCCGGCTAGCGAAGCTCATACAAACGCAAACATGTGTGTGAACTTGATGTCGACGATTCCAGGGACGCGAGCGGCTTCGCCATACGGTGCGGCGCGGATGGGGATGATCGCCGCTGCCGGGGCGATCATCGTGTCACTGATCGCCTACGATTTGGCGATCAACGACCGCGATCTTCTCGCAAAGGACCGAGTCGACTGGACGCTGTTCGGGCTGGTCAGGCCATTCGTTGCTCTGGTCTCGGCCTGCCTGCTGGTCGCGGCGCTGTACCAGCCGGCGCCTGGCCGGACGCTTGTCGACGGGGAGGCGCCGCTGCTGCTTGGCGCTGCCTGGCTGATGACCGGTGCGCTGTTGATGGCAGCGGCAGCAGTGGCCGTGGTGCCGACTGTTCTCAACGAGACGGTGCGGGAAGGGCAGGTGCTGAGCATCCTGACCGAGGTCGTTTTCATTGGCGCGCTTTTGGCACTGGGGGCCGCAGCCTGGCGCGACCGCCGCAACCGCGCGAAAGTGCTCGGCCTGCCGCGCTCGGCCGTGCATGCGGCGCTGATGCTGGTGACGTTCCTGATCCTGATGGAGGAGATGTCATGGGGGCAGCACTGGATCGGCTGGACGGCCGGGCCGATGTTTGCCGGCAATGTCCAGAACGAGACCAATTTGCACAACTTCGCCACCTACAGGTTCGAGGCGGTCTACTATTCGGCGGCGTTCCTGCTGTTCGTCGTCCTACCGGTTGCCTGGCCGGCGCATGTCGCGGCCTGGCTGCGGCCGGTCGGGTCCTTCGTTCCGCCAAGACTGTTTGCGCTGGCGGCGCTGCCGCTGGCCGGACTGCTCTACGAGGAATGGAACGTCGTGCCGTACCAGCTCTGGTTCTTCATGGGCGTGGTGGTTGCGTGGCGGTTGGCGATGGAGCTGTGGCAGGCGCCGCTGACGTATCGCGCGGCGGGGATCGTTGTCGCCGTGGTTCTGCCGGCGTCGCAACTGCTGTTCGTCTTCGGCGGACACAGGATGGCCGACGGCTACGAGCTGTCGGAGATCCGCGAGTTCCTGATCGCCTGCGTCATCCTGGTCTACGGTCTGTGGCTGCTGCGTCGGCAGGCCGAGGCGGCGTAGGCGGCCCGGCACAACCTGTCCGGCCGAAGCGGCTGGCAGGCTTCGGTTTTCGGGCAAAATCCTATTGCGGCGTCTTGCTGTCCATCGGCGGCAGCGAGAACGTGCCTTCCTCGCGCACTGCGGCGACGCCGTCGATGCCGCGCAGCTGCTCGATCAGCTTGTCGTCGAGCTTGCCTGATATGGTGCGCAGTCCGCGCATGACTTTTTCCACGCGCAGGCCGCCCTTCTCGACTTCGGCCTGGACGGCATCGAAGCTGCGGCCATGCTTGGTGTCGACAAGCACCAGGACATTTCTCGCCGCCATGACCATCGGATCCCTAATGATGTCGTAAACGGCATTATAGGGTGCGGCTTCCACCCAAGTCCACAATCACAGGCTGTACTTGCCGACGCCTCAGGGCGCGATGACTAGGCCTTTGCCGACGTCGCGGTCGGACAGGCCGATGTGCTGTGCGTTGCGCTCGAGCGCTTCCCACAGCGCCTTGCCGCGCAGGCTCTTGTCGGACTGGGCCAAAAGGGCGGCTATGCCGGCAACATGCGGCGTCGCCATCGAGGTGCCGGACAGGCGCTCATAGCGGCGCGGCATCGGGAAGGCTGAGAAGATGTCGACGCCGGGGCCGGCGATGCTGACCGTGCCGCCGGGCGCAATGAGCCCGCCGCAGGAGAAATTGGCGATCTTGAACTTTGCGTCGATGGCGCCGACCGCCATGATCGACTCGCAATTGGCCGGCGAATTGACGGGCTTGATGTCGGCATATTGGCGCCAGCTGTCGTTGCCGGCGGCGGCAATGATCAGCGAGCCCTTTTCCAGCGCGTATTCGCCGGCATTCTCGTAGAACGGGTCCGGCGTTTCTTCCGGCAGGACAGGCCGGCCGAGCGACATCGAGATGACCTCGCAGCCGCTGTCGACGGCCCATTCGATGCCGGCGAGCACCCAGCCTTCCTGGCCCGAACCGGCATCGTTGAGCACCTTGCCGACATAGATGTCGGCCTCGTGGGCGACGCCGTAGCGGATCTGGCCGGCAGGGGCGCGCGGGCCGCAAGCGGTGCCAATGCAATGGGTGCCGTGGCCCTGGGCGTCCTGGACCGAGCTGTCGCCCGGCACGAAGGACTGCTGGACGACCTTGCGGCCGGAAAAATCCGGATGCTTGAGGTCGAAGCCGGTGTCGAGCACGGCGATCCGGATGCCGGCGCCGCTGAAACCCGACAGCTCGGCCCGCGTGCAGGCGAGGCCCCAGGTGGCCGACGACTGCGCCGAGATCGCCGCCGGCAGGCCGGTCGCGGGCGGGGTGATCGGCGGCGCAAAGCTTGCCTTCAGCTGTGGTGCCGCGCCGTTTCCGTTCGCGGACGGGTCGGCCAGCAGTGCCAGGCCATCGCGGACCCAGGCGGCGTGGCGGTCGTTCCAGCTGCTCAGTGCCCGCAGCCAGAATTCGGGCCGGGAGGCACGCACGTTCTTGTCGGCATTGAGATTGGCGCTGGCGATCGCCATGGCGCTGCCCGGTTGCATGGCGACGACGGCGATGCCGATCCTGTCGAGATTGAGCACGCCTGACTCGGCAAAGGCATCGACCATGCGCGCGTCGGGTGCCGCGAAATCGCTCGAATGAACGACATGCTTTACGCCGAGCGTGTTGGAAACCAGCCTGTCGACCTGCCGCGGTTTCTGGCCCGGCTGGAACATCACCAGCAGGTTGCCGGTCGGCTGCG
Source organism: Aminobacter sp. LjRoot7 (assembly GCF_964252895.1). Classification (NCBI taxonomy): domain Bacteria; kingdom Pseudomonadati; phylum Pseudomonadota; class Alphaproteobacteria; order Hyphomicrobiales; family Phyllobacteriaceae; genus Aminobacter; species Aminobacter sp. LjRoot7. The sequence continues at coordinate 329,510 of NZ_CAXUPX020000003.1, forward strand.
GCGCCAGGATGTTGGCTGTGCTCGTCATCGATCCCTCCCCAGATCATGCTTTGCAATCTTTGCGAGCATAATATGAAAAAGAATCAACTTAAAGGAGTGAAGGGGAAATTTGATCGTGTTCAGTTGCTGCCACGGGATTCAGGGATTGATGAGCAGTCCGAGCGCCGGTCGTTTATGCGCACGCCAAAAACCGGTTGCAAGACAAGGTTGGTTATTCTAATCTGCAACCAGTTGCATTGTGAAATCACATTGGCATCGACGTGAGCAAAGGAAGTGGCAGGGCCGACCCGCGTTTGGAATGAACCGGTCCCTGGACGGCTGCTTCAACCAAATGGCGTAGGAGCCAAGCCCTCACGCTCTTCCGCCACTTCATCAGGACATGGGCTGCCTGGCCGGCAGCGCAAGATGTCGAAGGAGATGGAAAGATGAACGCCTACGCCTCGATCACCATCACGCCAATCCTCGTTGCCGAGCTGAGCGTGGAGGGTGAGCGCATGCCAGTCTATGTGCACGTCATCGACCATCCCGATGCGCGCATACTTGTCGACACCGGCATGACGGAGCTGCACCCGGCGGTGGTGGCCGCCTTCGATCCTCTCCTCCTCTATCCACTGAACAGGCGGGACTTCGACCTCGCCAGTATCGACATCGTCGTCAACACACACCTGCATGCCGACCATTGCGGCGGTAACCACCTCTTCGCCGGCAAGCCGATCTACGTCCAGCGTCGCGAACTCGACGACGCGCATAGTGACGAGAACGAATACCCCATTCGCGCGTGGGTCGATGCGCCCGGCGTGCGCTATGTGCCGGTGGATGGCGAACTCGAGCTGCTTCCCGGGCTCCGGCTCGTCCCGGCGCCCGGCCACACGGCCGGCATGCAGGTGGTCGTGGTCGAGACTGGCGGGCGCCCGATCGTCGTTGGCGGCGACGTGGCGGTTTGGTTTGGCGAGCTTGATGAGCCGTCTAGCGAAGGTCAGTTGCTGGTGCTCGCGCTGGACCCCGAACTGGTCTGGCTGGCACACGAGCACCAGCCGTGGCGACCCCGCGCCGCATGAGGAATCACGCCCGCGCCCTCAGGGCGGGGGGGCAATCACCAATCTGACTGCGCCCCGGCGCGGCGCCAATCGCTACTCCGCCGCCTCCTGCTTGCCGCGCGGGCGGCGTTCGAGGAGTTCCTTGAGGAACTGGCCGGTGTAGCTGCGCGGTTCGGCGACGATGTCTTCGGGGCGGCCCGAGGCGACGAGTTCGCCGCCGCCGTCGCCGCCTTCGGGGCCGAGGTCGAGCACCCAGTCGGCGGTCTTGATGACCTCGAGATTGTGCTCGATGACGATCACCGTGTTGCCCTGGTCGACGAGCTCGTGCAGCACTTCGAGCAGCTTGGCGACGTCGTGGAAGTGCAGGCCGGTGGTCGGTTCGTCCAGGATGTAGAGCGTCTTGCCGGTGGCCTTGCGCGACAGCTCCTTGGCGAGCTTGATGCGCTGGGCCTCGCCGCCCGACAGCGTGTTGGCCTGCTGGCCGATATGGATGTAGCCAAGGCCGACCTGGTTGAGCGTCATCAGCTTGTCGCGCACCACCGGAACGGCGGCGAAGAACTCGACGCCTTCTTCGACCGTCATGTCGAGCACGTCGGCGATCGACTTGCCCTTGAACAGCACGTCGAGGGTTTCGCGGTTGTAGCGCTTGCCGTGGCAGACGTCGCAGGTGACGTAGACGTCGGGCAGGAAGTGCATCTCGATCTTGATGACGCCGTCGCCCTGGCAGGCCTCGCAGCGGCCGCCCTTGACGTTGAAGGAGAAGCGGCCCGGCTGGTAACCGCGCGCCTTGGCTTCGGGCAGGCCGGCGAACCAGTCGCGGATCGGCGTGAAGGCGCCGGTGTATGTTGCCGGGTTAGAGCGCGGCGTGCGGCCGATCGGCGACTGGTCGATGTCGATGACCTTGTCGACGAATTCGAGGCCCTCGATGCGGTCGTGCTCGGCCGGATGTTCGCGCGAGCCCATGATGCGGCGCGACGCCGCCTTGAACAACGTCTCGATCAGGAAGGTCGACTTGCCGCCACCCGACACGCCGGTCACGGCGGTGAAGGTGCCGAGCGGGATTTCGGCGCTGACATTCTTCAGGTTGTTGCCGCGGGCGCCGACGACCTTGATGCGCTTGTTCTTCTTCAGCTCGCGGCGCTGGGCTGGAACCGCGATCTCGAGTTCGCCCGACAGGTACTTGCCGGTGATCGAGTTGGGGTTGGCCATGACCTGCTGGGGCGTGCCCTCAGCGATGATCTGGCCGCCATGGATGCCGGCGGCCGGTCCCATGTCGACGACATAGTCGGCGGTCAGCACCGCGTCCTCGTCGTGTTCGACGACGATGACGGTGTTGCCGATGTCCCTGAGGTGACGCAGCGTGTCGAGCAGGCGGGCATTGTCGCGCTGGTGCAGGCCGATCGACGGCTCGTCGAGCACGTAGAGCACGCCGGTCAGGCCCGAGCCGATCTGCGACGCCAGCCGGATGCGCTGGCTTTCGCCGCCCGACAGCGTGCCGGAATTGCGCGACAGCGTCAGATATTCGAGGCCGACGTCGTTGAGGAAGCGCAGCCGCTCGCGGATTTCCTTGAGCACGCGGACGGCGATCTCGTTCTGCTTGTCGTTGAGCAGGGCCGGCAGCTCCTCGAACCAGGCATTGGCCTTGCGGATCGACTGCTCGGTGACTTCGCCGATGTGCTTGCCGCCGACCTTGACCGCCAAAGCCTCGGGCTTGAGACGGTAGCCCGCGCAGGCCGGGCAGGGCGTGGCCGACATGAAGCGCTCGATCTCCTCGCGCATCCAGGCGGATTCGGTCTCCTTCCAGCGGCGTTCGAGATTGGGGATCACACCCTCGAAGGTCTTGGTCGTCTTGTAGGAGCGCAGGCCGTCGTCATAGTTGAAGGTGATTTCCTTCGCGCCCGTGCCGCGCAGAATGGCTTCCTGCGCCTCCAGTGTCAGGTCGCGCCAGCGGTCGCCGATCTTGAAGCCGTAGACCTTGCCGAGCGCTTCCAGCGTCTGGGTGTAATAGGGCGAGGTCGACTTGGCCCAGGGCGCCACCGCGCCCTCGCGCAGCGAGACGTGCTCTTCCGGCACGACCAGCATCGGATCGATGGCGCGCTGGTTGCCCAGGCCGTCGCAGGCCGGGCAGGCGCCGAACGGGTTGTTGAAGGAGAACAGGCGCGGTTCGATCTCGGGGATGGTGAAGCCCGACACCGGACAGGCGAATTTCTCCGAGAACAGAATGCGTTCGTGGGTTTCGTTGGCGGACTTGTTGATCGCATCCGCGCCGGTCTGGCTGGCGTCGAGCGGCTTGTCGGCGAATTCGGCGACGGCCAGGCCCTCAGCCAGCTTGAGCGCGGTTTCGATCGAGTCGGCGAGACGCGTGGCGAGATCGGGACGGACGACGATGCGGTCGACGACGACGTCGATGTCGTGCTTGTACTTCTTGTCGAGAACCGGCGCTTCGCCGACCTCGTAGAAGGCGCCGTCGATCTTGACGCGCTGGAAGCCCTTCTTCTGGAGCTCGGCGAGCTCCTTCTTGTATTCACCCTTACGTCCGCGAACGATGGGCGCCAGGATGAACAGGCGGGTGCCTTCGTTCAGCGCGAGCACGCGGTCGACCATCTGGCTGACCGTCTGGCTCTCGATCGGCAAGCCGGTGGCCGGCGAATAAGGTACGCCGACACGCGCGAACAGAAGGCGCATGTAGTCGTAGATCTCGGTGACGGTGCCGACCGTCGAGCGCGGGTTCTTCGACGTCGTCTTCTGCTCGATCGAGATAGCCGGCGACAGGCCGTCGATCTGGTCGACATCGGGCTTCTGCATCATCTCGAGGAACTGGCGGGCATAGGCCGACAGGCTCTCGACATAACGACGCTGGCCCTCGGCATAGATGGTGTCGAAGGCAAGCGAGGATTTGCCTGAGCCCGACAGGCCGGTCATGACAATCAGCTTGTCGCGCGGCAGGTCGAGATCGACGTTCTTGAGATTGTGTTCGCGCGCACCGCGAATGGAAATGTACTTGTGATCGGCCATTGCCGCGCCGCCGCCTCAAATCTGGAATTGCGTGGAGTGGCGGGTGAGCCCGGCCATCCCCTCATGTAGGTATTTTCGCCGCCCGGTCGAGAGGTGCGGCAACCAAATGCGTTTAAGCGCCTTTGGCGCGCAGGGGCAAGGGGAAAGAACAAAGGCCGAACGGGCTCCTGACAACGTTATGGCAGGAGCGTCACGCGAATCCGGGGCTGCAGAACCGGGCTTCGATCACATTTTTCCCGACTAACAATGTTGTGGTTGACGTAAGGGAATCAGGGATGCAGAGTGCCTGGGTCGCCTGAGGCCGAGCCTCCTTGAGGGCTCCTCACCATGCTACGGTCGGTCTGCGAGACGCCGCAGACACGCGAGTTGAGCAGCGGGCGAACACATGGCGCAACTGACGTAGGAGCAGAGCATGACTCCACCGGACAGTCCCAAAGGGTTCCGCTAACACGACGGAACCACAGCAGGCGCAGGTGCCTGGCTTTCCCCTAGCGAAAAGCCTCACGCAAACCCCGACCTGTTGTTCCCCCCGACAATTTGAGACCATGGTCGGATCGTTGGCGGTAAGCCACGAAGCATCCGAGAGAGCAAAGCCGGTAAACCATTCCCGGCAGGCAAGGGTATAACCCGACAACAGGCCCCGTGCGCTCCTGGGAGCGGCGGGGCCATATTTTTGGTCTTTTTGTCCCTCTGTCACGATTGCGGGATTTACCCGCCAGCAAGGGTGGTCGAACTCGCATGACCTGACCTTGCATAACAGCCCGATCGTTCCGACCTAGCATTGAGGCTGTCAACGCGGCCGAGAGGGGGAGCAATCGTGACTGTTGACCAGACCAAGCTGATCGGACTTTTGGGTGGCATGAGCTGGGAGTCCAGCGCGCTCTATTACCGGCTGATCAATCAGGCGGCGCATGCCAGGATGGGCGGGCATCACAATGCGCGTTCGCTGATGTTCACGCTCGATTTCGACGAACTCAACCGACTGGCCGCCGCAGGCGACTGGATGCGGGTCGCGGCAGTGATTTCCGAGGCGGCGCGCAGCCTGGAGAAGGCAGGGGCCGCCTTTGCAATGCTGACGGCGGTCACGGCCCACACGGTGGCCGACCAAGTGGCGGAAAGGATCGGCATTCCGCTGCTGCACATCGCCGATCCGACCGGCGAGGCGATCCGTGCCGCCGGCATCAAGCGCGTCGGGCTGCTCGGCACGCGCTACACCATGGAGCTCGGCTTTTTCGCCGAGCGGCTGCAACAGCGCTTCGGCATCGAGGTGCTCGTTCCGCCGGAGGAGCAGCGCACGGCACTCCACCGGATCATCATCGACGAGCTGACGCTCGGCGTGGTGAAGCCGGAGTCGGCCGCTGTGCTGCTGCGGCTCGCGGCCGATCTGGGCGCGCGCGGCGCCGAAGCCGCTGTCGTCGCCTGCACCGAACTGCCGCTGCTGCTCGCCATGGATGCCTATCCGATGCCGGCCTTCGACGTGGTCAGGCTGCACGCCGAGGCTGCGGTGGAGCTGGCGTTGGCGGGGTGAGGGTTCAGCCTGCAACCGGCATGGTTGCGGTGTGTCTCCGGGAGCTGGCCGCGGCAATCGCTGGTCTTGACCAACTTTCCTGCTCAGCGGCCAGTCCCTAGGGATGGCCGGGGCGCGGGCCGTCTTGCCTAACCAGCTAGTCCAAGCTCTGCGTCAGATGCGGTGCCGGCATACTTCCTGCGCGGCGGCCATGGTCGATCCTGCCAATGAGGAGCGAACGCGAAGCTGGAAACCTCACGACCGGGCAGGAGCGCTCCGTTCCCAGCGCCCATGGCGTAGTCGTAGTAGAGTTTGACGATCTCTTCCTTCGAGACCTGCTGACCTGCGGGGTGTTCAAGGCATGCATCCCGCCAGCGCCGGACGCGTTGCAAATCCGGTCCGACAATATCGAAATCCTCATAGTAGTCGAGAAACCAGAAGCGCATGAATAGCGGTGTGAAGACTGCTTCTGCCAGACCGAACCGGTCGAACAGGAATGTGCCGGCCGGATTTTGCCAGTCCAGGAAATCGTTGAGCCGGCGATATTGGGCGGTCATCACCTCGCGACAAGCGTCCCGCCGGTCACGGTCCTGATTCATGACAAAGCGGTATCCGGCCGCAGTGAACTCGCCCTCCATGGCAATCAGCATGGATTCGACCGCTCGTTCATACGGGTCGGAACGCGCCACTGGCGCTTCAGGAAACAGTTCGTCTAGGAAGCGCAGGATGGCAAGGCTTTCCTTGATCACGCCTTTCCGTGTCTGCATGATCGGCAGTGCCGTCGAACCACGCGACAGCTTCAAGAGATCCGGGTCGCGCGGCGTGGTGATGTCAACAATAGAGAAGCGCACGGCATCTCGCTTCCCCTTCAACTCCAGAAGAATTTCCAAACGCTGGGAAAATGGGCAGGCCGGAATGTGATGGACAACGAGTTGATCCGACATTGCTCTTCCGTTTTGTCTTTGCCGCAGGAAACCAGATGTGACCCTGACTGGCAAGATGAGGCGTTTCGGCGCTGAATACACCGGAAGAACAGCGCACGGCACTCCACCGGATCATCATCGACGAGCTGACGCTCGGCGTGGTGAAGCCGGAGTCGGCCGATGTCCTGCTGCGGCTCGCGGCCGATCTCGGCGCGCGCGGCGCGCAAGCCGTCGTCGTCGTCTGTACCGAACTGCCGCTGCTGCTCGCCACGGACGCCTACCCGATGCCGGCCTTCGACGTGGTCAGGCTGCACGCCGAGGCTGCGGTGGAGCTGGCGTTGGCGGGGTGAGGGTGGCTGGTGTGGCTGAGGGCTGCCGGCGCTCGATCCGGCAATTAGATGCAGACGAAGATCGCTAAACTTAGCTGCTCCTGATGTGCTATTATCTGCCGCTCAAACGGGTGGGGACACGTTATGGACAGCAGAACTGCAGCATTCGCATTTGGCGGGTTTGGCGGCGTACTGCCGACACTTGCCAATATGGCAAGTACATATGTGTCGGCGCCTGCAACGCCGATGCCGGAATATGGACTCTATCTCGGCTTGTTGCTGTGGGCCATTGTCGGCGGCGGCGTGGCGCTGACGAATACCACTTACGAGGCTCGCCAGGCGATCTTTGCCGGCGTCGCCGCACCGGCGATCCTGCTGAACATCGTTGCCGGCGCGACCAGCCAGTCCGGGGCGGAGAAGGCAGCGGCTATGTTCGGGCTGTCGGCCCATGCCGAGACCATCCAGGCCCAGCCAGACGGGCTCGATGCGACGAATAAATGGGCGGTCGTCGTCTCCCCCACGGTGAGTGGCGGGATACCGGCCAGGGTTTCGCTGCCGGTTACGGCCGAGATCGAGAAGGACGGCAAGGTCGAGACTGTAACCATCGGCGAGATTACCGACCTGCGCTCGCCGGCGGCATTCGCGGTGCCCGTAGGCGCGACGCAGGTGCTCGTATCGGGAGAAGCTGTCGCGACCACGGGCACCTTCACCGCAGTGGATCTCGACGTGAAGACAGCACCGTCCGCCGGCGGCGACCTGTTCTGGGCGCTCGGCGCCCCGCGACGCTTCAACATCACCGGCATGAACGTGTCGAAGGGGCGCCAGGAGCCTTAGCCTCGTCAAGGGCGTCAACGTCGGCGATCGGGCGGCACGGTTACAGTTGATTGTCGATGATCCGGCATTTGCTCTGGGCGCGCGATCCAGCTTGTTGCCCTGCCAGTGCGCAACGAGCAGGCGAGGTCAGCTCACGCCGTCATCCTTGCCTGCTGGCCATCCGCAAGAATTGGCCACCTGAGCGTACATTCTCCGGCAGGTGGAAGTGCTGCTCCCGACGCGCAAGCCATATCCACCTGAAAACGGCTCCGGCAGCTGAACCCAAACCTAATGCCGACCACAAGAAAAATCGCGCGAACACCTGGGCTTCGTCTTTCAACAAAGCAGTATCGGCAAACTGGGCGGCGATTGTTGCGAGGGCGAACTGAACGGCAAACATGACGAGGGCGAACGTCAGAAGGCTGCGCAGATTTGGCATCCTGATGGCCACAATGAACGGCACGACGAAAGTCGCCGCCATCAGGAGCAAGAAAAACGACATTGGTGACGCGGCCATGTTGCCCTTGTACTGTTCACTCTTGTGGCAGGCGCTAGCCGTTGCCGCAGCGTTTCAGGGGGTCGCGCGAATCCAGGTGGCGCCCTGTCAGGTCCGTACGAATATCGATCAGGTCGCCGCTGGATTTGGCCGCGTACATCAGCCTGTCGGCCTGATCCAAAAAGGTGTCGAACGACACGCCGTGCGTCGCCTCGGCCAGGCCGATAGCCGCGCCGACCTGGATCAGGTTTTCGTCGATGACGACGAGCTCGGCGATCGTCTTGGCTAAGTCGAGGAAGCGGCCGGGCGAAAACGGGTCGGCAGCCTGGTGCCGGCAGACGATCGCGAACTCGTCGCCGCCGAGGCGAGCGACGAAATCGTTGGTGCCGGCCCATGCAAGCAGCCTGTCGGCGACGATCTCGAGCAGCCGGTCGCCCGTTGAATGGCCAAAGCGGTCGTTGACGCGCTTGAAGCGGTTGAGGTCGATGTAGGCGAGGAACAGGCGGGTGTCTGGCGACATGTTCGCCAAGGCCGCGCGCAGATAAGTTTCGAATGACGAGCGGTTCTGCAGGCCGGTCATCACGTCGACCTGCGCGGCGTGCAGGATCGCCTGCTCGAAGGCCTTGCGCTCGGAATTGTCGAGCAGGATCTCGATGTCAAAACTCTCGCCGTCAATGCGCCGCCGCTGAGCGCTGATTAAGGTCGGGATGATGCGCCCGCTGGCGTGCTGCATGTCGACTTCGGCAAGCTCGTAGTAGCCCTGCGTCTCGAGCAGCTTCATCCGTTCGCTGCGTGCGGGATCGTCGATCGAATAGGGCAGGTCGATGCCGAGAGGCTGGCCCTCGATTTCTGCCCAGGTCCGCCCGATCATGCGGAGATAGGCCGGGTTTACCTTGATGTAGCGAGAATTGTGGTCGGTCGTCGAAATCGAGCACGGCACCGGAGACAGTTCGAACAGATCTCGCAAGGCCGCATCAAGAACATGTTCCGAAATCATCGCCCAACCGCCGCCTGCTCGCTCCCAATGATCTCAACGGGTACTGGTAGCTTGTTAAAGTTCGCTGAAGGTTGGGGCAGCTGGCTGCGAAAGGCCTCAGAAGACCAGGAAGGTTTTGCTTGTCTCGCTGATCTATGCCGGCGCAGCGACACCAAGAATAATGGCGATCAGCATCAATAGCGGGCCCATCCATTTGAACTGGCGCACGAGGTTGCCGAGCCATGGCTGGTCGGGCCGTGCTGGAAAGTCGACATAACCGAAGCCGACGGCTGCCATCCAGGCGCCGGCGCAGAGCATGATGAACTCGTCGATATAGGCGGCGATCAACGGATCCTCCCGAAGCGTGCGCAATTACCGAGGGCAGTTGTCGCGGAGGATAGCAGGCACTGCAAGCTGGGGCGGCTGGTCTCCTGACAAATCACTGGACCACCTGTGTACGCCTCTGGCGGGTGGCACGCCTGACATCAAATGCCGGGGCTTCGGTGAACCGTGGTCGGCGGAGCGCCAACGAAACCCTGCACCGGGAACTACGTCGGCGAAATGTCCCAGTGGACGCGATACCAACCTGCCTCGAAATCGAAATTTGCATGCTTGACAGGTCAGTATGACGTTATAACCTCTTGGCGCGGGTCAAGCCGGGAACATGGCCCCGCATGTGGAGGACGATTTCATGAAACTCGCGTGGATCAAGGGCGCGCTGGCCGCCGGCATCGCCCTGTTGCCGAGCGCCGTCTGGGCGCAGTCAGTCAACATTTCCTACCTGACCCATTGGGCGCCGGAGACGGTGGCGCTGCTGGAGCAGGCGGCCAAGGATTTTTCCAAGGACCATCCCGACGTGGCGGTGACGGTGCGGGCTGTGCCGTTCGGCGACCTTCTGACGACGCTACGCTCGCAGGGCGGCGGGCAGGGCGCCACCATTGCCGGCATCTACGATCTGTGGCTGCCGGAGCTGGCGCGCGACAAGCTGGTCGCCCCGGCACCTGAGGCCGTGGCCGGCGAGGTCAAGGGCGGCTGGCCGGCGGGCGTGGTGACGGCGGCGAGCGTCGGCGGGGTGCTTTATGGCGTGCCGAATGAGATCGACGTCTATGCGCTGAACTACAACAAGGCGCTGTTCAAGGAAGCCGGTATCGAGGCGGCGCCAAAGACCTGGGGCGAGTTGAAGGACACCGCGGCCAAGCTGACCAAGAAGGATGCGGGTCAGCAGGGTTTTGGCATGATCAACAGCTGGGCGGCGGGCGTGGTGCATCCGTTCTCGTCGCTGCTGGTTTCCAATGGCGGCGAACTGGTGACCGACGGCAAGCCTGTGCTCGCCAGCAAGAATGCCGGCGAGACCTTCCAGCTCTATGAAGACCTGATCAAGGCGGGCTCCAGCGACCCGGCCATGGGCACTGCGGACGCCAACACGACCGGGCCATTCCTCGACAACTTCGTCTCGGGCAAGACCGGCATGATCATCATGGCCAACTGGTGGGAAAGCGCGCTCAAGGCGGGCATGACCGACAAGTTCGCCGACATCGCCACCGCACCCATCCCGGTGGGGCCGTCGGGCGACAAGCCGCGCTCGATCTCCTATTCGTGGATGACGGTGGTGAATGCGGGCGCGGCGGAAGCCGAGCAAAAGGCGGCGTGGGACTTCCTCGCCTGGCTGAACAGCCCGAAGTCGGGTCCGAACGGTGCGTCCGCCATGGCCAACATCCTGATGTCGATGGGCATTTTGCCATCGCGCAGCTCCGACGTCGAAGCCTTCAAGGACAAGCTCGGCTCGGAGTTCCTGTCGGGTTATGTCAGCGTGCTGGCGGATGCCAAGCCGTTCCCGGTGGTGCTCGGCGGCCAGGAGTTCTCGGAGTCGCTGCAGCAGACCATCGAGGCGCTGCAATATGGCAAGGTGTCGGCTGCCGAGGCGCAGACGAATGCGCAGGCCGACGCGGCTTCGATCCTGGAGAAGGCTGCGAAATAGGCTTTTTCCTTCTCACCGCATGCGGGGAGAAAGTGGCCCGAAGGCCGGATGAGGGGCAGCTCCAAGTTCGGAGAGCTAAGCGCGGCCCCTCATCTGCCTGCCGGCGTTCGATGCTCGAAAAGCCAAGCAATTGGCTTTTCGTCCGCTGCGCGGACCGCCTCTCACTCCCCGCAAACGGGAAGAAGCCACGCAGCGACGACCTCGCCCAAGCAACGACAGAGCGCCACCGGCGCACGACGTGGAAATGACCAGAACCCACCAACATTCCGTCTGGATGATGCTGACACCGGCGGTCTCGCTCATCGGCGCCTTCATCGTCGTGCCGATGGTGCTGACGGTGTGGCTGTCGCTGCAGGACTGGTCGACGCAGACCGGTTTCCAGACGGCCGAGTTCGTCGGGCTCGACAATTTTCGCGAGATTTTTGGGGTGACCTCGGTTGGACGCGACTTCAAAGGCGCGCTGGTCAACACGGCGCTTTACACGCTGATGTCGGTGGCGCTGATCCTGCCTGTTTCTGTGGGGTTAGGCCTGCTGGTCTACCAGCGCAACGTTGCCGGCGGCAATGCGCTCAGGACCATCCTGTTTTCGACCTACATGGTGCCGATGATCGCCGTGGCGCTGGTGTGGTCAAAACTCTATTCGCCGAGCGAGGGGCCGATCAACCAGATGCTTGGCTGGGTGGGTTTCGGGCCGCAGCCGTGGTTGTCGTCGCCGAGCACGGCGCTGGTATCCATTGTCTTCCTCAATGTCTGGCAGCAGGTCGGCTATTTCACCGTGCTTGTGGTGGCCGGGCTGACGCAGATCCCGACCAGCCTCTATGAGGCGGCGACCATCGACGGCGCGAATGGTCGCCAGCAGTTCACCGCGATCACGCTGCCGCTGCTGAAGCGGACGCTGCTTTTCAGCGCGGTCATTGCCATCATCAACGCGGTGCAGGTGTTCGAGCCGGTGGCGCTGATCACGCAAGGCGGGCCGGTGGGCTCGACCAACGTGCTGACCTATCACATCCGCCGCGTCGGCATCGAACGCGCCCAGGGCGGCCTGGGCTCGGCCATGGCGGTGACGCTGATGCTGTCGCTGATCGTCGTGATCTTCGCGCTGTTCGCCTTTGCCCGGAAGGGAGACGACGAATGAGCGCCGCTGGCGAGTGGCGGCCGCGCCGCGGGCTGTGTTTCTACCGACCCCGGCCAGGCGTTGGCGACTACATGGTTGCCGTGCTGATGCTGGTGGTGGCGGTGGCCTCGGCCTTTCCGCTGGTGTGGATGGTGCTGTCGAGCCTGAAGACGCCGGCCGAAACCATGCAGGTGCCGCCGGTGTGGCTGCCGGAAAGCCCGAGCCTTGAGGCCTTCGAAAAGGTGTCGGGCGTTATCAATGTCGGCCGCTCGATGCTGAACTCGGCCGTCATCGCCACCACCACCACGGCCGGCATCATCGTCACCAGCCTGATGGCAGGTTATGCCTTCGCCAAGCATCGCTTCCGTGGCCGCAACACGCTGTTTGCGTTGCTGATCGCCACCATGTTCCTGCCGCCGATCGTGACGCTGATCCCGCTCTACCGGATGATCGGCGCCATCGGGCTCGACGGCAGCCTCGCCGGCGTGATCCTGCCCAATCTTGCCAACGCCTTCGGCATCTTCCTGATGCGACAGTTCATTGCTGGCGTGCCCGACGACCTGATCGATGCGGCGCGGATGGACGGCGCCTCGGAGATGCGGATCCTGTTCGTGATCGTGGCGCCACTTGTGACGCCGGCGGTGGCAGCACTGGCGCTGTTTGCCTTCGTCTATCACTGGAACAGCTATCTTTGGCCGCTCACCGTGCTGCAGGGCAATGCCGACCAGTACCCCATCGTCATCAGCCTCAGCCGGCTGCTGAGCTACAATAGGGGCGCGATGAACACCAATCTGGTCATGGCGGGCGCGACGCTCGCCGTGCTGCCGCCGCTGGTGCTGTTCGTGTTCCTGCAGCGCTTCTTCGTCGACTCCATCGTAAGCTCCGGAGTGAAGGGATGAGCAAGGTTCTGGCCATCGACCTCGGCGGTACGCAGCTCAGGGCAGGGTTTTGCGATGACGCTACACCCGCTGCCGTCGAGCACATCGGGGCCTGGCCGGCGCCCACGGGGCTCGATGGTTTCCGCGAGACGATAACCGGGCTGGCGCGGGAGCATGGCGCCGAACGGCTCGGTATCTCGGTGCCGGGCACGGCGCGCGGAACGCGCTGCCTGTGGATCCCCAATCTGCCCTGGCTCGACGGTGTCGACTTGGCCGGCCTGTTCCGCGATCTCGCGATCGGCCTCGGACAGGATGCGCAGCTGGCGCTGTTGGCCGAGGCATCTGCAGGCGCGGCGAAAGGACTGTCGGATGCGATCCTTTTGGCGATCGGCACCGGCATCGGTTCGGCGGTGCTGTCGGGTTCGCGCATCGTGCGCGGCGGGCAGGGTGCTGCCTGCTCCTTTGGCTGGGCCTGCGCCGATCTCGACGATGCCGGCCACGACCGTGACGGCTGGCTTGAGCGGCAGGCATCGGGTAGGTCGCTCGACAACGTTGGGCGGCAGGCTGGGTTTGGCGACGGGCGCGGGCTGGTGGCGGCGGCGCGTGCGGGAAATGCGGATGCGCTCGGCGCATTGGCCCGGCCGACGAAGGCGCTGGGCATGAGCCTCGCCACAGCCGTTGCCCTGCTCGACCCGCAAGCCGTGATCCTGGCCGGCGGCGTGGCCGAGGCTGCCGACGTGCTGGTGCCGCTGGTGCGGGCCGCGATGGAAAAACAATTGCCGCCGCATCTGCGAGGCGTGGGCATCGAGCCGGGCGCCTTCGGCAAGGATGCCAGCCTCGTGGGGGCGGCATTCGCCGGGGCGCGGGGCCAAAAATGGGACGAAATCCGATGAGTGGAATTTTCGCAAAACCCAACCGCAGCCGGCCGGAGCCGTTGTGGCACCAGGCCGAGCAGGCGATGCGGACGCTGATTTCGTCGGGCGAATGGACGACGGGCGCGCAGATCCCCAACGAGGAGCGGCTGTGCGACCTTTTGGGGATAAGCCGCATCACCGTGCGCCATGCGCTGCGCAACCTCGAGGATTCCGGCCTGCTCAGCCGCGAGCACGGGCGCGGCACCTTCGTGCGCAGCCCGACCGTCATTGCCGGCGTGCGCGGGCTGACCAGCTTTACCGAGGAGATGGCCAATCTCGGCCTCAACCTCGGCACCAGGCTGCTCGACGCCCGCATCATTCTTGCCGACGCCCAGGTTGCCGGCGCGCTGGAGATCGAGGAAGGCACCGAGGTGCTCAGGCTGCGCCGGCTCCGGCTTGGCAACGACCAGCCGATCGGCATCCAGACAGCACACCTGCCGGCGGCGCGGGTGCCGGGCCTGCTGGAGACGGCGGCAAACGTCTCCTCGCTCTACGAGACGCTGAAAGCCAGCTTCGGCATCGTGCCGCAGGAGGCGCGCGAGATCTACCGCATCGGCGAGGTCAAGGCCGAAGATGCCGAGCTGATCCAGCTTGCGGCCGGCAGCCCCGCCTTCATGGTCGAGCGCATCGCCTTCGACCGCTCCGGCCCGTTCGAATTCACCGTCTCGACCATGCGCGGCGACCGCTACGAAATCCGCTCCGTTCTCCATCTCTGACAATCTGAAAGGCTTTTTCCCATGACGACTTCCTACATCAGCCGGCTGGCAAAACTCATCGACGGGGCGGCGAGCGCCAACGAGGCGGCGTTCGAGACCGTGTCAGCCAGGCTTGCCGAGACGCTCGCCAACAAGGGGCTGGTGCATCTCTACGGTTCGGGCCATTCGGTGCTGCCATGCCAGGAGGCGTTTCCGCGTTACGGCTCCTATGTCGGATTCAATCCGCTGACCGATCCGCGCGTGATGTGGCACAACGTTTTGGGTTCCGGCGGCGTGCGCGAGCTTCTGTGGCTCGAGCGCACCGAGAAATACGCCGAAAAATTCCTCGACCACCAGCCGCTCAACCCCGGCGATTCCATCATCATCTATGGCCACAGCGGCCGCAACGCGTCGGGCATCGACACCGCGCTCTATGCCAAGAAGCGCGGCCTGTTCGTCGTCGCCATCACCAGCAAGAACAATCTCGACAAGCCGGCGAGCCATTCCTCCGGCAAGCGCCTGGCTGATGCCGCCGACGTCGTCATCGACACGACCTCGCCGATCGAGGACGCGATCGTGCCGGTGAAGGGCTGGAGCCGCCCGGTGGCGGGTTCGTCGACGGTGCTCGCCATGATCATGACGCATGAGCTGATCGCGCGCACGGCGCAAAAGCTTGCCGATCGCGGCATCGAGCTGCCGACATTTGCCTCGCCGACAATCGAGGGTGTGACGCTGCACGACACCGACGTGATCTATGGCATCTATCGCGAGAAGATGATTGAGGCGCAGCGCAAGCATCTCGATTTCTTCAAGGAGCGGATGCAGGGCGAAGCGTAAGCCCTGATCCTGACATCGAAAAGCTGGCGGGCCGTCCGGAAGGGCGGCCCGCTGGCATTTGGCACGATGCCACTTGCCATTTTCAATCGTTAACGATAGAACAAAATAAGAACAGAAATGACTTGTGGACGGCACGAGGTTTTCCGCCGGCAGGGGGCGCGGGCGGAGGGTGCGATGGGCTAGTGTGCGCCCTCACATTTTCTTGGAATTTGGTTTCGGATAAGCGCGGAGCGGTGTCATGGCAGGTAGCGTCAACAAGGTCATTCTGGTCGGCAATCTGGGCGCTGACCCCGAAATCCGCCGGCTCAACTCGGGCGAGCCGGTCGTCAACCTGAGGATCGCGACTTCGGAAAGCTGGCGCGACAAGAATTCGGGTGAGCGCAAGGAAAAGACCGAGTGGCACCAGGTCGTCATCTTCAACGACAACCTCGCCAAGGTTGCCGAGCAGTACCTGAAGAAGGGCATGAAGGTTTACATCGAAGGCCAGCTCCAGACCCGCAAATGGGAGAAGGACGGCATCGAGCGCTACACCACCGAAATCGTGCTGCAGAAATTCCGTGGCGAGCTGCAGATGCTCGACGCGCGCGGCCAGGGCGGTGACGCGGGCTACAGCGGTGGTGGCGGCCAGGTCGGTTACGGCGGCGGCCAGGGCGGCGGTTATGGCGGCGGCGGTGGCCGTTCCGACTTCGGCCAGTCGAGCCCGACCGACAGCTATGGCGGCGGTAACCGCGGCGGCTTTGGCGGCGGCGGTGGTGGTAATCGCGGCGGCCAGGGCGGCGGCGGTGGCGGCATGGGGGGTGGCGGTTCGCGCGACCTCGACGACGAAATCCCGTTCTGAGCGTAGCCAAGCGGCTGGCGGTCGACATTGTCGAACGCTGGCCTAAACGCTTGTTGGCTTGACGCGAGAGAAGAGTCCTGCGTCAAGCTGCGACGTGAAGATAGGTATGGCGCCAATCGTGCCATGCAAACCCGCCCGGCGGGATTTGCCGGGCGGTCCGACATTGGCTGCTGGTCTTTTTGCAGCTCTTTCCCGGCGACAAAGAATTGTAGGCAAGTCGACCTTTTGATTTCGCGATCGACTGTTCTCGCGAATCTTGCTGCATCGCAGCCGAGAGGTATCAGTTTCCGCCGCGCAGGACCGTGAATTCGAGATCCTCGTGGTCGCGCGTCCGATGGCCGTGCCAGAGATCGAGCGCCCAGCCGCCGCCGACGCGCCATGGCAGGGAGACGCCGGTCAGGCTACGCGCCAGCTCAGTTGGATGCCAGGCGCACCATGCGTCATGGTTCGGCGTATCGGGCTGTCCTTTTGCGCTGACTTGGCCGTATCGAGGCGCTGGTCAAGGCTTCTTCGTGCGACGAACGGCCTGACTGGCAGGGCTGCAGGGCGGGATGCGATCCAGCAATTACAATTGTGCCCGGCCTCTAAGGTCTTCCTTACTGTCGCGATGCCTGAGAGCCCGCCGGGGCAAAGCAGAGGTCTTTAGCCGCGGATGCAATGTGGAGCGAGGCACCGATTGGATGTCATAGTTGAGAAATGCAAGCAGAAATTGCGTACCAATGATGATCGGTAGGGCTGCAATCATAACAGTACCCGCAGTGGCAGGAGTCTCCATGCCCCAGTGGACGACGCCGTAGATAAATCCGAAGGATGCCAGGAAGACGCCAAGCAGCAACTCGAGCGAAGCTACCGAAAAGCTGCGAATAAAGTAATTGTAGAAAATGCGCTTCCCGAAGTTGCGCAAATGCGCCGCCGCGAACCGTGGGACCTCACGAAGTGGCCTCATATTACTCGTCTCGTCCGCATAGTGCGAGTGCATTGGGACATCGACGACGCGCGCTGTAAGGATGTTAAGGCGAAAAAGTAAATCCGACTCAAAGAAGTAACGCTTCGATATCTTTTCGAGCGGTAGTAAGCCAACCAGGCTCGCATGGATGGCAAAAAAGCCGTTGGTTGGGTCGAAGGTGTGCCAATAGCCGGTAGAAATTTTAGCCAGGAAGGAGAGGCCGGCGTTCCCGACAAGCCTTCCGATTGGCATTGCTGCGACACCTTCAGGCTCAAAAAAGCGGTTGCCTTTTGTGTAGTCGGCTTCGCCCGATAGGATGACGCCGGCGAAGCTAGGAATGAGCGCCGGATCCATCTGCCCATCGCCATCAATCTTGACGATCACGTCCGCGCCATCCGCGGCAGCACACACCATCCCGGCCATCGTCGCGCCGCCGACACCCTTATTGGCTGAATTGTAGATCACACGTACCCTCGAATCCGAGGCATTCGCCTCGACGAAATTGCCTGTGTTTTCGGGACAGGCATCGTCCACGACATAAATGGCTCTAACCTCAGGGCCGATCCGATCGAGCACGGACATGATATGTGTGCGCACGCGATAGCTTGGGATAACAACTGCAATCCTGGGACTAGGCATCAACGATGCAATCTCTTTCTGTTTCAATATGAGATGGCGCCATCTCAGAAACTTGTTTCGGTACTGTCTTGGGCGACTATCGTAACGAACGACAGGCTGTTGGCAAAATGCTGTCAGTAACAACTTTGAGCCAAGCTTGTCACCGTGCGCCAGTTCAAAGCAATTGGAATGCCACCCAACTTGTGGATGCGGCAGGAGCGAGGACCAACCACTTAAAATGATCCGCCCGGCAAACTTGTTCGCGACGCAACCCAACAGCAATCACCAGAAGCATGATGGAAGGTAGGAAGTAACGCCCCTGAAGTCCAAGGATCCTTGTTCCGCCGACAGGGGTGTATACGAAATACAACGGCAGGGAGATCATCACCAAAACAACAAGGGCAAGGCCAAGGATCAGCATATTCGAGACGGCGTCACGCCTCGTTGCTGTTGCAGCCGAGATGGCGAACAGCCCGCCAAACAAGGCGAGACTTAATGGCAATGCAAACGGTTGGTTACCCAAAGCGCCTGGCATTACCATCTGGACGAGGTAGAACGGCCAGTTCTCGGCAAATGTCTTCCAAAGGACATGAGGAAGGTTTCCAACTCCGTCCATTAGGAAGGCAAGTTGCTCCGCAGGGATTGCACCATTGCCGATGTAAACCCCAACTTTTGGGTACCAAAGCAACGATGACCCGAGGGACACAGCTACAACTAGGGCTCCTAGAGAACCTCGCCACAGGCTTGAGCGTTGTGCGGGGGTTGCGAAAAGCATTAGCAAGCTTACTGGACCGTATACAATCTTACACGCCCCGATCACGAATGCCAGGACGCTTGCAAACAACCAGTAAGCTGCGCCGCGCGGTTTTGCCGAATAGCTGAGAGCAATAGCAATAAAAACAGCGATTGAAGTCAATGTCACTGCGTCAGCAGATACGGACGACCGCACCATAACGGTGAACGGCAACCACATGACATACAGCAAAGCCCACCGCCCAATCGGAAACAGAAGAAGGGCTGTATAAAGAATGACACTCCCCAGCAGGACGTTTGCAACTCTTGCTGCAATCAACTGATCCTCTGGCCGCTGTAGCTCAAGGCTTTCGGCTGCCCTGATGCCTAGGGCTGACGCAACATATGGCACAGGAGAATATATTCCTGCCGAATTGCGGCTTCGCACCTTGCAGGCCTCGCCTTCGGCAACAAGCCTCTGCGAAACATCCTCAAAAAACGCGATTGGGGAGTATTTCGAACCGATGACAAGATAGTCGTCGCATGGCATCAACACCCCATCGTCGCCTGGCCGATTGAAGAAATGGCCACGACTAACCTCGTACGCTCTAAGGAAGTGTGCTCCCTCGTCTGGCAAGCTAAACGGAACTGCCCGCCAAGCGAATGATAACGCTATGGATAGGTTGGCAAAAAAGAGAAAGACGACAAGCCAATCTGATCTAGAAATACGAACTAACTTATCATTCATTATATGATCTCAGTAGCTCGTCCTGCGAATTATTGATCCTGTGGACCCATTCTGCGGTCGAGTCGTAGGACATTCTTGATGTTGTCGTCTGTTTAAACGGCACACCCAGGGGCGCGAATGGTGCTCGCGGAGTGCCATAGCTCCCTTCTCAAAGAAGAGCTAGGTCAGAAATCCAATACGATGGCAAAACAGCCGCTGCTACGGGGGCGAAGGGAGCCAAAAAACGCATCGTAGTCATGATGTCGCAGGCCGAGCGAAAGCCGCCCGTTGAGGTTTTGGTGCGCCAGCCATCTGTCACTTTGTCTTGCGTGGTCTGCGCCTGATGAAGGTTGGCACAAAACACATTTGGTATTGCAGCCACAAAGTAGTGCAGGTGGAAGGACACCAAATCTCTAGCCAGCGAGGTCATGACGGCCTCATAGCTCCCTAAGCCGCCATCAGCGCCTTGATGCCGTCGGCGACGAATTGCACGGCAAGGGCTGCCAGGATGACGCCGAGGAGGCGGGTGAGGATGGAGCGGCCGGTCTGGCCGAGGAACTGGTCGATGCGCTCGGCGAGCACGAACACCAGATAGGTGGCGGCGAGGCAGGCGAGGATGATCAGCACCAGCGCCAGCTGGCCGGCCCAGCCCTGGAACGAGCCGGAGAGCAGCACCGTCGCCGAGATCGCGCCCGGGCCGGCGATCAGGGGGATGGCGAGTGGGAAAGCAGCAATGTTGTGGATGTGGTCGCGGGTGATCGCGACATCCGAAATCTTCTCCTTGCGGTCCTGGCGCTTCTCGAAAACCATCTCGAAGGCGATGAAGAACAACAGGAAACCGCCGGCGACGCGGAAAGCCGGCAGGGTGATGCCGAAGACGGTGAGGATGGCGGCACCGGCGACGGCGAAGACGGCCAGCACGACGAAGGCGATGACACTGGCGCGCACGGAGACCTGCAGGCGCTGCTCACGGTTCATGCCGCGCGTCACCGCCAGGAACAGCGGCGCCAGGCCGGGCGGGTCGATGGTCACGAGGATGGTGACGAAGGCATTGAAAACAGTGTCGAAAAGCGGCATCTGATATCTCCCCCGGCGCCTACAGGCTAACCCGAGCCGGGCTGCCGCGCCAGAGCCCTCAAAGGGAATTGCACGGCTGAGTGTGCCGAATCCATGGCGTGCCTTGGTGTGAAAAATCCACAACGGGGCGGATGATGCAGTTCAACACCTAGGCGCCCTGTGCGAACGCGCGTGGCCGGTAGCGCAATAAGGCGAGTGCGGCCGCTGGACAGACTGTCGCGGATCGGGCGGCTGGACCTATCCTTTTGAAATCGCGTCCCAAATCAGCGTTGGAAAAGCGCTGCTGGAATTGGTCATTCAGCGACCGTTCCTATATATAAGGTAAATGATTCCCAACATGCGTGATCCGAGTTGACCGACCAGAAATCACCGCGTGGACCTGACGGTCCCTCCGGCATCGAGCCGATTTCCATCATCGAGGAGATGCAGCGCTCTTATCTCGATTACGCGATGAGCGTGATCGTGAGCCGTGCGCTGCCCGACGTGCGCGACGGCATGAAGCCGGTGCATCGCCGCATTCTCTTTGCCTCGCATGAGAGCGGCTACCACTGGAACCGCAAATATGTGAAGTCGGCGCGTCCGGTCGCCGACGTGATGGGTAAGTATCACCCGCACGGCGACGCCTCGATCTATGACGCCTTGGTGCGCATGGCGCAGGACTGGTCGATGAGCGTGCCGCTGATCGACGGGCAGGGCAATTTCGGTTCCATCGACGGCGATCCGCCCGCGGCGATGCGCTACACCGAAGCGCGCCTGACCAAGGTCGCGCACGAGCTGCTCGAGGATATCGACAAGGACACCGTCGACTTCCAGGACACCTATGATGCGTCGGGCCAGGAGCCGCGCGTGCTGCCGGCGCGCTTCCCGGCGCTGCTGGTCAATGGCGCCGGCGGTATCGCCGTCGGCATGGCGACCAACATTCCGCCGCACAATCTGGTCGAGATCTGCAACGGCACCATCGCCGTCATGGAAAACCCTGGTATCGACCTGCCCGACCTGATGGAGATCATTCCCGGTCCGGACTTCCCGACCGGCGGCCTTATCCTCGGGCGCTCGGGCATCTACAACGCCTACTCGACCGGCCGTGGCTCGGTCATCATGCGCGGCAAGGTCAATATCGAGCAGCGCGCGGGAGATCGCGAGTCGATCATCATCACCGAAGTTCCCTTCCAGGTGAACAAGGCGTCGATGATCGAGAAGATGGCCGAGCTGGTGCGCGACAAGCGCATCGAGGGCATCTCCGACATCCGCGACGAGTCCGACCGTCAGGGCTACCGCGTCGTCATCGAGCTCAAGCGCGATGCCAACGCCGAGGTGATCCTCAACCAGCTCTATCGCTTCACGCCGCTGCAGACCTCGTTCGGTGCCAACATGGTGGCGCTCAACGGCGGCAAGCCGGAGGTGCTGACGCTGCTCGACATGCTGAAGGCTTTCGTCGCCTTCCGCGAAGAGGTGATCAGTCGCCGCACCAAGTACCTGCTCAAGAAGGTGCGCGACCGCGCCCACATCTTGGTCGGCTTGGCGATCGCGGTTGCCAATATCGACGAGGTCATCAAGCTGATCCGTACCGCGCCCGATCCGCAGACGGCGCGCGATCAGTTGATGACGCGCCGCTGGCCGGCGTCCGACGTCGAGTCGCTGATCCGCCTGATCGACGACCCGCGCCACCGCATCAATGACGACGGCACCTACAACCTGTCGGAAGAGCAGGCGCGTGCCATTCTCGAGCTGCGCCTGCAACGCCTGACGGCACTGGGCCGCGATGAAATCGCCGACGAACTCAACAAGATCGGCACCGAGATCACCGATTATCTCGACATCCTGTCGTCGCGCGCCCGCATCCAGCAGATCGTCAAGGACGAACTTGTTGCCGTGCGTGACGAATTCGGCGTGCCGCGCCGGACGGAGATCACCGACGGCGGCGCCGACATGGAAGACGAGGACCTGATCCCGCGCGAGGACATGGTCGTCACCGTCAGCCACTCCGGCTACATCAAGCGCGTGCCGCTGTCGCTCTACCGGGCACAGCGTCGCGGCGGCAAGGGCCGCTCGGGCATGTCGACCAAGGACGAGGATTTCGTCACCCGGCTGTTCGTGGTCAACACGCATACGCCGGTGCTGTTCTTCTCGTCGCGCGGCATCGTCTACAA
The DNA here is from genome assembly GCF_964252895.1 of Aminobacter sp. LjRoot7. NCBI lineage: Bacteria > Pseudomonadati > Pseudomonadota > Alphaproteobacteria > Hyphomicrobiales > Phyllobacteriaceae > Aminobacter > Aminobacter sp. LjRoot7. The sequence continues at coordinate 352,110 of NZ_CAXUPX020000003.1, forward strand.
GGAAAAGGTCTGGCGCCTGCCGATCGGCAACCCGCAATCGCGCGGCAAGGCGCTGATCAATCTGTTGCCACTGCAGCAGGGCGAACGCATCACCACGATCATGCCGCTGCCCGAGGACGAGACAAGCTGGGCCGAGCTCGACGTGATGTTCGCAACGACGCGCGGCACCGTGCGCCGCAACAAGCTGAGCGAGTTCGTCCAGGTCAACCGCAATGGCAAGATCGCCATGAAGCTGGAGGAAGAAGGCGACGAGATCCTCGGCGTCGAAACCTGCACCGACAATGACGACGTGCTTCTGACCGCCGATTCCGGCCAGTGCATCCGCTTCCGCGTCGACGACGTGCGCGTGTTCCAGAGCCGCAACTCGGTCGGCGTGCGCGGCATCAGCATGGGCGAGGGCGATCGCGTCATCTCGATGGCGATCATCGAGCATGTCGAGGCGAGCCCGGCCGAACGTGCTGCCTACCTCAAGCGCTCCGTTGCCGAACGGCGCTTGGCTGCAGGCGCTGCCGGTGGCGAGGATGAGGATATCGCGCTGACCAACGAAGAGGTCGGCGAGGAAGCCGACATCTCCGATGAGCGTTATCAGCTTCTTGCCGAGCACGAGCAATTCGTGCTGACGGTGACCGAATATGGCTATGGCAAGCGCTCGTCGTCCTACGATTTCCGCCTGACCAACCGTGGCGGCAAGGGCATCCGCGCCACCGACGTGTCGAAGGTGGCGGAGATCGGCAAGCTGGTGGCGACCTTCCCGGTCGGCAATGACGACCAGATCATGCTCGTCTCCGACGGCGGCCAGGTCATCCGGGTGCCGGTCGACGGCATCCGTACGGCGAGCCGCGCCACCAAGGGCGTGACCATCTTCAATACCGCCGATGGCGAGAAGGTGGTGTCGGTCGAGCGGATTTCCGAGCCGCAGGGCGAGGATGAGGCCGACGATGCGGTCAATGGTGACGGCGTTGCCGGCGAAGTGCCGGGCGGAGACGCTGCACCCGAAGGCGACCAGGGCTGATCTTTTACGGACGCCTGAAAATGGCGTCCGTTCAAGAGGTTGGGCCTATTTAATCATGAAGAGAAAGAAGCGGCGCCGAGGCGCCGCTTTTGCCTGGAGGGGCAGAAACTGTTCAGCGCGGGGCGCGCGGATTGCGCCAGCCCGGAAGCTGCACGCGGGCGGTCTGGACCTTGGTCCGAACGCGGTGAGCCTCCTGGTGGAGGCTGAAGGCAGTGGCGACAAGCATGGCCAGAGTCATGGCCGCGGCGAGCATGTAGATCATCATGGCGCTGTTCTCCTGCTGGAAACAACGGACGAGACGCTGTTTGGTTTCACGCACTATAATGACGTTCTATTCACATCCGCTTGAACTGATCCTGAGATTGCCGTTCATCTCGCATTCATCTCGTAAACCATTTTCCGGCCGGACGCGGGCCGGGTTGGCGGTAAAGTGCGCTTCCACCTTTCGCGCCGATGTTCTAGAAGCACCCCATGACTGATCGCATCGCCATCTATGCCGGGTCGTTTGACCCGCTCACAAACGGCCATCTCGACGTGCTCAAGGCGTCGCTGGCCGTTGCCGACGTTGTCTATGCCGCTATCGGCATTCATCCCGGCAAGAAGCCGCTGTTTTCCTTCGAGGAGCGCGTGGCGCTGATCGAGGAAGCGACGAAGGCGGAATTCGGCGCGGATGGCGGCCGCATCAAGGTGGTGGCCTTCGACGGGCTGGTGATCGACGCCGCACGCAAGGAAGGTGCTTCGATCATGATCCGCGGCCTGCGAGACGGCACCGACCTCGACTACGAGATGCAGATGGCCGGCATGAACGAGACAATGGCGCCGGAACTGCAGACGGTTTTCCTGCCGGCGAGCCCCTCGGTTCGCACCATTACCGCCACACTTGTCCGCCAGATAGCCTCGATGGGCGGCGACATCCGTCCGTTCGTGCCGGCGGCGGTTGCCGGCGCGCTCAACGCCAAATTCGCAAAATAATTCTCCGGAGTATCGAAACATGCAGCTCAGGAAGCTTGCCTCGTCCTTCGTCGTCCTCGCCGGCCTTTTGGCCGGATCGGCCGCAGCCCTCGCCGCCGAGCCCGAGAACACGATGATCATCACGCTGAAGGGCGGCGACGTGACGGTGGCGCTGCGCCCCGACCTCGCGCCCAAGCATGTCGCCCAGATCAAGACGCTGGTGCGCGAAGGCGCCTACGACAACGTTGCCTTCCACCGCGTCATCGGCGGCTTCATGGCCCAGACCGGCGACGTCGAATTCGGCGATATGAAGGATGGCTACGATGCCAACCGCGCCGGCATGGGCGGCTCGAAGCTGCCTGACATCCAGGCCGAGTTCTCCAGCGAGAACTTCAAGCGCGGCGTCGTCGGCATGGCGCGCTCGCAGGACCCGAATTCGGCGAATTCGCAGTTCTTCATCATGTTCGACACCGCATCCTCGCTCGACGGCCAGTACACCATCGTCGGCGATGTCGAGAGCGGCATGGAACTGGTCGACGCCATCAAGAAGGGTGACGCGGCCAACAACGGGTCGGTCAGCGATCCCGACCGCATGATCAAGGTCCGCATCGCCGCGGACGCCAAGTAAACGAAAACGAAGAGAAGGAATTTCATCATGGCCGAGATCAAGGATCGCGAAAACGCGCTGATCATGGAAACGACCAAGGGCAATGTGGTCATCGAGCTGTTCCCGGACCTGGCCCCCGGCCATGTCGGCCGCATCAAGGAACTGGCGCGCGAAGGCGCCTATGACGGCGTGGTGTTCCACCGCGTCATCGACGGCTTCATGGCCCAGACCGGCGACGTCAAGTTCGGCAAGTCGGGCGGCAAGGACTTCAACCCGGGCCGTGCCGGCATGGGCGGTTCGGACAAGCCGGACCTGAAGGCCGAATTCTCGAACATGAACCACGGCCGCGGCACCTGCTCGATGGCGCGTTCGCAGAACCCGAACTCGGCCAACTCGCAGTTCTTCATCTGCTTCGAGGATGCCGGCTTCCTGAACCGCCAATACACGGTGTGGGGCCAGGTCATCGAAGGCATGGACAACGTCGACAAGATCAAGCGCGGCGAGCCGGTGCAGGATCCCGACAAGATCGTGTCGCTGAAGGTTGCGGCCGACGTTGCGGAATAACTGATAATGGCTGGCGCTCTCTGGTCGCTTCTCGGCGTTCTGGCGGGCGCCTTCATTGCCATCCAGGCTCCCATCAATGCGCAGCTGGCGCGCGGGCTCGGTGTGCCCGTCGCGGCGGCTGCGATCTCTTTTCTCGCCGGTGCGATCGTGCTTGCCGTGGTCACCTTGCTCGCTACCCGCATGCAAGGTGTGGCCATCGACTGGAAGGCACCGGCGCCGTGGCTGTTCGTGGCCGGCGGCGTGCTGGGCGCGGTCTATGTCACCTCCACGGTGCTGCTGACGCCGCGCATTGGTGCCGCTGCGCTAATGGCCTTCCTGGTGGCGGGTCAGTTGCTGGCCGGCATGCTTGTCGACAAGGCTGGCATATTGGGTGTCGCCGTGCGCGAGATCTCCATGGGCCGCATCGTCGGCGCCATGCTTTTGCTCGCCGGCGCCCTGATGATCCGTATTTACTGATGCGCGTTGATCTCTTCGATTTCGAGCTGCCGGAGGCGAACATTGCGCTGCGCCCGGCCGAACCGCGCGACACGGCGCGGCTGCTGACCGTTCGTCCGGGCGAGGCACTGGCTGATCTTTCGGTGCGCGACCTGCCGTCGCTGCTCGAACCCGGCGACGTGCTGGTGCTCAACGACACGCGTGTCATCCCGGCCCAGCTCAAGGGAGTTCGCGTGCGCGGCGAGGCGGTGGCGCATGTCGATGCGACGCTGCACATGCGCACCGCACCCGACCGCTGGCTCGCCTTCATGCGGCCGGGCAAGCGTGTCGCAGTTGGCGACCGTATCCAGTTCGGCCACAGCGCCGAGGCCTGCATGCTCGGCCAGCTTGACGCCACGGTGCTGGAGAAGGGCGAGGGTGGCGAGGCGCTTCTGGCTTTCGACCTTGCCGGGCCGGCGCTGGACGAGGCGCTGCATGCCGTCGGTCACATTCCGCTGCCGCCCTACATCGCCTCCAAGCGCGCCGACGACGAGCGCGACCGCAAGGACTACCAGACAGTCTATGCCCGCGAAGAGGGCGCGGTCGCTGCCCCGACCGCCGGCCTGCATTTCACGCCAGAGCTGTTTGCGGCGCTCGAGGCGCGCGGCATCGAAAAGCAGTTCGTGACGCTGCATGTCGGCGCCGGCACCTTTTTGCCCGTCAAAGCCGATGACACCGCCGACCACAAGATGCATTCGGAGATCGGGTACGTCTCGGCCGAGACGGCAACCGTGCTCAACGCGGCGCGGGCGCGGGGCAACAGGGTGGTTGCCGTGGGCACCACGTCGCTGCGCCTGATGGAAAGTGCCGCGCAAGAGGACGGCACGCTCGCCGCCTGGTCAGGCCCGACCGACATCTTCATCACGCCGGGCTACCGCTTCAGATTCGTCGATGCGCTGATGACCAACTTCCACCTGCCGCGCTCGACGCTGTTCATGCTGGTTTCGGCCTTCGCCGGACTGGAGCGCATGCACGACGTCTATGCGCATGCCATTTCGAGCGGCTACCGCTTCTATTCCTACGGCGATTCAAGCCTGCTGTTCAGGGACGACCGATGAGTTCTGAGTTCACCTTCAAGCTGCTTGCGACCGACGGCAAGGCGCGGCGCGGCGAGATCACCATGCCGCGCGGCACCATTCGCACGCCGGCCTTCATGCCCGTCGGCACCGGCGGCACGGTGAAGGCGATGTACATGGACCAGGTGCGCGGCGTCGGCGCCGACATCATCCTCGGCAACACCTATCACCTGATGCTGCGCCCGGGCGCGGAGCGGGTGGCCAAGCTCGGCGGCCTGCATGACTTCGCCCGCTGGCCGCATCCGATCCTGACTGACTCAGGCGGCTTCCAGGTGATGTCGCTGTCGAAGCTGCGCAAGATCAGCGAAAAGGGCGTGACCTTCCGTTCGCATATCGACGGCGCGCCCTACGAGATGTCGCCGGAGCGCTCGATCGAAATCCAAGGCCTGCTCGATTCCGACATCCAGATGCAGCTCGACGAATGCACGGCACTGCCGTCGACGCCGAAGGAAATCCAGCGCGCCATGGAAATGTCGCTGCGCTGGGCCGAGCGCTGCAAGACTGCCTTCGGCGACCAGCCGGGCAAGGCGATGTTCGGCATCGTCCAGGGCGGCGATATCCCCGACATGCGCGTACGCTCGGCACAGGCGCTGAAGGCGCTGGAGCTCAAGGGGTATGCCGTAGGTGGCCTGGCCGTCGGCGAGCCGCAGGACGTGATGCTCGACATGCTCGACATCACCTGTCCGGAATTGCCGGCCGAAAAGCCGCGCTACCTGATGGGTGTCGGTACGCCCGACGACATCATCAAGTCGGTGGCGCGTGGCATCGACATGTTCGACTGCGTGATGCCGACACGGGCTGGCCGCCACGGCCTTGCCTATACCAGGCGCGGCAAGGTGAATTTGCGCAACGCCCGCCATGCCGACGACCCGCGTCCGCTGGACGAGGAAAGCGATTGCCCGGCCGCGCGCGACTACAGCCGCGCCTACCTGCACCATCTTGTGCGGTCGGGCGAGTCGCTCGGCGCCATGCTTTTGACCTGGAACAATCTGTCCTACTACCAGCACCTGATGAGCGAAATCCGCGCCTCGATCGAGGCCGGGCGCTTTGCCGACCGGACGGCCGAGATCAGCGAAGGCTGGGCGCGCGGCGACATCCCGCAGCACAAGGGCTGAGGGCAGCCGCTCACAGCTCCTTCTCGGCCAGTTCGCGGAAGGCATCGGGCACGGAGCCTGCGTGTCCAAGTGCCACCGAGGCATAGCCGACCGCCTCCCAGCCGAAACGTTCGCGAATGGCATCCATGGCACGGTCGGCGCCCCAGCGGGCCTGGCCTTTTCGTGTGCCCGGCCGGTGTTTTTCGTCGGCCAGGCCGAGCGGCAATTCGAGCTGCAGGCCGGAATGTTCCTCGAGATGCGAGACCGAAATCGCCAGCAGCGAGATGCTGCGTTCGCCAGGATATTGGGCAAGCACGCCACGCACCAGTTCTTCCGCGACTTCCGCGATCATTGCGGTGGCCGAGATTGGCGCGTCGAGCGTGATCGATCGCGTCACGGAACGCAGGTCGGCGAAGCGAACGCGGGCGGTGACGGTGCGACCAGGGCGCGACTTGGCTCGGAGACGAGAGGCGACACGGTCGGCAAGATGGCGCAGTGCCGGCACGTAGATTTCAGGCTGCGCAGGCTTCATGCCCAGCGCCGACTGCGCGCCAGCGGAATGGGCGCGCCGATGCGGTTGGAGGCGGCGCGGATCGCGGTTCCAGGCAAGTGCTGCCAGCTTTTCGCCAGCGGCGGGGCCGAGCAGGCGCTCGAGCACATGCTTGTTGGCGTTGGCTAGCTGGCCGATGGTGGTGATGCCGGCGTCCGCCAGGCGCGTCTCGGTGGCCGGGCCGACGCCCCACATCAGCCCGACGGGCAAGCCGTGCAGGAAGGCGATCTCAGTGCCCTCATGGACCACCACAAGACCGTCGGGCTTGGCGACTTGTGAGGCGATCTTGGCGAGATGCTTGGTGCGGGCGACGCCGACGGAAATCGGGAGGCCGAGCTCGGTGCGGACCCTGTGCCTGATCTTCTTGGCGATCTCCTCGGGCGAACCGAACAGATGCGTGCAGCCGGCGACGTCGGCGAAAGCTTCGTCGATCGAGATGCGTTCGACCAGCGGGGTGAAATCGCCGAGCACCGCGATCGCAGCGTCGCCGAGCCGCTGGTATTCCCGGAAATTGCCGCCGACGAAGATAAGGCCGGGGCAGAGCTCGCGGGCGCGGCGGTCCGGCATGCCGCCATGGACGCCGAAGGCCTTGGCCTCATAGGAGGCGGCGAGCACCACCCCGCCACCGACGGCAATGGGCTTACCCCGCAGGCTGGGGTCGAGCAGCTGTTCGACCGACGCATAGAAGGCGTCGAGGTCGGCATGCAGGATGGTGGCTGCGCTTTCCATGGGGCGATCTGGCGAGAATGAATAAGAACATAAAAAGAACATGCGGCCAAGAAGTCAAGCGCTGGTGCAAGCGGTGACGGCTGGTGCGGGCTTATGGAAATAGCTGGCCTCGACTATGGTGCCGCCCAACCAAGGAGATTCCCATGACCGTTTCGCTGCGCGTTCCGACATTCGAAGACGTCAAGGTTGCCGCTTCGCGCATTGCTGGGGAGGCGCATCGCACGCCGGTGCTGACCTCGCGTACCGCCAATGCCAAGATTGGCGGCGAGCTGTTCTTCAAGGCCGAGAATTTGCAGCGGGCCGGCGCCTTCAAATTCCGTGGTGCCTACAACGCCGTTTCGGCGCTGTCGCCGGAAGCGCGGCAGAAGGGCGTCGTCGCCTTTTCCTCCGGCAACCACGCCCAGGCGCTTGCCTATGCGGCGACGCTGCTCGGCGCGCCGTCGGTCATCGTGATGCCGGCCGATGCACCCGCGATCAAGGTCGCGGCGACGAGGGGCTATGGCGCCGAGGTGGTGTTCTTCGACCGCTACAAGGACGACCGCGAGGCAATCGCGCGCGGGATCTCCGAGGAGCGCGGCATGACGATGATTCCGCCCTTTGATCACCCCGACATCATTGCCGGCCAGGGCACGGCGGCACTTGAACTGATCGACGAGGTCGGGCCGCTCGACATCCTCATCACCCCGCTCGGCGGCGGCGGTCTGCTTGCCGGTTGTGCGCTGAGCGCCAAGGCGCTGGCACCCGACTGCCGCGTCATTGGTGTCGAGCCGGAGGCCGGCAATGACGGCCAGCAGTCGCTTGAGAAGGGCGAGGTGGTGCGCATCGCGCCGCCGAAGTCGATCGCCGACGGCGCGCTGACGACATTCATTGGCGACCACAATTTCCCGATCCTGCAAGCCAAGGTCGACGGCATCGTCACCGTCAGTGACGCGCAGCTGGTGTCGACGATGCGCTTCTTTGCCGAACGCATGAAGGTGATCGTCGAGCCGACCGGCTGCCTGGGTGCGGCGGCGGCGCTCAACGGCGTCGTCGACTGCGCGGGCAAGCGCGTCGGCATCGTGCTCAGCGGCGGCAATGTCGACCTCAAGGCGCTGAGCGGGTTCTTCGCCGACGCCTGACATCTGGCCTGAGCCTGTGGCGTAACTCCCCGCCTGAAGGCGTGGTGTCCGCGCCACAGGGGCAACGCAAAGCTCGTTTCTGAAGACTTCGTGGCTGGACGCGGCAAGCAAGCCCGTCCTATGGCGCGATCATGCCTGACCACGCGAAGGTCGGCGGAAAATTGCCAGAGATAAGTGGGGCAGGAGTGCATGAATAACAGATACGGAACGCTCTCCTCCTGGGTCTACAATCTCGACAAGCCGGTTGGCCGCTCTTTCGGTGACATCGAATATTATCGTGAACGTCTTTCGAACTGTGCTGGTCCGGTGCTGGAACCTGCGGTCGGCAACGGCCGGTTCTTCGTGCCGATGCTGGAAGCCGGCTTCGACATCAGGGGCTTCGACCCCTCAGAGGAAATGCTCGGCTATTGCCGCAGGGCTTGTGCGGAGCGCTCGCTCGACGACGGGCGGGTCAGCGGTGGGACATTCGAGGGCTTCGTCTACGAGCAGCGCTTTGCGGCAATCGTCGTGCCGCTGGGCTCGTTCCAGCTGATCACCGACATGGCTGTGGCGAAGGCCGTTCTGCGGCGGTTCTTCGATCATCTGGCGCCGGGTGGGCGGCTGATGATCGACCTCGACGCCATCGGCGGCTTCCTGGGTGAGGGCGGCCGGGTGCCCAGCTGGACCACCGAGGGTGGCGACCTGCTGACGCTGACCGACACGCGCGTTTCGACCGACTTCATCGCACAGACCACGGTGACGCATCTGCGCTACGAACTGTGGAAGGACACCAAGCTCGTCGACACCGAGCTGGAGCTGTTCAGCCTGCGCTGGTGGGGCGTCGAGGAGTTTGCCATGGCGCTGCGCGAGGCGGGCTTTGTCGACGTCGTCGCTTCGGGCGACTATCGCTACGGGCAGGCGCCGGCCAAGGACTGCGAAACGATCAGCTTCAAGGCGCGCCGGCCGGAATGAATTCGATGGCTTGAACCAAGGCGGCAGCTCGACTATCTAGCGGCCATCAGCAATTTCAACAGGATGTGTGCATCAATGGATTTTTACCCGACAGCAACGCCGAACCGCTTTGCCATTGGGGAATTCCATGCCTGCATCAATCTCTCTGTCGAATATTGCCTGGTCCACGCCTGACGGCCGGACGCTCTTTTCCGATCTATCGCTGACCTTCGAAACCGGTCGCTCGGGGCTTGTCGGACGCAATGGCGTCGGCAAGTCGACGCTGCTGCATCTGATATCGGGCTCGCTGCCGCCGCAGGCCGGCAAGGTCTCAGTCGTTGGCACGCTGGGGCTTTTGCGCCAGGCCGCGCAGGTGTCTGCCGACGAAACCGTGGCTGACCTGTTCGACGTTTCGGCAGGGCTCGACCTGCTGCGCCGTGCCGAAGCCGGGCTTGCCGGTGTCGAGGAACTGGCCGAGGCCGACTGGACGCTGGAGGTACGCATCGAAGCTGCACTCGCCCGCGTCGGGCTGAGCGCGGAGCCTGGCACGGCGCTGTCTGCGCTTTCCGGCGGCCAGCGCACGCGTGCCAGGCTCGCGGCTCTTGTCTTTGGCGAACCCGATTTCATCCTGCTAGACGAGCCGACCAACAATCTCGACTGTGACGGGCGGAAAGCGGTGGTCGACCTGCTCGCTGGCTGGCGCACTGGGGCCATCGTCGTCAGCCACGATCGCGAGCTGCTCGACACCATGGACGCCATCGTCGACCTGACATCGCTCAGCGCGACGCGCTATGGTGGCAACTGGAGCCATTATCGCGAGCGCAAGGCGATCGAGCTGGCTGCGGCCGAGCACGATCTTGTCGACGCTGAACGACGCGTGTCGGAGATCGCCCAGAAAGCCCAGGCGACCGCCGAGCGCAAGGCGCGCAAGGACGGCGCCGGCAAGCGCAAGGCCGCCAAGGGTGACATGCCACGCATCCTGATGAACGGGCTGAAGAACCGCGCCGAAAACACGTCGGGCGAAAACACCCGCCTGGCCGAGCGCCGGCGCGTCCAAGCGGAAGCGGATGCCGCCGCCGCCCGCGAGCGGATCGAGGTGCTGCAGGCGATCTCGCTGAAGCTGCCCTCGACGGGGTTGCCGCCCGGCAAGGCAGTGCTTCGGATCGACCGGCTGACGGCGGGCTATGAGCAGGGCAAGCCGATCATTGCGGATTTCTCACTTGATCTGGTGGGGCCGGAGCGGGTTGCCATATGCGGCGGCAACGGCACAGGGAAAACCACGCTGCTCAAGGCGATCTCGGGCAAGATTGAGCCGTGGGCAGGCAACGTCTCGATGCTGACCGCCTATGCCATGCTCGACCAGCAGGTCGGTCTGCTCGATGCCAAGGCTTCGATCCGTGACAATTTCCGCCGCATCAATCCCGAGGCGGACGAAAATGCCTGCCGTGCGGCGCTGGCGCGCTTCATGTTCCGCGCCGATGCTGCATTGCAAATGGTCGGCAGCCTGAGCGGCGGGCAGTTGTTGCGGGCAGGGCTTGCCTGCGTGCTCGGCGGCAAGATGCCGCCACCGCTGCTGATCCTTGATGAGCCGACCAATCATCTTGATATCGACGCCATCGAGGCCGTGGAGGCCGGATTGCGTGCCTATGACGGGGCGTTGCTGGTGGTGAGCCACGACCAGGCGTTCCTTGAGGCTATAGGCATCACGAGGCGAGTCGACTTGGCCGCCTGCACCAACATGAGATGAGTTGAGCCTGATTGTGCCATGCCGGTATCTGGCCAAGATGGCTGCGGAACACTGGAGATGAGACGATGAGCGAAGCCGGCCGAACGATGCACGGGAACGGGGCCGACGTGCTGACGGACGTGCTTCTGGTCAACGGCGTCGATGTCTGCTTCGCCAATCCCGGTACGTCGGAGATGCATTTCGTCGCTGCGCTCGACCGCAAGCCGCAACTGCGCTGCATTCTCGGGCTGCACGAGAACGTCGTCACCGGTGCCGCCGACGGCTATGCCCGAATGACGGGCAGGCCGGCGGCCACGCTTTTGCATACCGGGCCGGGGCTGGCGAACGGCCTTGCCAACATGCACAACGCGAGGCGCGCCCGCACGCCGATGCTCAACATCGTCGGCGACCATGCCTCGTATCACCTGCCGCTCGACGCGCCGCTGACCAGCGACATCGACGGGCTGGCGCGGCCGATGTCGAACTGGGTTCGGCGGGTGACCGGTCCCGATGATGTCGGACCGGCGGCGGAGGCGGCCTATCGCGCGGCGCTGACACCGCCTGGTGTGGCGACGCTGATCCTGCCGGCCGATGCTGCCTGGGGCGAACCGACCGGGCAAAGACCGCTCCAGAGGGTCGTCCTCGATCCGCCGCGGGCACCTGATGCCGACGCGGTGCATGATGTTGCCAGGGCCATCCGCGCCAATCCCGGCCGTGTCGGCATGGTGCTGAGCGGCGCTGCGGTGTTGGCCGACGGGCTCGAACTTGCCGGGCGGATCGCCAGCGACTGCAACGTGACGCTGTTCAACGAGGTGCTGGTCGCCCACACTCAGCGCGGACGCGGGCGGACGGCGCCGGCGCGCATTCCCTATCCGATCGACATGGCGCTGGAGTTCCTGCGCGACATCGACGTTCTGGTGCTGGTCGGTGCGCCGGAGCCGGTCGCCTTCTTCGCCTATCCCGGCAAGCCGGGCAGGCTGGTGCGCGAGGATTGTAGCGTGCTGACGCTTGCCCGGCATGGCGACGACCTGCTGGCTGCGCTCGATGCGCTGCGCGAGGAACTCGGCGTGAAGCGCAGCGGGATCGTACCCTTGGCGATGTCGATGGATGAAGGAGTGCCGTCAGGCCCACTGACTGACGATGCGGTGGCGGTCACCGTCGCGGCGAGGTTGCCGGAGAACGCGATCATCGTCGAAGAGGCAATCACCTCGGGCCGGCGCTTCTTTCCGCTGTCGGCTTTCTCAGCGCCGCATGATTTCATCATGACGACCGGTGGCTCGATCGGCGAGGGCATTCCGCTGGCGACGGGGGCGGCCGTGGCCTGTCCCGATCGCAAGGTGATCAACCTCCAGGCGGACGGCAGTGCCATGTACACGGTGCAGGGGCTGTGGACGCAAGCACGCGAGAACCTGGACGTTGTCACCATCATCTTCTCGAACCGGACCTACGCCATCCTGCATGCCGAGATGCGTAATGTCGGCGTGGCGACGGTGGGCCGGAACGCGACGCGGATGCTCGACCTCGACAGCCCGGCGCTCGACTGGGTGTCACTGGCGCGTGGCATTGGCGTGGAAGCAGCTGTCGCCACGACATGCGAGCAGTTCGCGGTTCTGTTCGATGCGGCGCTCAGGCGGAGCGGGCCGTTCCTGATCGAGGCGCGGCTCTGATCAGGTGCTCAGCGAGTTTGAGGCGCGCAGGCTGACGCCGGTGATGCGCCAGACGCCGTCGGGCTGGAGTTCGAGCGTGTAGACGGCTTCGTAGTCCTTGCCATCCGCACCGACGATGATGACCTGCTGGACGATCGATGTCGGGCTCGTTTCCTGGAATTTTCCAAAGGAAAAGCTTTGCGGCCTGTGCACCGGCTTGTAGGCGCCTGTGACCATGCTCATGAAAGTGTCGAGGGTCGGGAAGATGCGCTTCACATTGGGGGCGGCATAGCCATAGGCCAAAGCATCGTCGCCGGAGCGGAAGGCATGAAGCTGGCCGGAAATGCTGTCTTGTGCCGCCTTGATTTCGGCCTCGCCGGCGGAAGCGGGCAGGGCGATCAGCAGCAAAGCCAGCATCATTGCCGTACGACGCATCTTAACGTCTCCCGTTCGGCGGCAGCATTGGTTCATTGGTTCGCCGCCACCATCACATTGTAACATACGCAGGTGCTGCGCCTCCGGTTTCAGGTTGGCGGACGATTTGCCGGGGAGCTGTCAACCCAAAGGACCTGTGTCCAAGCATTGGCTTGAAAGGCATGGCCCGTTCTGCGACAAGACGGGCAAAGATGGAACGGACGAAGCGATGAAGACCTTTTTCGTGCAGATCAAATGCGAGCTCGGCAAGGCCTATGAGGTGGCGAGCGCATTGGCGGATGCCGAAATCGCCTCGGAGATCTATTCGACGGCCGGCAACTACGATCTGCTGGTGAAATTCTACGTCGATGACGAGGAAGATATCGGCCACTTCGTCAACGAGCGAGTCCATGCCATCGGCAACATCAAGGACACCTTCACCACGGTGACGTTCCGCGCGTTCTGAGCGCGGAAAGGGCAGGAATCTGCTCATATCGCCCGCATGCTGCCGAAATGACGGGCAATTTCCCGATAAATAAGCCCGCTGCCGCCGAAACCGGCGATTGCGCTTGATTTTCTCTCCCGAGGTCATTTCACTGGCCATGAGGGGAGTTTGCCATTGGTTGCGTTCGACGAAATGCTGCCGGCAGAAGCCGGATTGAGAAGACCCTACGAAGCCTATGACGGCTGGCTGAAAAACCAGGATCCCGCCCGACTTACCGAAAAGATGCTCGATGCCGAGCGGGTGTTCCGCAAGACCGGCATCACCTTCGCCGTCTATGGCGAGCAGGAAGCATCGGAACGGCTGATCCCGTTCGACATCGTCCCCCGCATCATTTCAGGCAACGAGTGGCGCCGGCTGACGCAAGGCATCGAGCAGCGCGTGCAGGCGCTGAATGCCTTCCTCGACGACATCTACCATCGCCAGGAGATCCTCAGGGCAGGGCGCGTGCCGCGCGAGCTGATCGCCAACAACGAGGCCTTCCTGCCCGAGATGATCGGGGTTCGGCCGCCGGCGGGCGTCTACACCCACATCATCGGCGTCGACATCGTGCGCATCTCCGAGAACGAGTTCTACGTGCTCGAGGACAATGCGCGCACGCCTTCGGGCGTGTCCTACATGCTGGAGAACCGCGAGACGATGCTGCAGCTCTTCCCCGAGCTGTTCCAGCGCATCAAGGTGCATCCAGTCGAGAACTATCCGCAGCTGCTCAGGCAATCGCTGGCGGCGGTGCGGCCGAACGGAGTGAGCGGCGCACCGACGATCGCGGTGCTGACGCCGGGCAGCTTCAACTCGGCCTATTTCGAGCATGCCTTCCTGGCCGACCAGATGGGCGTGCAGCTTGTCGAAGGGCAGGATTTGCGCGTCGTCGATGGCCATGTGGCGATGCGCACCACCGAAGGCTACAAGCGGATCGACGTGCTTTACCGCCGCGTCGACGACGCCTATCTCGACCCGCTGACCTTCAAGCCGGATTCAGCACTCGGCGTGCCCGGCATCATGGACGTCTACCGCGCCGGCAACATCACCATCGCCAACGCGCCGGGCACCGGCATCGCCGACGACAAGGCGATCTACTCCTACATGCCCGAGATCATCGAGTTCTACACCGGCCGCAAGCCGATCCTGGGCAACATCCCGACCTGGCGCTGCTCGGAGCCAGACAGCCTGAAATATGTGCAGGAACATCTGGCCGAGCTGGTGGTCAAGGAAGTGCACGGCTCGGGCGGCTACGGCATGCTGGTCGGACCTGCCGCTTCCAAGAAGGAACGCGAGGAGTTTTCCAAGAAGCTCGCGGCCAGGCCGTCGAACTACATCGCCCAGCCGACGCTGTCACTGTCGACCTGCCCGATCCTGTGGCGCCACGCCATGTCGATTTGAGGCCGTTCGTGCTGGTGTCGGATCGCATCCGCATCGTGCCGGGTGGGCTGACACGTGTGGCACTCAAGGAAGGTTCGCTCGTGGTGAACTCGTCCCAAGGTGGCGGGACAAAAGACACGTGGGTTTTGGACGACTGAGGGGACGCTGAGACTTCATGCTTCTGGGACGCACAGCCAACGGCCTTTACTGGATGAACCGCTACATCGAGCGGACCGAGAACATGGCGAGGCTGATCGATGCCGGCCTGCGCATCGCGCTGACCCGCAGCCAGGATGCCTCGGAGGAATGGAAATCGGTGCTGCTTTCCGCCGGTGCCGCAAGTTCCTTTGCCGAAAAACACAGCGACTACACGGCGGAGCACGTCGCCGACTTCCTGCTGCGCGACATGTCGAACCCGTCGAGTGCTGTGGCGGCAATCGAGACGGCTCGCAACAACGCGCGCATGGTGCGCACCGCGCTGACGCGGGAAACTTGGGAGAGCATCAACGAAGCCTGGATGTCGCTGAAGCGCGTGCTGGCATCGCCGATTGACCAGCGCGAACTGCCCGGCGTGCTCGACGCCATCAAGCGCGAGACGGCGCTGATCCGCGGTTCGTTCTACGGCACGATGCTGCGCAACGAGATCTTCGACTTCGCCCAGCTCGGCACCTATGTCGAGCGCGCCGACAACACCGCGCGCATCCTCGACGTCAAGTATTACGTGCTTTTGCCCTCGGTCTCCTGGGTCGGCTCGTCGCTCGACAACTACCAGTGGGAATCGATCCTGCGCTCGGTGGCGGCGCACCGATCCTACCGCTGGGTCTACGAGGCCGAATACAAGCCGACCAACATCGCCGAATACCTGATCCTCAATGCCCGCATGCCGCGTTCTCTGTCGTTCAGCTATCGCTTCCTGGCCGAGCACCTGAAATTTCTCGGCGAGGATTATGGCGCGCGGCATCCGGCGCAGGAGATCGCGGAGCGGATTTATGCCCGGCTGCGCGGCACCGAGATCAAGGACATCTTCGAAACCGGTCTGCACGAGTTCCTGGCCGACTTCATCAGGGACAACAACCGGCTGGGTGACCAGGTCGCCCAGGATTTCGGCTTTTATTGATCGGATAGGATGATGCGGCTCAAGGTCAGCCACCGCACCGAATACACGTATGACGAGCCGATCCGCTACGGCCTGCAGCGGCTCAGGCTGTGGCCGGCGAGCGGTCCGGTGCAGACCATGCTGACCTGGGCGCTGCACATCGAAGGCGCGCGCGAGGAGGTGCGCTTCCTCGACCAGTTCGGCAACGACACGCGGCTGCTGTCGATCGACGGAGAGCCGCATACGATCAGCGTGGTGGCCGAGGGCGAGGTCGAGACCAACGATACGGCTGGTGTTTCGGGGCCGCATCGCGGCTTTGCGCCGCTGTGGCTGTTCGAACACCAGACGCCGTTGACAGCCCCCGGCACAGCGATCCACGATCTGGCGGCCAGTATCGGCAGCGGCGGCGACCTGGAGCGGCTGCACGGGCTGATGGCGCTCATCCAGCAGCGGATCGCCTACGTCACCGGCACGACGGACTCGCGAACGACCGCCGAAGAGGCGCTGGTGAAGGGGACCGGCGTCTGCCAGGACCACTCGCATGTGTTTGCAGCATCCGCCCGCCTGCTTGGATTTCCGGCCCGTTATGTCAGCGGCTACCTGATGATGAACGACCGGGTCGACCAGGTTGCGACGCATGCCTGGGCGGAGGCTTATGTCAGCGACCTCGGCTGGGTCGGCTTCGACGCCGCCAATGGCATGTCGCCCGACGAACGCTATGTGCGCGTGGCCGTCGGGCGCGACTATCGCGAGGCGATGCCGATTGCCGGCATTCTGATCGGGCAGGCGCAGGAACGGCTTGCAGTCCACATCACGGTAGAGCAGTAATCCGGCATAAGAACATTTGCCGGAACTGGAATCGATGACCTATTGCGTCGGCATGAAAATTGACCGTGGCCTGGTGTTCATGTCGGACACACGGACCAATGCCGGGGTCGACAACATCTCTACCTTTCGCAAGATGCGCATCTGGGAGCAGCCCGGCGAGCGCGTGGTCGTGTTGATGTCGGCCGGCAATCTGGCCACCACACAGGCCGTGGTCAGCCTGCTCGACGAGCGGACCAAGGCCGCCGCCGAACGCGCGCCGACGCTGCTCGAAGCCCCTTCGATGTTCCAGATCGCACGCATTGTCGGCGACACGGTCAAGGAGGTGATCGCCCAGTCGGCCCCGGCCGGCCAGACGGCGGACGCGGCATTCAATGCCTCCTTCATCCTCGGCGGCCAGGTAAAGGGCAGCGGACCCCGGCTGTTCATGATCTATCCCGAAGGCAATTTCGTCGAATGCAGCGACGACACGCCATTCTTCCAAATCGGCGAGACCAAGTATGGCAAGCCGATCATCGTGCGCGCCTATGACCGCGGCATGAGCTTCGCCGAAACGGTGAAGCTTTTGATGGTGTCGTTTGATTCGACGCTGAAATCGAACCTGTCGGTCGGCCTGCCGCTTGATCTGGCCTTCTACGAGAAGGACAACTTCAAGATCGGGTTGAAGAGGCGCATCGGCGCCGACGATCCCTATTACCGAAGTGTCTCCGAAGGTTGGTCGGATGCGTTGAAGACCGCGTTCCAGAGCCTGCCCGATTTTGTCGAATAGCCGAATGCCTGGCCAATCCTGAGGCTGATGGCGGAGGGAGGATTGCCATGGACAGCGAGGCGTTTCGGCAATGGTCGCTGAAGGCGGCCGAATGGGGCGTCGACTATCGTGATGGCCTGCGCGACAGGCCGGTGCGGCCAAAGGTCGAGCCCGGCCAGGTGCTCGCCTCGATTGCCGCAAGTCCTCCAGAAACCGCCGAGCCGATGGACGAAATCTTCGCCGACTTCGAGGCCAAGATCGTACCCGGCATGACGCATTGGCAGCATCCGCGCTTCTTTGCCTATTTCCCGGCCAATGCGGCACCGGTGTCGGTAGTGGCTGAATATCTGGTCAGCGCCATGGCTGCGCAATGCATGCTGTGGCAGACCTCGCCGGCGGCAACCGAACTCGAGACCCGTGTCGTCGACTGGATGCGCCAGGCGCTCGGGCTGCCCGAAACCTTTACCGGCGTGATCCAGGATTCGGCTTCGTCCGCGACTCTCGCCGCCGTTTTGACCATGCGCGAACGCGCGCTGGACTGGCAGGGCAACAAGTCGGGCCTGTCCGCTGCACCGCCGATCCGCGTCTATTGCTCGGAGCATGTGCACACATCGATCGATCGCGCGATCTGGATCGCTGGCATCGGCGAGGACAACCTGATGCGCATTCCGACCGACGGGCGCTTTCGCGCCATGTCGCCCGAGGCGCTTGAGGCGGCGATCGTCGAGGACCGCAAAAACGGCCTGCTGCCGGCGGGCATCATCGCCTGCGTCGGCGGCACGAGCGTCGGCGGCACCGACGACGTGGCCGCGGTCGTCGAGGTGGCCAGGCGCAACGGTCTCTATGTCCATGTCGACGCGGCCTGGGCTGGTTCGGCGATGATCTGCCCGGAGTTCCGCCATTTCTGGGGCGGTGTCGAGGGCGCGGATTCGGTCGTCTTTAATCCGCACAAATGGCTGGGGGCGCAGTTCGACTGCTCGATCCAGTTCATCCGCGATCCCGAAAGTCTCGTGCGCACGCTGGCGATCCGGCCGGAGTTCCTGAAGACACATGGCCGCGACGGCATCACCAACTATTCCGAATGGTCTGTGCCGCTTGGCCGCCGCTTCCGGGCGCTGAAACTGTGGTTCCTGCTGCGCGCGCATGGGCTGGAGGGCTTGCGCGGAATGATCCGCAACCATGTCGGCTGGAGCCAGGGGCTGGCGCATCGGCTGGAGCGAGAGCCTGATTTCGAGATCACCAGCGAGCCGATGCTGTCGCTGTTTTCGTTCCGTCACACCCCAGTGGGCGGGGCCGATCTCGACAGCCACAATCTGGCGCTGGTCGAGGCGATCAATCGCGATGGACGGATTTACCTCACGCAGACCCGGCTCGACGGGCGCGCCGTGATCCGCTTCCAGGCAGGGCAGTTCGAGGCGACCGAGGCCGATGTCGACACGGCCTTCGAGGTGATCGTCGAGATTGCCCGGGCTGCGCGATAGCGATCAGCCAGGGGCAAAAGAAAACCGGCCGGAACTGACGTTCCGGCCGGTTTTTTTGTTCAAGCGACGCGTCAGGCGCCCTGGATGTAAGGCAGCACCTCGAGCGTGCCGCGATATATCATCTCGCCGGCGACATAGAGAATGATGACCAGGCCGATATAGGCGATCCAGCGGTACTTCTGCAGCAGGTTGGCGATGAAGCTCGCGGCAACGCCCATCAGCGCGATCGACAGCACGAGGCCGAAAATCAGGACGTTCGGGTGGTCGCGCGCGGCGCCGGCAACCGCCAGCACGTTGTCGAGCGACATCGAGACGTCGGCGATGAGGATCTGCCAGGCTGCCTGGCGGAAGGTCTTGGTCGGAGCCGTGCCCGCGACCTTGCCGTCCTTGTCGATGTCCGTATCGCTCAGCGCCTCGACGGCCTGGGTTTCCTGGGCGTGGTTGGCGCGCAGTTCATACCACATCTTCCAGCAGACCCAGAGCAGCAGCACGCCGCCGGCGAGCAGCAGGCCGACGATCTGCAGGAGCTGGGTCGTTGCAGCGGCAAAGCCGATGCGCAGCACGGTCGCGGCGATGATGCCGACGACGATCGCCTTGGTGCGCTGGTCTTTCGGAAGGCCCGCCGCGGCGAGACCGATGACGATGGCATTGTCGCCGGCCAGGACCAGGTCGATCATGATGACCTGGAAGAGGGCGGTTAGGGCCTCGGGAGTAAAGAATTCTGTCATATGGCACCCTTTGCTTTCAGCAAGGGCGGCAAGGCTTGCAGACATGATCTGCCGCTGCGGCGTGGTTCCGCATGGGCGAGTATCAGGACGTGCTGATCGGTGAGTACATTTGAGCCAGGCCGCCGGATTGGAAACTCCAGTCCGACATCGCAGCCATGGTGGCTGCCAGAGGGGCCCGGCCTGGATGGGAGGTTCGTAATCGATCGCGGCGCGGATTTCAAGGTCGAAACCGCAATTGGTCCCCATCCGGCAAGTTGCCGGATAATCGGCGATTGCGGCTTCGATATGACTTTCGAAGCGCCTTTTCACTGCTTTCGTTTTGGCCTATCGTTGCTCAAAACGAAATTCTGGGGAATGCTTGCCATGTATCTGTCGCCACGCCAGTCCGAGATCATCCAGCTGGCCAAGGACAATGGGCGCGTGCTGGTCGACGACCTGGCGACGCATTTCCAGGTGACGCCGCAGACGATCCGCAAGGATCTCAACGACCTGTGCGACCAGCGGCTGTTGAGCCGCATCCATGGCGGGGCGCTGTTTCCATCGGGCATCGAGAACCTGGAATACGAGGCGCGGCGCAAGATCGCCGCCGACGAGAAGGACGCGATCGGACAGGCCGCTGCCCGCCTCATTCCCGACAACGCCTCGCTGTTCGTCAACATCGGCACAACGACGGAAGCCGTGGGCAAGGCGTTGCTCGACCACAAGGGTTTGATGGTCATCACCAACAACATCAATGTTGCCAACAGGATGCGCGTCTATCCTGACATGGAGGTGGTGATTGCCGGCGGTGTTGTGCGCGGCTCGGACGGCGGCATCGTCGGCGAGGCGGCCGTCGATTTCATCCGCCAGTTCAAGGTCGACTATGCGGTGATCGGCGCCTCGGCGATCGACCACGATGGGGCGCTGCTCGACTTCGACTTTCGTGAGGTCAAGGTGGCGCAGGCGATCATCGCCAATGCGCGCCATGTCATCCTGGTCTCCGACCAGACCAAGTTCGAGCGCACGGCACCGGTGCGCATCGCCCATTTGTCGCAGATGGACACCTTCATCACCGACCATTGCGACATTCCGAGCATTCGCAAGATCTGCGCGGAATCGGACGTGCAGCTCATCGAAACGAAAAGACCCGCGCCGTGAGCGCGGGTCCTGTTGCACGAGTCCTGATTTAGTCCGGGGTTGAGTCCGATTTCAACTGGGAACGGGCTTTGCGGTATTCCGCCCGAACGGCACCTTAATCAGTCGAAGTTCGCGCCTAATAGGGCGAATAGCATTGCTGGCGCGGCCCGTTGTAGGGCTGGAAGGTGTTGTCGTAGGCGCGATACGAGCGATAACGATCGTAGCACCATTGCACATGCGCGTTGCCATAGCGGCTAGGCTGGACGTAGCGCGGCTGCGGCTGGTTGGCCAATGCGCCGCCGATGATCGCGCCGGCTATGAAGGCGCCGGCCGGGAACCAGAAGTCATTGTGGCGCCGATAGCCGGGGCGGTAGTCGCGATAGCCGCGATGGCCGTTGAAATAAACGACATCACCACGCTCGCGATAGAAGCCGCTGCGTGGCGTGCGGAAATGGCTGGCGCTGTCGCTGCGCATCACTCTGCGCTTTTTCCAGTAGCCGTCATACTGCACCTGCTGCACCGCCGTATCGGCCTGCGGGGCCGTGGGCATGTAGACCGACGCTGCCATTGCCTCGGCCACAGGCAGCACCGCAAATGACGCCGCGATGGCCGTTGCCATCAAGCTTGAGATCACCTTGTTCATGCTCGTCTCCTCGTAAGCGGATAGTTCCGTCAGGGGCATAACGGCGGGATGGGGCGATAGTTCCTGCGACGTAGAAGGGGAGTGCCGAGGGTAGTTCGATAGCGAACGTGCTCAGGAAGCCATCAGTGCGAATCACCGGCTGCATGATTCAGAGGCGCTCCAGTGTTAGATTGCCAAAGTGGGCCGTGGGAACATGATTTCCAGTCGGTCGAGGTTCCTATGCAACTCATTGTATTTACCTAACATCGCGATCGTGTTGTTATAGGATGGCGGCATCGATCGGGCGAAGTGACTGGGGATGGAATACTCACGTGATCTAGTTCCCGAGATTGATTCGGTTAGAACGCGGCAGCGATCTAGTTTCCCAGAAATTGAGTCCGAAATTTTTTGGGAATTGTATGAGGAAGCTCGCCATTACTCGCTCTTACATGTCACCGGATTCTGCAACGTCTTTCAGGTATTCGCTTACCTTTCCAAAAACTCGATCAAAGGCCACATTGTAGAATGTGGCTGCTTCCTGGGTGGCATGGCGCTGTTCATGGGCAGACTCCGGAATCTGCACAAGCTGAACAACCGGATAGTTTTGTTCGATACGTTTGAAGGCCCCCGATGGGGTCAAGCGACGTGATCCTTGGAAGCAATATCGATACCACCGCCCTGCTTCCTCATATTCGGCAGAACGTCGAAGAATTGTTGCACAGAGTCGATCCACCTTGGACGGATATTCGCTGGTTGGAGGACACGCAGCCAGCGTTCGAGGCCAGTTCAGTTGCTGTCTTGTGGCTTGACACTGATTTTTTACTCTTCGACTAGAATTGAGCTCGAAACGCTGTATCCGTGGCTCGTTTCGGGCGGCGCCTTGATCGTTGATGACTATGGGTTTTTCCAAGGCGCCAGGACGTTGGTCGCCGGCAATCCTTTGCAACCTGAGTGGCGACCCACCGCCGGGAGACAATCGCTATCGGCGCGCATCGAAAGTGGTCGCTGGATTGGTGCTCGTTCTGTGGACGTACACTACTTTGCACTCAGCCAGGCTAGGGACAAGGTCCCACCACCGTCGTGTTGGTAGAGCTGACCTTGGCGTCCACCACGGGCACCGCCGCGAGGTAGTGTGGCGATGATACCTAGGTTCGAAGCATGTCCTGGTGCCATGGGCCTTCGTCATGTGAATGCCCCTTGCCAAGTTGGGCATATTAGGCATGCACAGAAATCGTCAATTGGCGGGGACATTTCGGCATGCTAAACGGCCAGGAACTAAGGGGACGTGGTGACTAACAATTTCAACCTTATTCGGCTTGCCGCAGCATGGCTGGTGCTGTTCTCGCATAGCTTTCCACTTACAGGCTCTCCGGAGCCTTTCGGGATTTTCTTCGGTTATCTGTCGGGAGGTGGCCTGGCAGTTGATGTGTTTTTCTTGATCTCCGGCTATTTGATTACGCAGTCTGCAGCGCATCGATCTCTCTTGGATTTTTGCGTGGCGCGCGCCCTGCGCATCCTGCCGGCGCTGTTTTTTGCCGTGGTTTTCTGCATTCTAATCGGTGCTACGTTCACCACCCTCAGTCAAGCCGAGTATTGGTCGCACCCTGCCACGTGGGACTATCTCAGGAATGCTTACCTGTTCCCCATTCGCTTCCCATTGCCAGGCGTTTTCGACAATAATCCAGTCGGTGGGCCGAACGGGTCGCTGTGGACGCTGCCTATCGAAGCGACGATGTACATCATCTCGGCGTGTCTGCTCGTCCTCGCGATCCGATCATGGAAAGCTTTTCTGGCGCTTACAGTAGCGTTTGGCGTTTGCTATTTCGTCAGTCAATGGCAGTTCGGTTTATCCTGGGCTAACAAGGGTGGTAACATCCTGCCGGGCGTCCCTTTGTTCAATTTTCTAGGTATGGGCTACTTCTTCTTCGCTGGCGCTGTGCTGCTTAAGTTGGCCCCAACGGCAAGCTGGGCGGGTGTCGGATTCGCAGGACTGGCTTTCATCGCGTCCGCGTGGATGCCACGCCATGCAGGCGAGGTTGTTTATTTTCTTACACTCCCCTATCTTGTCTATGCCGTTGCGTTCATAGGTCGCTCCTCCCCGAAAAGGCGAGCTGGCGAGCGTGCTGACTTGAGCTACGGTATCTATCTTTACGCGTTCCCAGTTCAGCAATGCATAGTGCATGTCTGGGGAGCGGATATTGGTCCCTTGTGGTTGGCGGCGCTCGCTACTCCACCGACTGTTTTCCTTGCAGCAGCTTCATGGCGCGTCATTGAGCGCCCTGCCTTGAACCTGAAGCGGAAGCCGGCGGCTGTGGTGGCCGTTGCAGTGCAGCCATCGTCGAGTTGGACTTGACGCCTGGCTCACGCCCCTGACCTGTTCGTAGCAGAAAAAGCGTGGCGGCCCACGCATAATGTCGCCAATTCTCTCGGTGAAGTTGCCGTGCGTATGGGGCGGCTGCAATTGCTTGCATAGCCTTTGCAATTGGCCGGTATCAATCAAGGCGCTTTATGCACCGTGGCCAGAGCCACTGCCGCCTCTTGCTGGACGTTTGGGCTCTTATCGGCTCAACCTAGTTGTTCGGACAGGTTAGGCAGGAACAAACGTCGCAAGAACAGGAAATTGATAACGAAAATCGCAATTTCAACTGCGATTTTGACCATGGCGGCGTGCAGAGCACCATCCGAAAAGAATGGAATAAACAAGCCAACAGAAATGAGGTAGTTGGCTGCCGCCAATGCGACGTAGCCAATTACTTCTCGTCGAGAAGTCTCCGCACCGCTGTTAAACGAAAATTTCTTGTGAGAAATAAAGCCAACAACTCCGGCAGCGCACCTAGACACCAATAGTGCAAGGGGGATGCCGATATTAGAAAACAATGACATGAATACGATGAAGTCGACGAACCATGTCAATCCTGAGGACAGCGCATACCGACGGAACGTGCTAACAAGATCCAGCTTCATTCCGTGTCGAATTTCCCCTTGGTGAAGATCGCCAAGTGTATATCACTTGGCAGCATACCCGAGACGGCGGAAAACGCGAGCATCGCTGGATAGACCATCCAAGTCGGCAGGCCGACGTTCTGCCCGTCAATCCGTTCGCGTAACCCTGAGGTGCTTATTGAAGGCAGGCTGATCGGTACGCCGGGCCAGCGCTTCAAACCAGAAAATCGTTCGACTAGTTGCTTGAGATTTTCAGGTGAAAAGTAACTCATGTGTGGCGATGGCAATCCCCGTTGCCACATGCGGTCATAGGGTTTCTCAAATCCGAGAGATGCTAGTGTTTTCGCAGTCTTGAAAATAATCCCATCGCTGCTGGGTATGTTAATCGATAGAAGTCCGTTGTCCGCGAGCCGCTGGTCGATATCGATCACGGCCTTGGCAGGATCGGGTAGGTGTTCAAAGACATCGTTGAAGGCAATGATGTCATACGGACCCTTGTCCGAGGGACACTCAGGGAACAATCCCTCCTCAATTTGAAATCCGTTGCCGCGAGCGATCGCTGCATCACTCGATACCGGTTCCACGCCGGTAACAATGGCCCCGCGCTTCTGGGCGGCCTCAAGAAACCAACCCTTTGCAGACCCGATTTCCAACAGACGTTTGCCGCGCAATGGCTTGATGCGCTCGATGGCATCAAGGGTTGCTTCAAAATTCTGCCTACGAAGGGTTTCGAGGCCATCGAACGCCTTGCCGGGGCCGGGTGCTAGGTTAGAAAGATACAGGCGGCAATGCGGACAAATAGAAAGCCATGGCGAGAGCATTCTCAATTCGACGCCAACGCATGAAGGACAATGGCTTACCAACTGAATCACCTCTCTCGATACTTCCCGCCCAATACCACACCTCGCGAGGCACTGTTACATCCAAGGGTGTGGGAAAGCGGCGGGACCTAACACCATGTCGTCACCAGTGTCCAGACGCCGCGGGGCTCGGCAAGGCTAAGTGTCCCCTTCAACGTGCGAATGACAATATGTCGGAGGCGAGGAGGGCTCTACGATCTCGGCCCGAGGAACGCCGTGGGAGAAATAGATTCTCCTACATTCCGCATAGTTCACGGCTGCCGACAGCGCCAAAATCGTTGTGGTGCAAGGGTTTGGCGTTGGTGAGCGCGCAGGGATTCGAACCCTGGACCTACTGATTAAAAGCGCGTTTTTGACCCAACACCTTTGAACAGCATAGACACCATCACACAGTCGAACTCAGCGGGAACCTTGGGGAAATCTGTTCAAGGGTGTTCAGCGGCGTGTCATGCAGTTTTGACAATTCCGTACCCATGCCGTACCCAACTGAATAATCGCTTCAACAAATCAGTAGGTCGACGTTTTGCCAAAACTGAAGCTGACTGATCGCTTCGTGGCCAGTGTCTCAGCAGAGACTCGCACAGACTATTTCGACATGCAACTGGTCGGGCTGTCACTTCGGGTGGCGCCGACAGGCACCAAAACGTGGAACCTGATGTATACCCGAGAGAGCGACAATACTCGCCAGCGGGTAAAGCTGGGCCGCTATCCTGCCGTGTCCCTTGACGCAGCCCGCAAGAAAGCGCTGAGGGCCATGACGTCAGTCGCCGATGGTGAGGATCCGGCGAAGGCGAAATCCGCCAGGCGTGCGGCTGCAACCATCGAGGAACTGGGCGCGCTTTACCTCGAAGTCTACGCCAAGCCGAACAAGCGGACATGGGAAGAGGATGAGCGCATTCTCAAGGCCGAGGTGTACCCAGCAATTGGGCGCATGAAAGGGATGGCTGTTGTTCGGCGTGACGTGCTCGACATCATCGACAAGAAGTCGGCAGCGGGCGCCAAGGTCCAAGCGAGAAACATCCAGGCAGTGGTTCGGAAGTTCTTCAATTGGGCGGTCGATGATGGGTACCTGACGGTATCCCCAATCGCCGGCCTCAAGCCCCGCAGCAAGCCCACTCGACGCGATAGAGTTCTGTCCGACGCAGAAGTCAAGGCGGCGTGGGGGGCGCTAAATTCGGCCGCGCTAAGCCCGGTGACGGCTGATGTGCTGCGGCTGCTGCTGTTGACCGGGCAACGCTCTGGCGAAGTGTGTGGGATGCGCAGGTCGGAAGTAGATCTAGCCCGGGCAACCTGGACCATTCCGGGCGCCCGTACCAAGAACGAGCTGACGCACGTGGTGCCGCTGTCACCGCTCGCGATGTCTATCGTGACCGAGGCCATGAGCAGGGCTGAGGATGAGGACGAGGCCCCGCTGTTCACGCGAACGGGGGAGCCCGTCGAGAGCAACGCGATTGCGCAGGCTGTTCGGCTCAAGCTCCAAGCGAGCAAAGAGCGCTGGACCCCGCACGACATCAGGCGAACAGTCGCGACTGGCATGGCTTCAATCGGGATCATGCCGCACATCGTCGAGGCGGTCTTGAACCACATCAGCGGCTTTAAAGCCGGCGTGGCAGGCGTCTACAACCGAGCAACCTATGAGCCGGAGAAACGAGACGCCCTTGTCAAGTGGGCCGATCACCTGACAAGTATTTGTCAATAAAAACAAGCACTTGGCGGAGGCGGAACATTAGAGGGCAATATCGGGAACCGAGCATGAACAAAGCTCGGCGATTTATCCACTCGGTTCGTTAGAAAAAAATCATTATTTTCAGATAGTTAGCCCTACGTGCCTGTGGATAACTGGCATATAGGGTTTGGGACGGGTCGCGTCGACTTGGTTGCGACTCCCTGAAACAGTATTGTTAGCAATGCCAAATCAACACAAAGGGCATTGCGCATGAACACAAACAGCCGCGACTTCCGGCTGATCAGTATCAAAGAAGCCTGCCGCCTCACATCGCTCAGCAGGTCTTCGATTTTCCTCAAGTCTAAGGCGGGCAAGTTCCCAAAACCTCTTAGGCTGAGTGGCGATGACGATGGCGCCCGGAAAGCGTTTTTGCTGTCCGAGGTTGAAGCCTGGATCGCCGAAAAGATTGCTGTTCGAGATCAGGAGGCTGCATGAGGCGTCCCCCGAACTGCGAAGAGATGAGCGGCCAGTCGCCAAACTCAACCGCCCATCTCCCTTCGATCCGAGAAGATTTGTTATCCCCAAATTCCAAAAGGACCGCGATGGATTCCATAGCAAGGGAACCCGCAGCCCGCCAACTCAATTCTGGCAAGGGCAAGTTTCAACTCACAGTCCTCGTTTATCCCGGTGACGCTGTCCATGAACGCCGCATCGTCGTTCCTGGCCGCGCCGGCTGGGCGCTGAACGAACTGCACAAGGCCGGGCAACGGGGCTGCAGTGCAGCCGACTTTCCGGCGGGTCTACGCCTCGCTCACTTCGTCTATCTGCTGCGTCACGAACACCGGCTGGTGATTGAGACAGAGCACGAGACGCACGGCGGGCCGTTTCCTGGCAGCCATGCCCGGTATCGGCTCCATACCCCCATCAGCATCGAATATGGCGCGGGGCGCGCTGCCGCATGAGCCAGCAAACAATGCAGAAAGAGTCACGTGACGGTCGCGCGACGTCGCGCGACGTCGCGGTCGCTGCCGTTTGGCTTGCGACCGAGAAGAACCCTCCGCACCCAATCGTGCCAGATCTCCGCCAGCGGTTCGGTCTGACACTGTCGGAGGCCGTTGCTGCAGTCCGTGAGGCTACCTTGATCAAAGCGAGGGCGTCGTGACCCCCATTGATTTCAAGGACAAGAGCCGGACGAGCCGCGGCAAGACCTACAACCTGGTGATGAAGCACAACAAGCCACCAGCCGATCAAAACGGTTGGGGGTGGTTCACCGTAGACTTCATGTGCTCGGTTGCGTTCCGCTCCCTGAGCGTCAATGCCGTCCGTGCCATAATGCGGCTGGTGGTCGAACATTGTGCTCATGGCGGGCTACACAATGGGCAACTCATTGTCACCCACCAGCAGTTTAAGGCGCATGGGGTTTCCGGCGAATATGTTGCCGACGCAATCGATGAACTGGCCTTCAAGGGACTGGTTAAAGTCCGGAGGGGGCGGGCGGGTGCCGGCACGTCGCACCCCAACGTCTACAGGCTTACCTGGCTCGGCGACCACGAGGGGGCGCCCCCTACAAACGAATGGCTGCGCTGCACCGAGGCAATGGCGGTCGCGTGGTCGGAAACCATCCGAAAGCAACACGCCGACAAGCGCGGGTCGGTCGGACGAAAGAAGAAAACCCCACTTCGGGAAGCCGAAATCCGACCGCTTCGGGAAGCCGAAATTCGCCGGGTCGCCAATGGCAGTCCACGGAGAATTTCCGAATGAAATCAATGATCAGCAAATTTCGGGTTTCCGAACACCTTTATAGATTCTGGGTGGGCAGTCGGGAAAAAGCCCTGAGCAGCGGGGCGACCATCATCAACAGGAGGCGTGCATGACCCGCCTGGCAAGCGCAACTGACCGCGGGGCTGCCATCGTCCCGTTTCCGGCAAGGTATCGGGTGGGGAAAATCCGTCGGGTGGCCGACGTGCTCGGTGATCGGCGCGGAAAGAGCGCCGATCAGTACTGGCAGCAGATCGTCGACGGCATGGCCTCTCAGATGCAGAAATCGGGGCTGGCCACACCCGTCATCGAACAGGAGCTGCGCGAATTCTTTGGCGCAGTGCAGGTCGAGCTTTGCCGGCGCCTGCATGTCGAGGGTGGTGGAGGTGCAGCATGACTATTTTGACGAACAGTCTGGCCGACTTGGCCGAGCGGATCAAAGAGAGCCACGCGGCGTTCAGCGCGGCGCAGAGCATGACAGCAAAGAAGGCGCTTGAAACCGGACGGCTGCTTTGCCGGGCGAAAGACAAATGCAGGCATGGCGAATGGTTGCCCCTGCTGGATCGCGCTGGCGTCGGCGAAAGATGGTCGCAGCACCTGATGAGGCTCGCACGCTCGGGCCTGAAAGCCGAAACCGTGTCGGCTATCGGGGGCATCAAGGCATCACTGCAACTGCTGGCAGACTTTTGTCTGCCAGTTGGCGACGAGGTGTTGGTGATTTCTACCGACAATTTCGATGACGCCTCGAAAGAGCCCATCGCCATTTTGTGGCCATCCGCCGAGTACCCAGGCTTCTATAACTTTGGGTCGATCGATGGCCGAACTCAAGAGGTGTTTCTCCTACAGAAGCCTGTGAGGGGTAAGCCGCTGCAGATGACGAGTGGTGAGTTCGTCAGCGGCGTTTGGTTAACAATTGAGCAATTCTCGAAGGGGAAAGTTGCCGGGCTCGAGTTCCAAATCGTGCCGGCCGATATCGCCGCCGATTACCGGAACCTGATGCTGGAGGCCGCGGCATGATGGATCTGGCTCACCATCCGGTATTCGAGGGGCAACCGAGCGATGACTATCTCGAGCGGTGGCGTCAGCACACCGCTACGACTGGTCGCCCCGAAGATTTTGAGTGCGTGTCGACCAGCCGGCCGACGCAGCATGACAACATCGTTCTGTTGTCCGAGGAAATCACCGTGCCGGTCTTGCTTCGGCCTGGCGGCGAGCGAGTGCCATGTTCGTTCTGTGCGCCTGGCTCGCCAAAGTTCATTCGCGGGCGCATGGCCTATTTCCCCGATGAAAAAACGGTGCGGTTCGTAGGGCATCAATGCGCAGCCACGCACTACGGAGAGAACTTTCGCCATGCGGAAAGGTTGTTCCGCCGGCAGCAGGCGTGCCGTGATTACTTCGACACATGGCAGGAAATCGGCGCGAGGCGCGAAGCGCTAGCCCAGTTTGTCGCCCGAATGGCAAAGATAGCTGCGGACCTGCAATTCGTGCGGGACCAGCTTGACGAGCAGGCAAAGGGATACTGCGAGTTTCTGCAAAGGGAACTCGCCCAGACCAACGGTGAGCTATTCATCGACGCTGACTTGGGCATGAAGGACCGAACCGGAAATGCCGTCATCCAACGAAAGTCAATCGGCCGGGCGAGTGGTCTGAAATTCCTGGCCTATGGCTACGATGTGAAGCGCGACGTTCGCCACCTGCAAACTGCACTGACTGATGCCGCGCAGCCACTGCCGGACTGGTCGCCGACCACGCCTGAGCACCCCGCGACGGACGAGATCCTAAAACGTGGGCGAATGGTCGCGCGAGCGATGCGGAGCATGCTGGCAACATTGGCAAGCATCGATGACGGGCAGCGGTTCTTTGCCCGAAAAAACCTTCTGTTGCTGCACCGTTGGGGGAATAGGCCGAATACGCCATTCGCCAGGTTCGAAATCAGCGTTGACGGTCGCCAAGTCCTATTTCGCAGCGACAGCTTTGCCGGCCTACACTACGCAAATGTGGTCGTGCCAGAGGGCACGCATACAGCGCTTCCGCCGGCGAACGACCCCGACGTCGTGTTCATCGAAAGGAAGGTTGCTTGAAGGGCAAGAAGGTTCTCCCATCGGTACGGGTAGACGGCGGCAAGCGCATCAACCTTGCTGAGGCCCGCCGGCGCCGGAAAAGCCGTTCGGAAGCCGCGACTAGCGCGCCCGTGGAGGACACACGGGTTAGCGCGGTGTGGGAGCGTGCCGAACAACGCGAACGGGTTGTGTCTGAGACAGCGCCACAACGGCGGCGTATCGCCAAGCTCCAGGATGAGGACGGCGGCAAGGACGGGGCAAGGGTCACGAAGGTCAACGTAAAGATTTCGGCGGATCGTGCCGAACGTCAGTTGTTCCGCTGCCGGCCCGGATCGTTCGAATGGCGATATGGGCGAAACAAGCAGGACGCCCTTTTCCATGCCGGTTCACATCTCGCAACCCTCTGGGAGCGGGCAGGGATGACAATAGCAAGCTCGGCGAACTTCCTGCGGGGCACCAGGTCGGGATACGCCGCCGGCATAGGCGAGGGCCGGGTTGCCGCTCTAGACAGACTCACCGGGTTTCGGGGTGTGCTCGGTTTAGCGCCATCAGCGCAGCTCATTGACTACTGTGTGAATGGACACACGGCTGCCGAGATTGCGCAAAAATACGGCGTCCAAGAACGAGAAATGTCGATTATATTGCAGCATTATCTGCGATTGTGCGCAAGGCACTTCGATTTCATGTGATATCGCGCGGGAACGTTGCGTTGACACATGTAACGAAACCCCTTATGTTCTGCCTAGTTTGCAGAACTGCATCCAAAGACCCGCCCCACAGGCGGGTTTTCTGTTTTCAGAGGGCAGGGCTAGCATTGCTACAGCTATGCCACGGCAATGCACATGCATTGCACGTGCATTGCTTATGCGGCGGGTTTCCTTCGGGTTTCCGCGGAATTCCGCAGAACGCGGTAAGCCAGCAGACTTATTCGGCCAGCGCGTCCTCAACCGGCTTCGCCGTGACTTCCATGTTGAGCGCTTTCATCACGCCCAGGAAGGTTGACAGTCGAGGGTCGCCGGTAGGGCTGAGCGCCTTGTAGAGGGCTTCGCGGGTTACGCCTGCGTCTCTGGCAATCTGGCTCATACCTCGGGCACGAGCGACAACACCGATAGCGTTCGCGATATAGGCGGCGTCTCCGGTGTGTAGAGCGTCAGCGATAAGTTCCGCTTGCGCCTCGGGGCTTGCCAGATAGGCCGCTGCGTCAAAGGGTACGGTTTCTATGGTCATTTGACCTCCTGTGACATGCGGATCGCCCGCTTGATGTCCTTGCTCTGCTTCGACTTGTCGCCACCGCACAACAAGATCACCACCTCATTGCCCCGCTTCACGAAATAGACGCGGTAGCCGGGGCCGTAGTCAATACGAAGCTCGCCAATGCCGTCGAAGTACTTGGCATCGCCGATCAGGCCCGACTGCAGCCGAACGATCCGGATAGCGATGCGCTCCTGTGCGCGCTGATCCTTCAGGCCGTCGAGCCATTCTTTGAATTCTGGTGTTTGGCGAACTTCGATCATGTGTGAACTATAATTCACAGTTGCCCGGTTTGTCAACAGGGTGTGAAAAATAGTTCACAGCATGAGGCCATATCAAGACCGTCCACTCGCAATGCAACTGCCGCGCCAATCGACCGCTCAAACCGGCGAGAGGAACACATATGCCCGCACCATCAGGTAACCAGTTCTGGAAGGTTCGCAGCTCCCACGGCCGCGCCCCGATCTTCGCCACCGCAGATGCACTGTGGGAAGCGTGCACCGAGTACTTCGATTGGGTCGAAGCAAACCCGCTATATGAGGCACGGCCCTTCGCCTATCAGGGCGACGTGAAGGTCGAGAGGATAGCCAAGATGCGGGCCATGACGATTTCGGGCCTGTGCATCTTCCTCGATATCTCGCGCCAAGCATGGGACCTCTACCGAGAGCGGGAAGGTTTTGTTGGCATCACCGCGCAGGTAGACGACATCATTCGCACCCAGAAGTTTGAGGGGGCTGCGGCTGAGCTTCTGAATGCGAACATCATCGCCCGCGAGCTGGGTCTGGCTGACAAATCCGAACTGACCGGCAAGGACGGCGCGCCGTTGGTTCCGGTGCTCAATGTCTCAGTCAGCGGCAACTCTTGATCTCGTCCTGCATCCCAAGCAGGGCGTGGCATTCAACACCGAGGCAACGGAAACCTTCTTCGGCGGCGCGGCAGGAGGCGGCAAGAGCCACCTGATACGGTCGGCGGCAATCACCTGGTGCACGGAGATACCAGGCCTACAGGTCTATCTGTTCCGCCGCATCGGCGGGGATCTGGTCAAGAACCATATGGAAGGCCCGAACGGCTTTCGGGCGCTGCTCGCCGGCTGGGTGGCCTGTGGCTTCGTCACCATCGTTGAGGACGAAATCAGGTTCTGGAATGGCAGCAAGATTTATCTCTGCCACTGCAAAGACGAGAAGGACCGCTTCAAATACCAGGGCGCCGAAATCCACGTCCTGTTGATCGATGAGCTGACGCACTTCACGGACAAGATTTACCGGTACCTCCGTGGCCGGGTGCGCATGGTCGGTATCGAGGTGCCTGAGAAGTACAAAGGTCGCTTCCCGCGCATCCTGTGCAGCGGCAACCCCGGGGGCATCGGGCATCAGTTCGTCAAGAGCACGTTCATCGACGGTGCGGCCGCATATAAGGTCTACAGGACGCCCAAGACCGAGGGCGGCATGCTGCGCCAGTACATCCCGGCGAAGCTCGAAGACAACCCGGCGATGAACGACAACGATCCTGAATATGAGGATCGTCTTCACGGCCTGGGGTCGGAAAGCCTCGTCCGGGCAATGCGTCATGGCGATTGGGACATCGTCGAGGGCGCTTACTTCGACAACTTCCGCCGAGAGCGCCATGTCATTCGGCCATTTGCGATCCCAGAACACTGGATCAGGTTCCGGGCCGGTGACTGGGGCAGCGCCAAGCCTTTTGCCTTCGGCTGGTTCGCGGTTGCCTCGGAAGACACTATTGCCGGCCCCGGCGTGGTGATCCCGCGTGGCGCGCTGGTGCTGTACCGCGAATGGTACGGGGTGAAGAGGGACGCTCAAGGCAAGTTCATTCCGGACACCGGTTTGAAGCTCCATGCCGAAGCGGTCGGCGCGGGTGTCAGGTTTCGGGACTATGGCGATTCCATCACTTACGGCGTTCTTGACCCGGCGGCGTTCAATCAGGATGGCGGGCCATCGATCGCCGAGCGCATGGCCAAAGGCGAGAACGGCGAAGGGGCCACGTTTACAAGGGCGGACAACAAGCGAACGCCAGGCCGTGGTGCTATGGGCGGCTGGGACCAGCTTCGCAGCCGCCTGACCGGAGACGAAGACGGACGCGCACTGCTGTTCTTCTTCAGCACCTGCACGCACACGATACGAACGCTGCCGGCGCTTCAGCACGATCAGACGAACCCGGAAGACCTCGACACATCGCAGGAAGACCACGCGGCCGACATGGTTCGCTACGGCTGCATGTCCCGCCCATGGTTCAAGAAGCCGCTCGAGCAAGTAGCGCCGCCGAAACCCGGCATGGTGCAGTTGCCCGGCCCTCCTGAGCCCGCGACCGGTGGAAGGATCAGAATATGAAGGTTGCCCCGTGATCGATCCCGACGACGAACTCGACGTGGCGCAGGCAGACGCCGAGCCGGCACGCAAGCCGAAGTCCTCAAAGGCATGGCTCAGCCTGATCACCAGTTATGAAAAAGCTGGGTATGAGGACTATCAAACGCGCTGCGCGAACATCGAGAAGCAGTATGCAAACCTTGCCCGTCTGGCGAGCGTCAGCAGGAGCCGCGAATTCCAGATCTTTTGGGCAAACATCGAGGTTCTGAAGCCGTCCATGTATGCCCGACCGCCTATCCCGGTGGTCGCGACCAGGTTCAACAACACCAAGCCGATTCCGCGCGCCGCGTCCGAACTGCTGGAGCGTTCGACTGCTGTAACCTTCGACAGTGAGGACATTGACGGCGTCATGCGGCGTGTCCGCGATGACCTGGCAATCAATGCCCGCGGCTGCATCTGGGTCAGGTATGAGGCCAAGAGCAAGGACAGCGGGCTTATCGAACGCGTCTGCATCGAGCACAAGAACCGCCGTGACTTCGCGCACGAGCCGGGCCGCGGATGGATAGAAGTCGGCTGGGTAGCCGGGCGCGCATGGATGACGCGGAAGGAAATGCGCCAGCGTTTCCAGAAGACGTCAGGCAATGCATATGCCGGGGCAATCTTCGCCAAGCAGAAGGACGACAAGAACAAGACCGACGGCAAGCTCAAGGCCGGTGTCTGGGAGATCTGGTCCAAGACCGAAAACAAGGTCGTGTGGGTCACGCCCGGCGTCGACGTTGTGCTCGACGAGGACAAGCCGCACCTGTCGCTGGAAGGCTTCTTCCCGTGCCCGCAGCCTGCATATGGCACGGTAGAGCCGAACAGCCTGATCCCGGTGCCTGACTTCCTGTTCTACAAGGATCAGGCCGAGGAGGTAAACGAACTCACCAACCGCATTTCCGCGCTGACCCAGGCGCTGAAGGTGCGTGGTTTCTATCCATCCGGCGCCGGCGAGCTCAGCGATGCGATCGAAGCCGCAATCAAGTCGGTCGATGATCGCAAGGTGCTCGTTCCGGTTTCCAATTGGGCCGTAACTGGCTCGGCGAAAGACACCATCGTGTGGCTGCCGCTGGACATGGTCGCTACGACCCTGACCCAGCTTATCGCCCTGCGAAAGCAGCTGATTGAGGACATCTACCAGATCAGCGGCCTGTCGGACGTCATGCGGGGTGCAACCAACCCCAATGAGACGCTTGGGGCCCAGACGCTGAAGTCGCAGTATGGTTCGGTTCGCATTCGGGACCGCCAGGCGGAGTTGGTGCGTATCGCTCGCGACACTGCGCGCATCGTTGCCGAAATTCAGGCGGAGAACTTCCAGGCCAAGACCCTGTTGGACATGTCTCAGATGGAGTTTGAGACGGACGCAGAGGTATCGAAGGCGATCAAGGCTTTGGAAGCCCAGGCAAAGCAGGTCGTCGACACGTTGAAGGCTGCACAGGCGAATCCGCAGGTTCAGCAGATGGCCCAGGCCAATCCAGAACAAGCTCAAGCCGCATTCCAGCAGGCACAGCAGCAGGTCGAGCAGATCGCGCAGCAGGTCCAGGGATTGGAAGAAACCATCACCATCGACAAGGTGATGAAATTCCTTCGCGATGAGCGAATCCGGCCGTTCTCGCTGGACATCGAGACGGACAGTACCATTCAGCCGGACGAGGATGCGGCAAAGAAGCGAACAGCCGAGTTTTTGACCGCTCTTGGCGGCGCGCTCGCGCAGTTGTCCCAGATGGTCGCCGCAAGGCCTGAGACGGCCCCCTTTGCCGGCGAGATCCTGAAATTTGCCATCGCGCCGTTCAGGCCAGGCCGCCAGATGCAGGCGTCCATTGACGAGTTCGTCGAGAAGATGAAGGCGTCTGCCGGTCAACCGCAGCCAGATCCAAGGGCCGCGCAGGCTGAGATCGAGGCGAAGGCCAGTGCGGAGCGCGCCGCTGTCGAGCAATCGAAGGCTCAGGCGACTGTGGCCAAGTCCGAAGCCGATATCGCCCGGATCAATGCCGATGCCGCGCTGAAGCAGCGAGAGGCCGACATTCGAATCCGCGAGATCGAGGCGCGAGCGGCGGCCGATGCGCAGAAGCACGCGCAAGACATGCAAAAAGGCGAGCTCGAGCTTGCGCGGCTCCGCCTCCAGCTCGCCCAGCAGGCACAGAAGGGCATGGCGCCCATGATTGAAGGGCATATCGGATGAACCGTATTGAATGGCTCGGCTTTGTGCTGAGTGGGTGCCTTTTCGCGGCAATTTTCCTTGTCGGCATCATTGTCTATGGCGGTGGACACGCTCGGAACATCGCGCTTACCGCTGCGCTTTTCGCCTGCATGTCGCAGTTCGCCGGCCAGGACCAGCGCCTGTATCGTCCGTCGATCTTCCTCGCCTACGCCGCTTTTGGCGCAGCGCT
This sequence comes from Aminobacter sp. LjRoot7, assembly GCF_964252895.1. NCBI lineage: Bacteria > Pseudomonadati > Pseudomonadota > Alphaproteobacteria > Hyphomicrobiales > Phyllobacteriaceae > Aminobacter > Aminobacter sp. LjRoot7. The sequence goes on from NZ_CAXUPX020000003.1 coordinate 388,766, forward strand.
GTGGGCGCTGTTCGCCATCATTCAGGGGCGCTGAGCATGGCTTACCGGTGGTTCGAACTGGAAGACGGCCGCTCTGTCTACCGCAAGGAAGAGACGCGCCGGCCGAAACGCTCGACGCTTGCTTGTCCCATGATCGCGCAAGACACCATGGAGCCAGTCCAGAGCATGCTGGACGGCAAGATGTACGACAGCAAGTCCAAGCTGCGCAGCACCTATCGAGCGGCCGGCATGATCGAGGTCGGCAACGATCCCGCCAGGCTTCGCACTCGGAAGCGCCCGAAACCCGACAGGGCAGCGATCAAAACCACCGTTGAGAAGGCCAAGGCTCGCTTTGATCGCGGCGAGCGCGTTCGGCCCCGCTAACCACCCACCGCAACCTCTCAGACAGGTAGAACCATGACCGACGCATTGAACGGCGGCGCTGCTGCGCCTTCCGAACCCTCGACAGTTGCCCCGGAAACGCAGGTCAATCAGCAACGCCAGCCGGCCGAAGCCCAGCTTCCAGACCCGAAGCCTGCCAATGCGGCCAAGGATGAGGGACAGGAGCCGAAGAAGGCACCGACCGCACGAGAGGCGCTGAAGCGTGCCGCCGAGAAGGTCGCCAAGACGCAGGCCAGTCAGGAACCGATCGACAAGCCAGGCGGAGCGGCAAAGACCGAAGGCGCAGGCGACAAGCAGGCCCAGACCAAGCCGGCTGACGCCGCGCGAACGACCGAAAAGCCCGCTGAAGCGGCTCAGTCGAAGTCCGATGCGCCGGCCCGGTTCTCTGCAGATGCGAAAGCGGCATGGGCAACGGCACCGGAGCCGGTCAAGGCCGAGGTGCACCGCGCCATCCGCGAATTGGAGCAGGGACACGAGAAGTATCGCGCCGACGCCGAGGCGTTTGGTCAGATCAAGGATTTCGACGACCTCGCGAAGAAGAACGGCACGACCATTCGCGATGCGATGACCCGCTACACCGACCTGGAAAAGACCCTGCTGACCAATCCGATGCAGGGAATTCAGGCGGTTTGCGAGTATGCCGGCGTTTCGATGCGTGAACTCGCCGCTGCCGTCATGGGCCAGACGCCCGATCAGACCCAGGCGCAGAACGACGCGACCATTCGCGCACTGCAGCAGGAAATCGCTGGCCTGAAGAACCAGATCGGCGGCGTCACGACCTCGATGCAGCAGCAGCATCAATCGAAGATCGAGGCATCGGTCGACGAATTCGCAAAAAACAATCCTCGCTTTGAAGAACTCGCCGACGACATCGTTTTCTTCATCGAGAGCGGCAAAACCAAGGATTTGGCCGAGGCATACAAGATGGCGGACCGGCTCAACCCCGCCCCATCTGCCCCGGCCCCAGCCGCCCCGGCGGCCATTACTGCAGACCTTGAGGCTCAGACCCGGAAAGGTTCGAAATCCGTCTCTGGCGCACCCTCGCTCGGCTCAGACCCGAATGCCCGGAAGCGCTCCACCTCAATCAGGGAATCTCTCGCCCGCGCCGTCGCGCAGGCCGGATAACCCGCGTCTATAGGAGGCCAAATTGGCCCTCACTAATGTTGAAAAGAACCAGGAGATCCTGTCTCTGGCGCTGGAGGATCGTTCCGAAGGCTACCAGGACCTTGTCTCCAACTCGTCGGCCACCCTCTATCTGCTCAAGGACAGGGGGAACTTCAAGGAATACTCGGGCCCGAAGATCCGCGAACGCCTGCTCTACAACAAGACGGGCTCGGCGATCTGGTACAACGGCTTCGACTTCCTGAACCCGGTTCCTGCCGAGCTGTTCAGCGATGCCGAGTACACCCCCAAGATGGTCGCCGTGGCCGTCACCCTTCCGAATGAGGACATCCTCAACAACGAAGGCGAAAACCAGCTGATGGACATCCTGGAAAGCCACATCGAAGCCGCCGAAAGCGAGCTTATCGATGAGGCCGACATCTCGCTCCATGGCAACGGTACGCGCTTCGGCGGCAAGGAACTCGGCGGCCTTCAGCTTGCGGTGCCGACCATGGTCAATTCCGGTACCTATGCCGGCATCGACCGCGGCACCCAGCCGGCCTGGCGTACTTCGGTGTTCGACGCGCACACTGCATTTCCGGCCATCGGAACGCAGGTGAACAAGGACACCGTGCGCCCCATGCTCAACTCGATCATGACCCAGCGGTCGCGCGGCAAGAAGGCTGCAAACCTGCTGCTCATGTCGCCGGAGCATTACGCGGCCTACGACGCTGCAACCGTCGCCATTCAGCGCATCAACGACGAAACCAAGCTCGGGAAGCTCGGCTTCTCGGCGCTGAAATACTACGGCGCCGGCCGCGTTGCCGACATCGTGCAGGAAGGTGGCATCGGCTCCAACATGCCGGCGAATACGACCTATGGTCTGGACCTCGCCAACCTGTGGCTCCGCTACCACCCGGAACGCAACTTCAACAAGATCGGCAAGGCGCTCACGCCGATCAACCAGGACGCCGTTGTCCAGTACATCGGCTTCATGGGCGAGCTGACGATGACCAATCCGCTGTTCATGTGGAAGCTCATCGATTCCAACCCGGCGGCCTAAGGAGGGTCCAGTGGCCTACATTCCCGAAACTCCGAACCTCGGCTTCCCTCCGATTGCCTACACCGGTCCCGCGTCAAACGTGGCCGGTCGCAGCACTCCCTGGAAGCTGGGCGATGTCATCCGCGCGGTCGATCCGGTCTACGGCGTCGGCGAGTTCATCTACCTTCAGGGCGTAGCCTCGACGGCAGTTGGCTCGTGGGTCGTCTACAACCCCGACGACTGGTCGACGGTCCTGCTTGGTGCCGACGCTATTGGCTCGGTCGCTGTCGCCATGTCGGCGAACGTGGCCAGCCAGTACGGCTGGTATCAGATCAAGGGCAAGGCCATCGGCAAGACGCTTGCGGGCTTCCTCGACAACGCCAACGTCTATGCCACGGCGACCGCTGGTTCCGTGGACGACGCTGTCGTTGCCGGTGATCGCGTCAAGAACGCCAAGGGCGCCTCTGCGGTCGGTACGCCTTCCGCCGGCCTGGCCGAATTCGAGATCGATCGTCCGTTCGTCGACGACGGCCTCGCGGTCTAATCCCTGACGACAAAGCAATAAGCGGGGCTCCTCGGCGGGCCCCGTTTTCCTTTGCACCCTCTCAGACAGGAAACCGAGAAAATGACATCGAACAACAATCAGACGACTGTCGTGTTCCGCATTCACACGATGCCCGACGCCACCGCCAGCCAGAAGGCAGGCCGACCGATCTTCTCCGACATGGAAGTCTGCGACATCGCATTCGCCGGCAACACGAAGACCAGGGCGACCTTTCCGGCCCATGAAGCCGAGCCCAACGCGACGCGCGAGAGCGTCAAGGACGGCAACGGCGTCGTGACCTACGCCATGCTCTACAACGAGCAGTATCGCGCCTTTAAGGCAGGTGTTTCCCAGCCGACGAGCGGCACGCCTTTGTCGGAAGCGCCATTCCTGGCCGAAGCCAAGCGCCGCGAACTCAAGGCGCTGAACATCCACACGGTGGAAGCTCTGGCCGGGTTGGATGGCAACCCGCTCAAGCAGCTCGGCATGGGCGGGCGCGATCTGAAGAACCAGGCGCAGGCCTATCTGGACAATGCGGCCGGCTCGGCAGACGTGACGGCGCTGGCTGCGCAAAATGCTTCGCTGCTCGAGCAGATGGCCGATCTCAGGGACCAGCTTGCCCAGATGTCGGGGCGCAACACCCCCGTCAATCAAGTCGGGGCCCTGCAGTCCGGGTCGCAGCCAGAGGAAGCGGCTGACAAGCCTGAAGGCGAAACCGATCCGGATGCGTCGACCGACTTCGACACGTGGGATGACGACAAGCTGAAGGACTACATCGCCGAACACAACGGCTCGCGCCCCCGCGGCAACCCCAGCCACAACACCCTTGTCGCTGCTGCTGCCGAACTGGCGAACGGCTAAGCGCCCATGAGCATCTTGAGCGTCATAAAGCAGGTGTGCCCGGTCATCGGGCTCACCGTCCCTGATGCCGTCTTCTCGTCGACGGATCGGGAACACGCCGAATTGCAAGCGCTCGCCAATGAAATGGCGCAGCGCATCGCCTTCGACGGCCGTGATTGGACGCGCCTCAAGGTGCTCGCAACGCTGACCGGTGACGGCATCGCCACCGGTTTCAATCTGCCCCCCGACTACAAGCGGATGCTGAAAAAGGCTCGCATCTGGCCATCAGCAACGCCCTATTCGCCACTGACGCACTACCCCGACAGCGACACCTGGCTCGCCATGGCAGTCCAGAACTACCAGAGCCTAACCGGCGCATGGACGATGATTGGCGAGCAGGTCCACATCAAGCCGGTGATGCCCAATCTGGCGACCGCATCGTTCTTCTACATCTCCGATCTGATCATCAAGGCAGAGGACGGGACGCCGAAAGCGGAATTTACCTCAGACGATGACGTCTTCCGCCTCGATGAGCGTGTGCTGAAGCTCGGCATGATCTGGCAGTGGAAGGCCAACAAGGGCCAAGCCTACGCCGAGGACATGGTGACCTACGAGGACGCGCTTGCGGTCGCCAGCGGCAACGACAAGGGCTCGAACATCCTGACCGTCGGCACGCCTCGTCTGCCGGCCGGCGCCGAATGCGCCTTCCCAGGGGTGATTACCCCATGAGGCGCGCCTTCCGACGTGTTCCGGTCGCTGCCCCTGCCCAGCAGAAGCACCGCACGCACACTTTCCCGGCCCCGGTCCGCGGCAAGATTTCGAATGAGAATCTGGCGGCCTCGCAGCCTCAGGGCGCCCGGGTGCTGGAAAACTGGTTCCCGACCAGTACCGGTATCAGGCTGCGCGGCGGCACTCGTCGCAAGGCAACGATTGGTTCCGGGCCGGTGGTCAGCATGATCACCTATGACAGCTCGAGCGGTCGTTTCATGTTTGCCGCGGACACGACCAACATCTTTGACGTCACCAGTCCCGCCGATCCTCTGGTGCCGCCGGCAGCGGCTGTCAGCGGGCAGACCAGCGGGTATTACAGCTATATCCAGTTCGCCACGGCCGGCGGCGACTTTCTGTCTGCGGTCAACGGCACGGATTCGATGCGCCAGTTCAATGGCAGCGTCTGGTCAACTGTGGCGGCACTGGGCCCTATCGCGACGAACAAGCTGGCGCAGATATGGGCCTACCGAAACCGGCAATTTTTCGTCCAGAAAGACAGCCTTGTCGTCTGGTTCCTGCCGGTCAATCAGATCTCGGGTACCGCGCAGGATTTGTCCCTTGCCGGCGTCTTCCAGAAGGGTGGCGCAATCAAGTTCGGGGCAACCTGGTCGCTTGATGCCGGCGACGGCGTCGACGACAAATGCGTCATCGTCTCCGATCAGGGCGAGGTCGCGGTCTATGAAGGCGCAAACCCCGCCGATCCGGCAGATTGGCGGCTTGTGGGCCGATACGACATCTCGCGGCCAATGGGCCGTCGCGCCTTCATGCAGGCCGGTGGTGACCTCCTGATCGCCATGGAAGACGGCATCGTCCCTATCAGCGAGGCGATTTCCAAGGACCGCATAGCGCTATCCATGAGCAGCGTAAGCCGGAACATCGAACCCGACTGGCGCCGTGAGGTGGCTCGCCGCGCAGCAGTGTTGCCTTGGGAAATCGTGAAATGGCCGCTGATGAATATGGGCATCGTCTCCCTGCCTACCGACGTCGGCCAGGACAATCTCTGTTTCGTCGTCAACCTCGAAACCGGCGCATGGGCCGATTATACCGGCTGGGATACCCGTTGCCTCGCCATCCATGACGATTGGGCCTATTTCGGCACCTCCGACGGCAAGGTCATGCAGTGCGAAGTCGGCGGCAACGACGACGGCTCCCCCTATGTCTGCACCTATGTTGGCCTGTTCGACCACCTACGCGTGCCGGCGGCGAACAAGATCGTCCATATGGGCCGGTCTGTCTTTCTTGCGGCTCGAGCGTTCATTTCGAAGCTGTCGATGTCCACCGACTATCAGGTTTCATTGCCAGCCGCTCCGGCGTCGACCCCAGATGACACCCTATTCGACGAATGGGACAGTGGTCTGTGGGACGTCATGAAATGGGATGGCAGCTCAGAGAAGCGCATTTCGACCCGTTGGGGCTCAATTGGCCGATCTGGCTTCGTTGCGGCACCACAAGTCCAGGTAACTTGCGGCGTGACGCCAACGCCCGACGCCGAGCTGGTAGCGATCGACATCACCTATGAAGTCGGTGCTGTGGTCGTCTGAGCATGCGATTGCTCTACGGGTGCACTGATCAGGTTTCGGCCTTCGTCGCCGGCCTCATTCCAGGCTGTGAAGCGGGTTTCGGCAATTGCAAGGCACTCGGTGTTGTCGACGACGATACCGGTGAACTGGTCGCCGGAATGGTCTTCCACGACTGGCAGCCGGGGCCGGGCCTCATCCAGATATCGAGCGCATCGACGACGCCGCGGTGGCTGACTGCCGAGGTGCGGCACAAGATGTTTTCGTACCCGTTCGACGAGGTCGGCTGCCAGATGGTGGTTCTTCAAGTCTCGGCCGCCAACGAGCGCATGGTGCGCATTGCGAAAGCCTTCGGTTTCACCCCGCATTTCATCGAGCGCATGCGCGGTCGCAATGAGGACGGTTACGTCTTCACGCTGACTGACGACGCCTGGCGGAACAGCAAGTTCACGAGGAAATACCATGGGCAAGCCTAAAGCGCCGACGCCTCCCGACCCGAAGGAAACTTCAGCGGCATCGACCGGCACCAACATCTCGACCGCGATTGCCAATTCGTGGCTGAACAATGCCAACCAGGTCACGCCTGACGGCACGATCACCTATACGAAGACTGGCGAAGAGAAGGTCACCGATCCATACACCGGGAAGACCTACACGATCCCAAAAACGACTGTCACGACGCAGCTGTCAGCGGCGCAGCAGGCAATCAAGGATCAAACCGACAAGGCGCAGCTCAACCTCGGCACCCTTGCCAATAACCAGTCGTCTTTCCTCAACGACTATATGGCTAAGCCCTTCGATGGCTCCAACGAGGCGGTTGAATCGCGGCTGCTGGAACTGGGTCGCAAGCGCCTCGACCCGCTCATTGCGCAGCAGAACGACGCGCTGCAGACCCGTCTAGCGAACCAAGGCATCATGCAGGGTTCCGCGGCGTACGACCGGGCCATGGCCCAGCAAGGCCAGACGACGAACGATGCTTACAATCAGTTGCTGCTGACTGGTCGCGGCCAGGCTTTTTCCGAAGCCCAGGCCGTCCGCAATCAGCCGATCAACGAAATCACTGCGCTTCTGTCGGGCTCGCAGGTGGCCGCACCGCAGGCCCAGGGTTACAACGGCAGCACCATCCCGACGACCGACAATGCCGGGCTGATCAACGAGAACTACAATCAGCGCATGAACGCCTATAACCAGCAGGTCGCCCAGAGCGGCAGTCTGCTGGGCGGGCTGTTCGGCGGCGTCGGCAAGCTGCTCACACTGTCGGACAAGCGAGCCAAGACCGATATCGAGAAGGTCGGCAAAACCAACGACGGCCAGCCCATCTATGCCTATCGCTACAAGGCCGGCGGGCCCATGCAGCTTGGCCTGATGGCGCAGGATGTCGAGAAGAAACACCCCGACGCGGTGTTCGATACCCCGCACGGCTTCAAGGCCGTGGATTACCGCAAAGCGCTGGCGCTGGGAGCATAATCAATGGCTCTGTCCTTCATTTTCGACGCATCCAAGGAAACGCCGGCCAGCCTCGCGAAGAAGCGGGCCGTAGCGGATGCGCTCGCCAGCCGCAATCAGGTTCCCCGGAACGTAGGCGAAGGCATCAGCGCCCTGGCCGACGGTATCGTCTCGGCTGTCCTCGGAAGCCGTGCTGATGCTGCCGAAAAAGCGGGCCGCGATCATGCCGCGTCGACCATGGCACCGCTGTTTGGCGCCGGCACGTTCCCAGATGCGCCGACTTCCAAGCAGAGCACATCCACGTCATCGGCTCCCGTCGACTTTCACGGCGACGAACTCGCATGGACCGATGCCAAGCCGTATCAAAAGGCGCTGCTGAACACGATTGCCGGGCCCGAAAGCGGCGGCCGGTACAACGTCATCTATGGCGGCGGGAAGTTCGACGACTTCTCCAAACACCCAAACCAAGCCGTGCGCATCCAGACTGGCCCGAACGCGGGGCGCACCTCTTCTGCCGCCGGCAAATACCAGTTTCTCGGCTCTACGTGGGATGATCAGGCTGGAAAGCTTGGTCTGGGCGACTTCTCGCCTATCAATCAGGACAAGGCGGCTTGGAACCTCGCAGCCGAAACCTACAAAGCCAAGACGGGTCAGAAACTGGACGCTGTTCTGCAGTCAGGCGACCCGGCGGCAATTGCCAGCGTGGGAAAGGTGCTCAATCCGGTCTGGACCAGCTTGCCGGGCGGCATTGAGCAGGGCACGAACACCGACAGGTTTGTGTCGACCTATCAGCGCGCACTCAATGCAGGTGCTTCGCCCGCTCAGGCTCAGCAGGCGGCCCAACAGGAACAGCCTGTTCAGGTCGCATCTCTCGACCCGTCGGCTGGCGTGGCGCAGGCGACGCAGGTGCCGCCGATGCCGGAGGAATACGCCAAAACCGGCCTGTCGCCTGAGGCTTGGGCCCGAATGAACGCGCCGACGGCACCCGGAGCCCCGCCGAAGCCCGCAGTTCCTCAGCCAGTGGCAAAAGTCACACCCTCACCGTCTCAGCGCGTCACGGCGGCAATGATGGACAGCGCGCCCATAGGCGGCGCAGTGCAGCCGCTTTCGAAAGTCACTGGGGCGTTGGCCAAGGCCAATGGCGATCAGCCGGCGGCACAGGCGGCCAGCCCGGCCACCCAGCGCGTTGCTCAGGCAATGGGCGCGGAAGCCTATCGCGGCACGGCCATTGATAGCGACATGCCGGGACATGCGCCGCTTCAGCCTGGCGAGGCTGGCCCGACCGTCCAGCAGATCATGCAGGCCGCAGCCGATCCTTGGTTGAGCGAGCAGCAGCGCGCCATGGTCAACACAATGCTCGAGCAGAAGATGCAATCGAACGACCCTATCCGGCAGCTTCAGCTTCAGAAGCTCCAGAAGGAGCTAGGGACGCCCCAAAAGCAGTGGCAGAAACTCGACGACGGCACGTTGTTCGATCCGGCCACGGGCGAAACCAAGCATGTAGGCAAGCCGTCAGATGGCAAATTCCGGTTTGAGGGCAATTCGGTCGAAGCACAGTCGCTCAACGGCCTCATGGACAGCGGCGCTCTGACCCCGGAACAGGCACAGCAGCTCGGCGCCGGCAAGACCATCACCAATCCCGCAGACGGGTCCGTCATGTTCATGACGCCACAGGGCGTATTTGGACAGGCGGCTGCGGGTGGTCCTGCAATGCCGGTCACACCGCAAGGCGCACCCGCTTCTGTGCCAGCGCCGACGCCTGCACCTTCCCCGGCTCCTGTTCCGGCAGCGCCTGTCAGCCCGACGCCCGCCCCGACCCCTGCGCCGATCAGTGCACCGGTCGAGGGCCAGCGCCCTGGCATGATCCCGATCACCAGCCCGAAGGCGCAGAAGCCGACGGAAGCCCAGCGCAATCGGTCTTCGAGCGTCGACCAGGCTTTTTCGACGATCACGAGTGAATTGGACCGTTACGCGGAGCTTGTCGACAAATCCGGTATTCAGGTGAAGCCTGGCGAGGCCAAGGACAACCTGAACACGGTTCGCCAGGGCATCATGCTTCAGATGAAGGAGCTGTTTAACCTCGGCGTGCTCAACGGGCCTGATCTCTCGCTCATGGAGCGGATGATCTATGACCCGGTTGTCGATCCCCTGAAAGAGGGCGGCATTGCCAATCTGCCCGATCAGATATGGACCGGAGTGACGGGCGTGGCCGGCGCGCGGGCGAAGAACAGCGTGGAAGAACTCAAGCGCATGCTCGCCAACATCAAGACCTCTGTCGACGCCTCTGTTGAACGGCAGACGCCTGGCGCGCCGCCTCCGGGTGATGGTGGCGGCTGGAAAGACATGGGCAACGGCGTCAAAATCAGGGTGAAACAGTAATGCCTGTTTTCGAGATCCAGGGCCCGGACGGCAAAACCTACGAGATCGATGCGCCCGACGAGAATGCCGCTGTCGGTGCGCTCGGGCAAATGGTCGAACCCGGGGCCCCTCGGCCCGGCGGCCAGCCGCAGCATTTCGAGTTCGACCCGGCGAACGTCCCGGGCGGCATCCCTGGCTATAACCGTCAGACCGGCGTGATTGAGGGCGATGACGCCCTGAGCAAGGTCCGGACGGCGTCGGGCGGCGTGCTGGAAGGCATCCCGGTCGTTGGCCCGTTGATCCGTGGTGGCGTTGATCGTGCCGCCGCGGCCACCTTGGCGCAGTTCTCGGACAAGGATTACGACGAGGTCTTGCAGACCATCCAGTCGGGGACCGAGGCTGAAAAGTCGATGAACCCGAAGCTGGACACGGCCGCGCAGGTTACCGGCGCGGTCGTTGGCACGGTCCCCATGATTGCAGCAGCTCCGAGCGCCTTTGGCGTCACGCAGGCAACCCGCTTGGGGAAGATTGGCGGCGCGACTCTTGGCGGCGGGGGCCTAGGAGGTGCAGACGCCTTTGTGCGGTCTGGTGGCGATCTGGAAAAAACGCGCGACGGCGCGCTCTGGGGTGGTGGTCTGGGTGCCGCCGGCACTTACGTCGCCCCTTTGGTCGGCAAAGGCGTCAAGAAGGTCGCCGATGCCCTCCTAACCGGTCGCCTCGCCAAGGCAACCGGCGTCGACAAGCAGGCTTTCAATCTCCTGGCCAAAGGCATGGAGCGTGATGGGCTCGACGCGGCGACTGTACACGCCCGTCTTCAGGAATTGGGCCCTGACGGCATGGTTCTGGATCTGGGGCCAAACCTCAAACACCAGGCCGCCGCGCTCGCTGCCATGCCGGGCGAAGGCCAGCAGATCGTTCGCGGTGCAATCGGCGCCCGCGATGCTGCTGCAAATCGTCGGATCATCGACGAGGTCAATTCCCAGCTTGGGCCGGCTCCGGTCCCGCGCAGGGTGTCGGCTGACATCGAGGTCAATCAGGGGCACCTGTCGCCGCGATACCGTGAAGTGTTCCAGAACGCTTCGCCGGTCGATACGCGGCCAATCGCGCAATATCTGGACCGGGAAATTCAGACCCTACGGGGCGAGGCGCAGCGTGGTCTGTCGACCGTTCGACGGATGCTCAATCGCGTCGGAACGGAAGAGCTTGAAACCAATCCCGTGACCCTGCTGGAAACCCGCAAGGCCATCGACGGCATGTTGGAGACGGTTCAGGAGACGAACGCCCGCAATGCCCTGACCACCGCCCGCCAGGCGGTTGACGATCAGCTTCGCGCTTCGGTGCCGGGCATCAAGGAAGTCGACGCTCAATATGCCGAACTGGCCCGTCAGAATACGGCGGTGCAGCGCGGTCAGACGGTTCTTGCCAATGGCCGCGAAGCACCTCGGCCGGTCGAACTGGCGGACGAATTCAGGCAAGGCGCGTTGCCTCAGGGCGAACAGATCGGTCCCTCGGCGGTGCCGGTGCGATTGCGCGAAGGTGCGCGGGCCGAAATCGAGCGCATCATTGGCACCAATGCCAACGACCGGGTAGCACTTCAGCGGCTGATCAAGGGTGAAGGCGACTGGAACCGCGACCGTCTCGCGACGCTGTTCGGCGACGACCGTGCCGACAGGATCATTCGGCTACTCGACAATGAACGGTCCTTCGCGGACACCTCGAGCATCGTCACGCGCAATAGCGAGAGCCTGGCGCGCCGCGAGGCGATCAACGACCTGACAGGCCAGACCGGCGGCGACTTCGGCGTGGTCGACAGTTTCAAGGCTGGCGGCGTCGGCGGCGCGACGCGGGCAACAGCCGTTAAGGGTGTCGAGAAGGTCGTCGAGGCGTTGCAGGGCGTGAAGACGGAAGCAGCGCGAAAGCAGATGGCCGAAACGTTGACCAGCAACAATGCTGAGGTGGTCGATGCTCTGCTGAAGGCGGCGAAAGGCTCGAACCTTGATCCGTCACAGATCGATCGAGTTTCGCGGGCCTTGCTGCTGACGACGGTTGGCGGCGTCGGCCGCTGATCGCTGATCATAGCGAAGAGCAAAGAAAACGATCAGGCCCGTCACGATCACGCCGGTTAGCAAGCCGTTTTTGAAGTCTGATGAGACGACGCCAAGGAAGCCGTCCAGCGCAAAGCCAAGCGCCACCATTACGCAGGCGGTGACTGCTGCAGCGATCAACTGAACTGTGGTCCGGTAGCTCATGCGCCGGAAAGTAACCCCAGCCCGCCATTTCGACAATAGGCCGCCTTTGGAGCGGCTTTCCCACATGGAGTACTGCCGATGCCCCGTAACGGCTCAGGTGTGATGTCGTGGCCGCCAAATACGAATGGTGTGCCCAATACGACTGTTTCGAGCACACGCTACAATGCATTCCTGGCCGACCTTCTGGCGGATCTGAATGCTGCACGGCCCATAACCGCCGGCGGCACTGGTGGCAACACGGCCGTTTCCGGCAATGACAATCTCAATACTACCGGTGCCGACATGGCCTCGGCGGCGACGCTCAACCTGGCCAACGCGACGGGTGTCGTCGTCAACGTCACTGGCACCACGCCTATTACCGCGCTCGGCACGGTCAACTCCGGTGCGATCCGGACGCTGATCTTTGCCGGTGCGCTGACGCTCACCCACAATGCGACCAGCCTCATTCTGCCGGGCGGTGCCAATATCACCACCGCAGCCGGCGACACTGCCACTTTCCGCTCGAAGGGGGCGGGCAATTGGGTCTGTGTTGGGTATCAGCGCTCGACAGGCGGACTCACGGTCAACACACTCGTTCAACCTACGCTCACACTGAAGCAGGGGGCCACTGCGACCCCCACCGCAGAGGGCGGTGTCGAGTGGGACACCGATGACAACGTACTTGCAATCGGCGACGGCGCTGCAACCCAGCTTTTCGTTCCCATCCCAGCGAGCACGGCAGCCGGCGACATCGAGTACTTCACTGCTGCAAAGGTCAAGGCAAGGCTTGCCAAAGGCACTGCGGCGCAGGTGCTTCAGATGAATTCTGGCGCGACTGCGCCAGAGTGGGCTGCCCCCATCGCAAGTCATCAAGGCGTGGCCAAGGCCTGGGTAAGCTTCAACGGTACTGGCACTGTCGCCATCAATGACAGCTTCAACGTGTCCTCAATTACAGACAACGGCGTCGGTAACTACACCGTCAACTTCGCGTCAGCGTTGGCCAACGCCAATTATGCGGCTGTCGGTATGGCCAGCGGCAACCTCAGGGATGTCAACTACAGCGGTGGTACTAAGACGACGTCGGCCATAGCCATTGTGGTTGGTGAATCAAACGTGGGTGGCGTCGACACCGCATATGTCGGCATCATTGTAATGGGAGACTGACCCATGAACAAACGTATCATTTTCCCGTCAGGTGATGGTGGGGTCTGTGTCCTGATCCCTGCTGGGAAAAGCGGCATTCCAATCGAAGAGATTGCCCGCAAGGATGTTCCTGCCGGCGTGCCCTACCGCATCATCGAAGCGACCGATGTTCCTGACGACAGGACTGAGCGTGGTCTCTGGTCGGCAGATTTCACGAACCCAGATGGTCACGGGATTGGCCCTGACGCTTGGTTTGCCGAACAGGAGGCAGGAGAATGAGCGTCATCACGATCCGACCGGCACCGCTGCCTACCTTGGATGATTACAAGGCGGCAATTGAACGGCTGATTGATGCGCGAGCGCAGGACCGTCGGTACGACAGCGCGGTGTCCCTCGCGACATATGTGGGGAGCACCAATGCCGCATGGGCTGCGGAGGCCGCCGCCTTTGTCGCTTGGCGCGATTGTGTCTGGGCATATGTCTATGCCGAGCTTGAGAGGGTGACGACGGGACTGCGTCCGCAACCATCGATCACGGATTTCTTAGCAGAACTACCGCAGATCAAATGGCCCGCTTAACGCTTCCGGTACCAAGCGTCCCAACGCGACCACAGGCGATGAACCCGCTCATATCCGCGTAGCTTCATCAACCGATCAATCTGTTTCTCTGCCTGTGTGTAGTTGTGCTCGATGGCGAAGAGACGGACGTCGTATCTGCCGAAGTCGAAACCCTCAAGAATCTCCGGCTCGCTGCCTTCGGTATCTATGCTGATGAAATCGATCTTTTTGGGCGCGTCGTAGCGGGCTAATAGGTCGTTCAGGCTGATCGTCGTTTGGGTGACCTTGGTATGGTCCGCACGGCGGGAGGCATGGCGGTCGCCGCCCGCGAATTGCTGCATAGTGGAAAGCTCGGGGTGGTCGGGGACAAAGAGCATGTCCACTTCGACCCCTGACACCTTGCCGACTGGCTGGCTGCAAAGCGGGGCCTTCCTTCGTGTAACGATGCTCTGTTCCGCGGCAGGGTTTGGCTCCGCTAGGATACCCGCCCAGCCGACTTGCTCGAGCAGGTAGGTATTGGAATGGGTAACGCCGTCGTAAGCGCCGACCTCGACAAAGAAACCGTCCGTCTTGTTGCCAGCTTCCGACAGCGCCCAAAGGTCTTGCTGGAGTTGCGAACTACTTTTGCGGTCACCCTGGCCGCGAATGAACGCAGGCGGGAACGCTGATCTGATCAGATTGCTTAGTCGCATAGATGCCCCGGAAGGATTGCCTAGGCAGCTTTAGACGATCCGAAGTGCATTTCAACCGTCTTCGAATTCGCGCACCTGACCCGCATCCAGCGGGAATGACGACGCACGCTCAAAGGAATTGGCCATGTATTCACGCTATCTTCTGATGGCGCCGCTTTCGCTCGCCTTCAATCTGTTTGTGATGGCGACGGTCCCGGTCTGGGCTGCATGGGCTGCGCTCGCCAGTCTTGACCGGCTGCCAGGCGTCTTTGCCTACGTCCACACCCACGATGACGACATCTACGGGCCTGTTCTAAAGCCGTTGTCAGCGCTGGAACGCTTCAAGGTCGCGTGCTGGTGGCTCTGGCGAAACCCTGGCTATGGCTTCGATGCCTATGTGCTGGGCTTTGACGCTGCCGGGGTTCAGATCGTCTCTGACAGCGGCGTTGTCGACTTTGACCGAGGCAAGACCGTCTCACGCCTCGTCGTCATGCAGGCTGCCAATGGCCACCGCTATTTCTCCTATCGTCGCGACCAGATGCTGCCAGGCAACCGCTTCGCCAAGATCTGGATCGGCTGGCACTGGTCTGCGCTCGATGGCCACCGGCACATGATCAAGATCATGTTCAACCCCTTTCGGAGTGTTTCCTGATGGACCGTAATTTCCAGCGGGCGCTTGCGCTCGTCCTGAAACATGAGGGCGGCTGGTCGGACCATCCGGCCGATCCTGGCGGCGCCACCATGAAGGGCGTGACGCTGGCGAACTTCCGCCGCTACGTGAAGCCGGGCGCCACCAAGGACGATCTGCGCAGGATCACTGACGCGCAGTTGGCCACGGTTTACCGGCGGTTCTATTGGGACGCGGTGCATGGCGCCGAGCTGCCTGACGGCGTCGACTATGCCGTCTTCGACTTCGCCGTGAACAGCGGGCCGGGCAGGGCGGCGAAGTATCTGCAGGGTGTCGTCGGTGTTGTGCAAGACGGGCGGATCGGGCCGGCCACCATTGCCGCGACCAAGGCGATGATGCGGGCAACCGCCATCAATGACCTTTGCGACAAGCGCATGAAGTTCCTGCGCGGCCTGAAGACGTGGGCGACGTTCGGCAAGGGCTGGACGGCTCGCGTGTCTGGCGTGCGGGTGGATGCGCTGAAAATGGTGGCGGTGATCAGCACGCCTAAACCCAGCATTCCCAAGGCTTCCGAGCCGGAAAAGCCTGATCTGATCACCACCCCGGCCGAACCCGCCAAGGGCCTGGCCTTCTTCCTGCAACTCATCGGTAAGGCGCTCGCTGCGCTCTTCTCCCGCCGAAAGGAACACTGACCATGCGCAAGTATTCGAAATTCTTTGTCGCACTGTTCGGTGTCGGTGCGCTCATCGGCCTACGGCACTTCGAGGTCGACATTCCCGGTCTGGACGCGATTGTCCGCGATCTGATCGTCGGTGCTCTTGTGGCCGGCGGTGTCTATCAGGTCCCCAACCAATCGGCGGATCAGTGAGATGACGGCGCTGGTCCTTTCGATCCTCAGCAAACCCACGCTTGTGGCGATCATGGGCGGCCTGCTGGCTGCGCTGGTTGCCTTCATGAAGGGCAACCGCCGCGGTGCGCGTCTGGAGCGCGAGAAGCAGGCCAAGGCCGAGCAGAAGGCGAGGGATGTCCTCGACGACGTGCAATCCGATGTCGGCGCCATGTCGGCCGATCAGGTGCGCGCCGAGCTCGCCAAGAGGGCACGACCATGAAGCGCCGGCTGCTCGACCTCGTCGTCAAGATCATGCTGCTGATCGTGGTCCTGACCGGCGCTGCTGCCTGCACCTCAGCCCGGGGCAGCATCTGCCTGGGTCCAGACCTCCGCTATCGGCAACAGGTCTACGACGCGATGAACGCCGAGGAAGCAGCCCGGCACCTCACCATTCTGAAGACACGCGAGGAACTGTGCGGGAGGAAGCCGTGAGCGACCAAAAGCACTTCGGCATGGATATCGATATGAAGATGAGCCTGGGCAACATGATCGTCATCGGCACGTTGCTGGCGTCAATCATCTTCGGCTGGGCGAAATTTGGGTCTGACATTGAGGCCAACAGGCTGGCCACCGCGGCGAACACCACCCGCATCGAGCGCCTGGAGATCCAGAGCGGCGAGATGAAGGACCGGCTGACACGAATGGAGGTCACACTTCAGAACGTGTCCATGCAGATCGATCGCGCGGTCAGGCTGCTCGAGAAGGACTCTCCGACGCCGAGGCCGTAGCCGTTCATTAACGTCCATTACCACCTATTACCGCCCCACTTGCTTCGGCTGGCGGGTTTTTTGCGCTCACGCGCTCCCAACACTCGTCGCCTCGCTCTATAGCTTCGCTGCGTGGGGGGACTGCCCGCATGGCCGCCTAGACGTAATCGTCCTTCCCGCAAAAGCCGCCGGTTCACCCGGCGGCACTTTGTCGTTCAGTCGGGGGGGGGCGTTGTGAGAGTTTCACCGTCGCGCCCGCATTATCGCAAGGGGACGATAGACGGCCTCCCACACTGCACCTGTCGCGCGACCTTGGCATCTCGTCTGCCCGAGATTACGAAGTCAGCCTGCGTTTGAAGAAATCGAGTATCTCGTCGCGTGCCTTGATAGTCGGCTGACCAGCCTCATCAATCAGATGCACAGTAACGACGTTGTGGGGGGTCTGCACGACCTTCTCAAAGAATTCCGGCACATCGCGGTTCGCCGACGCATCCGGCAAAACGCGACCAACAAAGCGGTCCCCCAAGACCTGCTGATAGGCTGCGAAACGCTGCGCCTTACAGAACCGATCGCCCTCGAAACGGTAAGCAAGAACGGTCAGGTCCTCTTTGACTAGTCGCTCCCTAACCGTGACGAGGTCTTCGGATGAGATTTCGAGGCCGGCATCATCGTCGAGGGGCAGAGCTGGTTGCGAGAGAACTGGCGCAAGCATGGATGGCTCCAACATCATGCTGAGTGCGAAATTGCCCGAGAAGCACATGCCAATAGCGCCCACCCCGGGACCTCCACACTCTTCATGTGCAAGTTTCGCCAAGGCCCGAAGCCATATTGTGACTGGACTTGAAGCACCAGCGCCGAAGGCACGGAACTCTGCGCTTACGCAAACTCGTTTGAAGATTGCCTGGCCCACCTCAAGGTCAACCGGCTCCCCGTCTCGGCCATAGAGGGATGGCATGTAGACCGTAAACCCCGCCTCCAAAACCCAGCGAGCGAAGCGGGCAACGTGTGGACTGATACCGGGCACTTCCGGAATCACGATCACCGCGGGCCCTTTGCCCGAGGTATGCACCATCTTGGTTACGCCCATCAGGGTTATCTTCCTTGGAGCAAAATCCTCAAGAGGATCATACTCGTCGAGCTTCCTAGCCTTCATCGCCTTTTTCCTTCCTGTTTGGTTGCCGGCCTTTCCCCAGACGTCTGGGGGTAGCCGACTTCCATTTGCAGTGACGGAGTGCTTTATTCGAGTGTCCTATCTGACATTATTCGTGCTAAATCAGCCAATGTTCGATTTCACACTCGTCGTGCTTCCAGGCACTTTTGCGTCAGGCGTCGGCGTATCGCTCGACACGCTTGCCTGTGCCACTGCCATTGCTCATGAAGCTGGCTGCGCTCCGCCACGCTGGCGCATTTGTTCGACCGAGAAGTCAGTGCTCCTCAGTAGCGGCCTTCAGATTGAAGCTGCGATTCTGCCGGAAAAGCCGAAGTCCGATGGATCGGTCTGGCTGCTGCCCGGGCTTGGCCTTAACGATGCCGAAGCTGTCATAAACCGCCTAGCGCAGCCGGATGCGGTCACTATAGCAAATGGGTTGAAGGCGCATTCCGACGCAGGAGGGATTATCGCGGCGTCATGCTCTGCAGTGTTCTTGTTGCATGCGGCGGGGCTTCTGAGCAGCAAGAGGGTGACCACGACATGGTGGCTCGGGGGGCTCCTGCAACAGATGGCACCCGATTGCCAAGTTGACGTCGATCAGATCGTTGTCGCCGACGGAAACATTATCACAGGTGGCGCGGCCTTCGCGCACATCGACCTAATGCTGCATCTACTTCGCATCCGCTTTGGCCCGGCACTTGCTGAGTCAGTTTCGCGCGCAATGGTAATCGATGGCCGCCAATCGCAAGCGCCGTTCATCGTTCCTGCGATTCTGGCAAGCAGCAGCGACGTCGCAACTAGGCTTGTGGCCTGCTTTGAAGCGAGGCTGCCGAACCCTCCATCGGTGGAAGAACTTGCTGCAGAACTATCTATGTCGAGCCGAACTCTCTCGCGGCGTATCAAGGCCACAACGGGGAAAAGTGTGTCTGCCTTGCTTCAAAGTGTGAGGATCAATCGGGCGCGGATACTGCTGGAGAGCACCAACATTTCCGTAGAAAAAATAGCCGAACAAGTTGGTTATGCTGATACGACTGCGCTGCGACGGCTAATGCGAAAAGTCACGCAGGCAACGCCGCGGCAGTTTCGCGGCAAACGAAACGCATAAGCCGGTGCTGGAGCCCAGATGTCTAACAGCTAGGCCGCATTTAGCATTGGCGCTACCCGGTTTCAGCCCGGGTAGCGCAATCTTTCGGTCGTCTTGGGCTAACCTGTCTGGAAGCGCCGAGCTAGAATCAGGCGCTCCATCAACTCGAACAGAATCTGACAAATCGCGCCAACACCGCCTAGCACGAAGATGCCAACGACCATGCGGTCGGTTTGCAGCGCGAACCGTGAATCCATGATAATCTGTCCCAACCCTGAATTGGCACCAATCAATTCAGCGGATACCAACGCCACGAAAGCAAAGCCGACCGCGTTGCGTAGACCTATTAGGGCGTAGGGCACTACCGATGGCAGTACAACCCGGTAGAGTCGCTCGAGTGGCCCCAACCCGATGATCTCTGCAGTGCGCAAACGGATTAACGGCACCTCCTTGGCACCAACCAGCGTGCTAATAGTGACCACCACCCAAACTACATAAGCGATAACCAGCCATTTGGACATTTCGCCGATGCCAAACCACATGATTACGACCGGTACTAGCGCGATGGGAGGTATACCCTTTGCAACATCAAATATGATGCTGAACGATTCGCGGATGATGGTGATACGCCCGAGGATGATACCTGTGACTACGCCGGCAACACCCCCCAGCAGATAGCCGACGACTACGCGGCCCAGGCTCGTAATAGTAGCCTTCACAATCTCACCTGAAGACAACATGCCCTTGAGAGCCTCAACCACCTGCAGAGGGCTCGGCACGAGGTCTGGACGTCCAATAGACCCGGCGGCAATCGCCCACATAATGACGAAGGAGCACAGTGAAAGCGTCGACAAGGTCGTCATACGAAAGCCAGACATTACTTGATCCTCCGCTTGGTCGAGTAGCGTGGCAACAAGGTCTCCACTGCGAACTCAAAGGCGCGGTCCAGTAGCAACGCCAGCAATCCCAGTCCAATGATACTAGCCATCAGGGCGGCGGTGTCGAATTGCGAGCGGGCTTGCATAAGTCGATAACCGACACCGCTTTCAGCGCCCAGCATCTCGGCTGCCACTACGACCATGACGCCAAGGCCGATCGCCGTACGTATGCCAATAATGATTGCGGGTATGCAGGACGGCAGCACAATCTTGAACAGCGCCTGGGGGCCGCGGACGCCAAGGCATTCGCCCGCCCGCAACTTGATGCGGCTTACATTGCGCACACCGGCCCGCGTGCTAATGAGCACGGTTAGGGTGATCGTATAGACTAGCAACGCGATACGAGACTGTTCCGTCACTCCGAGCCACAACAGACTAAACGGCACTAGCGCTATCGCCGGGATGGCGTTGAACATACGAATAAAGGGCTGGACAATAGCGTTCGCGATAGGCCACCAGCCGATAGCCACGCCTATGAGAATGCCAGCCGGGACGCCGATCAATAAGGCGAGTAGCAGTCGCCACAGGCTCGCGCCGACATCGTCGGTCATGCTGCCACTCACAATCATATCATATGCACTAGCGCCAACTACCCTCGGAGGTGGGAAGAGCATGTCAAAGGCGATTGCATTTGCCATCAGTTGCCAAACCGCGATGACGATGGCGACGCCTAGCCCCGCATAGAGCACACGCATCTCAGTGGTCCTCATCGATGTCGAGTGCCCTCTCAAGGCGGGTCTTCATTGCGACATATTCGACCGTGGCGGGATCCTGTGGAATTTGGTCGCGCCGAATCCATTCCTTCACGCGTGCGCCAGGACCGGTCGAAAGTACGACGATTTCGGTCGCCAGAAGCAAAGCTTCCTCAATGTCATGCGTGACGAAGAAAATGGTCTTCCCTGTCTCCTCCCAAAGAGATTTGAGGTCAGTCTGAAGCTTTTTGCGAGTAATGGCATCCAGCGCCCCAAACGGTTCATCCATCAAAAGCATGTCTGGCTCCATGGCGAGCCCGCGTGCGATCTGTACGCGCTGTTTCATGCCGCCGGACAGTTCCGAAGGGAACTTGTTTGTATGATTGGCTAAGTTGACCATCTCGAGCACCCGGGCGACACGTTGCTGTCTTTCAGCACGCGGGAGTCGGGAAATGCCGAACTCGACATTTTCTCGGACGGTCAGCCAGGGAAAGAGTGCATTGCTCACGTCTTGGAACACAACTACTCGGTCGGGGCCAGCCGAACGGATTTCCTCTAATCCGAGGCGAATGGCGCCCGAAGTCGGGCGTTCGAAGCCCGCGATAAGATCGAGTAGCGTGCTTTTGCCAGATCCGCTGGGACCGAGCACACAGATGAATGAGCCCCTGTTAAATTCTAGGTCGATCCGGTCAAGGATCGGGTAGTTACCGAAGGATTTCGAGACGTTTGAAATTCCGAAATTGGTCCATAGCTTAGCTAGCATTTTTTGTTCCCCTTTTTTTGTCTGTACGGTCCGCTGGGCGGAGCATAGATGCCCGCCCAGCGTCCTGATCCGCCTTACCTGCCATCCCACCAGGGGAACTGGTATCGTTGCGGCTCATCAATGTGAGGCTATTCGCCTCCTATTGGACTAGGCTGGCGTCCACTGCCTTCAAGGCAGTCCAGTCGAATGCCTTTTGCCAATCTATCGGCGCGGCGATCAGCTTCTGACTTTCCAAGAATTGGCCAACGGACTTCATTCCGTCCAGGAAGTCCTTACTAACGTGCATGTCCCATTTATTAGTCTCGAGCACGCTTTGGACATCGGCGGGCGGGGCCTTGAGATAAGCAGCCAAATCCGCGGCGTTGGCTTCTACGCCTCCGGACTTCTCGAGATATTTGGTGGCCTTAAGCAGTGCGCGCACCACTTTCTCCACCGTCTCGGGCTGCTTCTCCAACAGCTCGCGCTTGGCTACTATTCCGGAGTAAATGTCGAAGCCGACTTGGCCGTTCCAGGCGGCTGGTATCATTTCGCCGCGACTTAGCTGTACCATCTTTTGGTCGAAAGGCTTCCATGAGGAAACGGCATAGACGTCGCCTTGAACGAGGGCGGAGATTTGGTCGAAGGGCGCGAGGTTGATGCGCTCGACGTCGTTCAATGTCAGTCCCTTGCTGTCCAGGAAACGGCTCAGCATGTATTCCCCAGCCGATTTTGAGACCAGGCCAATTTTCTTTCCTTTGATGTCGGCAGCTTCCATCTTTTCCTTTGGTCCGACAACAACCATAAAGTGCGAGCTCTGAGAGAACTGCGCGACCATAACGACGTCGCCTCCCGTAAGAAGATACGACAGAGGCACATCGGCAGCGACGAGGAAGTCGGCCGCGCCAGATCGGAAACCCTCAATAGCCTCAGCGCCAGAGGGGAAAGGCCTCACCACAGCCTCCAATCCTTCCTCCTTGAAGTAGCCCTGTTGGTCGGCCACAAAGACCGGGGCGAACGTGGGGCTGGAGCCCGCGAAAATCCGAACTGGTTCCGCCGATGCGGCAGTAGATAAAATAGCGGCGCCGAAAATCAGCGCCGTCAAAAGTGTTCTAAAATTCATTGACTCCTCCCGATGTTTTACAATGAAGCCAACGCCACAAGGCGCGACTTGACTACTCTATGTCCTCTGTTCTGCAGTTCTTCCCGCGTCTTCTTGGCGAGTTCGATACCGTTGGCCATGTCTCCGTGCATGCAGATGGTCTGCGTAGGCAGGACTATCCAAGATGATCCATCGAGGGCGAGACGACCGCCCTCTTCGACCAACGAAATTGCGTTACGGGCAACCTCGGCGGGGTCCCGCGCCTCGCGTTTCTTGTCCAAGTATAGCGAGCCGTCCGGATTGTAATCGAGGTCAACATATCCCTCATTGACCATCATGATGCCCAAGTCTCGGCATGCGGCATCAACGATAGGACCGACAAGAAAAAGAAGAAGGCTGTCATCGACAGCCTTCAGAGCACGCACGACGCCCCGTGCCACTTCCGGATCGACAGCCGCCGCGAGATAAAGCTCGCCATGCGGTTTGACGTGGTTCAGCGGAACATTCTCCGCTGCACAAAATGCTTTCACCGCGCCGATCTGATATACGGTTATCTCGAACACTTCCTGCTCGCTCAACCCCATCTTGCGACGGCCGAAACCAGCCAGGTCGGGATAAGCGACATGCGCACCTATTTCGACCCCATGGTCCTTTGCGAGCTTTACAGTGGCGTGGATAGTACCTGGATCAGCAGCATGATACCCGCAGGCAATATTGGCCGAAAGAACATGCTTGATCAGCGCTTCGTCGTTGCCCAGCCTATACCGACCGAACGATTCTCCCATATCTGCGTTCAGATTAACCAGCGCCACGACCTGATACCTCCACCACTTACCCTGCGCCAATGTGTCCCTTAGTACTCGATCTTGATCAACGCGAGGCTGAGTCCTGCGATGAACAGGGAAGCCGACAGCGCCAGAACCAACGGGCGCCAACCATGCCTGCGGATTTCGGCAACGTTCGTGCCCAGCCCCATCGCGGCCAAGCCGACCGACAGAAGGCATGTGGTGACCGATTTCAACAGTACCGTCGCCTCAGCGGGTATCGTTACCAGGCTGTTCAGACCAACAACCCCGACGAAGGCGAAAACGAACCAAGGGAGCGGCGGGCGCTTGGCCTCCGCTGTACCCTTGCGGTGCATGGCAATAGCGCCAAGAGCGATGACCATGGGCGCGAGCATGGCGATACGTGCGAGCTTGACGACGGTGCCGATCTCGCCCGCTTGGGGACCGCCCTGGAAGCTTGCGCCAACCACTTGCGCTACCTCATGAATGGAAGCGCCGGCCCACAGCCCGAAAGCATGCTGATCAAGGCCGAAGCTACCCATCAGCAGGGGGTAGCATAGCATGGCGACAGTGCCGAACAAAGTGATGCAAGCGATTGCATAGGCGACCTGCTCGCTTCGAGCATTCGTCACGGCATTGGTGGCAACGATTGCAGATGCGCCGCAGATAGACGTTCCTGCGGCAATCAGTTCAGTTAGCTTTTGATCGACCCCCATCCAGCGGCCCAACAGGATGGTGAACCCGAAAGTTGTGACGAGAGCAATTACTGTGACAACAATTCCCTGCACGCCAATCGAGACAATCTGCGTTGCCGTGAGTTGGAAGCCGAGCGCAACGATAGCGGCACGCAGCAACGTCTTCTGTGAAAAGGCAATGCCCGCCTTGGCATTGGCCATCACGCCGACCGTATTAGAGAATACGATTCCAACTAGCACAGCCAGTATCAGCGGGCTGAGCAACGCCATGCCAGGTAGCTGCTTTAGGGAGAACCCAGCGCCTGCGATTGTGCAGGCTAGCACAATACCAGGCCGGATCACGTTGTGCGTTTCGTCGCCCTTTTTCATGGGCGCCTGTGGAAGCGACAAGCGGTTATCGGCAAGGTCGACGGACAATTTTTTTCTCCAGATATTAAATCGAGGAGATCATTTTTTCAAAAGCCGCTCCAACGCATTGTGTTTGTCAAATTAATCGGACAGGTCGATTAATGGAGCACGAAACGGCCCCGCGCGCCGAAAGGTGGCGGGAGCTAAATTTCCATGCGCAAAGAGGCGCCCCGGAGGGCGTTCTTGCAATCTTAAGCAAATCAGATGAAGGTAGGCGCGGGTGTGACAACCTGACCGCGATAAGCAGGAACCACGATTGGCGTCGTAGGTGCTGCTGAGGCGCACATGGCCTTGGCGGGCCGTAATGTGCCACCGGATACGCCTTGGCGGGCGTTCCAACTCGGCTGAATATGGCCGGGGGCGAACGCTATGTCCAGAGGGGTGACCCTTAAAATCGTTCGACCTGTCTCGCGGCAGGTGTCACCCCCCGGCTGCTGGTCCGCCACCAGCGCGGAAGGCCTTTCTGTGACGGGAAGGTCCCTCCACCGACTGTGACGGTCGGTCTAAAACCGCGAGTACTGAAAAATGACCCTTCACACAAATGGGGGGCATGACGCCCCCGATTTTATGCCGAAGCTCCAAGTCGACGGCGGGTTCGTCTTTGTCACCTGCAAGGAAGGCCACCGGCTTTCCATATCGGCCACCATCGAGTGCTTGATAGATATGCTCGACACCATGGAGCCTGACCCCGACCTTGAAGACAACTCCGACGACGAACCTTGGCTTGGCTGGCCGAATGCTGCTCAGCCGGCATGCGGTGACATGTCCCAGGACAGCGACCGTGAAGCCGACTGGGCAGATGCCGAGCCAACGCTCGGGGCGACTGAAAACCATCCGCGGCCCCTTGGTCATGGACGATCCAAGGACGGGGCGCAAAACGGATGGTCGACAGGGATTGCAGTCGTCGCCGATGGCGAGAATGAGCCGTGCCTGGCCGCAGCCGAAAGCCATCCTTCGTCGCGGGAGTTCATTGCTTGTGGCGTTCAGCAGCCCCGGAGCGGCGCTGTTTACCATGACCGGAGCCATAATCAGGAGCAATGGGCCAAAGGTGACGCATCTGGGGATGATCGTGAAGACGATGACGAGCGCGAACCGGACCAAGACGACGAGTATTCGCTAGGCTGGGGTGATGGCTCGCAGGCGGTCCTGCAGGCCAGGGATGAGTACGAGGCCAGCCTCGGCTTTGTCGGCATAGGAACAGGTTGGCGCGCTGGCGAGGACGATAACGACACTGAGGCTTGCCAGCTTGGCGACAATGAGTTGGAGGCTGATCCTGCTGAAAGCGGTGTCGGGGATGAGGATGGACTATATTGGATGAGTTCGGAAACGCTCTCCGAGCGCGGCGCACGCTCCGACGTCCGCAACCCAGCAGTGCTGCCTGAGTTCTTTCCAGACCGCTTCTCAATGGTAGGCGCCGGCAGTTGCTGTGAACCCCTCATTGCAGATGGCTCACGTCTTTTCGTCGATAGACAACAGTCCTTGAAGCCAGGCGGGTTCGTCGTGGTTTTCCGTGATCCGGCGAATGTGTCGAGCGGCGACCATGTCATGAAAGTCAAACGCCTCGTCTCCCAGACAGAAGACGCTTACGTGGTCGAAATGCTCAACCCGCCAACACGCATTACCTATCAGCGCAAGGACGTGCTGGCCGTGTGGCATTGTGAAGTGGCGCCGGCGGACTATGTTCCGGGGCCGGTGGTCACAGATGGCGAGATGTTGGCCAAACGCGCGGCCGAAATGCGGCGGCAGGCTCAAAAGCTCACCTATGCCGAGCGTGCGCACCGGATGCCCGACGGAACGATCATGCGCACCTTCGTGGCTTCCAACGACGTCAAGGTCATCCACTGATGAAGGCGGCGGTGACATCTGAGGACATCGACCGTTCCCTGCATCTGTTGGGGCTATTGGCCGTATGTGCGCATGCTTCGTCGACCATCAATGAGGTCAGCGGCATGACGACACAGCAGGTCGCCAGCGGTCTAGCAAGTTGCATGGTGCTCGCCATTGGCTTGGCGGGGCAACAGCATGATTTGCTGGACGCGGTGCGCGATGATCAGGGGTAGGCGGCATGAGCTACCTTGATCTGCTGTTTTGGGTGACCGTTGGCGCCGGCTACGCGAGTCACTTGCTCATATTGGGCTGAGACATTTGAGAGGCCCGGTTGCACCTGCAGCCGGGCCTTCAAATATGTTACCCATACTGCACCCATCGGCCTGCTTCCTCGATTCAGGTCAGTGGCGACGGCGATGTAAGCATCTGGTTTTATTTGGTTTTTGTGGTGAGCGCGCAGGGATTCGAACCCTGGACCTACTGATTAAAAGTCAGTTGCTCTACCGGCTGAGCTACGCGCTCCCGAAGGCCGCGCGGCGGCCTCGAAATTCCGGCGGAACATAGGGAGAGTGCCTCGGCGGGTCAACCGGAAAAACGCTGTTGCAAACAGGCTGTCGAATAGCGGTCGGCAACGGTGCCTTGACGCCGCAGTTCAACTCGCTCCGCGTTTTCTGGGAGCGCTTCAAACGCGTAATATTACCTGTTGGTGATATTGCTGGCGTCAGGCCGCGCTGCTAGACATCGGGAGCCCAATATCGGGCTTATCGTTTTGGACATTTGATAGATGCGCATCCTTTTGAAACTCGCCGTTGCTTCCGTTGTCGCAGCTTCCGTTCTTCCCGCCGTTGCCCAGGCAGAAGACCTTGTCTTTACCCTGAAGAATGGAACGTCGTCGGTGCTGACGAATTTTTATGCCTCGCCGGTCGGAGTCGACAAGTGGGAAGACGACATCTTCGGCCGCGACACGCTGGGCGCGGGTGAAAGCATGGAGATCACCATCGC
Organism: Aminobacter sp. LjRoot7; assembly: GCF_964252895.1. Lineage (NCBI taxonomy): Bacteria > Pseudomonadati > Pseudomonadota > Alphaproteobacteria > Hyphomicrobiales > Phyllobacteriaceae > Aminobacter > Aminobacter sp. LjRoot7. The sequence continues at coordinate 416,011 of NZ_CAXUPX020000003.1, forward strand.
CGACGGCCGCAGCGTCTGCGAATACGACATGCGCTTCGAATTCGAGGAAGGCTCCGACCTCGACACGACCGAGGACAAGCAGAACCTCTGCGAACTCGGCGAGTACACGATCCACGAATAAGGCTGGCCACGTGTAAGCCTGATCACTTCACGGGCAGATTAGGCGTCGACCGGGCCCCGAATAGAGTGGCATATAGGCAATACCCGGCGCAGGAACGCCGAAGAAATTCGCGTCGGGCCGGAAGCAACTGGCCCGTCTGCCACAAAATGGTGATTGGTACCTGATTGCCGCTGCCGCTATAGCGGCCCTGCATAGTGTGGAGCGGCATTGAATGGCATTGGACGTCGGTTATCTCAGCGCCTTGGGGGCAGGCGCCCTGTCATTCCTGTCGCCTTGCGTGCTGCCGCTGGTGCCACCCTATCTCTGCTACATGGCCGGCGTTTCGGTCGACGATTTCAGGGCCGAAGGCGGGACGGCGACGGTTTCCCGCGCCCGCGGCGCGCTCTTGACCGCGTCAGCCTGCTTCGTGCTCGGCTTTTCCACCGTCTTCGTGGCGCTAGGGGCCGGCGCATCGACCATCGGCCAGCTGCTGCGCACCTGGCAGGAGCCCTTGGCGATGGCAGCCGGCGTGCTGATCATCCTGATGGGCCTCAACTTCCTTGGGATCCTGCGCATTCCGCTGTTTTCGCGTGAGGCGCGGTTCCAGTCGCAAGGCAAGCCGGCGAGCAATCTCGCCGCCTATCTGATGGGCCTCGCCTTCGCTTTCGGCTGGACGCCGTGCATCGGGCCGGTGCTGGGACCGATCCTGACGCTGGCCGGCGGACGCGAGACTGTGGGCGAGGGCGCAGCACTACTGGCTGTTTATTCGCTCGGCCTTGGCATTCCGTTCCTGATCGCGGCGCTGTTTTCCGGCGCCTTCATGCGCTTCCTGCAGAAGTTCCGTGTCCATCTGGGCAAGGTCGAAAAGGCCATCGGCGCTCTGCTGGTGGTCGCCGGCGTGCTGTTCCTGACCGGCGGCGTGCAGACGGCATCCTACTGGCTGCTTGAGCGATTCCCGGTGCTCGGCCAGCTCGGCTGATCCTTCAAACCGTCGAAATCGGTGTGCATTGGAGGCAATTGCCAGCAATGCTAGAAAGGTGGCCGAATCCAGCCGCCTTCTTCCAATCCGGACGACGCCATGACCTCGAGAACCTGCCTGTCGATCATCCTTGCCGCCGGCGAGGGTACACGGATGAAGAGTGCGACACCCAAAGTGCTGCACCAGATCGCCAACCTGCCAATGGTTGCGCATGTCGCCCGAGCTGCCGAGAGCGCCGGTGCCGATGCCGTGGCACTGGTCGTCGGACATGGCGGCGATAAGGTGCGAAAGGCCGCCGAAACCTTCGCGCCGAAGGCCGATGTGTTCATCCAGGCCGAACGCTTGGGCACCGCGCATGCGGTGCTGGCGGCGCGGGAGGCGATTGCAAAAGGCCATGACGACATACTTGTGATGTTCGGCGACACGCCGCTGGTCGAGGCCGATTCGCTTGCCCTGGCGCGGCAGAAGCTTGCCGAAGGTGCTGCCGTCGTCGTCATCGGTTTCCGGCCGCCGAACCCGGCGGGTTATGGCCGCCTGCTGGAGAAGGATGGGCGCCTGGTCGCCATTCGCGAGGACAAGGATTGCACCGACGAGGAGCGCAAGATCGGGTTCTGCAATGCCGGGCTGATGGCGATTGCGGGCAAGGATGCGCTGAAGCTGCTCGACAAGGTCGGCAATGCCAATGCCAAGGGCGAATTCTACCTCACCGACATCGTCGAGATTGCCGACAAAGCCGGCCTGACGGTCGTTGCCACCGAAGCGAGTTTCGAAAGCGTGCTCGGCATCAACAACCGGGCCGAACTCGCTGAAGCCGAGGCGATCTGGCAGAAGCGCCGCCGCCGCCAGTCTATGCTTGGCGGCGCGACGCTGATTGCGCCCGAAACTGTCTATTTTTCGCATGATACGGAGATCGGTGCGGACGTGCTTGTCGAGCCGAATGTCTGGTTCGGCCCCGGCGTGAAGGTTGCCGATGGCGCGGTCATCCGTGCGTTCAGCCATCTCGAAGGCGCCGATGTCGGGCCGCGTGCCGAGGTCGGGCCGTACGCGCGGCTGCGCCCGGGTGCCGAGCTGCATGAGAAAGCCAAGGTCGGCAATTTCTGCGAGGTCAAGAAGGCGACGGTCGAGAAGGGCGCCAAGGTCAACCACCTGACCTATATCGGCGATGCGCGCGTTGGCGCCGGCGCCAATATCGGTGCGGGCACCATCACCTGCAACTATGACGGCTACTCAAAATTCTTCACCGACATCGGCGAGGGTGCCTTCATCGGTTCGAATTCGTCGCTGGTGGCGCCGATCGTCATCGGGCCCGGCGCCTATGTCGCCTCGGGCAGCGTCATTACGGAGGAGGTGCCCGGGGATGCGCTGGCCTTTGGCCGTGCCAGGCAGAAGACCCTGCCGGGCAAGGGCAAGGAATTGCGCGAACGCTTCGCCTCTGCGGCCGCGGCGAAAAAGGCGGGTGCAAAGTAACGGCATTTCAATCCTGCCGTGCCATGGATGATCCGTCTTGCCCGGCCGGGCGGCTGATACGTTGCGAAACGGAATGTGACTTCCGCTTGGCTGCTGCGCTGCCTAAAAGGCCGACAGGGTTTTGAGGGATTGGACGGGGCAAAATCATGTGCGGAATCGTTGGAATCGTCGGCCAGGCGCCGGTTGCGCCGCTGATCGTGGATGCGCTGAAGCGGCTTGAATATCGCGGTTATGATTCCGCCGGTGTCGCCACCATCGAGAACGGCGAATTGGCGCGCCGCCGCGCCGAGGGCAAGCTGGTCAATCTCGAGCGCCGGCTCAAGGCCGAACCGCTGGACGGCAATATCGGCATCGGCCACACGCGCTGGGCAACCCATGGTGTGCCCAACGAAACCAATGCGCATCCGCATTTTTCCAACGGCGTGGCGATCGTCCACAACGGCATCATCGAGAATTTTGCCGAGCTGCGCCAAGAGCTTATGGCCGACGGCTACGAGTTCACGTCGCAGACCGACACCGAAGTCGTGGCGCATCTGATCGCGCGCGAACTGGCCCGCGGCACCCAGCCGGTCGACGCGGCGCATGCGGCGCTGAAGCGGCTCAACGGCGCCTTCGCGCTCGCCATCATGTTCAAGGGTGACGAAGACCTGATCGTCGGCGCGCGCAACGGCCCGCCGCTGGCTGTCGGCCATGGCGATGGCGAGATGTTCCTTGGCTCGGACGCGATAGCGCTGGCGCCCTTCACCAATTCGGTCACCTATCTCGAAGACGGCGACTGGGCGGTGGTGCGCCGCAACGAATTCCAGATCTACACGATGGACCGCACGCCGGTGGAGCGCCAGCGGCGTCAGTCGGTGGGCACCAGCTATCTCGTCGACAAGGGCAATCACCGCCACTTCATGGAAAAGGAAATCCATGAGCAGCCGGAGGTGATCTCGCACACGCTGGCGCATTATCTCGACTTCACGCAAGGCACCTCGAAGCCGCTCGACTTGCCATTTAATTTCGCCGACATCGACCGCTTGGCGGTTTCGGCCTGCGGCACGGCCTATCTTGCCGGGCTGGTCGGCAAATACTGGTTCGAGCGCCATGCACGGCTGCCGGTTGACATCGATGTCGCCTCGGAGTTCCGCTACCGCGAGATGCCGATCTCGAAGAAGAGCGCCGCGTTCTTCGTCTCGCAGTCGGGCGAAACCGCCGACACGCTGGCGTCGCTGCGTTATTGCCGCAAGGAGGGCGTGCCGATCGGCGCCATCGTCAACGTGCGCGAATCGACCATGGCGCGCGAATCCGACGTCGTGATGCCGACCCTTGCCGGGCCCGAAATCGGCGTTGCCTCGACCAAGGCCTTCACCTGCCAGCTTTCGGTGCTGGCGGCGCTGACCATCCGGGCCGCCTCGCAGCGCGGCACGATCACGGCGGATGAAGAAAAGGCGCTGGTGCGCAGCCTGTCGGAAACGCCGCGCTACGCAGCCCAGGTGCTTAAGCTCGACAAGCAGATCGAGAAAGTTTCGCGTGAGCTCGCTTCGTACAAACACGTGCTCTATCTCGGCCGTGACACCAATTTCCCGCTCGCCATGGAAGGCGCGCTCAAGCTCAAGGAAATCTCCTACATTCATGCCGAGGGTTATGCCGCCGGCGAGCTGAAGCACGGACCGATCGCGCTTATCGACGAGAACATGCCTGTCATCGTCATCGCCCCGCATGACCGTATCTTCGAAAAGACAGTGTCGAACATGCAGGAAGTGGCGGCGCGCGGCGGCAAGATCATCCTGATCACCGACCAGAAGGGTGCTGCGCAGGCGACGGTGAAGACGCTCGAGACCATCGTGCTGCCTGACGTTCCCGAGTTCATCGCGCCGATCATCTACGCGCTGCCGATCCAGATGCTGGCCTATTTCACCGCCGTGTTCATGGGCACCGACGTCGACCAGCCACGCAACCTGGCAAAGTCGGTGACGGTGGAGTAGGGCTTCCACCCCCCTACCAAGATCGGTGTTCCAAAGCGCCGCGCGCTTGACTAATGTTGCGCTGCAAACATGCGGCGGTGAATGATGTCGGACGGCCACAGACCTTCAGCGATTGCACGGCTGAGGAACTATTTCCTCACCGGCTTTGTCGTTTGCGCGCCGCTGGTGCTGACCATCTACATCGTGTGGTCGTTCATCGGCTGGGCCGATTCGTGGGTGAAACCCTACATTCCCGCGACCTACAATCCGGACAACTATCTTTCGATCCGGGTGCCTGGATTCGGGCTGATCGTGGCGCTGGTGATGATCACGCTGATCGGCTTTCTAACCGCCAATTTCATCGGCCGCGCCATCGTCGGGTTTGGCGAGCGGCTGTTGAACAGGACGCCGCTGGTGCGCGGCCTGTACAAGACGCTGAAGCAGCTGTTCGAGACGGCGCTATCGAACAAGAGCGACATGTTCCGGACTGTCGGCATGGTCGAATATCCGCGCAAGGGCGTGTGGTCGATCGTGTTCGTCGGCAACGAAAAGCGGACCGAGATCAACGACAAGCTCGACAAGGAAGGCGACCCGCTGATTGGGGTGTTCATGCCGTGCACGCCCAATCCGACCACCGGATTCCTGATGTATGTGCATCGCTCCGAGGTCGTGCTGCTCGACATGAGCATCGAGGACGGCGCCAAGCTGATCGTCTCGGCTGGCCTTGTGGTGCCCGAACTGCCGAGCGCGGGCGCGAAGGGCAAGGCGATCGAAGGCCCGATCGGCAATCCGCCTGCCGGTAGCCTGCCTCAGCCGGCTCTCAGCAAGCGCACGGCCTCGTCCCTGCCGAACACGTAAAGCAGCAGGCGTAGCGCCTCGCCGCGCGGCGACACCAGTTCGGGATCGCGCGCAAGGATCAGACGCGCGTCATCGCGGGCGATCTCCAGCAAGTCGGCATGCGCCTCGATGCGGGCGATCTGGAAGCCCGGTGTGCCGGATTGGCGCGTGCCCAGCAATTCGCCTTCGCCGCGCAGCTTGAGGTCTTCCTCGGCGATGAGGAAGCCGTCCTCGGTGTCGCGCATGACCGACAGGCGGCGCTTGGCGGTTTCGCCGAGCGGATCCTTGTAGAGCAGGACGCAGGACGACGGCTTGGAACCGCGACCGACGCGCCCGCGCAGCTGGTGCAACTGGGCGAGGCCGAAGCGCTCTGCGTGCTCGATGACGATGATGGTGGCGTCGGGCACGTCGACGCCGACCTCGATGACGGTGGTGGCGATCAGCACACGCGTTTCGCCCTCCTTGAAGGCGCGCATCGCCTCGTCCTTCTCGGCGCCCTTCATGCGGCCGTGGACGAGTCCGATCCTGCTGCCGAATACCGGTTGAAGCGAGGCGAAGCGGTCCTCGGCCGACATCAGCTTGATCTCTTCTGATTCCTCGACGAGCGGGCAAATCCAGTAGACCTTCTGGCCTTCGGCGACGGCGTCGCGCATGCGGCCGACGAGCTCGTCGATGCGTTCGAGCGGCATGGTGACGGTGCGGATTGGCTGCCGGCCGGCGGGCTTTTCGGTCAGGCGCGACACGTCCATGTCGCCGAAGGCTGTGAGCACCAGCGTGCGCGGGATCGGCGTCGCTGTCATCACCAACATGTCGGGCGCCTGGCCCTTGGCGTTCATGGCGAGGCGCTGGTGCACGCCGAAGCGGTGCTGCTCGTCGATGACGGCAAGCGCCATGTCGCGGAAGGTAACCGTTTCCTGGAACAGAGCGTGTGTGCCAATGACGATGTCGATCTCGCCGCCTTCGAGCCCGGCCAGGGTCTGGGCGCGGTCGCGGCCCTTTTCGCGGCCGGTCAGGATCGCGACGCGCATGCCGACGCGTTCGGCCAAGGGGGCGATTGTTGCGAGATGCTGGCGGGCGAGGATTTCGGTCGGCGCCATCAGTGCCGCCTGGCCGCCGGCCTCGACCGCGCGGGCCATGGCCAGGAGCGCCACCACCGTCTTGCCCGAGCCGACGTCGCCCTGGAGCAGGCGCAGCATGCGCTCGGGTTTGGCGAGGTCGGCGTCGATCTCTTCGAGCGCTGACTGCTGCGAGCCGGTCAGTTGATAAGGCAGCGCCGCGCGCAGCGCGTTGACGAGGCGGCCGTCGCCGGTCAGCGGTCGGCCATGCAGCTTGCGCACGCGGGCGCGGACGAGCGCCAGCGACACCTGGCCGGCAAGCAACTCGTCATAGGCGAGGCGGCGCCAGGCCGCGTTTTCGGGCGAGGCGTCGATCGGATCGACTGGGTTGTGGACGCGCTGCAGTGACGCCGCGAAGCCGGGAAAGCTCTGCCGGCGCATGACGTCGGCGTCGAGCCATTCGGGCAAGGATGGTACGCGTTCTAGCGACTGGCCGATGGCGCGACGCAGCACCTTGGCGGACAGGCCTGCCGTCAGCGGATAGACAGGCTCGACCAGCGGCAGCTTGTCGGCCTCGCTGGCAAGGGCGATGTGGTCGGGATGGACCATCGAGGGCCGGCCGTTGAACCACTCCATGCGGCCGGAAACGATGACCTTCTCGCCCTCGGGCATCGCCTTTTCGAGATAGGCGGCATGCGCATGGAAGAAGGTAAGCGCAATCTCGCCGGTGTCGTCATGGGCAAAGACGCGGTAGGGCGCCGCGCGATTGCCGCGCGGAGCCGGGTGATGGCGGTCGATGCGGACCTCCAGCGTGACAATGGCGCCCTCGGCGGCGAGCGCGATGCCGGGACGGTTGCGCCGGTCGATGACGCTGTTGGGCAAAACGAATGCGAGGTCGCCGACGCGGGCGGACCGGTCACCCAGATCAGCAGGCACGACCTTCTCTATCAGCACGGCGACCTTCGGTCCGATGCCGGCAAGCGAGGTGATGGGCGAGAACAAGGGATCGAGCAGGGATGGACGCATCGTGTCAGCTTATGCGTTGCGGCAGCCCGGGCAAAGGCTGACATGGCCGGCTATCCACGCTATATGCGCCTCGACATCAGAGGATTGCTGACATGACCGGATCGACACGCTCGAGCGAAGGGCTTGATACGCGCAGGCGCAAGCTGCTGTTCCGCTCCTGGCATCGCGGCATGCGCGAGATGGACCTGATCCTCGGCAGTTTCGCCGATGCCAACATCGACAGGCTGAGCGATAGCGAGCTCGACCTCTACGAGGTGTTGCTCGACATTACCGACAAGGAACTGCTGTCGTGGATCATCGGCGAGCATCCTGTGCCGGCTGAAGTCGACCATGACGTCTACCGCCAGATCGTGGCGTCGCGCGGCGCATTCACAGCCTGAGTGAAATCATGAGCCTGACCAAAGCAATCGGCCTGCCCAAGGGTCGCGCCGGACAGTTCATCGTCGACGGCGTCGCCGACGGCTATGAGGCCTTCGCGCTCGCCATTGCGGCGGCCGAGACAGCACCCGACAGGCCGCTGCTGTTTGTCGCGCGCGACGGCCAGCGGCTGCCGCAGATCGTCGAAGCGCTGGCCTTCGTTGCGCCCGACCTGCCGGTGCTGGAACTGCCGGCCTGGGACTGCCTGCCTTACGACCGCGTTTCGCCGGGTTCGGACACGGCGGCGCGCCGGCTCGATGCGCTGGCGGCGATGATCGCATTGAGGAAAGAACCGCACCGGGCGATCGTGCTGACCACGGCGAATGCGCTTTTGCAGCGCGTGCCTCCGTCTGCGGCCATCGAAGCGCAGGAATTGCGTGCCAAGCCGGGCAACCAGGTCGAGATGAACGGGCTGGTGGCGCGGCTGGAGCGCGCCGGATTCGAACGGGTGCCAACGGTGCGAGGCGTCGGCGAGTTTGCCGTGCGCGGCGGCATCCTCGACCTCTATGCGCCGGGTGCAGCTGACGCGCTGCGGCTCGACTTCTTCGGCGACACGCTGGAGACCATCCGTGCCTTCGACGTCGCCAGCCAGCGCACGACAGGCAGCCGCAATCAGGTGGTGCTGCAGGCGATGAGCGAGGTCGCGCTGACGCCCGAGTCGATCAGCAAGTTCCGCCGCAGCTACATCGAGGCCTTTGGCGCGCCGTCACGCGACGATGCGCTTTACGCTGCGGTCAGCGAGGGCCGGCGCTTTGCCGGCATGGAGCACTGGCTGCCGTTCTACTATTCGCATCTTGAAACGATCTTCGACTATCTGCCTGACGCGCCCGTGGTGTTCGACCATCTGGCGCGCGAGGCGCTGGGCGAGCGCCATGCGCTGATCCTTGATCACTACGACTCCCGCCGCAAGCAGGGCGAGGGCAAGGGCCTCAAGGACGCTGTGCCCTACAAGCCTGTGGCGCCTGATCAGATGTATCTGTCGCCCGAAGAGGTGTTCACGGCGCTGGCCGACCAGGTCAACGCGGAACTGACGCCCTTCGACACGCCGTTTTCGAGCGGACGCAAGGTGCTGCACGCCGGTTCGCATGCCGGCCGCAGCTTCGCCGAGGAGCGCGCCGACCCCAATGCCAATGTCTTTGACGTGGTGGCCAGGCACATCGCCGACCAGCGCGCCGCCAAGCGCCGCGTCGTCGTCGCCGGCTGGACCGAAGGCTCGCTGGACCGGCTGACGCAGATCCTCGACGAGCACGAACTCGGCAATCTTAAGCGCGTGGCGAATCTCGCCGAGGTCGAAGCGCTGAAGCCGGGCGAAGCGGGACTCGCGGTGCTGCCGATCGAGGCCGGCTTCGAGTCAGGCGACCTCGTCGTCGTTGCCGAGCAGGACATTCTCGGCGACCGGCTGATCCGGCGCTCGAAGAAGCGCAAGCGTGCCGCAGACTTCATCGCCGAGGCCTCGTCGCTGTCGTCGGGCGACATCGTCGTCCATGCCGACCATGGCATCGGCCGCTTTGTCGGCCTCAAGACCATCGAGGCGGCGGGTGCGCCGCATGACTGCCTCGAAATCCACTATGCTTCCGACGGCCGCCTGTTCCTGCCGGTCGAAAACATCGAGCTTCTGTCGCGCTACGGCTCTGACTCGGCCGAGGCGCAACTCGACAAGCTCGGCGGAGGCGCCTGGCAGTCGCGCAAGGCAAAGCTCAAGCGGCGCCTGCTCGAAATGGCCGGGCAGCTGATCAAGCTGGCCGCCGAACGGCACATGCGCGAAGCACCGGCGATGAACCCGCCTGACGGTGTCTATGGCGAGTTCGCGGCACGCTTCCCCTACGAGGAGACCGACGACCAGCAGAGCGCCATCGATTCGGTGATGGAGGACCTTGGCGCCGGCAAACCGATGGACCGCCTGATCTGCGGTGACGTCGGCTTTGGAAAAACCGAGGTAGCCCTCCGCGCGGCCTTCATCGCCGCCATGGAAGGTTTTCAGGTCGCGGTGGTGGTGCCGACGACGCTGTTGTCGCGCCAGCATTTCAAGACGTTCACGCAGCGTTTCGCCGGCCTGCCGGTCAAGGTGCGGCAGGCCTCCAGGCTTGTCGGCACCAAGGAGCTGGCCGAGACCAAACAAGGCATCGCCGACGGCACCGTCGACATCGTCGTCGGCACGCATGCGTTGCTGGGCTCGTCGATCCAGTTCAAGAACCTCGGCCTGCTGATCATCGACGAGGAGCAGCATTTTGGCGTCAAGCACAAGGAACGGCTCAAGGAGCTGAAGAGCGACGTGCACGTGCTGACGCTGTCGGCGACGCCGATCCCGCGTACGCTGCAGCTGGCGCTGACGGGCGTGCGCGAGCTGTCGCTGATCGCCACACCGCCGGTCGACCGCATGGCGGTGCGCAGCTTCATTTCGCCGTTCGACCCGCTGGTCATCCGCGAGACGCTGCTGCGCGAACGCTATCGCGGCGGCCACAGCTTCTATGTCGTGCCGCGCATCGCCGATCTCGCCGAAATCCACCAGTTCCTGCAGGAATCGGTGCCGGAGCTGAAGGTGGCGGTGGCGCATGGGCAGATGCCGCCCGGCGAGCTCGACGACATCATGAACGCCTTCTATGACGGCCAGTACGACGTGCTGCTGTCGACGACGATCGTCGAATCGGGTCTCGACATCCCGACCGCCAACACGCTGATCGTGCACCGCGCCGACATGTTCGGCCTGGCCCAGCTCTACCAGCTGCGTGGGCGCGTTGGCCGTTCCAAGGTGCGCGCCTATGCGCTATTCACGCTGCCGGCCCACCGGACGCTGACGACGACCGCCGACCGCCGGCTCAAGGTGTTGCAGTCGCTCGACACGCTGGGCGCCGGCTTCCAGCTCGCCAGCCACGATCTCGACATCCGCGGCGCCGGCAACCTTTTGGGCGAGGAGCAGTCGGGCCACATCAAGGAAGTCGGCTTTGAGCTCTACCAGCAGATGCTGGAAGAGGCGGTGGCCGAGCTGCGCGGCAGCGGCGAAGCCATCGACACCGGCTGGTCGCCGCTGATCGCGGTCGGCACGGCGGTCATGATCCCGGAAAGCTATGTGCCGGACCTGCAGCTGAGGCTGGCACTCTACCGCCGTCTCGGCGACCTCGAGAATACCGAGGAGATCGACGGTTTCGGCGCCGAGCTCATCGACCGCTTCGGCCCGTTGCCGGAAGAGGTCAAGCACCTGCTCAAGATCGTCTTCATCAAGGCTTTGTGCCGCAAGGCCAATGTCGAGAAGCTGGATGCCGGGCCGAAGGGCGTGGTGGTGCAGTTCCGCAAGAAGGAATTCGCCAATCCGGCAGGCCTGGTGCGCTACATTGCCGAGCAGGGTTCGCTGGCCAAGATCAGGCCGGACCATTCGGTGGTGTTTGCCCGCGACTGGCCGAACCCGGAAAAGCGCCTTGCCGGCTCGGCCGTCATCATGACGCAACTGGCCAAGCTCGCCGAACAGGCGGCTTGAGGGGAGTTTGCTCGGGTTGGTGACCGGCATCGTTAGGTGCCGGGGCCGCGTCGAGGCATCGCACTTGGTGGCGGGGAATCCCGATCGGAGCCGGCTAAGCGCCCGGCTTGACCGATCAGGCTTTCGTTAGCCGCAGCGTCATGTCCCAGCGATCCAGCCCCGGAGCGATGCCATCGGGTGTGACTTTCGAGACGGTGAACCCGAATTTTTCGTAGAAGCCATGGGTGTGCTGGCTCGTGTCCAGCGTCAGTTCGGCGATATCAGGCATCGCACGGGCCAGTTCCAATCTGGCTAGTGTGAGATTGGTTCCAAGTCCCTGTCCGTGAGACGCCTTGTCGACCATTCCCCATGCCAGACTGGCGCGCTTCCGTTCTGGCTCGACAGCCAGCCCGCCACAGCCAATGATCGAACCCTTGGTTGTGAGCACAAGATAGGGCCAGCCCTCTGAGGCGATGCTTTCCAGAAACCGGCAAAAGTCTGCGCGCTCTTCTGGGGCAAAGTACGTCGGCACGTTGCTGTCGAATATCGCAAGACAGGCGGCAAGATCGTCGGAAGTGTAGGGCCTGGATACAATGTCTTGCATTGCCGAAATTAACTCGAGGAATCGACGTTGTTTGCGTAGCCCAATTGCTGCTTCACGCCAAGGGTGGCTTGGGCGGGCGGCTGAGGTGGTTCTTCTGCGTCGTTGCGAGCACGGCAAGGCCCTCTGCTCCATCACAGAGCATGACCGCTCCTCGTTGAGGTGGACGGCATGGATCCCCGGGGCTCCGCAGTTCGCTTCGCTCCTGCTCCGCCCGAGGATGACGAAGGCATGGGGATGCGCAGCTAATCGTCGATGCCGGTGACTGGCAGAAAAATCTAGTGCAGCCAAGCGCCAACCTTGGAGACTAGCCCCGAGCCTCCACGGTTTCGTCATCCTCGGGCGGAGCAGGAGCGAAGCGAACTGCGGAGACCCGGGGATCCATGCCGTGATGCCGGTGAAGGCGGTTACGGTCCAATGCCGGCTCTGAACGGGCACCGGTGCTCATGAAAGCAATAGGATCCGCTGCGGGCCGCCCAATACGGGCACTGGCCTATCGCCATAACGAAAAAGCCCCCATCGCCGAAACGAAAGGGGCTTTGGACGTCGTGCACAACCGTTCGGGCCGCAACCGCCCCGTCAGGCTCAGTTCAACGTCGGTTCGCCGGCTGCCTTTTCGGCTGCGACCTGGCGGATGGCGTCGGCGAGGGTTGCTGAATCCTGGGCGCCCATGACGGCGTATTTGCCGTCGAGCAGGAAGCACGGCACACCTGTTATGCCCATGCGCGATGCGGTGACGATCTCGTTGGTGACGTCGTCGCGGTCGGCATCGGTGGCGAGCAGCGATTCGACGACCGCTGTATCCATAGCTGCTTCACGCGCTGCCTCGACCAGCACGGCATGATCGCCGATGTTCTTGCCTTGTTCGAAATAGAGGCTGAACAGCGAACGGGCGAGCTTGTCCTGCACGCCGTATCCCGATGCCGCCGCCCAGCGGATGAGGCGATGGGCGTCGAGCGTGTTGGGTGCAACGGTGATAGCGTCGAAGTCGAAGGCGATGCCTTCGACGGCACCCAGCGAAACAAGGTTGGCGTGGACCTGCTTCAGCCGGTTTTCGTCGCTGAACTTCGCCAGCATGTAGGCCTTGCGCTCCTTGCCCTCGGGCGGGATCGTCGGGTCGAGCTGGAACGGGCGCCAATGCACCTCGGCCTTGATGTCGGGCAGGCTGGCAAGGGCGTTTTCGAGGCGCTTCATGCCTAGAAAACACCACGGGCAGACGACATCCGAGACGACGTCGATGGTGATCTGGTTCTGTTCAGTCATGGAAAAGTCCTTAGCTCAAGCAGTTCGATTTAACCGCCCTGACTCCACCAGACCGGCAATTGATAGCCAAATATGGGTGTTTTTTCCGGATGTTTTAGTCTCTTCGCAAATGCGATCCACTGCTCGGAATTGTGCTGGAACGGCACCATGTAGTTGCCGGAGATCAAGAGACGGTCGAGGGCACGCACCGCAGCGACGAAATCTTCCTTCTCGCGCGCCTTGAGCATGGCATCGATCATCGCGTCGACGGCGGGGCTGGAAACACCGGCAAGATTGAACGAGCCGGGCTTCTGGGCCGACGACGAGCCCCAGCGCCCGATCTGTTCGATGCCCGGCGACAGGGTGCCGGTGAAGCCTGTGACGCCGATCAGCGCGTCGAATTCGAAAGCCTGCTTGCGCGACTGGATCTGGTCAGCTTCGAGCGCGCGGATGGTGACCGCGATGCCGAGCTTTTCCAGTGTCCGCTGGTAAAGGGCGGCGAGCCGCTGCTCGGCCTCGGACGAGGTCAGGATCTCGAAGGCGAAGGGTGCGCCTTGGGCATCGAGCATCTTGCCGCCCTGCAAGGTGTAGCCGGCGGCCTTGAACAGCTCGAATGCCTGTTTCATCACCTTGCGGTCCTGGCCGGAACCGTCGGTGACCGGCGGGCGCCAGGTGCCGTCCATGATGTCGGGGCGCACCGCATCGGGGAAGGGCGCCAGCAGCGCCTTTTCCTTGTCGTTGGCCGGCACGCCGTAGGCGGAAAGCTCCGAGCCCTGCCAGTAGCTGACCGTGCGCTCATATTTGCCGGCGAACAGGTTCCGGTTGGCCCACTCGAAATCGTAGAGCATGCCGAGCGCCTGGCGAACCTCAGGGTTGGCGAATTTCGGCAGGCGGGTGTTGAACATGAAGCCGGTGACGACAGGCGGAAGGCCGCTCTTGAACGTCTCGGCGACGATGTCGCCGTTCTTGAACGCGGGGAAATCGAAGCCGCGTTCGCGCTTGACCGGATCGGCCTCGGTGAAGGTGTCGCAGATGCCCTTCTTGAATGCCTCGAACTGGGCCGCGGCGTTGAGGAAATACTCGATGGTGATCTGGTCGTAATTGTCGAAGCCGCGCTTGGACGGGATGTCGCGCGCCCAATATTCGGGATTGCGCTTGAAGACGATGCGCTCGCCCGGCTTTACCTCGGCAACCGTATAGGGGCCGCTGCCGACGAGCGGCTTCAGCGTGGTCTGATCGAAGGTATCCTTGGAAAAGGCGTGCTTGGGCACGATCGGCGTCAGCGCGATGATCAGTGGGAATTCGCGGTCGGCCTTGTCATTGAAGGTGAAGCGGACGCTGTTGTCGCCGGTCTTTTCGATCTTCTCGATCTTGGCCATGCGGTCGCTGTAGGGCGGGCGTCCCTTTTCGGTGAAGACCTCATAGGTGAAGATGACGTCGTCAGGAGTGATCTGCTGGCCGTCAGACCATTTGGCATTGGGGTCGAGGTGGAACTCGATCCACTTGCGCTCGGGGTCGATGTCGACCGACTTGGCGGTCAGGCCGTAGATGCTGAAGGCCTCGTCGGCGCTGCGCTGCATCAGCGATTCGAAGACGAGATTGCCGTAGATCGTGTCGATCATGCCGCGCGCGGTGGTGCGCAGGCTCTTGATGATGAACGGGTTGAGATTGTCGAAGCTGCCGATGACGCAATAGGTGATCTTGCCGCCCTTGGGGGCATCGGGATTGGCGTAGGGAAAGTTCTTGAAATCGGCCGGCAGGGCGGGTGTGCCATGCATGGAAAGGCCATGAACGGGCTCGGCCAGGGCGGCGCGCGGCGCCAGAATTGCAATGGCGGCGGTGGCAACCAGCAGCGAAAGAGTGCGTCTCACGACGATTCTCCAAGAATTCGGGGAAGCTTTGATGATTCGAAGCGTAGCGCACGCGTATGTGGCCCGTCCATTGCTGGTGCAAGGCACAAGAAATGCACGGAAACAGGCTGGATTCACGGCTCGCGGCAGTGTAACACGCGCGGCGAAGTCATGCTGTTGCCTCATTTGCCCAACAGGTAGCGTCGACACACGGCTTGGGCCGGTTCCGGGATTGTTTGAGAGGAATTCATGAAGATGACGAGCCAGAAATTCGACGGTCTCCGCCTGTCGGCCTTGGCGGCTGGCGTTGCCGGTCTGCTGGCGTCGGGCCTTGCGCCGGCCGCTGCACAGCAGCAGCAGGTGCCGCAGGGCTGGTTCAAGGCCTGCTCCAAGCAGGCTGACGTCGACATCTGCAACGTGCAGAACATCCTGACCGCGAGCAATGGCCAGCTGGTCACCGGCATCTCGATGATCGAGCTCAAGGGCAAGGTCAACCGCAAGGTGTTCCAGGTCACCGTGCCGAGCGGCCGCCTGATTCCTCCGGGAATCGGCCTGCAGGTCGATGGCGCCAAGGCGCAGAAGCTGGAGTATGTGATCTGCTTCCCGGACCGTTGCGTGGCCGAGATCGCCCTGACCGACGCGCTCGTCGGCTCGTTCAAGAAGGGCACCGACCTGACGCTGACCTCGATCAACTTCCAGAACCAGCCGAACCCGATCAAGGTTTCGCTGTCGGGCTTCACTGGCGCCTTTGATGGCGAGCCGCTGAAGCAGTCGGACCTGGAAGACCGCCAGAAGAAGCTTCAGGAGTTCGTGTCGAAGAACAACGAGGACTTCGCCAAGAAGCTCAAGGAAGAGCAGGACAAGGCCAAGACGGCCAACTGATCAACCTGATCGGACTGAAATGAAAAAAAGCGGGGCTTCAGCCCCGCTTTTTTGTTGCGCATCAAGTGTTTGCGTCTAGTGGCTGCTGCGCGCCTTGGGGGCGTAGTGACCGTCTGCGGTCTTGTCGAAATACTCGCCGACCTGCGGATGCCGGACCGGCTCGCCGGAGCTATCCTCCAGCAGGTTCTGCTCGGAGACATAGGCGACGTATTCGGTCTCCGAATTCTCCGCCAGCAGGTGGTAGAAAGGCTGGTCGCGCCGCGGCCGCACGGCTGCGGGGATCGCGTCGTACCACTCTTCAGTGTTGGCGAATTCGGGGTCGACATCGAAGATCACGCCCCGAAACGGGAAGACCCGGTGGCGCACCACCTGTCCGATCGAGAACTTTGCCGTCTTCATGGATCACCTGCGCCGCGGGAGATTTGCCAAATCACACGCGCTTTCAATCGCTTAGGACACATTTGGGGTCGACATTGCCGTCCAGCCCCGCCAATCGCGCCCTTCCAACTTCCTATTTGGCGCAGCAAGGCAGCTATTTCAATGGCATAGCGGCTTGACGGCCGGTCCGGCAGCACGATACCGGCTGGTAGTCATGTTCCATCGCGCATCCGTCGCCGTCAGGCGGCGAACGCGCCTTTTCCAGCACGCAACGCGGGAAAGTGCCGATGTCTGAGGTGATCGGTCTGGTCTTGCCCTTCTTCGGGCTGATCTTCATGGGTTTCGTCGTTGCCCGCATCACCAGGCAGCCGCTGGAAGCACTCGGCTGGATGACGACCTTCATCGTCTATGTCGCGCTGCCGGCGCTGTTTTTCCAGCTGTTGGCCAAGACGCCGTTCGAGCGGCTGACCGAGTGGGGATACATCCTGGGCGCGGTGTTCTCGACCTTCGTTATCTTCGCGCTGATGTTTACGGCTTCCTGCATCAGGGCGCGCGGTGAGATCGCCGAATCGACGATCAAAGGTCTGGCCTCGGCCTATGGCAATATCGGCTACATGGGCCCGGGCCTGGCGCTGCTCGCCTTTGGCGAAGAGGCCGCAGTGCCGGTGGCGCTGATCTTCTGCTTCGAAAACATCATGCATTTCACCATAGCGCCGATGATGATGGCTCTGGCAGGCGACGAGCCGCGCTCGCCGATGAGCGTGGCACTCGATGTGGTCAAGAAGATCGCCTTCCACCCCTTCATCATCGCGACAGCAGTCGGCGTGCTGGCGGCCTATGCGGAGTTTCGGCCGCCGCTGCCGGTTGAGCGGTTTCTCGAGTATCTGTCGCGCGCGGCGGCACCCTGCGCACTGTTCGCCATGGGCGTGACGCTGGCGCTGCGGCCACTGAAGCGGGTGCCGCACGAGATGGTGCCGATCGCGCTGCTCAAGCTGATCGTGCATCCGCTGCTGTGCTACGTCGTTTTGAGCTGGGTCGGCAATTTCTCGCCGGTCTGGCTGTTCTCGGCCATGCTGATGGCGGCGCTGCCGACGGCGACCAATGTCTTCGTCATCGCCCAGCAATATGGTGTGTGGGTCGAGCGCGCGTCGGCGAGCGTGCTGGTCACCACCTGCGCCTCGGTGCTGACGGTGACCGGCCTGCTGTACATGATCCAGCACGGCATCTTACCGCCGGATCTCTTCCCGTAAGGCTCAGTCGGTGGAGGCGTCGCGCGTGCGGCGCGGCGAACGCAGTCCGGCGACGACTGATGAAAAGCCACTGCCGGGGCGCAGGCCCTCGCGCATGAAGAAGGCGCGGAGCGGCGAGAAGCCGCCGAGCACATTGAGGCCTGCGCTGCGTGCAAGCTGGGCGGGCAGCATGTCCGACAAGAGCGACCGGTTGAGCAGGTTGACCGCGCTGGTGCGGGCGAGAATGTCGGGGCGCCGCGCGGAATCATAGGCTGCCAGCGTTTCGGCAGCGCCGGCATCTTCGCGGTGTTTCGATGCGATTTCAACGAGTTGGTCGACATCCCTGATGCCGAGATTGAGACCTTGTGCACCGATCGGTGGGAACACATGCGCTGCTTCGCCGACAAGGGCAACGCGGTTCTGGGCGAAACGTTGCGGCAAGGATGTCGACAGCGGGTAGATCTGGCGACCGCCCTCGACGGTGACGCGGCCGAGCATCGACTGCATCTGCTGTTCGACGCGTTGCGACAGTGCCTCATCGTCGAGGCTGGCGAATTCCTTCGCCGTTTCGGGCCTGAGCACCCAGACGAGGCTGGAGCGGCGGCCGGGCAGCGGGACCTGGGTGAACGGCCCGGTTTCGGTGTGGAACTCGGTCGAGGTGAAGGCATGGTCGCGGCTGTGGGCGAAATTCAGCACCAAAGCGGCCTGCGGCAGCGACTGAGCAGATGCCGAGATGCCAGCTGCCTGGCGGGCTGGCGAATTCCGGCCGTCGGCGGCGACCGCCAAAGGTGCTTCGGCCGAAGTGCCGTCCGACAAGGTGGCAGTCACCCTGCTGGGCTCAAGGGCCCAGTTGTCGACCATGGCCCGGCGCCATTCGATGTCTGAATGGGCTTCTACCGCCTTTTCGAGGATCGCATTGAAAACGCGATTCTGGAAATTGAGCCCAAAATGCTCTTCGCCGATCTCGCTGGCGCGGAAGGTGACGATGGGGCTGCGGATGAGCCGCGCCGTGCCGTCGATGATGCGCATCACCTTGAGCGGGGATGCATCAGGTTCGAGCGAATCGAGCACGCCGAGCCTGGCCAGGAATTTCAGCGCCGGCACCATCAGCGCCGTAGTGCGGCCATCGTCGGCACGCGCCGGCGGTCCGGCAAGAACGACACCGAATCCGGCCTCGGCAAAGGCGAGGGCGGAGATCAGCCCGACAGGGCCCGTGCCTGCCACCAGAATGCGGTTTCCCGTGTCGACGCTCATCGGCCGCCCATGCTGTCCCGGTGCTATCGAGGCACCTCAGTTATCCCGGTATATTGCAGAGCTAAGCCATTGATCAACGCGGCGATTCATCCCATTCGGTCGCAATCGTCCATCCCGGCAGAATTTCAGCCGGCTTGGCATGCAGTCGGCCATCGACGCCGATGTGGATGAAGCAGGGCTGGTGCAGCAACGGGACATTTTCAGCTTGGCTTTCGTCTTGTCTGGAAAGCGGTGCTGCTATTAAGTGCCGGAATGGCAGGGAGACTATCGATGGCAAGCAGGAGGGCACGATGACTAGAGAATTCGTGCAATCGTGCTGCAACAGATTTGCTCCATATGCTTGGTCATGTTCGTCCATTCGGCTCAATTCTGCAAAATGATTGGCGGGAAACGTGAAGCCTAAGAAAGTCACATGGCCGCAGGCGCGGGCCTTTTCGGTCCATCTTCTCACCGCATCGGGTTCGTTCCTGGCCTTCCTGTCGCTGGTTGCGGCGAGTGAAGAGCGCTGGACGGCAATGTTCTGGTGGCTGGGGCTGGCCCTGTTCGTCGACGGCATCGACGGGCCGATCGCGCGCAAGCTCGAGGTCAAGGAAATCCTGCCGACATGGTCGGGCGAGTTGCTTGACAACATCATCGACTACGTCACCTACGTGCTGATCCCCGCCTTTGCGCTCTACCAGAGCGGCTTCATGGGCGAGGGGCTGTCGTTCCTGTCGGGGGCGATCATCGTGGTGTCGAGCGCCATCTACTATGCCGACACCGGCATGAAGACGAAGGAGAACTTCTTCAAGGGTTTTCCCGTCGTCTGGAACATGGTGGTGTTCACGCTGTTCGTCATCGAGCCGGGACAATGGGTGTCGTTCGCGGTGGTTGTCATCGCCGGCATACTGACGTTTGTGCCGATGAATTTCCTGCACCCGGTGCGGGTCGTCAGGCTGAGGAACATCAACCTGCCGGTGACGCTGATCTGGTGTGCGTTTGGCGGCGTTGCGTTGTGGCAGCACATGGATGCCAGCGAATGGGTCAAGATCGGCATCGCCATCAGCGGCCTCTACCTGTTCTTCATCGGCGGCGTGATGCAGTTCTTCCCCAATCTCGGCGGCAAGCCGGCAAGCGAGACAGAGAAAGACTGAAGACGTGCCCAAAGCCATACGCGTTCATGCCCACGGCGGCCCCGAAGCGCTGACTTACGAAGACGCCGACGTCGGCCGCCCGGGTCCCGGCCAGGCGCTTATCCGCCATACGGCCATCGGTCTCAACTTCATCGACGTCTATTTCCGCACTGGGCTCTACCCGGCGCCGGCCGGCATGCCGGTAACACCCGGCGGCGAGGCGGCCGGCGTGGTGCTGGAACTGGGCGAGGGCGTCGACTGGGTTTCCGTCGGCGACCGCGTTGCCTATTCCGTTCCGACAGGCGCCTATTGCGAGCAACGGGTGATTGCCGCTGACAAGCTGGTGAAGCTGCCTGACGGCATCAGCGATGAGCAGGCGGCGGCGATGATGCTGAAAGGTATGACCGCCGAGTATCTGCTGCTGCGCACCTTCAAGGTGAAGGCCGGCGATGTTGTTCTCTACCATGCCGCTGCCGGCGGCGTCGGACTGATCCTGGGGCAGTGGGCCAAGCATCTCGGGGCGACCGTCATCGGCACGGTGGGCTCGGACGACAAGGGCGAGCTCGCCAGGGCGCATGGCTTCGACCACGTCATCAACTATCGCAGTCAGGATTTCGTCGCCGAGGTGGCTGCCATCACCGGCGGCAGGAAATGCGACGTCGTCTACGATTCCGTCGGCAACGATACGTTTCCCGGTTCGCTCGACTGCCTTAGGCCGTTGGGAACCTTCGTCAGCTTCGGCCAGTCCTCTGGACCGATCCCGCCGTTCAGCATCTCGCTGCTGGCGCAGAAGGGCTCGCTGTTTGCCACCCGGCCGACGCTGTTTGTCTACAATGCGCGGCGCGAAGATATGGTAAAGTCGGCTGACGCATTGTTCGATGTGGTGCTGAACGGCGCCGTCGAAATCAGGATCAACCAGCGTTATGCGCTACGCGACGTGGCTCAGGCTCATGCCGATCTGGAAGGCCGCAAGACGACGGGGACGACCGTACTTATCCCTTGAGTTTTCGCTAGAATTCTTGAAGCTCTTTCAACTTCTGACATGCTTTGCGCCGGGAGCAGGACGCGCCTACCATGCTCCCGGGAACATAATAAAGAACTGACATGGGAGGCGTTGTGGACACAACCCCTTTAGCCAATGGTCGGAACCTGCTTGAGGTTCGCGGCCTGACGAAGATATTCGGCACTCTAAAGGCGTGCGACCAGGTCGACCTGACCATCGCGAAGGGCGAAATCCATGCCCTGCTTGGTGAAAACGGCGCCGGCAAATCGACGCTGGTGAAGATGCTGTTCGGCTCGCTGGAGCCCAATGCCGGCGAAATCAGCTGGAACGGCCAGCCCGTCAGGATCACCAGCCCGGGCGTTGCCAAGAAACTCGGCATCGGCATGGTTTTCCAGCATTTTTCGCTGTTCGAGGCGCTGACCGCGGCCGAAAATATCGCCCTTTCCCTGGCCGACGACACACCGATCGGCACCATTGCCGCCAAGGCGCGTGCACTCTCCTACAGCTACGGCCTGCCGCTCGATCCGGACTCGCTTGTCGGCGATCTTTCGGTGGGCGAACGCCAGCGCATCGAGATCATCCGCTGCCTGCTGCAGACGCCTGATCTGATCATTCTCGACGAGCCGACTTCGGTGCTGACGCCGCAGGAAGCCGACAAGCTGTTCGAGACGCTGGAGCGCCTGCGCTCCGAGGGCAAATCGATCCTCTACATCTCGCATCGCCTCGACGAAGTCCGCCGGCTCTGCGACAGCGCCACGATCATGCGACACGGCAAGGTTGTGGGGCACTGCAATCCCCGGCTCGAGACGCCATCCTCGCTGGCCCGCATGATGGTCGGCACCGAGGTCAAGAACGCCGAGCGCACCACGGCATCCGTGCGCGGCGAGGAACTGCTCAGCATCTGCGGCATGAGCCGCAAGCCGGCAGGGCCGTTCTCGATGCCGCTCAAGAACATCTGGCTGAGCGTCGCCGGCGGCGAAGTCATCGGCATTGCCGGTGTCGCCGGCAACGGCCAGGGCGAGCTGTTCGAGGCGATTTCGGGTGAGGCGCTGCAGGAAAGTGCCGACGCCGTCCGCATTCGCGGCAAGTCGGCCGGGCGCATGGGCATTTCGGCGCGCCGCCTGCTGGGCGCGGCCTTCGTGCCGGAAGAACGCCTGGGTCACGGTGCGGCCCCGCGCATGCGGCTGTCGGACAATCTCCTGCTGTCGCGCCACGCCACTGACGGCAAGGCCTTTGTCGGCACAGCCGGCATGGTCAAGTCGGGCGCGATCCAGAAGGCGGCGCAGCGCATCATCGAGGTGATGGACGTTCGCAAGAGCGCGCCCGATCCGGAAGCCGCAGCCCTTTCGGGTGGCAACTTGCAGAAGTTCATCATCGGCCGCGAGCTTGACCGCAACCCGGCCGTGATGGTGGTCAACCAGCCAACCTGGGGCGTCGACGCCGGTGCCGCCGCGCGTATCCGTCAGGCGCTGATCGAACTCGCCCGCAACGGCTCGGCGGTGCTGGTGATCAGCCAGGATCTCGACGAGCTGTTTGAAATCTCCGACTCGATCGCGGTCATGCACAATGGCGAACTGTCCAAGCCGATCCCGATCGCCGACGCCACGCTCGAACGCATCGGCCTGTTGATGGGCGGTGCCGAACCCGGTCACCTCGACCATGCGAAGGAGGTGGCATGATGCGTATCGAACTCGTCAAACGTCCCGAACGCTCCAAGCTTTTTGCGGCACTGTCGCCCTTCATCGCACTCGGGCTGACTCTGATCGCTGGCGCGATCATGTTCAGCGTGCTCGGCAAGAACCCGGTCGAAGCGCTCTATTATTACTTCATTGATCCGCTGCGCGAGGTCTGGTCGCTGCATGAGCTGGCGGTCAAGGCAGCGCCGCTGATCCTGATCGCGGTCGGCCTGTCGATCTGCTACCTCTCCAACAACTGGAACATCGGCGCCGAAGGCCAGTTCATTGTCGGCGCGATCGTCGGCTCGATCCTGCCGGTGATGTTCCCCGACTTCCAGTCGTGGATCGTGCTGCCGCTGATGCTGTTGATGGGCATTGCCGGAGGTGCCGCCTATGGCGCCATTCCAGCCTATCTCAAGGTGCGCTTCAACACCAACGAGATCCTGACCAGCCTGATGCTGGTCTATGTCGCGCAGCTGTTCCTTGACTGGATGGTGCGCGGTCCATGGCGCAACCCGGCAGGCATGAACTTCCCGGAGACGCGTACCTTCAGCCCGAGTGCTGTGCTGCCCGAAATCTGGTCGGCTTCGGGCCGCGCCAACTGGGGCTTTGTCTTCGCCATCGTCGCGGCGGTTGCGCTCTGGTTCATGCTGTCGCGTACCTTGAAAGGTTTTGAGGTGCTGGTGCTGGGGCAGAGCCCGCGAGCAGGGCGCTTTGCCGGCTTCTCGCAGTCGCGCATGGTGTTCTTCGCCTTTCTGGTGTCGGGCGGCCTTGCCGGTCTTGCCGGCATTTCGGAAGTCTCAGGTGCAATCGGCCAGCTGAGGCCGACGATTTCGCCCGGCTACGGCTTTGCCGCGATCATCGTTGCTTTCCTCGGACGCCTGAACCCGCTCGGCATCATCGCTGCGGGCCTGGTGCTGGCGCTGTCTTATCTCGGCGGCGAAGCGGCGCAGATCTCGATCGGCGTCTCGGACAAGGTGGTGCGCGCCTTCCAGGGCATGCTGCTGTTCTTCGTGCTCGCTTGCGACACGCTCATTCTTTACCGCATCCGCTTTGTTGGCGCCTCCGCTGCAAAGACCGTGGAGGCCACGCAAAATGTTTGAAGATATCCTGATAACGATTGCGACGGCGGCAACTCCGCTGTTGATCGCGGCCGTCGGCGAAGTGGTGGTCGAGCGCTCTGGCGTGCTCAATCTCGGCGTCGAAGGCATGATGGTGATGGGCGCAGTGACCGGCTTCGGCGTTGCGCTGACGACCGGCTCGCCTTGGCTCGGCGTTGTTGCCGCGATCATCGTCGGCGCGCTGTTTTCGCTGCTGTTCGGCTTCCTGACACTGACGCTGGTGACCAACCAGGTGGCGACGGGCCTTGCGCTGACGCTGCTCGGCCTCGGCCTTGCCGGCATGCTGGGCGAGAGCTTCGTCGGCCTGCCCGGCGTCAAGATGAGCTACCTCTACATCCCGGGCCTCAGCGACCTGCCCGTGGTGGGCAAGCTCTTGTTTGGCCAGGACCCGCTGTTCTACGTCTCGATCGCGCTGACCGCAGGCGTGGCCTACTTCCTGTTTCGCACCCGCGCTGGCCTTACCTTGCGCTCGATCGGCGACAACCACACCTCGGCGCATGCGCTCGGCATCAAGGTCATCGCCATCCGTTACATGGCGGTGATGTTCGGCGGCGCCTGTGCCGGTCTCGCCGGCGCCTATTTGTCGCTGGTCTACACGCCGCAGTGGAACGAGAACATGACGGCCGGGCGCGGCTGGATCGCGCTGGCGCTCGTCGTCTTCGCATCCTGGCGGCCGTGGCGGGTGCTTGCGGGCGCCTATCTTTTCGGGGCGGTTTCGATCGGTCAGCTGCATGCCCAGGCTCTGGGCATCGGTGTGCCATCGCAGCTGCTTTCTTCGCTACCCTATCTGGCGACCGTCGTTGTCCTTGTGCTGATTTCGCGCAACAGGCGACTGACGATGGTGAACACTCCGGCTTCATTGGGGCGGCCGTTTGTGCCAGATCGCTAAGGACATGATTTCGACTCGAACCAACATCGTGGTTTGAAGTAAAGATCATGTCTGTGGGACTATAAATGGATGGGATAGTGCCCCGGGCAACCACTAGAGGAACAAAAGTATGAAGAAGACAATTATGTCGTTGGCAGCGGCTGCCGCCGTCATGTCGTTCGGCACCGTGGCTGCCGAGGCCAAGGTCAAGGCGTGCTGGATCTATGTCGGCCCGATCGGTGACTTCGGTTACTCTTACCAGCACCACCAGGGCCTGCTGGAAGCCAAGGCGAAGTTCGGCGACGAGCTCGAGACTGCCTATCTCGAAAGCGTGCCGGAAGGTGCCGATGCCGAGCGTGCCATCGAGCGTTTCGCGCGTTCGGGCTGCAACATCATCTTCGCGACGTCCTTCGGCTACATGGATCCGCTCAACAAGGTCGCTGGCAAGTTCCCGGACGTGAAGTTCGAGCACGCCACTGGCTACAAGCGCGAGCATCCGAACGTCGCGACCTTCAACTCGAAGTTCCATGAAGGCCGCTACATCCAGGGCGTGATCGCCGCCAAGGAATCCAAGACCGGCGTTGCCGGCTACATCGCCTCCTTCCCGATTCCGGAAGTGGTGATGGGCATCAACTCGTTCATGCTCGGTGCGCAGTCGGTCAACCCTGACTTCAAGGTCAAGGTGGTGTGGGCCAACACCTGGTTCGACGCCGGCAAGGAAGCCGACGCTGCCAAGGCGCTGATCGACCAGGGCGTCGACATCATCACCCAGCACACTGACTCGACCGCGCCGATGCAGGTTGCGACCGAGCGCGGCATCAAGGCGTTCGGCCAGGCTTCGGACATGATCAAGTTCGGCCCGACCACGCAGCTGACCTCGATCGTCGACGACTGGGGTCCGTACTACATCGAGCGCATCAAGGAAGTCATCGACGGCACCTGGAAGCAGAGCGACGTCTGGGGCGGCATGAAGGAAGGCCACGTCGTCATGGCGGGCTACGCCAACATGTCGGACGAGACCAAGAAGCTGGCCGAGGAAACCGAAGCCAAGATCAAGTCGGGCGCCTTCAACCCGTTCACCGGTCCCGTCACCAAGCAGGACGGCACGGAATGGCTGAAGGCCGGCGAAGTGGCCCAGGATTCGGTGCTGCTCGGCCTGAACTTCTATGTCAAGGGCGTGGACGACAAGCTGCCGCAGTAAGCGGATCGATATCGGCCGCGGGACATCTCGCGGCTCAAGGAAAGCCCCCGGTCATGCCGGGGGTTTTTCGTTTCAGGCGCCGCATGCCGCTGGCGCCTAGTCCGAATGGACCTGTATGCCTGATGCCTGAGGGACATTTTGGGCCGATTGCAGCCAGCACCGGGACGACCAATGAAGACGCGCGAATACATCTGCAGCTCGCACACGATCAGCGGCGTCATACCCGGCAGCCCCGTTGCCTCGCGCCATGGTTTTGCCGAGCGTGTCGAAGCCTGTGCGGAGGCCGGCTACACCGGCATGTGCCTGCATTTCCGCGACTATGCCGAGCAGCGGGCACGCGGGTTTGGCGACGGCGAGCTGCGCGCCATTCTCGATGCTCATGGCATGAAGCATGTGTCGGTCGAGTTCCTGACGGACTGGTTCATGGATGGCGAGGCGGGGCTCATCTCGCGCCGCAACGAGGAGACGGCGTTTCGGGCGGCCGCCGCCTTCGGCGCAACGGTGGTCAACGTCGGGCCCGATCTTGGCGAGCGCAGCGTTCCGCTCGAGACGATGCAGCTGAAGTTCCGCGAGCTCTGCGGCAGGGCGGCCGAACACGGACTTACGATCGCGCTGGAGCTGGTGGCCTGGGGCAATGTGCGGGATGTGGACACGGCACTGGCGATCATGGGCGATATTCCCAATGCCGGGCTGGTGATCGATTCGTGGCACGTCTTCCGTGCCGATGTGCCGCTGGCCGATCTCAGGCGGATACCTGCCGACAAGATCCTGTGCGTGCAGGTGAACGACGCCGATAAAGTACCCACCGGTCAGCGCTCGACGGAGACCATGAACCGCAGGCTGTGCGGGCAGGGCGGTTTCGACCTTGCAGGTTTCGCCGCAACGCTTGATGCATTGGGCGTCTCCGTGCCTCTCAGCGTCGAGGTGATCTCGCCAGATCTCGCGGCTCTTGATCTGAATGAAGCGGCGAAAACGTCGTTCGACACGGCACGTGCCTGCTTCTCCTGACCATGCTGTCGCCGCGGAATCTGGTGATCGATGGTGGCGGCGATGTTGCCGTAGACCGACCGAATCCAGGCCTCGCAGCGGGCAGTCAAATGCTGCGTTTGCCTGCAATTGCCGTTAGTCCGTTCGAACGATGTTGCGGCTGCTGATGGCACGCATAAGCTGACCTCAAAATACGCCTCCCTCGTCGGTGTTCCGGGCTTGCCCGCGGTGCAGGCAAGGCAGGCTCATAAGTGAAGTCAGGGAGGCGAGCTTATGCTCAGCGAAATACTGATCATCGTGATACGCGGGATCGCCATCGGGTCGATCTTCGCCACCATCGCGATGAGCTTCAATATCGTCCACGGCGCGACGAACATCTTCAACTTCGCCCAGGGCAACATGTTCATCCTCGGCGGTTTCGCCGCCTATTTCCTGGCCAATCAGGTCGGGCTCGGCCAGTGGAGCCTGATGCTGCTGCTGACTGGCCTGGGCATTGCCGCAATCGTCGCCTTCCAGGGCTACATCACGCTTCTGCCGCTGCGCTCGTCCGTTGAGCAGGACAGCTGGCTGATCTCGACGGTGTCGGTCTCGGTGATCGTGGCGGCACTTTTGATGATCACGCAGGGGCCGTTCGCCTATTCGGTGCAAAGCATCGTGCCGAGCTTCCGTATTCTTGGGACGCGCACGCCGGGCGCCTATGCTCTGGCGATCATCGCGATGTTCTTCTGGTTCTTTGCGCTGCGCTACTTCCTGCGCCGGACCTTCATCGGCCTTGCCATCAGCGCGCTGTCGCAGGATTTCGACGCCGCGCGCGCAGCAGGCCTGCCGGTGCGCCGGCTTCAGCTCATCTCATTTGCGATCAGCGGCCTGATGGTCGGAACCGTCGGCTTCCTGGTGGCGCCGGTCATCTCGGTCAGCCCTGATGCCGGCCTGAAATACGTGCTCAACGGCTTCGTCGCTGCCGTGGTCGGCGGCATCGGCTCCAACGCTGGCACGCTGATCGGCGGGCCGCTGGTGGGCGTAGTGGCCATGCTGACCGCCTACAAGGTCGGCGGCGCGTACCAGGACCTGGCGTCGCTGCTGGTGCTGGTGCTGATCCTGATGTTCCGGCCGCAGGGCCTGTTCGGGCGCGTCGGCGCAAGGCGGGTGTGACCATGCAGGCGACCGCAAACGTACAAACCGGACCTGTTTCCATGGCTCAAACCAAGCCGAAAGGCCGCTTCAACTCCGACCTGACGCAGGTCTGGATCGGTGTGGCGCTGATCGCGATCACCGGCTTCGGTCCTGTGATTGCCGGCAACTCCTACTGGATCCACACCTTCCAGCTGGTGAACATCTACATCGCCGCCGCCATCTTCCAGAACATGCTGTTCGTCGATGCCGGCCAGAAGTCGTTCGGCCAGGGCGCCATCCTCGGGCTTGCCGCCTATGTCGCGGCGATCCTTTACGGCCTGCATGAATGGTCGTTTGCCGCGGCTTCGATGGGCGGCATCGTTGCTGCCATGCTCGGTGGCCTGCTGTTTGCCTTGCCAGCGCTGCGTGTCCAAGGCTTCCATCTCGGCTTCGTTACCATGAGCGCGGCGATCGTTTTCCCGCAGCTGCTTGTGACGCTCGACAAATGGACCAACGGCATCAACGGCATCAGCGTCACCGTTCCGGCGCTGACCAATCCGATCGTGGGCAGCATGTCGCCGCTAGCCATCGCGGTCGCCGTGTTCCCGATGATCGCGCTGTTCGTCCATTATGGCATCCGCCGCTCGAAGCTCGGCCGCAGCATGTTCGTGGCAGCACTTAGCCCGGAAGCGGCGCGTTCCCTCGGCATCAAGCCGGGCGTGATGCGTTTCCTTGCCTTCATCGTCGCGTCGATCGGCACCGGCATCTGCGGTATCCTCTATCTGCCGACGGTGGCCTTCGTCAGCCCGCAGGGCTTCAACATCGAGCTGTCCTTCGTCTTCTTCTTCGCGGTGGTCGTCGGCGGTCGTGGGCAGATGCTCGGCCCCATCATCGGCATCTGGATCGTATACATCCTGCCGAACATCCTGCTGGCCGGTTTCGTCGAATACCGCCTCTTGATGTATGGCTGCCTGACGCTTCTCGCCGTGATGGCTTTCCCCGATGGCATCGTCGGCTCTGTCGAGCGCCTGCGCGCCAAGCGCAAGCAATCAGGTGGTGGTGAGCAGGCCTTCCGCATCGACGGTTTTCTGGCCGACCTGCAGGCCGGCAAGACGCTGCGCGAGCCGAGCGAGGAGATCGCTGTCGAGGTGCGCAACGGCACCAAGAAGTTCGGCGAAGTGGTGGCCGTCAGTGCCGTCGACCTCAAGGTCCGCAAGGGCGAGGTGCACGGCCTGATCGGCGCCAACGGCTCGGGCAAGACCAGCCTGCTCAACGTGCTGAGCGGCCTGTCGCGCCTGAACACCGGCTCGTTCATGATCAACGGCATCGATGCCACCAACATGGCCGCCGACCGCATCGCCAATATGAGCCTCGGCCGCACCTTCCAGGCGCCGCGGATCTTCACCCAGCTGTCCCTGTGGGACAATCTGAAGATCGGCATGGACGCCCGCGTCGGACCGGCCAGTGCCGATGTCACCGCACTCGCCAAGGCGATGGAGGAAAGCTTCGGCCAGGACAGCGCCAACCTTCTCTCGCATGGCCAGCGCCGTCTGGTCGAAGTGATGCGCACGGTGCTGAAGGAAGCGACAATCGTGTTGTTCGACGAACCGGCCGCCGGCCTGTCGCAGGGCGAGCGCACCAACTTCGCCAATCTCGTCAAGTTCCTGAGCCGCCAGATGGGCAAGACCGTCATCCTCGTCGAGCACGATCTCGACCTGGTGTGGGGCATTGCCGACACCATCACGGTGTTGGAGCAGGGCCGGGTGGTTTCTTCAGGCAAGCCGGACGTGGTCGCCAAGGACCCGGCGGTGCAGCATATGTTCGTGGGGTCGCGCCATGCTTGAGGTCAAGAATCTGGTTGCAGGCTATGGCACCATCCCGGTGCTGCGCGATGTGTCGCTGACCGCCAAGGCGGGCGAGATCCTGCTCATCGGCGGCGAGAATGGCGCCGGCAAATCGACGCTGATGCGGGCGATCGCCGGCTTCAACAAGCCCGACAGCGGCCATATCCTGCTCGACGGCAAGCCGATCGGCGGGCAGGCCCCTGAAAAGATCGCGCAGTCGGGCCTGCGCCTGGTGCTCGACGGGCACCGGGTGTTTCCCGAGCTTAGTGTGTTCGACAACCTGCGCATGGGGGCCGCCGCCCGTCGCGGCGATCGTGCCGGCTTCAACAACGCGGTCGAAGAGATCTATTCGGTCTTCCCGATCCTGAAGGAGAAGCAGAAGCTCTACGCCCGCGATCTGTCGGGCGGCCAGCAGCAGATGCTGGCGCTGGGCCAGGCCTTCATTGCCCAGCCCAAGGTGCTTCTCTGCGACGAGCCATCGATGGGTCTCGCCCAGGCGCTGTTGCCGCCGATCCTCGCCTTCCTGCGCCGCTGGGCGCAGACGGGCACGGCTGTGGTCATCGTCGAGCAGCATCTGGCGGTTACCGCACCCTATGCCGACCGTGCGATGATCATCGAGCGCGGGCAGGTGAAGTTCTCCTGCCTCGCCTCCGAACTGGACGAGAAGCTGAACGCTCCGGCTGACGCGGCGGAGTAAGAGCTGATGAATGACGAGGGCGCGATCAGGGACGAGGTCTCGGGCGCGAATGCCGGAGACCCTGAAAACGGGCCGCGCCCCTACGTCAGCTTCCGGGGCAAGGTCGAGCCGCACTGGCTCGACGTCAACCGGCACATGAACGTGTCCTGGTACGACCATGTTTTCGACATCGCCGAAAGCGACCTGTTCGAGGTCTTCGGCATCCATGACGACTACATCAGGCGCACCAGCTACAGCTTCTTCCGGCTGGAAAAGAGCGTTCGCTACGAACGCGAGCTGATGCCGGAAGCAAAGCTCGAGGCGCGCAGCATCGTGCTGTGGACCGACCTCAAGCGCGTCCACCATTTCCACGAACTGTGGAACGTCGACCAGAATTACCGCGCGGCGACGGTGGAAGGCTTGTCGATCCATGTCGACCTCAGGCTGCGCAAGGCAGCCAGGATTGTCGAGGCGGCGGTTGCCGATCCGTTGACGCGACTTGCCCAGGAGCACGCGCGGCTGTCATGGCCGAAGGGTGTGGCACGGCGAGACTTCAGGGCAAGGACGTGACGTTCAGCGACCTCGAATTCGACTATGTCGTCGTCGGCGCGGGCGCTGCCGGCTGCGTGCTTGCCGCACGTCTGTCCGAGAACCCCAATGTGCGCGTCGCTGTCATCGAGGCCGGCGGGCCGGATAAGGGCATGCTGCTCCGCATTCCCGGCGCCAATGTCGTGACCGGCACGCATCCGGCCTACAACTGGAGCTACGAAAGCGAGCCGGTGGAAGCGTTTGGCGGCCGCAAGCTCTATTGGGCGCAAGGCAAGATCGTCGGTGGGTCGAGCTCGATCAACGGCATGATGTACATGCGCGGCCACCGTCGGGACTACGACAACTGGAAGGCGCTGGGCAACGACGGCTGGGGCTATGACGACGTCCTGCCCTATTTCAAGAAATCCGAGACCAATGAGCGCGGCGCCAGCGACATTCATGGCGGCAGCGGGCCGATGCAGGTGTCGAAGGGACAAGGCACGGCGCCTGTCTGCGACATGTTCCTCGATGCGGCGGCGGGGGAAGGCCTGCCGCTTACCGACGACCTCAACAAGGATGCGCCTGAGGCGTTCGGCCATGTCGACCTGACAATCGGAAAAGGCAAGCGCTCGAGCACCGCTGCGGCTTTCCTGCATCCGGCGCTGAAGCGGCCGAACCTGACGCTGATCGTCAACGCGCCGGTCAAGCGGGTGGTGATCGAGGCGGGGATCGCGACTGGAGTGGTGTTTGCCCATGAGGGCCGGCCTTGCGTAGCGCGGGCGGTCAAGGAAGTGATCCTCAGCGGTGGCGCGGTCAACTCGCCGCAACTGCTGATGCTGTCGGGCGTCGGCGACGCGGCCAGCTTGCAGCGCCTTGGCATCAAGGTAGCTGCCGACCGCTACGAGGTTGGCCGGAACTTGCAGAACCACCCGATGTACCGGCTGATGTACACGACGACCAAGCCGGTCAGCGCCTACAGCCACGTCAAACCGTGGGGTGCGTTGAAGGCAGGGGCACAGTATGTGCTGCAGCGTCGCGGGGTGCTGAGCCGCGGGCTCTTTCCGACATCAGGCTACTTCCATGCCATCGAGGGCGATCCCAGCAGCGAAATCCAGGTCTGCATGGCGCCGGCGACGGTGATCCGCCGTGGTCCGGGTGTGCTCGGCATCCTGCCGAGGGAACACGGTTTTACGCTGCTGCTCAACCACGGTTCGCCTTACAGCCGCGGGCAGGTGACGTTGAAGTCGGCCGATCCGATGGCGCATGCCGCGATCTCGCCGAACTATTTCGCCGATCCGCGCGATCTCCATATCCTGGTGGAAGGTGCCGACCGGACCCGCGCCATCGTCAACCAGCCGGCGCTGCGCGGCGTGCTCGACAAGGAACTGTTGCCGGCGCGGCCGATCCGTTCGCTCGACGATATAGCCGAGGACATACTGGCGACGGCAGTGACGCACTACCATGCCGCCGGCACGTGCCGGATGGGCGCGGACGCCGACTCCGTTGTCGATCCGCAGTTGCGGGTGCGTGGCGTCGAAAGGCTGCGCGTGGCGGATGCGTCGATCATGCCCGTGCTGGTCAACGGCAACACTTACGCGGCCACTGTAATGATCGCGGAGAAGGCTGCGGACATGATCAAGGCGGCTTCCTAAGCCGTTTGCCGGCGAAATACCTTAGTTAGCGAACGAAGATGATGGAGTAGACGAGATGGAAAAGCGCGTTCTCGGCCGCACGGGCCTTGAGGTTTCGGTGGTCGGTCTCGGCTGCAACAATTTCGGCGGCATGATCAAAGCGCTCGACACCGAGGGTGCCCGCAAGGTGGTGCATGCGGCGCTCGATGCCGGCATCACGCTGCTCGATACTTCGGATTCCTATGGCGTCAATGGCGGATCGGAGATCACGCTGGGCGAGGTGCTCGGCGACCGCCGCAAGGATGTAGTGCTTGCGACCAAGTTTGCCTCGCCGCTCAACCGCGAGAAGAGCAGCCGCTACAACGGCTCGCGCGGCTACATCATGAATGCCGTCGAAGACAGCCTGCGCCGGCTCAGGACCGACTACATCGACCTCTACCAGTACCATTTCCCCGATCCGCAGACGCCGGTCGAGGAGACGCTGAGGGCGCTCGACGATCTCTTGAAGCAGGGCAAGGTGCGCTATCTCGGCTGCTCGAACCTGCCGGCCTGGATGCTGGTCGATGCCAGCTGGACGTCGCGCCATCACAATCTGCACAGCCTGCAGTCCACCCAGGCCGAATACAATCTCATCTCGCGCACGGCCGAGACCGAACTGTTCCCGGCGATGCGCCGCACCGGCATGACGCTGTTGCCCTATTTCCCGCTGGCGAGCGGCCTTTTGACCGGCAAGTACCGCAAGGGCCAGGCGCTGCCCGAGGACACGCGCATGAACATGGCCTATTTCAAGTCCGGCCTGACCGAGACCAATCTCGACAAGGTCGAAAAGCTGATCGCCTTCAGCGAGGCACGCGGACGCACCATCCTGGAACTGGCGTTCTCCTGGCTGGCCTGCCAGCCGATCGTGTCCAGCGTGATTGCGGGTGCCACCCGTCCCGAGCAGGTGGTGGCCAATGCGGCAGCGGCCTCGTGGAAACTGACGGCAGTCGAGCTCGCCGAGATCGACACGATCTGCCAATGATCGTGCGGCAGGTGATTGTGCGGCGCACAAAGTTGGTCGCGCGTTAGTCCCTTTGGACGATTGCACCCGTTGGCGGGGAACGTAGTTTCCCTTGAGCTACCAAGTTGAATTGTCAGCGGAAACCCTTGATATGAGCGATCTGGTTGAGCCGCGCACGGCAGGCATCGCCTATGAGACCACCGAGCCGGTTCTCTACGAAACCGATGGGCCGATCGCCTGGGTGACGATGAATCGCCCGACGTTCAACAACGCCCAGAACTCGCAGATGACCTATGCACTCGACGACGCCTTCAAGCGCGCCGTCGACGACGATGCG
Source organism: Aminobacter sp. LjRoot7 (assembly GCF_964252895.1). Taxonomy (NCBI): domain Bacteria; kingdom Pseudomonadati; phylum Pseudomonadota; class Alphaproteobacteria; order Hyphomicrobiales; family Phyllobacteriaceae; genus Aminobacter; species Aminobacter sp. LjRoot7. The sequence continues at coordinate 449,825 of NZ_CAXUPX020000003.1, forward strand.
GTGAAGGTCATCATCCTGCGCGGCGCTGGCAAGCATTTTTCCGCCGGTCACGACATCGGCACGCCGGGCCGCGATGTCAACAAGACCTTCGACCGCCGCCTGATGTGGTCCGACCACACCAACAAACCGGCGGCCGAAATGCTCTACACCCGGGAGCACGAGGTCTATCTCGGCATGTGCCGGCGCTGGCGCGACATCCCCAAGCCGACGATCGCACTGGTGCAGGGCGCCTGCGTTGCTGGCGGGCTGATGCTTGCCTGGGTCTGTGACTTCATCGTCGCCACCGACGACGCCTTCTTCCAGGATCCGGTGGTGCGCATGGGTATTCCCGGCGTCGAATATTTCGCGCATGCCTTCGAACTGCCGCCGCGCGTCGCCAAGGAATTTTTGATGATGGGCGAGCGCATGCCGGCGGCACGCGCCGAACAGTTCGGCATGGTCAACAAGGTGGTGACCCGTGACGAACTGGAAGGTGCCGGCCGGGCCATGGCCGAAAAACTGGCGCAGTATCCGCGCCTCGGCCTGTGGCTGTCCAAACAAGCGATCAACCATGTCGAGGATTTGCGCGGCAAGCGCACCGCCATGGATGCGCACTACCACATGCATCATTTCGCCCATGCCCAGAACGACCTGACCACCGGCAATACGCTGGGCGGGCAGGACGCCAGGAGCATGGCCGCGGCCAACAAGAAGCAGGCCGGCGAGGCCTGAGCCCGCCGCTTACGACCAACGGGAATTTCCAAGCGTGGATCTTGATTACACCGACGAGCAGAAGGCCTTCCGCCAGGAAGTGCGCTCCTGGCTCGAAAAGCATGTGCCCGGCAAGCCGCTGCCGTCCTTCGACGCCAGCCGCGAGGGTTTCGAGGCGCATCGCGCCTGGGAGCGCGTGCTGGCCGAGGGGCGCTGGGGCATGGTGACCTGGCCGGAGAGCTATGGCGGGCGCGGGCTCGACCTGATCCAGTGGCTGATCTTCGAGGAAGAGTATTATCGTGCCGGAGCGCCGCTGCGCGTCAACCAGAACGGCATCTTCCTGCTCGGCCCGACGCTGATGGAATATGGCACCGACGAGCAGAAAGCACGCTTCCTGACCGCGATGGCTTCGGGCGAAGAGGTCTGGGCGCAGGCCTGGTCCGAGCCGCAGGCCGGTTCCGACCTGGCGTCTGTACGCGCGACCGCCGTGCTCGAAGGCGACGACTATGCGCTCAAGGGCCACAAGATCTGGTCGTCGCGCGCCGTCTTCGCCGACTGGGCTTTTGGGCTGTTCCGCACCGATCCGGCCTCGCAGCGCCACAAGGGCCTGTCGCTGATCTTCTTCCCGCTCGACGCTCCGGGCGTGCGGGTGCAGGCGATCCCGCAGATCGATGGTGAAACAGGCTTTGCCGAAATCTTCCTCGACGACGTCCGCGTGCCCGCCTTCAACCGTCTCGGCGGTGAGGGCGAGGGCTGGAACATCTGCATGGCAACCGCCGGCTTCGAGCGCGGCCTGATGCTGCGCAGCCCGGCGCGCTTCCAGGTGGCAGCGCGCAAGCTGGTCGAGCTCTACAAGGCGCATGAGGCCGAGGTCGAGCCGACGGTGCGTACGGCGGTTCTACAGTCCTGGATGGACGCGGAAGCTTATGCGTTGTCGATCTACGCCACCGCATCGCGGCTTGCCGCCGGCGGCCATATCGGTGCCGAGGCCAGCACCAACAAGATCTTCTGGTCGGAAATGGACATCGCCATGCACAAGGCGGCATTGTCGATCCTGGGCGCTCGCGCGGAACTGCTGCGCACGGCGCCCGAGGCCGGTGACATCGGCCGCTGGCTGGACGGCTACTTCTTCTCGCTGGCAGGGCCGATCTATGCCGGCTCGAACGAGATCCAGCGCAACATCATCGCCGAGCGTATGCTCGGGCTGCCGCGCGCGTAAGGGGAGGCGAAAAGATGGATTTCCGTTTCTCCGAAGAACAGACGATGACGGCTGACGTCGTCCGGGAACTGCTCAATGATGTCTGCCAGCCGGCCGACCTGCGCCGGCTGATGGGCGAGGGCGCTGCCCGCGACGAGGCCCGCTGGGCCAAGATCGTCGAGATGGGCCTCGCCGGCGCGCTGGTGGCCGAAGACAAGGGCGGGCTCGGCCTGTCCGCGATCGACTTCGTGCAGATCGCCGAGGCTGGCGGCTACGTCGGACTGCCGGAACCGCTGGTCGAAAATGCCGGCGTGGCGCTGCCGCTGCTTGCTGCCTTCTCCGACAAACCCAGCGCCGCTGCTTTGCTTGAGCGGGCTCTGGCGGGCGAGGTGACGATCACGGTGGCGCATCCGGCAAATCCCTTCGTCGCCGATGCTGACACGGCCGAGGCGGTGCTGATCGTCCACGATGGCGCTGTGCATCTGGTCGAAGCCGCCAAGGCAAAGATCGTAGCGCAGCCAAGCGTCGACCCGTTTCGCCGGCTGTTCACGGTCGAGTTCGAGCCGAGCGCCGAAACGCTGGTCGCCAGCGCTGATGAGGCTGCGGCACCACTGGCTGCCGCGCTCGACCGGGGCGCGCTGTTTGCGGCCGCGCAGATGCAGGGTGTTGCCCAGCGCTGCGTCGATCTCGGCGTCGCCTACGCCAAGGAACGCCAGCAGTTCGGCAAGCCGATCGGCGCCTACCAGGCGGTCAAGCATCACCTCGCCACCGCCCAGGTGAAGATCGAGTTCGCCCGGCCGGTGCTGCATGCGGCAGCCGCCCAGCTGGAAAACGGCGACCTCTACAGCCGCGCCCGTATCTCGCAGGCCAAGCTTGCCTGTGCCGATGCCGCCGATGTGGCCGCCCGCACCTCGATCCAGGTGCATGGCGCCATGGGCTATTCCTGGGAGGTGGACGTGCACTTCTTCCTCAAACGCGGCATTGCGCTGACCAGTTGGTGGGGCGGCACTGCCTTCCATCGCGAGCGCGTCGCCGCCCGCGTCTTTGCGCGTCCGCTCGGACCCGAACACACCTTTGCCAGGGAGGCAGAAGATGCCTGAAGCCTATATCGTCGACGCCATCCGCACGCCGGTCGGCCGCAAGAAGGGCTCGCTTGCCGGTCTCCACTCGGCCGATCTCGGCGCTCAGCCGATCAAGGCTCTGATTGCTCGCACCGGCATCGACCCGAACGCGGTCGATGACGTCATCTACGGCTGCACCGACACGATCGGCTCGCAGGCCGGCGACATTGCTCGGACCTGCTGGCTGGTGGCGGGCCTGCCCGACCATGTGCCCGGCGTGACCGTCGACCGTCAGTGCGGTTCCGCCCAGCAGGCGGTGCACTTCGCCGCCCAAGCGGTGATGAGCGGCACGCAGGACCTGGTGATTGCCGGCGGCGTGCAGAACATGAACATGATCCCGATGGCGTCGGCCATGCTGGTCGGGCCGCAGTTCGGCATTCCTGATCCGTTCAGCACCTCGCCGGGCTGGCTCGCCCGCTATGGCGACCAGGAGGTCAGCCAGTTCCGCTCGGCCGAGATGATCGCCGAGAAGTGGCAGTGCAGCCGCGACGAGATGGAGCAGTTTGCGCTCGAAAGCCATCAGCGCGCGATTGCCGCGATCGATGCCGGCCGCTTCGCCGGCGAGATCGTGCCCGTCGGCGACTTCGCGGTGGACGAGACGCCACGCCGCGACACTTCGCTCGACAAGATGGCGGCGCTGAAGACGCTGATCGAGGGAGGCCGCGTTCATGCCGGCGTCGCCAGCCAGAATGCGGATGCGTCGGCGGCCCTGCTGATCGCGTCCGAACAGGCTGTGAAGGATCACAACCTCAAGCCGCGCGCTCGTATCCACCACATCAGCGTGCGTGGCGACGACCCGGTGTGGATGCTGACGGCGCCGATCCCGGCGACACACCATGCGCTGGCGAAGACCGGCCTCAAGATCGAGGATATCGACCTGTTCGAGTGCAACGAGGCCTTTGCCTCGATCCCGCTCGCCTGGATAAAGGATCTCGGCGTGCCGCGCGACAAGGTCAACGTCAACGGCGGCGCGATTGCGCTCGGCCACCCGCTGGGCGCCACCGGCGCGCGCATCATGACGACGATGTTGAACGAACTGGAGCGCCGCAACGGCCGCTACGCGCTGCAGACCATGTGCGAAGGCGGCGGCCAGGCCAACGTGACCATCATCGAAAGGCTCTGACCATGCCGTGTTATGCCTTCGAGGGCATCGTGCCAGTGGTCGACCCGTCGACCTACCTGCACCCGACGGCGGTGCTGATCGGCGACGTGACCATCGGGCCGCGCTGCTACATCGGCCCTGGAGCGTCGCTGCGGGGTGATTTCGGCCGCATCACTGTGGTGGGCGACGCCAGCGTGCAGGACAATTGCACCTTGCATACAGGTGCGGGCTCCGACTGCATCGTCGGCCGAGGTGCTACCGTAGGCCACGGCGCCATCCTGCATGGCTGCACGGTGGGCGAAAATGCGCTGATCGGCATGAATGCCGTGGTGCTCGATGGTGCGGTCATTGGCGACGACAGCCTGGTGGCCGCTCTCAGCTTGGTGAAGAACGAGGTGGTGACGCCACAGCGCAGCCTGATCGCCGGCAATCCGGCCAAGGTGATCAAGGAAATGCCGGAAGCCGCCATCATCTGGCGCAACAATGGCGACGGCGAATACCAGCGGCTGGCAGACCGGTCGCTTGCCGATCTCGTGGAATGCGAACCGCTCCGCACGGTGGAGCCCGACCGCAAGCGCAATGCCGGCCAGGCCCGCGCCGTGCGGCTGTCGACCAAGGCAAAGTGAGAAGGACTGACATGGCAGGGATCTGCGAAAACAGGGTTGTGATCGTCACCGGCGCCGGCCGCGGCTTGGGCCGCGCCTATGCGCTGGGCCTCGCGGCCGAAGGTGCGAAGGTCGTGGTCAACGATCTCGGCGTCGGCACTCATGGCGACGCGACGGCGGAGACGCCGGCGCAGCAGGTGGTCGACGAGATCAAGGCGATGGGCGGCCAAGCCGTCGCCAACTATGACGACGTCACCGATTTCGAGGCCGGCGGCCGCATCGTCAAGGCAGCGCTCGACGCCTTCGGCGAGCTGCATGCCGTGGTCAACAATGCCGGCTTCGTGCGCGACCGCATGTTCGTGTCGTGCACGCCGGACGAGTGGGACGCGGTGCTGCGCGTGCATCTGCGCGGTCATTTCTGCGTCAGCCGCCACGCCGTCGACTACTGGCGCGCCCAGCAGAAGGCCGGCAAGACCGTCGACGCGCGCATCATCAACACCTCGTCGGGCGCCGGTCTGCAGGGCAGCGTCGGCCAGAGTGCCTATTCGGCGGCCAAGGGCGGCATAGCCTCGCTGACCCTGGTGCAGGCAGCCGAGCTTCGCCGCTATGGCATCACCGCCAACGGCCTCGCGCCGAATGCCCGCACGCGCATGACCGAGACGGCCTTTGCCGAGGCCATGCAGGCGAAAGACGGCGAGTTCGACATTTTCGCGCCCGAGAACACAGCACCTCTGGTCGCCTGGCTGTGCAGCTCGGCGTCTGCCGATGTCACCGGCCAGATCTTCGAGCTGATTGGCGGCAAGATCCGCGTCTGCCTCGGCTGGAACGACGGTCCGGAGTTCGACAAAGGCAGCCGCTGGGACGCGGTCGAACTCGGCGACCGGATCAAGGAATTGGTGGCAACGCGTCCAGCGCCCAAGGCCGTCTACGGCGCGTAGGTCAGTTGCTAACGTTATCGAGAGGGCGTCGGGCAACCGGCGCCCTTTTTCTTTGCCGGCAAGTTCTCCTGGAAAGGCATCGGTAGACGGCACTGGCTACCAAGTGACGGCCACGAAAAAGGGGCGACGCTTGCGCACCGCCCCTATGTATTCAATCTTTCACCTGCCGCTCCGGACCCCGCGTCGGAGGGCAGGCGGGCGCGGTCAGGCGTCCTGGGGGACCTCTTCGCGCAGGATGTTCTTGAGCACCTTGCCTTGCGGGCTGGTGGGCAGGGACGGGCGGATATCGACGCTGCGCGGGCATTTGTAGTTGGCCATGTTAGCGCGCGACCAGTCGATGATGTCCTTCTCGGTGGCGTTGGTGCCAGGACGCAGCACGACATAGGCCTTGCCGACCTCGCCGAGGCGCTCGTCTGCCACGCCGATGACGGCGACGATGCCGATGGCCGGGTGCTGGCTCAGGATGCGCTCGATCTCGGCCGGATAGCAGTTGAAGCCGCCGGTGATGTACATGTCCTTGAGACGGTCCTCGATGCGCAGGTTGCCGTCGGTGTCGAAGTAACCGATGTCGCCGGTGTGCAGCCAGCCCTCAGGGTCGATGGTCTTGGCCGTCGACTTGGGGTCGTTGAAATAGCCCTTCATGACGATGTAGCCACGGATCACCACTTCACCGGGCTTGCCGTCGGGCAGGAAATGGCCGTCGTCGCCCATGATGCGGACTTCGACGCCGGGGGCTGCCTTACCGGCGGTGTTGGCGATCACCTCGTCCGGATCGGTCGCCAGGCACATTGTGCCGTAGCCGCCGCATTCGGTCAGGCCATAGCCGTTGACCACGCCGGCGAAACCGAGCTCTTCGCGCATGCGGCGGATGAGGATGGACGGCACGACGGCGCCGCCGGTCACACCGAGGCGCAGGCTGGAGGTGTCGAACTTTGCCAGTTCGGGATGCTGGAGCATGCCCTGGAAGATGGCGGGCGGGCCGGGGATGACGGAGATCTTCTCCTCGGCGACGCGCTTGAGGATTTCGCCGGCATCATAGGTGAGATGCGGCATCAGCACCGCGCCGCGCATCAGCGAAACGATGGCGCCTGAGCGGTAGCCGAAGGCGTGGAAGAAGGGCGGGATGACCAGGATGCGGTCATGCTCGCGGATGCCGACGCGCGTTGCCCAGGCGTCGATCGCCTGCAGGCACTGCTGGTGGCCATACATGACACCTTTGGGATAACCCGTGGTGCCAGAGGTGAAGAGCATGTCGCAGAGGTCGTCGGGGCCGACAGTTGCCTCGCGCGCGGCGAGCTCGGCATCGCTGACCGTGTCGCCGGCGGCGACGAAGCTGTCCCAGTCGCGGTCGCCGTTGCGCGGGTCGCCAATGACGACCACTTCGCGCAGCAGCTCGCGCGTCTCGGCACGAATTTGGTCAGGATAGTAGGTGTTGAGGAAGTCGCCGACCGAAAACAGCACCGAAGTGCCGCTGCGCTTGACCAGTTCGGCGATCTCAGCACCCTTGAAGCGGGTGCTGGCCGGGATCAAGACCGCACCTGCAGTGACGAGGCCGAGTGCGGTGGCAAACCATTTCCAGGTATTCGGCGCCCAGATCATGATGCGGTCGCCCTTCTGGACGCCGGCGGCGATCATCGCCTTGGCGACGCGCTTGCGCATGGCGTCGATCTCGACGAAGTTCAGCACGACGCCGTTGTCTTCGACTGCCGTGCGCGTGCCATAGACCTCGGCCGCGCGTGCGCAGAGGGCAGGAATGGTGGTGAACTTCCAGTCGGCGTCTTCTGAGATCATCTGTCTACCTGGAGGCACTGGGCCTGTTCGAAGGTATGGCGGCCGCGGACGCGGTTGCCGGGCTAGTGTGGCGGGAACATAGGCGTCGGCGGGCGGCCAGCATCGTCCGAAGAGACGAATAAACCTTACGGCGACCGACATAAAGGCTGTAGGACTGCGTGTTGACGCACGCGCGCTGGACCACGCCTGGAGTTACGACATGAGCAATGCCCCGCAACCAGCTGCCTTCGAGGGCAGGGTCGTCATCGTGACCGGCGGCACCAAGGGCATCGGCCGCGCGATTGCCGAAGGCTTTCTCGGCGCGGGCGCGACCGTCGTCGTCTGCGCACGCACCGAGCCCGACAGCCTGCCGCATTCGAATGGTAACAGGGCGATCTTCATGCAATGCGACGTGCGCACGGCCCAGGCCTGCAAGGAACTTGTCGATCGCGTCGGTGAGGAACATGGCCGCATCGACGTGCTGGTCAACAATGCCGGCGGCTCGCCTCATGTTGATGCCGCAACGGTATCGCCGCGCTTCTCCGACGCCATCGTCAATCTCAACCTGATGGCGCCGGTCTACCTGTCGCAAGCGGTCTACCACTGGATGGCCAGGCTGCCGGAAGGCGGCAACATCATCAATATCGCCAGCGTTTCCGGCCGCCGGCCATCGCCGGGCACCTCGGTCTATGGCGCTGCCAAGGCCGGTCTGCTCAGCCTGACCACCAGCTTGGCGCAGGAGTGGGCGCCCAAGGTGCGCGTCAACGCCATCATTGTCGGCCTCATCGAGACCGAGAAGGCGGACGAGACCTATGGCTCGCGCGAAGCCCAGCAGGCAATTGCTGCCTCGGTGCCGATGAAGCGCATGGGACGTGGCGACGACATCGCGCGTGCCGCCCTCTACCTCGCCAGCCCGACCGCGACCTTCGTCACCGGCGCCCAGCTCGAGGTTCATGGCGGCGGCGAGACCCCGCTGTTCCTCGACCTGATCAAGCGTTACGCACCGGACGCGAACTGACCGTGGTTGAACGGGCGGAAGGAGCAGGTGCCACGCCCGATCACGACCTGTTGGTCGAATTGCTCTACGCCGGAATCAGTGAAGCAAAGCCCTTCGACAGTTTTCTCAAAGGGCTGCGGTCTTCAGTTGATGCCGAAAGCAGTACGCTGATCATCGAGCGACAGCGCCGCGACCGACCGGGTGCGATCTATTCCGGTGCTGCGTCCGAAGAGCGCATCGCCCGCTACAACGACCTCTACGCGCAAGACCCCTTCATCGACCTGCCGCTCGGCAAGGTGACGACGCTGGCCGAGCTCGTCGGCGAGGAAGGGTTCTCGCGCTCGGAATTCATGACCAGCTTCATGACCGGCTCCGGCTGGATGCATGTCGTGGGTGCCGATATTGTGGAGCCGTCGGGCGCAAGGGTGCGGATGCGTGCCACACGGGTGCTGGGCCGGGACAATTTCGGCAACGGCGAGCGGGAGACGTTCAGCCGCCTGCTGCCGCATTTGACGCAAGCGATGGGCCTGTTCCTCAGGCTGAACGGGCTCGAGACCGAACGCGAGTTGTTTGCGGGCGCGCTCGGGCGGCTGGCGGTGGGTGCCATCATCGTCGACCGTGATTGCCGCATCCTGCAGGCAACGCCGCAGGCGGAGACCATCCTGGCCGAAAAGGATGTACTGAAGAACGACCGAGGACGGCTGCGCCTGCTCGACGAGGCCGGGCCGAGCGGTGCGTTCAACGCAGCGGTGGCGGAAATTGCGGACGCCCGCGATGCCTCCTTTGCCGGCTCGCGGGCGTTCTCGATACATCGCTCCAGCGGCGAGGCGCTCGGGCTCGTTGTCAGGCCGGCGCCACATTCGACCAAGCTGCAGGCGCCGCTGCGCGGGGCGGCACTCGTCATCATCGCCGACGCCGGCAACAGCGTTGCGCCGCAGCCGGCGGTGCTGGTCAGGCTGTTCGGCCTGACGCCGGCCGAAGCCGAGCTCGCCGCGCTGATGGGGCAGGGCCTTGACCTCGACGATGCCAGTGCTGCGCTCGGCATCACCAAGAACACCGCCAAGGCGCATCTGCGCATGGTGTTTTCCAAGACCGGCGTGAACAGGCAGAGCGAGCTCGTGCGCCTGTTGCTGCGCTCGGTCGACGAACTGGGTTAGAGGTCCCTTCTCACTTCACGCAATTGCTCGGGCTCGCCCGTTCGAACGATGCCTCAAGCCACTGCCTACGCGATGCTGCGATCATTGTAGGACGTGGAGTGCGGAATGTCCCTTGAGATCAACGAACTGGTGACGGATACGCGGGCAGCGATGCGCCGGCTGGCGAAATCGGTGGTGATCCTGACCACGAGCCACGAGGGCCAAAGGCTTGCCATGGCCGCGACCGCGGTCGACAGCCTGAGCATGGAGCCACCGTCGCTGCTCGCCTGCGTTAACCGAAGCGCCTCGATCTTTGCTGCCTTCCAGGCGAAAAATCCGTTCTGTGTCAATATATTGGCGCGTAATCATGAAGCATTGGCGCAACGTTGTGGCGGTCAGGTGAAGGGCGAGGCGCGTTTTGCCGAGGGCGACTGGCGCGAGCGCGATGGCATTCCATATCTCGGCGATGCCCAGGCCAACATCTTCTGCGCCAATGACGGCGAGTTCTACTACGGCACCCATGGCGTGTTCGTCGGACGGGTCACCGAAGTCGCGCTGTTCGGCAGCATCGAGCCGCTGATCTATGCCGATGCCCGTTATGTCGGCGCGCATCTGGCGATGTAGCGAGGACCAAGACGGCTCCTGGAATCAAAGAAGGCCGGCATATTGATGCCGGCCTTTGTCGTTTCGGATGCAGAAGAGGCGGCCGGGGGCACCGGCCGCTGGCTGTCTATTCGGCGGCAGCTATGCGCAGCTTCTTGCCGCGGAAATGCGGGATGACCTCGCTGCCGATCAGTTCGATCGTCTCCATGATCGCCTCATGCGGCACGGTGCCCATCTGCGACAGGAACATGATCTCGTCGGCGCCGGCCTCGAACAGGCGCTCGACATAGCGGATGCAGTCCTCAGGCGTGCCGTAGGCGTCGTTGATGTCGTCGAGATAACCATAGGCCTGGGGATTGTAGGCGATCTTGTCCTCGCCGAGCTTGGCGAATTTGTGCTCGCGCACCTTGTCGAGCGCGGCCAGATGCTCTTCCGGGCTCATGTCGTCGACCTCAGGCTTTGGGCCGCCCTGGTACCAGTGCGACAGCGCCTCGGCAAAGAAGCGCTGTCCGCGCAGGCCGATGCGCCGCGCTTTGTCGCGGTCGCGCAGGACGATGGCCGGGCATAGCGCCGAGAGGTGCTCGGTCGGGCGGAAGCCGACCTGGTCCTCCGCTTTGCGCTCGGCAAAGGCCTTGCGGTAGGCGTCGCTCTTGGTCTTGATCTCGTCGGGGCCGCCGAAGCCCATGACCAGCGCACCGAGGCCGCGCGAACCAGCTGTCAGCACCGCCTCCCAGCGGGTGCAGGCCATGTACATGCGCGGGTGCGGTTGCTGCAGCGGTTTGGGATGGACGGGCCGGCCCGGGAATTTGATGTACTGGCCGTCATGCTCGACCAACTCCTCGGTAAAGAGGCGCGGGATCAAATACATGCTCTCGTCGATCAGCGGCTGCAGTTCGGACAGCTGGTAGCCGAACGCGCCGGCTTCCTGCTGGCTGCCGCCCTTGCCAACGCCGAAATTGACGCGGCCATTGGACAGGATGTCGAGCATGGCGACGCGCTCGGCCACCTTGATGGGATGGTTCATCGCCGGCGGCAGGCAGACGACGCCGTGGCCGATCTCGAGTTTCTTCGTCTGACCGGCAACGAAGGCCAAAAAAGTTTCCGGCGCCGACATGTGCGAATATTGCGTCAGGCCGTGGTGCTCAACGCACCAGACGCCGTCGAAGCCGCTCCTGTCGAGCTGCACGCACTGTTCCGCCATCTCGCGGAACATCTGCTGTTCGGCTTCCCGGTGGGTTTCGGCGATCTGCGCCTCGTAGATCATGGAAAATTTCACTGGCAGGCTCCTCCACTTGAGACATTTGCCCTTTCGGCATGGGCTGGAGTCTCGGGGCGAAGGCCGCGAAATTCATCGTTCGATCGGGTGAGGGCCGTTTTGCGGCTGATGCCATTGGGCCAGGCGAGGCAGCTTCTGGTTCAATTCAATGGTCCTTATGGACGATGCCGGTCAATCGCGTTAGGCCGAAACGGCGGCATCGATTTCCTTGGAGACCAGACTATGACTTCCAGCATTCTGAGCCGGCGCGCGCTCGTCGCCGCCTTGACGTCGTTCACCGCCCTGGCAGCTGCCGGCACGGCTCGGGCCGAGGAGACGATCAAGATCGGCGGCATCATGTCACTGACCGGCGCGGGCGCCTCGATCGGCAAGAATGCGGAGGTTGCCTGGAAGCGCGCAGTCGACGACATCAATGCCGCCGGCGGCATTCTGGGCAAGAAGGTCGAGCTGGTGCTGGCCGACACGATGACCGACCCGACGCATGGCGTCAGCGAGATGCGCCGCCTGATCGAGAGCGAGAAGGTTGCGGCAGTGGTCGGCCCGGCGACCAGCCAGGAAACGACGCCGCTGATGCCGATCGGCACCGAGGCCAACATTGCCCAGATTTCGAGCGCGGCCTCGACTGCGCTTACGCCCAAGGTCGGCCCGTACCATTTCTCGACCTCGCCGATCGGCGAGAACCAGATGATCCCCAACATCGCCTACGCGCTCGACACGCTGAAGCTGACCAAGCTGGCGCTGATCTCGGACAATGGCGGCATGTCGAAGGCGGCGGTGTCCGACATCGTCAACTACATGAAGGGCAAGGGCGTCGAGCCGGTTGCCATCCAGGAATTCGCCTTCCGCACCGAGGACATGACCCCGCAGCTGTTTTCGCTGCGCAACTCCGACGCCGAAGCGGTGCTGCTGATCAACTCGATCGGCGACGATGCCCGCAAGATGCTGGAAAACCGCTATGACATCGGCTGGGACGTGCCGGTGCTGGCAAGCCTGACCATGACCAACTACGCCGTCGGCAACGCCGCAACCATCGGCACCGAGCCATTCGAGGGTGTCTATTCGGTGCAGTTCGAGGGCATGACCTACTGCCCGGGCGATGCGCTGGGCGAAAAGCCGTTCGCCAAATTCGCCGAAAAGGCCAAGGCCGACATCGCCGACCTCGACCGCATGGGCGGGCCTTCGGCGCTGGTGCCCTATTACATCCAGCCCTTCATCCTGGCCGCTGCCATGAACGGCTCGGGCAAGACCGACGGCAAGTCGGTCGCTGCCTGGATCGAAGCCAATGCCGGCGAGATCAAGACGCTGACCGGTAAGCTGGCGGCCAGCGCCGACAACCACTTCCTGCCGTCGGTTGAGAGCCTCAAGGTCGTCAAGAATCCCTACCAGCTGCGCGAGGACGGTCTCGTCGAGCGCGCCGACTGCGCCCAGTAAGCAGCCGAACGGTTGATTTTGCGAAAGGCGTCGCCGGTTTCCGGCGGCGCCTTTTTCATTGGCTCACCCGATCGAACGATGCGGCGAACCGCCGGGCCGTCCTTCATTTCGGCTGAGGAAGATGCCGGGGGAGGTTGGCTATGGAATTGGCGCTCGATGCGGATATTGCTGAGATGGCGGAGATCATCGCCAGGCGACCACCGCTCGATCTCACCAATGTCGACATCCCGGCATTGCGCGCTGCAGTGAACGCGGCGGGATGGCCGACCGAGCGCACCGAGATGGCCTCGGTCGAAGACATCGTCGTTGCAGGGCGCGCGCGAGACATCTCGGCGCGACTCTATAAGCCCCGGCATGGCGATCTGCTGCCGCTGCTCGTCTTCCTGCATGGCGGCGGGTTCGTGCTGTGTTCGCTGGAGACGCATGACAATTTCTGCCGGGCGCTGGCCAAGGCGGGCGATTGCGCGGTGCTGTCGGTCGACTACCGGCTGGCGCCGGAACACCGGTTTCCGGCGGCCTATGAGGATGCTTCGGCGGCACTGGAATGGGCGGCCGCCAACGCATCAGCGCTGGGTTGTGACGCAGAGAGACTAGCGCTGGCTGGCGACAGCGCCGGGGGCAACCTGGCAGCCGCCGCAGCGCTCCATGCTTCATCGGAGATCCGCCTGAGACTTCGGCATCTGTTGCTGTTCTATCCCGCTTCGGATCCGACGGCCTCCGGCACCAGCTACGAAACCTTCCCAAAGACACCGTTCCTCAGCGCCGAGATGATGCGCTGGTACTGGCAGCAATATGTCAGTGAGCCGGCCTATCTGGCCGATCCACGCGTCGCGTTGCTGCGGTCGCCCGATCTCGCGGGGTTGCCCCAGACGACGGTCGCCATAGCCGAATTCGACCCGCTGCGCTGCGAGGTCGAGGCCTTCTGCGCGGCGCTTACCGAGGCGGGCGTCGATCTCGATACACGACGCTACAACGGCGTCTCGCACGGCTTTGCCAGCATGGTCGGTCTGATCGGCAAGGCGCGGCTGGCGATCGACCATGGCGGCGCGAGGCTGCGCGCCGCCTTCGCCAGGAGTGCGTGAGATGCTGGAGGCAAGGCTGGCGCGCGCCGAGGCAATGCTCGACATCATCGCGCTCGAAGCGCGTTATGCCCGGGCGTGGGACAGCGGCGATGGCGCTGCGTGGGCCGATGTGTTCACCGCCGACGGCGTGTTCGAGATCGCGGCCGTCGGCGATCGCCCGGCGCAGAAGGTCGAGGGGAGGGACCAACTGGCGGCTTTCTGCCTTGATTTCACGTCGAAATACTCAGGCGTTCACGTGCCCGGCCTGCCGCTGCTCGACATTGACAGCGACAAGGCGACCGGTCACCTGCATTTCCAGTTCGTCGCCATCGGCCGGCTTGCCCCGAACCACACGATGAGCCGTACCGCCTGCGGCCAGTATGACGTGCGTTATCGCAGGACCGATGAGGGTTGGCGCATGGCCCACCGGCTGGAAAAGGCGTTCAGCAGTGCGCGTAGCGAATTCTTCGATTTCTGAGCTTTAACGCCTTTCCTCGAGGATCAGATCGGCGGCGCGCCAGGCCAGGGCCATCACCGGGCCGTTGGTGTTACCCGAGATCGGCGCCGGGATGACCGAGGCATCGACGACGCGCAGGCCATCGACGCCATGGACGCGCAGCCGCTCGTCGACGACAGCGTCAGCGTCGTTGCCCATCCGGCAGGTGCCGATCGCGTGCAATCCAGATACGAAGGTCGAGCGGAAGGCGGCGAGCATGTCTTCGTTCGATTGCACCGCTGGGCCGGGCCATAGCTCTTGCTTTACGAACGGCTGCAAGGCCGGCTGGGCGACGAAGTCACGCATGATGCGCATCATCGCGACCGCCGCCCGCCGGTCGTTTTCGGTCGCCAGCCAGTTCGGCCGGATCGAGGGCATGTCGCGCATGTCGGCCGAGCGCATCGTGATCTCGCCGCGGCTTTCCAGCCGCAGGGCATAGCCAATGATGGTGATGCCGGGCTGGTCCTCCAGCTTCAGCCGGCCTTGCAGCAGCCCGCGGGCGAAGGTGTAGGGCGACAACGACAGCTGCAGGTCCGGATAGGCGACGTCAGGCGAAGAGCGGACGAAGCCGCCCATTTCGGAAGCGCCGAAACTCATCAGCCCGGTGCCGGCGAAATAATAACGCAGCACCTCGCCGACGAGGCGTAGGCCGCTGAGTCGGCGGTTGTGGCCGTGCATTGCGGCGAGGCGATAGGGAAGTGCTACCACAAGATGTTCGGCGAAGTTGCGGCCGACGCCAGGCAATTCCGCCACTGTCCGGATGCCGGCAGCCGAAAGCGCATCAGGGCGGCCGATGCCTGATACCTGCAGCAATTGCGGCGACTGGATCGCGCCACAGGCGACGATGACCTCTTTTGCTGCTCGCGCGGTGTGCTGCCGACCGCCCACGGCATATTCGACGCCGACCGCCCGACGGCCGTCGAACAGGATGCGCAGGACCTGCGCGCCGGTGCGGACGACGAGGTTCTTGCGCCGCATCGCCGGCCGGAGGAAAGCGCGAGCCGCGCTCATGCGCCGCCCCTTGTGATCAACCGTATGGGTGTAGGTGCCGACGCCATCTCGCCTGATGCCGTTGAGATCGTCGAGACGATCGAGGCCGAGCGAAGCGCCTGCGTCGAGGATCGCCTTGCCGAGCGGATCGGCGAGCGGACGGACGCTGATCTGCAAAGGACCATTGCCGCCCCTGATGGCATCGCCGCCCAACTGGTGGTTCTCGATCTTGTGGAAGACGGGCGCCATGTCGGACCAGTTCCAACCCGTCACGCCGAAATCGGCCCAGCCGTCGTAATCCTCCGGTGCGCCCCGGCAATAGAGCATGCCGTTGATCGAGCTCGAGCCGCCAAGCCCGCGGCCGCGCGCCCATGTCTCGGCTTCCGGCCGGCCTTCTTCATGCTCGACTGGAAAGTTCCAGGAGCGTTTCGGATGCTTGGTCAGCTTGACCCATCCCCGGGGCATCCGGACCAAGGGATGAAGGTCCGATGGTCCGGCCTCGAGGACAAGCACCCTGTGTCCCGAGTCCTCGCTCAGCCTGTTGGCCAGCACGCAGCCGGCCGAGCCGGCGCCGACGATGATCGTATCGAATTCACTCATGCCGCGATGTCTTGCGCGTGCGCGCCGGCTCGCATCCTGCAAACGAACTAACCCAGGCAAGCTTTGCTCAGGTCCAGGCCGACATATGCGGTAGTCCGCATGGACGATGTTCGGTTCTCCCGCATCCTGTGATTTCTCCTTGAGGAGTCGTCACGCCATGCAGCGTGGCGGCCTTGCGCGCACATCAATGCCGGCGCGCATCCAGACCGGCACCAAAGCCTACGTTCCTGGGGAGGAATGACATGAAGAAATCCATTCTCGCGGCAGCTCTGCTGCTGTCGACCGCGCTGACCGCCGCTGCACAGGACGCCAGCGTCAAGCTCGGCGTACTCAACGACCAGAGCTCGTCCTTCTCCGCGCTCGGCGGCACCGAGGTGACCGAGGCGGTCAAGCTCGCCATTTCCGACTTCGGCGGCCAGGTGCTGGGCAAGCCGATCGAACTGGTGTCGGCCGATCACCAGAACAAGCCGGAAATCGCACTGTCGATCGCCCGCGAATGGCTGGAGCGCGACAATGTCGACGCGCTGTTCGACGTCGCCAATTCGGCGATCGCGCTGTCCGTCAACAACCTTTTGGGCGAACAGAAGAAGCTCGGCTTCTTCGTCTCGCCGATGACCGACAAGATGACCGAAGCCGATTGCAACGGCTACGGCATGGCCTGGGCCTACGACGCCTATTCGCAGGTGCGTTCGTCGGTCAGCGCCCAGCTAAAGGCCGGCGGCGAAACCTGGTTCATCCTGTCGCCCGACTACGAGGCCGGCAAGGTGATGGAAGCGGGCGTGAAGACCGCTGTCGAGGACGAGGGCGGCAAGATCCTCGGGCAGGTGCGCGCGCCGCTCGGCACCACCGATTTCTCGTCCTACATCCTGCAGGCGCAGGCATCGGGCGCCAAGGTGCTGGCGCTGACCGTCAACGGCCCCGAACTGATCAACGCGCTGAAGCAGGTGCAGGAGTTCGGGCTGATCGACCAGGGCATGCGCGTGGCGGTGACCGTGCTGCATCAGTCGGACGCGCGCGCAATCGGCCTTGAAGCGCTGAAGGGCATCCAGTTTGCCGCCGCCTGGTACTGGAACACTGACGACGCATCCAAGCATTTCAAGGAAGAGATGCAGAAGAAGACCGGCAATGCGCCGGGCTGGGTCGCGGCGGGTGCCTATTCGGCTGCCACCAACTACCTGAACGCCGTCAAGGCCGCCGGCACCGACGAGCCGACCGCAGTGCTCGCCAAGCTGCGCGAAGGCAAGATCAACGACCTGTTCGCGAAGAACGCGACGCTTTTGCCCAACGGCCGCCTCGTGCACGACATGCAGCTGCTCGAAGTGCGCGCGCCAGGTGAAGCATCCGATGCGCAGGACGTGTTCAAGGTGGTGACGACGGTTCCTGCCGAGCAGGCCTTCCGCTCGATCGACAAGAGCGCCTGCAAGCTGGCCAAGGGCTGAGCCGATAGCGCCGGGTGGCGGCTTCGTCGCCCGGCGCCTTCACCTATGGGAGCGACGACTTGCCCGGCTATCTGATCTTCGAGATCGAAATCACCGACGAGGCCGCCTGGCAGCATTATCGCGAGGTCGCAGGCCCGATCATGGCCGCCGGCGGCGGGCGTTTCATCCTGTCGAGCGACCGTATCGAAAGCCTCGAAGGTGGCTGGCAGCCGGCATCGATATCGGTGGTCGAGTTCCCGAGCGCAGAGCACGCCAGGCGTTTCTACCATTCGGAAGACTACCAGAAGGTGGTGGCGCTCAGGCAGCTGGCATCCCGCGGCAAGGGCATTCTCGTCGACGCATGACGGGCGGCGTGGGCCGCACATTTCTAAGAGTACGTGGAGGACAAGGTGCAGCAAGGCACTGCGGACGACTACATCATCGAGGCGTCCGGGCTGAGCCGGTATTTCTACGGCTTCGCCGCCGTGAAGGACGTTGACCTCAAGGTCCGGCGCAACACCATCCACGCCCTGATCGGCCCGAACGGCGCCGGCAAGACGACGACCTTCAACCTGATCACCAAGTTCCTTTCGCCGAGCGAAGGCACGATCCGATACAACGGCGAGGACATCACCGCGCTGAAGCCGGAAGAGGTGGCGCGCAAGGGCATTGTCCGCTCGTTCCAGATCTCGGCGGTGTTTCCGCGCATGAGCGTGCGCGAAAACGTGCGCATGGCGCTGCAGCGGCCGACGGGTACGTCCTATCGCTTCTGGCAGAGCGAACGCACGCTCGGCGTGCTCAACGACCGCATCGACGAGCTGCTCGACGCCGTCGGCATGCTGTCCTATCGCAACCACGTCGCGGTCAATCTGCCTTACGGGCGCAAGCGCGCACTGGAGATTGCGACGACCCTGGCACTCGATCCCGAGATGCTTTTGCTCGACGAGCCGACCTCGGGCATGGGGCACGAGGACGTCGACCGCATCGCCGAACTGATCCGCAAGGTAGCAAGCGAGCGCACGGTCCTGATGGTCGAGCACAATCTGTCGGTGGTTTCAGCCCTTTCCGACACCATCACCGTGCTGGCCCAGGGTCGTGTGCTGGCCGAAGGCAACTACGAGACCGTGTCGCGCGATCCGCGCGTTGTCGAAGCCTATATCGGTGGCGCAGATGACTGAGACTTCAAAGGTGGTGCTCGACATCGCCGACCTGCATGCCTGGTACGGCGAGAGCAAGGCGCTCCACGGCATGAATTTCGACATTCGCGAAGGCGAGCTCGTCACGCTGCTCGGCCGCAACGGTGCCGGCAAGACGACAGCGCTTCGTTGCATCATGGGGCTGGTGCGCAAGAAGACGGGTGCCATCACCTATCGCGGCGAGAACGTCGCGGCGCGTGCGCCCGAGATCATTGCCCGGCGCGGCATCGCCTATTGCCCTGAGGAGCGTGGCATCTTCTCGAGCCTTTCCGTCGCCGAGAACTTGGAGCTGCCTCCGGTCATCGCCAAGGGCGGCATGACGGTGGACGAGATTCTCGACCTGTTTCCCAATCTCAAGGCACGCTGGCAGAGCCCCGGCACCAAGCTGTCCGGCGGCGAGCAGCAGATGCTGGCCATCGGCCGCATCCTGCGCACGGGCGCCAAGCTGTTGATCTTCGACGAGCCGACCGAGGGCCTTGCGCCTGTTATCGTCAAGCAGATCGCGGTGGTGCTCGAAAAGCTGAAGGCGAGGGGTTTCACCATTCTTCTGGTCGAGCAGAACTTCCGCTTCGCCTCGAAGCTCGCCGACCGGCATTTCGTCGTCGACCACGGCAAGGTGGTCGAGCGCTTCAGCCGCGATGAACTCGCTGGCAACGAAGCCAAAATCCAAGCTTATCTCGGGGTGTGATGGCCATGATGGACCTGATTGGCGTTCCGCCAACCCTTCTTTTCGGCCAGTTGCTCGTCGGCCTCATCAACGGTTCGTTCTACGCCATGATGAGCCTCGGCGTGGCGATCATCTTCGGCATGCTGCGCATCGGCAACTTCGTCCATGGCGCGCAATACATGCTGGGTGCGTTTGGCGCGTGGTACCTGATGCGCTTGCCCGAACTGTTCCCCGGGCTCGGCCTGCCATCCATCGGCTACTGGTGGGCGCTGGTCATCGTCCCGCTGGTGGTGGCTGTCATCGGCGCACTGATGGAGCGCATCTTCATCCGCCGTGTCTATGATCTCGACCATGCCTACGGCCTGCTTTTGACCGTCGGCCTCGCCATGGCGATCGAGGGTGCCTTCAACGTCTATTACGGTGCCGCCGGCCAGATGTACGGCGTGCCGGAGTCTCTGAAGGGCGGCATCAATCTCGGCTTCATGTTCCTGCCGATCTACCGCGCCTGGGTGATCGCCGCAGCAATCGTTGTCTGCTTCGGCACCTGGTACATGGTCGAACGCACCAAGCTCGGCTCCTACCTCCGGGCTGCGACCGAAAACCCCGACCTCGTGCGTGCCTTCGGCATCAACGTGCCGCGCCTGCTGATGCTGACCTATGCCTTCGGCGTCGGCCTTGCCGGTTTCGCCGGCGTCATGGCAGCCCCGATCTACCAGGTCAGCCCGCAGATGGGGCAGGGCATGATCATCACCATCTTCGCTGTCGTGGTCATCGGCGGCATGGGCTCGATCTTCGGCGCCATCGTCTCCGGCCTGATGCTCGGCGTGATCGAGGGCCTGACCAAGGTCTTCTATCCGCAGGCCTCGGCAACCGTGATCTTTATCATCATGGCGCTGGTGCTGATCTTCCGCCCGGCCGGCCTGTTCGGCAAGGAAACGACAAGCCACTCGGTCGCCGACGTCTCGTCGGGCCGCTCCGGCAGCTTCCTCGAGAACGGTCGCCTGTGGCTCGCGATCTTCACGGTCGGCGGCGGCATCTTGCCGTTCCTGATCTATCCCGTCATGGGCATGAAGATCCTCGTGTTGGCGCTGTTCGCGCTCGCCTACAATCTTATCTTCGGCTACGTCGGCCTGCTTGCCTTCGGCCATGCCGCCTTCTACGGCGCGTCGGCTTATGTGACGGCGCATGCCGCTGCCGCCTGGGGTTTGCCGACCGAGCTCTGCATCCTTCTGGGCGTAGCGGTGGCAACCGCAATCGGCGCACTGTTCGGCTGGCTGGCGATCCGCCGGCAGGGGCTCTACTTCGCCATGATCACGCTGGCGTTGGCGCAGATCATCTATTTCTACGCAGTGCAGGCGCCATGGACCCATGGCGAGGACGGCATCCAGTCGGTGCCGCGCGGCATGCTGTTCGGCGTCATCGATCTCTCCAACACGTTGAACATGTATTACGTGACGCTCGCCGTGTTCCTGGTCGGCTTCGCCTTCGTCTACCGCATCATCCACTCGCCTTTCGGCCAGACACTGAAGTCGATCCGCGAGAACGAACCGCGCGCCATTTCGCTCGGCTATTCGACCGACCGCTTCAAACTGATCGCGTTCACGCTTTCGGCGATGCTGTCTGGCGTCGCAGGTGGCCTCAAGGCGATCATCTTCCAGCTGGCGTCGCTGGCCGACGTGTTCTTCATGACCTCGGCCGACGTGCTGTTGATGACGTTGATCGGCGGCGTCGGCACGCTGCTCGGACCGGTGGTCGGTGCGGCAGTGCTGGTGACGCTGCAGCGCGAGCTGGCGACCCTCGGCGCCTGGGTGGTGGTGGTGCAGGGCATCATCTTCGTTCTGTGCGTGCTGTTCCTGCGCAAGGGCATCATCGGCACGCTGGAAGAATTCCTGGCGAACCGCGCCGAGCGCAAGGCCCAGCAGACGGCTGACCGAACCGAGGCCACGACCAAGGTGGCGCAATGAGCGCGCCTTCTACAATCGTGATCGGGATGGGGCCCGGGCTTGGCCAGGCTTTGGTGAAGAAGTTCGCGCGCGAAGGACATCGTGTTGCCTTCGTCGGCCGTCGCGCCGAAGCGATTGCGCGCTATGAACACGATCTAAGGGCCGAGGGGCTCGATGTCGCCGGTTTCGTCGGCGATGCCGGCAAGCCGGAAGAGATGGGCTGCATCCATGCCACGATCCGCGACCGCCATGGCGATGCCGAAGCGCTGATCTACAACGCCGCCATCATCGAGCCGGCGCGCTTCGTCACGCCGTCGCGGCTGGGCGAGGTGAAATACGGCACCGCCGACGGCTGGACGTCGCATGGCGAACCAGCCAGCGTCGACTATGTCGTCGATGCCTTCAGAACTAACGTTGCGGGTGCGCTGCATGCGGCGCAGGCCGTTGCGCCTGGCATGATTGAGCGCGGCCGCGGCACGATCCTGCTCACCGGCGGCGTGCTCGCCTTTGGCCCCTGGATCGAATGGGGCGTGACCTCGCTCGGCAAGGCGGCCCTTCGCAGCCTCGGGCACTCGCTGGAGAAAGAGCTTTCGCCTGCGGGTATCCATGTGTCGACCGTCGCCATCCATGGCACGATGCAGGCCGGCACGCCCTACGACCACGATCTGGTCGCCGAGGCCTACTGGAAGCTGCATGTCCAGCCGCGCGCAGAATGGCAGCCGGACTTCCACTTCAAGCAGGACGCCGATGACGGCGGGGATCCCGACGCATGAGCGCGCCGTCGATCCGGTTCGACGGCAAGCGGGTGCTGGTGACTGGCGGCGCCAGCGGCATTGGTGAGACGGTTGCGAGATTGCTGAGCGATCTCGGCGCGCGCGTGGTCATTGCCGACCTCAACCGTGACCAGCTCGATCCGGCGGCGGAACGCACCTCAGCAGTGGGCGCAACCCAGGGCGACGTCGCAAGTGAAGACGATGCAGAACGCATGGTCAGGGAAGCGATAGCTGCTCTCGGCGGGCTCGACCTCGTTTTCAACTCGGCTGGTATCGGCGACGACCTGGTGCCGGTGCACGAGCAGTCGGTGGAACGCTGGCAGCGCGTCATCGACGTCAACCTCAAGGGCACTTACCTGATGTGCCGTGCCGCATCGCGGCCGATGCTGGCGCAGAAGCGCGGCGCCATCGTGAACGTGTCGTCCATCGTCGGGCTCGGCGGTTTTCCAAGGCGCTCGGCCTATGCGGCGGCCAAGGCCGGCATCAACCACCTGACGCACACGCTGGCCTGCGAATGGGGTCCGTCGGGCATCCGCGTCAACGCAATCGCGCCAGCCTATACGCTGACGCCGATGGTTCAGGCTTTGCTCGAGCGCAAGGCATTCGACCCGACGATCCTGGAACGGCGCACGCCGCTCGGTCGGCTGGCGCTGCCGGAGGAAATGGCGCGGGCAGCGGTGTTCCTGCTGTCGGACTGGGCGTCCTACATCACGGGCACGGTGCTGCCGGTCGATGGCGGTTGGAGCGCATTCGGTGGCGCGGGGGACGTGGCGAGCGCCTGATCGAAGTCCAATCCCTTGGCGGCAACGTATTGTCAGCAAAAGAAAAAGGCCGCGCACTACGCGGCCTTTCGTTTTGGCGTTTGTGGGCTCACTTGTTCCTGAAATCGTCCAGTCGGTTTTCGCGCAGCGCCAGCACTAGCTCGCGCTTGCGGATCTTGGCTGCCTCGACCGGCATGGTGTCGATGAAGTGGACGGCGCGAGGGGCCTTGTAGGCGGCGAGGCTCTCGCGGCAGTAGCGGATCAGTTCTTCCGCCGTCGCGTCCTGTCCCTCAACCTTGACGATCACGGCGACCGGGATTTCGCCCTTGCTCTCGTCGGGCGTGCCGACCACCGCGCACATCGCGACCGCGGGGTGCTTGTAGAGCAGCGCTTCGATCTCGAGCGGATAGACATTGTGGCCGCCGGCGATGATGACGTCCTTCTTGCGGTCGACGATGAACAGATAGCCGTCTTCGTCAACATAACCGAGGTCGCCCGACTTCCAGCCGCCATTGCCGAAGGCTTCTGCTGATGCCTTTTCGTCCATCCAGTAGCCCTGGGCGACGCAATCGCCCGAGATGATGACCTCGCCGATCTCGCCCTGCGGCATGGCGTTGCCTTCGTCGTCGACGATTGCGATGCGCGAGCTGCCGACGGGCAGGCCAGCCGAGCCCGGCTTGCGGATGCCAGCGGTTGGCTCCATGACGTTCTGGCCGCTTGTTTCGGTCGAGCCGTAGACCTGGGTGACACGCGCACCCGACAATTCCTCGAAGCGGCGGATGACTGGCTGCGGCACTGGCGAGCCGCCGGTCGTGCAGATGCGAAGCGACGACAGGTCGTGCTTGGCCGGATCGACCTCGTTGACCATGTAGACATACATTGTCGGCGTGCCGCCGAAATAGGTCGCCTGGTACCTGCCGATGTCGGAAAGCACACGCTGGGTGTCCCAGCGCTCGTGCAGGACGATGGTACCGCCGGTATAGAGGCAGAGGTTGAGCGTCACCGTCAGGCCGAAATTGGTGAACAGCGGCACGGCGCAGAGGTAAACCTCCTCAGCGAAGCGCGTGCGGTGGGACACCATCATGTCGCGCAGCGTCGAGCACTGGTTGAACTGCGATTGCGCGGCACCCTTGGGCGCGCCTGTTGTGCCGGAGGTGAAGAACAGGGCGCAGATGTCATCGATGTGGCAGGCAACGTCCTCGAACGTCTTGGGCGCTGCGGCCATCAACGAGGTGAGGTCGTCGGTGCCGCCGTCGCCGGAGGCCACAAGGCAATGGGCGAGATCGGCAAACTCGGCCCTGATCTCGGAAAAATAGGACCAGGTCGAGCTGTCAGCGACGAGCGCCTTCATGCCGGTCTGGGCAACGATCTTGCGCAGTTCGGCGTGGCGGAACATGGCGCTGAGCGGGGCCGGGATCGCGCTGAGGCGCTGGCAGGCCCAGAAGCCGATCGCCATCATCGGCGTGCTCGGCAGATAGAGCCCGACGCGGTCACCCTTGGCCACGCCGCGTGCCTTGAGCACGTTTGCCAGCTGTGCCGTCAGTTCGGAAAAGCGCGCATAGGTAATCGTCTCCTTGTCGGTGACGATAAAGTTGCGCTCGCCGATCAGCCGTGCGTTCCGCGCCAGCACCTGGCTCAGGATTTCCATGCTCGTATTTCCTGCAGTCGAAATTGGGATTCCGTGGCGAGTTCAAGACCCGGAGGTCGACGCAGGCATCGTCTGCACAGACTAAGCCAGGACAGGCGTACCGGTCACGAAATCAGGATGCCGCCGTCGATGGGCAACTGGTGGCCGGTCATTTTTCGCGACTCGTCCGAGGCCAGATACAGCGCTGCGTTGGCGACATCGATGGGTTCGGCGATGCCGAGCAGATAGGCGTCGAACTGCGCCTTCAGATGCGGCTCGCGCTCGAAGAAGCCGAGCACACGGTCGGTGGCGACCGCTCCCGGCACCAGCACGTTGACGCGGATGTTGTCCTTGGCGAACTCCACTGCCATCGAGCGGGTGAGCGAGATGATACCGCCCTTGGCCGCCGAATAGGCGTCGCGGTTGGGAATGCCCATCGCGCCGACGATGGACGAGCAGTTGACGATCGAACCGCCGCCGGACTGCTGCATCAGGGGAATGGCATTGCGGCAGCAGACCCAGGTGCCGAACAGGTCGAGCTTGATACAGCGCCAGAACTCCTCGAACGGCGCCACCGTCACCGGACCGTCGGCAGAGCTCGAGCCGCCGGCGTTGTTGTAGAGCACGTCGAGACGGCCCCAGGCGTCCATGACGGTCTTGAACGAGGCTTCGACGCTGTCGGGTTCGGTGACGTCTGTCTCGACATAGAGTGCCGTGCCGCCTGACGCATTGATGGACGAGGCGATGGCTTCGCCCTTGTCGCGGCTACGGCCGGCAACCGCCACCTTGGCGCCTTCGTGTGCGAACAGCCTTGCTGCGGCCTCGCCGATGCCGCCGGTCGCGCCGGTGATGAATGCAACTTTGCCTGCCAGACGGGCCATGATGATCTCCTCGAAACTGTACCCGCGAACCTGCGCGCGCGGGTGCCGGCAACATCGTCCGAAGGGACTAAGATTGTTCGGCATTTCAGCGGTTTGACCGCCAAAATGCCTGCTGCCAGGCGACTAGTCCCATCAGACGATGTTAGCGCTCTGCCCCTGTCCCATTCCTTGCTTCGATTGAAGAATTTGGCAGTGCCGAAACGGCAGCAACAAGCGGCGTAGTGAAATGAAGGCAGTGATCTGCAAGGAGTTCGCCCCAAGGGCGGAACTCAGGATCGAAGAGGTCCCGGAACCGGTGGCAAAGCCGGGCCAGGTGGTGATCCGCATCGAGGCGTGCGGCATCAACTTCTTCGACGGCCTGATGGTCGAGGGCAAGTACCAGACCAAGCCCGAACTGCCGTTCACGCCAGGCAGCGAAGCCGCCGGCGTCATCATTGCGGTCGGCGAGGGCGTCGAGCGCCTGAAGGTCGGCATGCGCGTCCTGGCCTTCGCCGGCATCGGTGGTTATGGCGAGCAGGTCGCGGTCGACGCCTGGAAGGTGTTTCCGATCCCCGCCGAGATGAGCTTCGTCGAGGCCGCCGGCTTCCTGATCACCTATGCAACCTCGCACCACGCGCTGAAGGATCGTGCGCAGATCAAGCCGGGCGAGACCCTTCTGGTCCTCGGCGCTGCCGGCGGCGTCGGCCTGACGGCGGTCGAGCTTGGCAAGCAGATGGGCGCGCGTGTCATTGCGGCCGCCTCCAGCGACGAGAAGTTGGCGCTATGCCGTGAACATGGTGCCGACGAGACGATCAACTATTCGACCGAGGACCTTCGCCAGCGGCTCAAGGAGCTGACCAACGGGCAGGGCGTCGACGTGGTCTATGATCCCGTCGGCGGCGGCATGACGGAGACGGCGGTGCGCGGGCTGGCGCTGTTCGGTCGCCTGCTGGTGATCGGCTTTGCTGCCGGCGACATCCCCAAGATCGCGCTCAACCTTTTGCTGCTCAAGCAGTCGGCTTTGATCGGCGTGTTCTGGGGCGCCTATGCACGCTCGGCGCCGGAGAAGAATGCCGAGAACATTGCCGAGCTGATGGACTGGTTCGCCCAGGGCAAGCTCAGTCCGCATATCTCGGCCGAATATCCGCTCGATCGTTTCGCTGAAGCGCTCGACGTCGTCATGGAGCGCGCCGTCAAGGGTAAGGTCGTGCTGGTGACAGGCAATTCAGGACATAGCAGGGAAGGAGTGCCGGCATGACCGAGCTGCTCGCAAAGACCGTTTCGGTCGCCAAGCAAGGCAACATTCTGGTCGCGACCGTCAACAATCCGCCGGTCAATGCGCTGTCGCATTCGGTCCGGGCAGGGCTGATCGAGGCTGTATGGACACTGGAAGACGATGCCGAGGCGCGCGCCATGGTCATCGTCTGCGAAGGTCGCACCTTCATCGCAGGTGCTGATATCCACGAGTTCAAGAAGCCGATGGTGGCACCGCTGCTGGGCGAGGTGATTGACACGCTGGACGGCGCAACCAAGCCGATCATAGCCGCCATCCACGGCACGGCACTTGGCGGCGGTCTCGAAGTGGCGCTCGCCTGCAGCTACCGCATCGCGCTCGAAGGCTCGAAGGTCGGCCTGCCGGAAGTCAAGCTCGGCATCTTGCCGGGCTCGGGCGGCACGGTTCGCCTGCCGCGCCTTGCCGGTGTCGAGCAGGCGCTGGCGATGATCAGCGAAGGCGGCCAGATTTCGGCACGCGACGCCCGCGAAAAGGGCATTGTCGACGAGGTTGTCTCGGGCGACCTGAAGGCCGCAGCCATCGCATTCGCCGAGAAGGTGATTGCCGACGGCGCCAGGCTGCGCCGCACCAGCGACCTGCCGGTGCCGGCATTCGACCCTGCCATCCTGGAAACCAGCCGCGCGGCATTGGCCAAGAAATACAAAGGCTTCAAGGCACCTCTTGTTGCGGTGGACCTGATCAAGATGGTCACCGAGACACCGGTCGCCGAGGCCATCGCGCTCGAGTATCAAACCTGCAAGGAGCTGCTGGTCTCGCCACAGTCCAAGGCGCTGCGCCACATCTTCGCTGCCGAACGCGAAGCGCTGAAGATCGACGGCGTCGATGCCACTGTGAAGCCGCGTAACGTAAGCAAGGTCGCCATCGTCGGCCCGGGCACGATGGGCCGCGGCATCGCCGCCTGCTTCCTCAACATCGGCATTCCGGTGACGCTGATCGGCCTCACTGACGAAGGCCTGGCCTCCGCGGTCAAGGCGATCGGCAAGATCTATGAAGGCAGCGTCAAGCGCGGCAGCCTGTCGACCGAAGAGATGGAGCGCCGTTTGGCGCTGCTGACCACCACGACGACCTATGACGGCATCGGCGATGTCGACCTGGTGATCGAGGCGGTGACCGAACAGCTCGACGTCAAGAAGGAGGTGTTCGCCAAGCTCGACGCCGTGCTGCGCGACGACGCCATCATCGCCACCAACACTTCGTTCCTCGACATCGAGGAGCTGGCTGGCTCGTCCAAGAACCCGGTGCGCGTCGCCGGCATGCATTTCTTCAACCCGGCCAATGTCATGAAGCTGCTCGAGAACGTGCGGGCGGCCAAGACGGCTCCCGACGTGCTCGCCACGACGACTGCGCTGGGCAAGCGCCTCGGCAAGGCGCCCGTGATGGTCGGGCGCTCCGAAGGTTTCGTTGCCAATCGCATGCTTTCCAAGCGCACGCGCGAGGCCCAGTTCCTGCTCGAGGACGGTGCGACGCCGCAACAGGTCGACCGCGTGCTAACCGCCTTCGGCTTCCCGATCGGCCCGTTCGCGCTGGCCGATCTCGCTGGCATGGACATCATGGCCGCAGCGCGGGCGGCGCGGGTCGCCCGCATGTCGCCGCGCGAGCAGCAGTGCAACATCGTAGACAGGCTGGTCGCAGCCGGCCGGCTCGGCCAGAAGTCGGGCGCGGGCTACTACGTCTATGACGAAAACGGCAAGGCTTCGCACGATCCCGCCGTCGACGAGCTGCTCGACGCACACCGTAAGGAACGCGGCTTCACCGCGCGCGCCATCACCGACGAGGAAATCCTCGAACGCTGCCTGTTTGCCATGGTCAACGAGGCGGCCAGGATCCTCGACGAGGGTGCGGCGGCACGGCCGGGCGACATCGACGTCATCTGGACCAACGGCTTCGGTTTCCCGACCTATCTGGGCGGCCCGATGTTTTATGCCGACCAGGTCGGCCTGCCGAAGGTCAAGGCGGCGCTCGACAAATATGCGGGCCTCGTGGGCGACCAATATTTCAAGCCAGCCGCGCTGATCGAGCGGCTGGTTGCCGAGGGCAAGGGCTTCTACGGCTGAGGCCGTATCCCGCCGAAACAAAATGAAGAACAGACGGACTAGGATGCTATGAACAAGGAAATGGACCTGAAAGCGGTCGTCGCCCAGCTGCGCGACGGCATGACGATTGGCTTTGGCGGTTGGGGTCCGCGGCGCAAGCCGATGGCGTTGGTGCGCGAGATCCTGCGCTCGGACCTCAAGGACCTGACGCTGGTCGCCTATGGCGGACCGGAAATCGGCATGCTGTGCGCTGCGGGCAAGGTCAAAAAGCTGATCTACGGCTTCGTCTCGCTCGATGCGATGCCGATCGAGCCCTACTTCCGCAAGGCGCGCGAAGCAGGCGCGGTCGAAGTCTCTGAGCTCGACGAGGGCCTGCTGCTGCTCGGCCTGCAGGCTGCCGGCCACAATTTGCCGTTCGCGGCGACACGTGTCGGCCTTGGCTCGGACGTCATGAAGTACAACCCGCACTTCAAGACGGTGAAGTCGCCCTATGACGACGGCGAAGCGCTGCTCGCCATGCCGGCGATCAAGCTCGACGTGGCGCTGATCCATGCGAGCCGCGCCGACCGCCTGGGCAACACCCAGACCGACGGTCCGGACCCGTTCTTCGATGGCCTGTTCGCCCGCGCCGCCGACAAGGTGTTCGTCACCACCGAAGTTCTGGTCGACCGTATCGGCGATGAATACTCAGACAAGGCCAAGTCGAACCTGTTCGAGCGCTGCCTGGTCACGGGCGTGGTTTCGGCACCGCTCGGCGCGCACCCGACGGCAGCGCATGATGCCTATGGCTGGGACATGGGCCACCTCAAGGACTACGCCGCGTCGGCTACCGAAGAGGGCGGCTGGCAGCGATATTTCGACCAATATGTGAAGGGCGACGAGGCCAGCTACGCCGCGAGTGTTGGCGGCGAAACCAAGATCCGCACCCTGCCGCTCCCCATTTTCTGATCGGACACGACATGACGACTGCAAAAGAATTCACTCTTGCCGAACTGATCGTAGCTGTCGGTGCACAGGCCTGGGCCGCTGATGGCGAGGTTCTTGCCACCGGCATCGGCCCGCTGCCGCGGCTTGCGGCCGGCCTTGCCAAGCTGACCTGCGCGCCCGGCATCATGATGACGGACGGCGAGGCTTACCTCGTCGAGGACCCGATTCCCCTCGGACCGCGCGGCGACTACAAGCCGAAGCTTTCCGGCTGGATGCCATACAGCCGTGTCTTTGACAGCGTCTGGAGCGGCCGCAGGCATGCCATGGTGACGCCGGTGCAGGTCGATCGCTACGGCCAGGGCAACATCTCGGCACTTGGCGGCGAGTTCCAGAAGCCGAAGGTCGCCATGCTCGGCGTCCGCGGCTTCCCCGGCAACTCGATCTGCCACAAGAACTCTATGTTCCTGCCCAGCCACTCCAAGCGCACTTTCGTCGAAGGTGAGGTCGATGTGGTGGCAAGCGTTGGCTACAACGCCAAGAACTGGCCGGAAGGTGCCAAGCCTGCCGACGTCAAGCTCGGCGTGGTCATCACTGACCTCTGCGTGTTCGACTTCAACGGTCCTGATCATGCCGCTCAGGTGCTGTCGCTGCATCCTGGCGTTACCTTCGAGCAGGTGCAGGACGCGACCGGCTTCCCGCTGATGCGCGCCGAAGACATGACCACCACGGCAGCGCCGACCGAGGAGCAGATGGCGATCATCGCTAGACTCGACCCGCACAATGTCCGCGCCACCGTGCTGAAGGGTAATCCTCCCGGCGTCCGCGCCGCGTGACGACATCGCCGCCGGCAGTTGTTTGCCGGCGGCTCTTCCTTGGAATGGCAGTGGCGGACGCAAGATGGACTTCGAATACAGTGACAAGACAAAAAGCCTGCTCGAGCGGCTCAATGCCTTCATGGACGAGCATGTCTATCCCAATGAACGCCGCTACCACGAAGAGGTCGAAGCCGACCGCTGGGGCCATCCACCTGTCCTCGAAGAACTGAAGGCCAAAGCCAAGGCGGCCGGGTTGTGGAACCTGTTCCTGCCGGATTCCGCGCACGGCGCGGGGCTGACCAACACCGAATACGCACCGCTGTGCGAAGTCATGGGCCGGGTGCATTTCTCGTCGCAGATATTCAACTGCTCGGCGCCCGACACCGGCAATATCGAGACCATCGAGCGCTACGGCACCGAGGCGCAGAAGGCGCGCTGGCTGCCCGGCATGCTCGACGGTTCGATCCGCTCTGCCTTCGCCATGACCGAGCCCGACGTCGCATCGAGCGACGCGACCAACATCCAGAGCTCGATCGTCCGCGACGGCGACGGCTACGTCATCAATGGTCGCAAGTGGTGGATCTCGGGCGTCGGCGACCGCCATTGCGAATTGCTGATCTTCATGGGCAAGACCGATCCCAGTGCCGCCAAGCACCTGCAGCAGTCGATGATCCTGGTGCCGATGGACACGCCAGGCATCAAGGTGCTGAGGCCGATGACCGTGTTCGGTTATGACGACGCGCCGCACGGCCACATGGACATGCTGTTCGAAAACGTTCGGGTGCCGGCAACCAACATGCTTCTGGGCGAAGGCCGCGGCTTCGAGATCGCGCAAGGCCGCCTCGGGCCTGGCCGGATTCATCATTGCATGCGCCTGATCGGCCTGGCCGAACGCTGCCTGGAACTGATGTGCCGGCGGGTGAAGAGCCGCGTCGCCTTCGGGCGGCCGATCGGCGAACAGTCGGTGACGCTCGAGCGGATCGCCGAATCCCGCATCATGATCGACCAGGCCAGGCTTCTGACGCTGAAGGCCGCCTACATGATGGACACCGTCGGCAACAAGGCGGCGCGCGCCGAGATCGGCATGATCAAGGTGGCGGCGCCGAACATGGCCTGCAAGGTCATCGACTGGGCGATCCAGGCGCATGGGGCTGCCGGCGTGTCGCAGGACTTCGTGCTCGCCAACTACTATGCGCATGCCCGCAAGCTGCGCTTCGCCGATGGTCCAGACGAGGTGCACCGCAACCAGATCGGGCGCATCGAACTCGCCAAATACCTGGACTGAGCGGGGAGGCGCGCCATGGATGCCAGCCGTTTTGTCGGCACCGAGCCGCTCGCCGCCGACAGCAAGATCGACGTCGCGCGCCTGCACGCCTACCTCAAGGCCAGCATCGACGGCTGCGAGGGCAAGCTCTCGGTCGAGCGCTTCCGCGGCGGCCAGTCCAACCCGACGATGCTGCTGTCGTTCGACGGCAAGCGCAAGCTTGTGCTGCGCAAGAAGCCTGATGGCAAGCTGTTGCCGTCGGCCCACGCCGTCGACCGTGAATTCCTTGTGATCAGTGCGCTGCGCGACAGCGACGTGCCTGTCGCCGGCGCGCGGCTGCTCTGCGACGACGAGAGCATCGTCGGTGCAATGTTCTACGTCATGGATTTCGTCGAGGGGCGCTCGTTCTGGGCGCCGGCCTTGCCCGAGCAATCACCTGAAGAACGCAAGGCCATCTATCTCGAGATGAACCGCGTCGCAGCCGCTCTCCACACCACGGACTACAAGGCGGTCGGGCTCGAGGATTTCGGCAAGCCGGGAGATTATGTGGCGCGCCAGGTGGCGCGATGGTCCAAGCAGTATCGGGCGTCCGAGACCGAAACCATCGAGGCGATGGACCGGCTGATCGAATGGCTGCCCGGCAACATCCCGCCTGAAACACGGACATCGCTGATCCATGGCGATTTCCGCATTGACAACATGATCTTCCATCCGACCGAGGCGCGGGTGCTGGCTGTCGTTGATTGGGAGCTGTCGACGCTGGGTGAACCGATGGCCGATTTCGCCTATCACATGCTGACCTGGCGCCTGCCCAACCAGCCCTATCGTGGCCTGGGCGACCTGGACATCGGCGCTCTGGGCATTCCTGACGAGCGCAGCTATCGCGACGCCTATCTCAGGGCAACCGGGCAGGACGGCGTGTCGGATCGGCATTGGTACGCCTATCTCGCCTACAGCCTGTTCCGCGTTGCCGGTATTCGCCAGGGCATCATGAAACGCGTGGTCGACGGCAATGCGGCGAGCGCGCATGCCCGCGAAGCCGGCGCGCTGGCACGGCCGGTGGCCGAATTCGGCTGGCACTACGCCGAACTGGCGATGAAATCATAAGGGAGGATGGACATGAGCGGATTGTATCCGGCCGAGGGAGCGGCCATCGTCATCGGCGGCAGCGGCGGCGTTGGCGCCGAGATCTGCCGGGTGCTGGCGCGTGATGGCTGCGACGTGGCGCTGACCTATCACAGCAACCAGGCCAAGGCGGAAGCTGCAGCCGAGGCCGTTCGCGGCGAGGGGCGCAAGGCCTCCACCCACAAGCTCAACATCGAGGATGTCGAGGCAACCCGCGCCTTCATCGACGGCGTGGCTGAAGCCAATGGCGGCATCCATACGGTCGTCTATGCAGCCGGTCCGCTGGTGCCGCTGATCCATCTCAGCAAGATCGAGCCCGAGCAGATGCGCAAGCACCTGATGCAGGACGCCTTCGGCTTCTTCAACGTCGTTCATTTCGCCATCCCGCATCTGCGCAAGACGCGCGGCTCGATCGTCTCCTGCCAGAGCTCGGCGCAGTATCGCTTTGCCGCCGCCGACGGCCTGTCCGTCGTGCCGAAATCGGCGGTGCATGCGCTGATGAAAGGCGTGGCCAAGGAAGAGGGTCGCTATGGCATTCGCTCCAATGGCGTGGCGCTCGGCATCATCGAGACCGGCCAGCACACCGAGCTCAGCAAGCTCGGCTACATCGACGACAAGTACATGCAGGCGGCGGCCATGGCCACGCCGCTGCGCCGCAACGGCAAGGCGATCGACATCGCCGAGGCCGTGTCGTTCCTGGCGTCGAGCCGCGCCGGATTCATCTCTGGTGAAGTCATCAATGTCGACGGCGGTTATCACGTCTGACCGCTTCTGCGGCGCGGGCTCCATTGCCTGCGCCGTCGCCTCCTACGCATCGGCTTTCGCAATCGATGTGTGTCACGGACCGGCCGTTAGTCTTTTCAGACGATGTTCGGCCGCCCCGTCGCTCCTAGCAAGTAGTTGGAAAACTTCGGTTCCGGGCGCTGCGCAGCAGAAAATGTCCTGCGCGTTGCCTGCCTGGTTCCCTGCCGAAAACAACTGTTCTGGAGCAATCCTTTGCGCGAAGCCGTCATCGTTTCCGTCGCCCGTACCCCCATCGGCAAGGCCTTTCGTGGCGCCTTCAACGACACCGAGGCGCCGGCGCTGTCGGGCCACGCGGTGCGCGAGGCGGTCGTTCGCGCCGGCATCGCCCCCGATGCCGTCGAAGACGTCATCATGGGCTGCTCGGCCCAGCAGGGCACGCAGGGCTACAATATCGGCCGCCTGACCGCGGCGGCGGCGGGACTGCCCGACAGCGTGCCCGGCATGTCGATCGATCGCATGTGCTCGTCGGGCCTGATGGCCGTGTCGATCGCAGCCAAGCAGATCATCGTCGACGGCATGGAAACGATCGTTGCCGGCGGTGTCGAATCGATCAGCCTGACCCAGAACAAGCACAAGAACAGCTACCGCTCGCGCTCGCAGGCGGTGACCTCGCAGTGGCCGCACATGTACATGACGATGATCGAGACCGCCGAGATCGTCGCCAGGAAATACGGCATCAGCCGTGAGGCACAGGACGAGTTCTCGCTCGCCAGCCAACTGCGCACCGCTGCCGCCCACCAGGCCGGCCGCTTCGATGACGAGATCGTGCCTATGGCGTCACGCAAGATGGTGGTCAACAAGGACACCAACGAGACCAGCTTCCAGGACGTGACGCTGGCGCAGGACGAGGGTTTCCGCGCCGACACCAATCTCGAGGGCCTGGCCAAGCTGAAGCCGGTCTTCGCCGACGGCGAGGTGATCAAGCTGGGCGAATACGTCACCGCCGGCAACTCGTCGCAACTCTCGGACGGCGCGGCCGCACTGGTGGTGATGGACGCAAAGCGTGCCGAACAGCTCGGCCTCAAGCCGCTGGGTGCCTATCGCGGCATGACGGTCGCCGGCTGCGCGCCGGAGGAGATGGGTATCGGGCCGATCTTCGCGGTGCCAAAGCTGTTGCAGAAGCACGGCCTCAAGGTCGACGACATCGGTCTGTGGGAACTCAACGAAGCCTTCGCCAGCCAGGCCGTCTATTGCCGCGACACGCTCGGCATCGACCCGGAAAAACTCAACGTCAATGGCGGCGCCATTGCCGTCGGCCACCCGTTTGGCATGACCGGCGCGCGCACGGCCGGCCACGTGCTGATCGAAGGCCGCCGCCGCGGCGTGAAATACGGCGTCGTCACCATGTGCGTCGGTGGCGGCATGGGCGCTGCCGGCCTGTTTGAAATCTTCAACTGATCGAGCAGAGTAAAGAGACAGGAGCGTCCTGTGCGTCCGAATGGTCGCGCGGCGATTCTTGGGAGGGACGATGACCGTAGCCGATCTCGGACTTGCACAGAGGGTAAAGCCCATCCTGGGGCCGGCAACCCAGCTCGGCTTCGTCGTCCGCGACATCGAGAAGGCGATGCGTCACTGGATCGACGTCTTCGGTGTCGGTCCCTTCATCTTCATGGAACGCGGCGTCAGCCAGCCGGTCAGCACCACCTGGCATCGCGGCCAGCCCGTCGAGGTCGAACTGCGGCTCGCCTTCGGCTACATGGGCGACGTGCAGATCGAGCTGATCGAGCAGACCAACGACGCTTCGTCACCCTATACGGATTTCCTAGCGGCCGGTCGCGAAGGTTTGCAGCATCTGGGCTTCTGGGTGCATGACCATGCCGAGGCGACCGCTCGTGTCGAGGCTGCCGGCTACGAGCGCGACTACGAGATCCGCGTCGCCGGCCAGGACGAGTCGATCCTCTATTATCGCTCGCCTGATCTCTACGGGCCGATGTTGGAGATCGTGCCGCCGATGTGGCGCCGGTCGCGCCAGGCGGTGCTCGACCACATCCGCGCCTACGCCGGCACCGATCCCATTATCCGTTTCGACACCTACAGCGCCTTCATCCAGCACGCCGGCGTGAAGTTCGACTGATTTCCAGGAAACTGCTGTCAGACGCGGCCGTCGGGAACAAACCGGCGGCCGTTTGCTATTTGACCAGCTTTTCCAGCTCGTCGATTTGCTGGCGCAGGCCCGATATGGTCTGGCGCACGGCTTCGGCATCGCGCGGCTGGTCGTGGTGGGCACGCAGGCCGGCTAGCGCCATGTCGGCAATGATCTCGCCGATCTCCTGGGGAGTCTTGGCACCCGCGGGCGAGTACCAGCGCGAGGTCCAGTTGGCCATGCCGATCACCGCGAAGGCGGTCACCTTCGGATCGACGGTGCGGAACTCGCCTGACGTGATGCCGTCGGAGATGCAGCGGACGTAGAAGTCGTAGATGTGGCGGCGACCCTGGTTGTAGAGCGGGCCGAGCGCCTCGGGGATCTGGGTTTCAAGCCGCGACAACAGGATGAAGCGCGAGCCGGACGACAGGCGGCGGACGATGCCGTCGACGATGGCGCGGCGCAGCCTCTCGGTAGGCGACAGGCCCGGTTCGGCCATCAGTTCCTGCAGGCGGTGTGACGGCGTCAGCGCTTCCGACTCAACGAGTGCCGCAAGCATCTCTTCCTTGTTGCGGAAGTAGTGGTAGACGGCCGAACGGCCGAGGCCGAGCGCCTGGGCGATGTCGTTGATGCTGGTCTGGACATAACCCTTGCTGTCGAACAGCTCGGCGGCGATGTCGATCAGCTGTTCACGCACCAGCTCCTTGCGCGGATTTGTCGAGGCGCGGGCCGAGCCGTCGCGATCGAGATATTCTGCGCCTGCGCCGCCATCCATCTGTGCCATACGCGCTATCCTGCTCAAGGCCACAACTCCGCGCTTTGGATACTCGACGCCGCGTTCGACAACCGGGGGTCGAATCGCCCAAAGCCCTGGCTACTGGCCGGATCGAATATAATACGGTTCGCGTTTCTGTAAGCCTGCCGCGATGCAGGATTTTTGTCGTCAGGCATCAGTGTCATGATCTGGTTTCACCGGCCTCGCCTGAGATCGGCTGATAGAGCGGGGCGCCGAACAGCGGACGGCGCGACTCGGGTAGGCGCCCATCGGCATCGGTGATGCCGTAACGGCTCGCGAGTTCGGTCGAATAGAAGGTACCGCCGCTGAGTGTCATGGCGTCACCGGCGGCATGGATCGCCGCCAGAACGCGACCGATGAAGAACGGCGTCTCGATATGTGGCAGGTTGCCGGCACTGTCGCCGACCACGCCACCGGCAGCGATGCCGGCCAGTGTGCGCTCGGTGCCGATCAAGCCCGGCCACAGTGAAATCGCGGCGACGTCGAAGGGGCGCAGCTCATGCGCCATGTCATGGGCCAGCTTGTCCTGGCCGGCCTTGCCGACGCCATAGGGCAAGGCGTGGCGGTAGATCTTGCCACCGGGGCCGGAGGTGTTGGCGATCAGGCCGGAGCGCTGGCGGACCATGATGGGGGCGGCGAAGTGGCTTGCCGCATAACTCGAGCGCAGGCCGACATCGATCATGTCGCGCCAGAGCGACAGCGGACGCTCCCAGAAATTGCCGTCGGGCACGGCCCAGTCGGGCATGGCGAAGGCGTTGTTGACGAGCAGGTCGAGACGCCCCCGTTCGGCGTCGACGCGCTTGAACAGGGCTTCGGTCTGGCTGTCATCTAGGTGGTCGCAAATGGCGACGATGCCCTGGCCACCGACCTTGTCGATCGCCTCGGCTGTATCGCGGACTGTCCCGCCCCACGGGCCGATTGCTTTTCTGTCGCTACGGCCGGTGCAATAGACGGTGAAACCCGCTTCACCGAGCGCAATGGCGATGCCGCGGCCGAGGCCCCGGCTGGCGCCGGTGATGACGGCGACCGGCCTGTTTTGGGTGCTACTCAATTGGGCTTCCTCTGGTAGCCGAGGCCGAGCGGCTGCTGGTTGCCGGCCAACGTTTCGCCGAAGGCAGCGGCGACCGCCTCGTAGCTCCAGTCGCCTTCCAGTACCGGGTCGGCGATCAGCGGATGGGTGACGAAGGACAGTTGCTTGCCGGCGATGCGGACGACCTGGCCGTTGATCTTTTCGGCGGCATCGGAGAGCAGGAAGCTGACGACAGGCGCATTGACGTCGGCGTCGGGCAGGGCGGCATAGTGCACCTCGCGGCTTGCCGCCTGCTCGGCCATCAGCGCCTTGTTCTGGGCGGCCATTGCGGTTTCTGCCAGCGGCGACAGCGCGTTGACGCGCACGCCGGTGCCGCGCAGTTCCATGGCCCAGCTGTAGGTGAGGGACGCCACCCCGCCCTTGGTGGCGCCATAGCCGCCAAGCGCGACGTCGCCGGCCTGGGAGCCAGAGGCGACATTGATGATCGAGCCACCCTTGCCGGCGGCGAGCATGCGCCGCGCCGCATGGCTGGCGCAGGCCGCGGTGCCGATGAGATTGATCTCGACCATGCGACGCATGTCCGCCTCGGTGAGGTCGAGAATCTTGCCGATGCGGAGGATGCCGGCATTGTTGACGATGCCTGAAACAGCGCCGAAAGCGTCGATGCAGGCGTCGACAAGCGACTGGGCGTAGCTCCAAGACGAGATGTCGCCGGCATGCGCAACAGCTTTGCCGCCGGATGCCACGATCGATTTGACCGTCGACTGCGCGGCCTCGGCGCTGATGTCGTTGATGACGACCGCGGCGCCCAAGCGTGCGGCATGGCGCGCATAGGCTGCGCCCAGCCCAGATCCGGCGCCGGTGATGACCACCGACTTGCCCTGAAGTGTATTCATTTCGTGTCCTCCCGGCCGGTCACCATGGATGGGCCAGCTCAGACGGGCATCCCACGTTCGGACGATGCCAGCGCAGGCGCTTGCTTGGGGCTGGGCACCAGTGGAACGTGGTCAGGCGTCGCCTTTCACGCCGCTCGACAAAAGGTCACGTGCCTCGGCCTGGCCGTTGAGCAGGCGGTTGATGCGGTTCTGGACGCGCCAGCCCCCGGACGTGCGGATGAGTTCCCAGCGGTTGGCGCTGGCGCGTTCGACACGCCAGTGGTCGCCCTGGTTGAGATAGACGCGCGAGTAGCCCGTCGCCACGGCCCTGTCTCCGTCAACGGTGACATGAGGCATGCTCAGCACGTGGGCGCAGCCGTCGGCGACGTAGTGGATATGTGGCTCGATGTTAACCAGAGACCCGACCTTTTCTGCGCCGACCAGCGGGTCGCCGCCAAAGTCATAAGAACCATCCTTGGCCCAGAGCGAAGCGGTGGCAGCGCCGGTGCGGCTGTCGACCGAAGGACCGTAGGTGGCGATGAGCTGATAGATGGCAAGCTGATCTTCCAGCCCTTTGATGCGCGCTTCCAGCGCCGCAAACCGCGCTTCGATGTCAGACATTTCCCGTCCTCCGGCTGCCGTTGTCGGTCCATAGCTGCTCCACCCGACGTGCCCGCCATCGTTCGTTTGGAGGATGAAGGCAATTTCGTCTGACGCGACGGTGGCCCGACGTCAGGGGAGGATGGGATGGATTTTCTGGATCGGATCGCCGCCGAGCACGAATGCGCCAAGCTGGTGCAACGGTACTGCATCCTTGTCGACGACTACAGGCACGAGGAACTGATCGCGCTGTGGGCGCCCGACGGCTTGTGGGAAACCTGGAAGGGGCCACTCAAGGGTCATGCCGAAATGCGCGCCTATCTCGACGCCAAGGCGCAGACCGACACCACGATACACATGGCCCACAACATCGTTATCGACGTGATCGATGAAGACAATGCGAGCGGCGTTGCGACCTTCACCTACCATGGCATCAGCCGCGACGATCCGAAGGCGACGCTGCCGCGCGTCGTCGGGCGCTATTTCGACCGCTTCGTCCGCACCCCTGATGGCTGGAAGTTCGCCCACCGGCGCACCGACATGACCTTCCGCGCTGGCTGAAAAAGGCCGTGCACTTAATTTGAAATGAAGAGACAGACATGACTGATACCTCACTCGCCGGCATGGCGAATTCCTTGCTCGGCAAGGTCACCCTGATCAGCGGCGGCGGTGCCGGCATCGGACGCGCCATCGCGCTGGCCTTCGGGCGCTGTGGGGCCATAGTCGTGGTGGCGGAGAAGGACAAGGGCAGCGCCGACAAGGTGCGGGCCGAACTCGACGCCGCCGGTGTCTGCAACGTCGTCGTCTGCGCCGACGTGACCGATGGGGCTGCCGTCGATCAGGTCATCGGGCGAGTCAAGGACGGCTTCGGCCGCCTCGACGTACTGGTCAACAATGTCGGCGACTTCCTTGGGGTCCACAAGCCGTTTGCCGAAACGACACGAGCTGAGTGGAGCGCGCTCTACGGCGTCAATCTCGAACACATCTTCCTGATGACGCATGCGGCGCTGCCTTTGCTGCGCCAGGGCGAGAATGCCAGCATCATCAACATCTCAACCATTGAGGCCTTCCGCGGCATTCCCAATTTCGCCGTCTACAGCGCCTTCAAGACCGCCATCACGGGCTTCACCAAGAGCCTGGCGCTCGAACTCGCGCCCGAGAACATCAGGGTCAACGCGATCGCACCGGAGACGACGGAGACCGAGCAGATCCAGATCCTGAAATGGATTCCCGAGGAGCACCAGCACATGGTCAAGCGTTGGATACCGCTTGGACGTTACGGCCAGCCTGATGATGCGGCGGGTGCTGCGCTGTTCCTGGCATCGCCGCTGTCGAGCTGGATTACCGGCACGACCATCAATCTCGACGGCGGTGCGCTCGCCGCGGGCGGATGGCGACAGACAGCGGATGGCACTTGGACGAACCGTCCCGTCATCACCGGACACGCCCACAAGGGTTGATCTCAGCGCGCCGACATTGCGGTCGGCACGTCCTTCACAACGTTCAGCCCACCGTCTGGGCGCCGTCGATCACGAGCACGGCGCCGGTGACGAAACAGGCCTCGTCGGAGGCGAGGTAGGCGAAGGCGCTGGCGATGTCCTCCGGCTCGCCGCTTTCCTTGCCGGCGAGCTTGGGCGGCTTGACCATGATGTCGGGGTCCTGGTCTTCGATCGGCTGCAGGCCGGTGCCGATTTCGGTGCGGACACGGCCGGGGCAGATGGCGTTGAAGCGGACGCCCTTGGGCGCATACTCCGTCGCCAGCGATTTGGTCATGGCGATGATACCGGCCTTGGAGGCGGCATAGGCTGCGGCATAGGCGATGCCCTGCAGGCCGGCGGTCGAGGCCGTCGACACGACATTTCCACGCGAGGCAATGAGCGCCGGCAGCGCCTGATGCACGATATGGAAGACGCTTTCGAGGTTGATGCCGAACACCAGCGACCAGTCGTCGCCGGTCTGGTTGGCGAAATGATCGCGCCGGTAGATGCCGGCATTGTTGATCAGGCTGTCGAGGCGGCTGTGCAGCGCCAATGCGTCATCGACCATCCGGCGCGCCGAAGCCTTGTCGGCAGCGTCATAGGCAAGCGCGTCGGCGTGGACGCCGTATTGCTCGCTGGCTATGGCGCAGACTTGCCTGGCGCCTTCGACATTGCGGTCGGCGAGGATCACTGTTGCACCTTCCGATGCCAGGCGGAGCGCGGTGGCGCGGCCGATTCCGGATGCCGCGCCGGTGACCAGCACCACCTTGTTGTCGAAACGCTTGAGCCCCATAGTCGCCTCCAGTGCAATGCACGACCGCTTCGCGCCGGCCGTCTCAGCCGAGTAGACTAGGGCGGGCCAAGCACCAGCATCCCACATTTGGACGATGTTGCTGGCGCTGGCCGGTGGCATCCGGCATGAAGCGCTTTCGTCAGCGCCTCAGGTGCAGCAGCACCGCTCAATCCGTGTCCGACAGGTCCGCATGCTAGAATTCACACCAGACCAGCAGATGATCCGCGAGGAGGCCCAGCGCTTCTTGCGTGAGCAATCTTCTTCCGAAGCGATCCGGCGGGTCGTCGACAGGGGCGTTAGCCATGACGCCGCGCTGTGGGCCAGCATTTCGCGGGAACTCGGCTGGTGCGCGATGGCGATCCCGGAAGAGTTCGGCGGACTGGGGCTCGGCGCCACCGAAGTGTCGATCCTGATGGAACTCACAGGTGCACGCCTTGCCTGCGTGCCCTTCTGGTCGACGGTGTGCCTGGCGGCACCGCTTTTGCAGTCGGCCGGAAGCGAGGCTGCCAAGGCGACATACCTTGGCGCCATTGCCGCGGGCGAAATGGCCGTGACCGTCGCCTATGCCGATCTTTCTGTGGCCGATCCGGCGGCGACGGTTGCGGTCAAAGCTACCAGGACCGATGGCGGTTACAGGCTGGATGGCAAGGTCGCGCAGGTCATCGATCTAGAGGTAGCAGATGTCGTGCTTGTGCCGGCTGAGCTGGAAGGAGCAACGGCGCTGTTTGCGCTGTCGCGCGAGACAGGTCAGACCTTTACGCCGCTGAAGGTGCTCGATGGAACGCGCCCGATTGCGACGCTCGAACTGGCGATCGAGGTTACCGCCGAAAGCCGTATCGATGACGCACACGTCAGCGCCGACCAATTCCAGCAGGCGCTGGCCTTTACCAATCTCGGCCTTGCAGCAGAACAGCTGGGCGCAGCGCAGGGTGCGCTTGATGTGACGCTCGCCTATATCGCCGAGCGGGTCCAGTTTGGGCGAACCATCGCTTCGTTCCAGGCGATCAAGCACCGCTGCGCCGAGTTGGTGGTCGACGTTGCCGAGGCGCGGTCGCTGGTCTTCGGAGCCGCCCAGGGTTTGGGCACCTCCGACGCAACTGAGAGCGCGCTGGAGATCGCGGGAGCACGTGTGCTTGCCTCCGACCTCCAGTTCCGTGCCGCGGAAGAAGCGATCCAGCTGCATGGCGGCGTCGGCTTCACCTGGGAGTACGAGCCGCATCTCTATTTCAAGCGCGCGCAGGCGAGTGCTGCCTTGCTCGGCTCGCGGGAAGCCCAACTCGACCGCATTGCCGCATCTGTCTTCGGCGACGGAGGCGTGAAATGAGCGACCTGAACGCATTCCGCAGCGAAGTGCGCGAGTGGATGGCAAGCCATCTCACCGGCAAGTTCACTGAACTGAAATATCGCGGCGGCTCGGGCGAGGGCGATGTCCTACCGGAACTGCGCAAGGAGTGGGAACGCGAGCTGGCTGCCGGCCGCTGGACCTGCCCGGGCTGGCCTGCCGAACACGGCGGACGCGGACTGTCTGTCGCCGAGCAGATCGCCTTCCAGGAAGAATACAGCCGCGCCGGCGGGCCCGGCCGCATGGGCCATATCGGCGAAGGCCTGATGGGTCCGACGCTGATCGCCTTTGGCACCGAGGAGCAGAAAAAGCGCTTCTTGCCCGGCATCCGCAGCGGCACGGAGTTCTGGGCTCAAGGCTATTCCGAGCCGAGCGCCGGTTCGGATTTCGGCAACATCAAGACCCGCGCCAAGCTCGATCCAGAGACCGGCGATTGGATCGTATCGGGTCAGAAGGTGTGGACCTCGCTTGCGCACCTGTCCGACTGGATCTTCGTCGTGGCCCGCTGCGAGGAGGGATCGCTCGGCCGCAACGGCCTGATCTTCCTGCTCATGCCGCTCGGCCAGCCGGGCGTCGAAATCCATCCGATCAAGCAGATCGGCGGCGGCGCCGAGTTCAACTCGGTGTTCTTCGATAGCGCGCGTGCCAAGGCCGAGGACGTGATCGGGCAGCCCGGCGACGGCTGGAAGATCGCCATGGCTCTGCTTGGCTTCGAGCGCGGCATCTCGACGCTCGGCCAGCAGATGAGCTTCCAGCAGGAGCTCGACCTGATCGTCGAAATCGCCAAGTTGAACGGCTCCGACCGCTCGCCCGCCATCCGCCAGCGCATCGCCTATGCCTGGACTGGCCTGCGCGCCATGCGCTACCTCGCGATGCGCGTGCTCAGCGACGACCAGTCGGCGGAAACGCGCCGCGAGGCCCTGACCTACAAGTACCAGTGGTCGAACTGGCACCGCGATCTCGGCCGCCTCGCCATGGACGTGCTGAAGATGGACGCCAACA
The DNA here is from genome assembly GCF_964252895.1 of Aminobacter sp. LjRoot7. Taxonomy (NCBI): domain Bacteria; kingdom Pseudomonadati; phylum Pseudomonadota; class Alphaproteobacteria; order Hyphomicrobiales; family Phyllobacteriaceae; genus Aminobacter; species Aminobacter sp. LjRoot7. Next base: position 493,345 of record NZ_CAXUPX020000003.1, read on the forward strand.
TCGTCTCCGACGATCCGCGCCGCGAACGCCTGCAGCAGATGTTCCTGTTTGCGCGCGCCGACACGATCTACGGCGGTACCAACGAAATCCAGCTCAACATCATTGCCGAGCAGGGGCTCGGCATGCCCAGGGAGCCGCGCGGCAAGCTGTAAGAGGCAAGGACGCGCCTGGGCCAGGGAGGAAATTTGGCATGGGCATCAGGGAGGCAGATCTTCAGGAGATCGCAGCGCGCGAGGCGCTGCGGCGGCTGGTGACGGCCTATTCGCGCGCCGTCGATCGGCGCGATTTCAAGCTGTTGCGCAGCCTCTATCACGACGAGGCCTACGAGGAGCACGGCGACATGTTCGTGGGCGGGCCGGACGAGTACATGGCCTTCGTCGAGAAGGCGCTGTCTAACTACGCCGCGACCGCGCATTACGTGGTCAACACCAGCTTCGAGGTCGATGGCGATCGCGCCGAGGGCGAGGTCTACAAGATCAACTATCACCGCACGCACGGGCCTGACGCCCACGAAGTGATTACTGGCAGCCGCAGCCTCGACCGCTACCAGCGCGACGACGGCGAGTGGCGATTCCTCGGTCGCTCGATCACGCTCGACTGGTCGACCAGGCGTGCCGTCGATGCAGACGCCTACAAGGATTTCGCCGCCGGCAGCCCGCCCGGCCACCCGGGACCAGACGACCTGTCCTACCGGGCACTGACGCTTTTCGGCCGCCACGGCTGAACCCAAACCAGTTTACAGACCAGGATTTCCTGAGGGAGGAAAACATGACTGACCAGAGACAATTCGCCGGCAAGATCGCCGTTGTGACCGGCGCCGGCAATGGCATCGGTCGCGCGGCGGCCATTGCCTACGCTCAGGAGGGCGCCGATGTTGCGATCCTCGACCGCGAGGCCGAAGCGCTGGCCGAAACCGCCGAGTTGGTGCGCGCTCACAAGGTCAAGGCGCTGCCGCTGGTGGGCGACATGATGAACCAGGAGGTGGTCGTCGACAGCTTCGCCCGCATCAAGCGCGAACTTGGCCCGGTCGACATCCTGCTCAACAACATCGGCCAGACTGCGCGGGAAAACTACTCGGAGTTCTGGCAGGCCAAGCCTGAGACGCTGCAGTTCGTGGTTGGCGTGTCGCTGATGACCACGCTGACCTGCACGCGCCAGGTCGTCGAGGACATGCGTGAGCGCCGCTCGGGCAAGATCGTGTCGATCTCGTCGGACTCGGCGATGAATGGCGACATCGGCACCGTCGACTACGCCTCGGCCAAGGCCGGTGTGCTCGGCTTCACCCGTGCGCTCGCCCGCGAGCTCGGGCCGTTCAAGGTCAACGTCAACGCCGTGTGCCCCGGTCCGACCAACACGCGCGCCATGCAGCGCATCCCCAAAGATGCCTACGAGCGGGCCAAGAACATGATCCCGCTTGGCGAGCTCAGCGAGCCGGAAGACATTGCAAACGCAGTGATTTTCCTGTCGAGCGAAAAGTCGCGCTTCATCACCGGCCAGACGCTGATGGTCAACGGCGGACGCGTCTTCTACTGATCGTTTTCGTTAGTTCATTCAGACGATGTTCCACTTTGTGCGGCGCATCATTTGAAACAAGACAGTGCGATCGCCCAAGGCTTCTGCAGGGGCGGTCGCCGGAACTTCCAGCGAGAGAGAATGCCCATGAGCCTGCATACCGTTTTGTGCGAACGCCTCGGCAGCCGCTACCCGGTGGTGCAGACGGCCATGGGCTGGGTTGCCGACGCAAACCTCACGGCCGCGACCTGCAATGCCGGCGGCTTCGGCTTCTTCGCCGGCGCCACCACCGAGCCGGGCGACGTCGAGAACCAGATTCTCGCCATCAAGTCGAAGACCGACCGTCCGTTCGGCGTCAACTTTCACATGTTCCAGCCCAACGCCGAAGAAGTCATCTCGGTGGTCATCAAGCACAAGGTGCGCGCCGTCAGCTATGGCCGCGGACCTGACGCCAAGACCATTAAGCGGTTGAAAGATGCTGGCGTTGTCTGCATGCCGACCGTGGGTGCGGTCAAGCACGCGATCAAGGCTGTCGAACTCGGCGCCGACATCATCACCGTTCAGGGCGGTGAGGGCGGCGGCCACACAGGTGCCGTGCCGACGACCATCCTGTTGCCGCAGGTGCTCGACGCGGTGAAGGTGCCGGTCGTTGCTGCCGGCGGCTTCTTCGACGGACGCGGCCTTGCCGCAGCGCTCAGCTACGGTGCCGCCGGTATCGCCATGGGCACGCGCTTCCTGATGACCAAGGAATCGCCGGTTCCGCGCTCGGCGCTGGATCGCTACCTCGCCACCAAGGACCCGACGCTGATCCGTACCACGACTGCCGTCGACGGCCTGCCGCAGCGCTTCATCGAGAACGCCGAGATCAGGCGCCTCGAGAGCATGAGCCTGCCGGCACGGCTTGCGATGAGCATGAAATATGCCCGCCAGTGGGGCAAGGAGAGTGGGCTTGGCCCGATCGCCATGGCCAAGCTCGGCCTCAAGGTGCTGTCGAGCGGCGAAAACAGCTTCGCCCAGACAGTGATGGCGCCGAACTTGCCGACGCTGGTGCAGCGCGGCGTGGTCGAGGGCAACACCGAAACCGGCCTGCTGCCTTCTGGCCAGGCCGCTGCCATCATCGACAAGCTCGAAAGCTGCGAAGAGCTGATCGCCCGCATCGTCAGCGAAGCGGAAGCGCGGCTCAGGGCCGTCTCGGCGCTCGTCGCCACCAACTGATTGGAGAATTCGATGAGCGACCAATTCTGGACCAAAATCGAGGACGGCATCGCTGAACTGGTGATCGAGAACGCGCCTGTGAACGCGCTCGACAGCATCGGCTGGCGCAAGCTGTCGCAGAAGATCGACGCGCTCAACGCCAATGCCGATGTGCGCGTGATCGTCATTCGCGCCGAGGGCAGGGGTTTTTGCGCCGGCGTCGACATCAAGGAACTGCAGAAGCATCCCGAGCGCATCCCCGAAGTGAATGCCGGCAACTGGGAGACGTTCCGCGCCATCCATCGCGGCCTGAAGCCGGTGATCGTGGCCGCCCACGGCTACATTCTCGGCGGCGGCATCGGCATCTGCGGCTCGGCCGACATCATCGTGTGCTCGCCTGACGCGACTTTCGGCGTGCCCGAGGTCGACCGCGGCGCGCTTGGCGCTGGCGCGCATCTGCAGCGCCTGTTTCCGGTGCAGAAGGTGCGCCAGATGTATTTCACCGGCGAGCCGATCGACGCGGCAGAGGCCTATCGCCTCGGCGCGGTCGAGAAGGTCGTGCCACGCGAGGAGCTGCGCGACGCGGCCATCAAGCTCGCCAGGACCATTGCCGCCAAGAGCGGCATCATGATCCGCCTCGCCAAAGAAGCGCTGAACGGCATCGAGGACGGCGATCTCGAGAAGAAATACCGATGGGAGCAGGGTTTCACGGCCCAGGCTTACCTGACCCAGGAATCGCAGGAGGCGCGCGACGCCTTCGTCGGCAAGCGCGACGCCGACTTCAAGAAGTAACCAGACCAGGACGCCCCGACATGACCGCCACCAAGATCCTTCCCGTTCCGCCCTATGTCGAAGGCCATGGCCTGCTCAAGGGCCGCTCCGTGCTCATCACCGCGGCCGCCGGCGTCGGTATCGGCTTTGCCGCCGCCCGCAAGGCGATCGAGGAAGGCTGCCGTGCCATCATGATCTCCGACGTCCATGAGCGTCGCCTGGCGGAAGCGGCCGAGAAGCTGCGTGAATTCTCGGCTACCGTCGAGATCTACAGCCAGCTCTGTAACGTCACCGACGAAGAGCAGGTGCAGGCGCTGGTGGATGCAGCCGAGGACAAGCTCGGCGGTATCGACGTGCTGATCAACAATGCCGGCCTCGGCGGATTGAAGCCCGTGGTCGAGATGACCGACCAGGAATGGAACCTGGTGCTCGACGTGACACTGACCGGCACGATGCGCATGACGCGTGCAGCACTCAAGAAGATGCAGCCGCGCGGCAAGGGCGCCATCGTCAACAACGCCTCCGTGCTCGGCTGGCGCGCCCAGAAGGGCCAGTCGCACTATGCCGCGGCCAAGGCCGGCGTCATGGCCTTCACCCGCTGCTCAGCTGTGGAAGCAGCCGAATACGGCATTCGCATCAACGCGGTGTCGCCGTCGATAGCCATGCACGACTTCCTCAAGAAGTCGGCGCCACAGGAACAGCTCGACGCGCTGACCAGCCTCGAAGCCTTCGGCCGCGCGGCGGAAGTGTGGGAAATCGCCAACGTCATGATGTTCCTCGCCAGTGACTATGCCGGCTACATGGTCGGCGAGATCGTTTCCGTCTCCAGCCAGAGGGCCTGACGATGGGGCTCGTCTTCTCCTCGCCCAACGAGGCGGTGGATGCCATCGGCCAAAACCTCGGCGCGACCGACTGGCTCACCATCGACCAGGCGCGCATCGACATGTTCGCCGAGGCGACCGGCGACCACCAGTGGATCCATGTCGATCCGGTTCGTGCCAAGGGCGGCCCGTTCGGCGGCACGGTTGCGCATGGCTGCCTGACATTTTCGCTGATCAACGGCTTCCTGCCCGACCTGTTCATGGCCGAAGGCATGAACATGGGCATCAACTATGGCTGCGACCGGCTGCGCTTTCCCGCACCCGTGCCGGTGAATTCGCGCGTTCGTGCGACTGGCGAGCTGGTCAACGCCGAGTTCCTGCCCGGCAATGCCGTGCAGACGACGGTGCGCGTGACCATCGAGATCGAAGGTTCGGCCAAGCCGGGCTGCGTCGCTGACATGGTCGGCCGCTACTACTTCTGAGGCGCCCAGCGCTTCAGCCACCGGAGGTGACAATGGACAAGACTGGTGACGCGCAGGCGGAGATCCTGGCGCGGCTGGACAGGCTCGAGTCGCGCGACGAGATCCGCCAGCTGATTTCCAAATATTCGCTGGCGCTCGACATGCGCGACATGAACGCGATGGCCTCGCTGTTTGCGCCCGACGTCAAGGTCGGCGGCGGCAAGTCGGGCAGGGCCGCCTTGCGCGACTGGCTCGACGAAACCATGCGCAATCAGTTCGACGGCACCTCGCACCATGTCGGTTCGACCATCATCGAGTTCGTCGATGCCGACAATGCCGTGGGCGTGGTCTACTCCAAGAACGAGCACGAATGCGGTGCCGAGTGGGTCATCATGCAGATGATGTACTACGACCGCTACGAGCGCATCGACGGCCGCTGGTTCTTCCGCCGCCGCCAGCCGCTTTACTGGTACGCCACCGATCTCAACAAGCCGCCCGTCGGCTCGCGCAAGATGCGCTGGCCCGGCCGCGAGCCCTATGAGGGCTCGTTCCACGAACTGTTCCCGTCCTGGAAGGAATTCTGGGCGAGGTCCGGCCCCGACGAAGCACTGCCTGAACCGGCGCCGCTCGAGGCCTTCATCGAAACCATGCGCAAAGGCAATGAAATCCGTGGCAACCGTGTGCGCTGAGAAGACTAACGATGGGCTGATCACTGAGAAGCTGTTCGAGCCGATCAAGCTCGGCGGCCTGGAGCTGTCGAACCGCATCGCGATGGCACCGATGTCGCGCTATTTCTGCGCCGACGGCGTGCCGCATGAGAAGGTGTCCGCCTATTACTCGCGCCGGGCACTGAACCAGGTCGGCCTCATCATCACCGAGGCGACCTATATCGGTCACCCGACGGCGCCGAGCTACGAGGGCGTGCCCTATTTCGCCGGCGAGGCAGCCCTTGCCGGCTGGGCCAAAGTGCGTACGGCGGTGCATGCGGCCGGTGGCAAGATCTTCCCGCAGCTCTGGCACACAGGCAGCTTCCGCAACTCCTCCATGGCGCCGCAGCCGGGCGTGCCGGGTGTCGGCCCGTCGGAGAACACAAACGCCTTCACCGGCCATCCTGAACCAACCAGGGCGATGACGGAGAAGGAAATTTTCGAGGTGATCGAGTCATATGCCGAGGCGGCGGAAGCGGCACAGAGGCTTGGCTTCGACGGCGTCGAGATACACGGCGCGCATGGCTACCTGATCGACGAGTTCTTCTGGGTGACCTCCAACCGCCGCACCGACCGCTATGGCGGCAACCGCCGCGAGCGCACGCGCTTCGCCGTCGAGGTGATCGAGGCGATGCGTGGTCGCGTTGGCCCCGACTTCCCCATCTCGTTCCGCTATTCGCAGTGGAAGCAGCAAGACTACAAGGCTGTGCTGGGCGACACGCCCGCTGAGCTCGCCGAAGTGCTGCAGCCGCTGGTCGATGCGGGTGTGAGCATTATGCATTGCTCAACGCGCCGCATCTGGGAGCCGGGCTTCGCGGCAGAGGGCGACATGACGCTCGCCGGCTGGACCAAGAAGCTCACCGGGCTTCCCGTCATCGCCGTCGGCGGCGTCGGCCTCGACCGGCCAGGTCTCAATGCGGCGGAAGCGGCCTCGCTTGACGTGATCGAAAAGCCGCTCGAGCGCGACGAGTTCGATATCCTGGCCGTGGGACGCGCGCTGCTGGCCGATCCGGCCTGGGCACTGAAGGTCCGGCAGGGCCGGGCCCACGAAGGAGTGGGCTATTCCAAGGAGCAGCTGAAGTCGCTTTTCTAAGCGAGAAGGCGTCGTTCTTGGCGCCTTTTCGTGCTTGGTAACGTCGACTCTCCAACACCAATGGACGAAAAGAGAAGCGCCGGGGACTTTGTCCGCCGGCGCTTTCAGTTTGGGTCGACAGGGAGTTGGGAGGATGTCCTGTCAGGCCGCTTGGCGCGGCCCGTGGCCGAGGATGACGGCGCTGTTCAGCACCAGCCGGACGAGTTCCGTCTGGCGCGTGATGCCGCTCTTGGAGAAGATCGAGCGCAGGTGGGCCCGTGCGGTGTTGCGGCTGATGTCAAGCGAGGTGGCGGCGTCCTCGAGCGACAGGCCGGCCGTCAGGCGGCGGGCGACGGCGGCTTCTGCCGGCGTCAGGTCGAACAGCTGGCGCACAAGGTCGCCTTCGACTTCCGGATTGGCTTCGGGATCGCGGATGTAGACTGCGACAGCGGAGTTGGCGGCGGCGGCGTTGTCCTTGCTGCCACGGATCGGGCGGACGATGACACCGAGATTGCGCGAGCCCGACTGCTTGGTCAGTGACAGGCCACGCGAGGTGGTGCCGGCGTCATCGGCGGCCATCTGCATGGCAGCCTTGACCGCGGTCTGGAAGTCGCGGTCCTCTTTGGCCGAGGTGGCACGCAGCTTGTTGCTCTGGATCTGGAGGCCGTCGCGGGCTTCGAGCAGGCGTGTTGCAGCGTCGGAGGCGCGGACGATCTTGCCGGAATGGTCGAGAATGACGACGCCGACATAGAGCTTGTCCATGACGTCGGAATAGAGCCGGCGCTCGACTTCGGTGGCACCCATGCGCCAGGACGTCTCGACGCCACGCGCCAGTTGGGAGACCAGGATTTCGCAGACTGACGCCGCATCGTCGTCGAACTTGCCATCGGCGCGATCACGGAAGACCCAGAGCGTGTAGCGGGCAGTGTCGTCGGTGGGAACGTAAGTGGCCGACATCGGCTGGCAGCGCTCGGAAAGATAGGCGAGCTGCGCCGGGCGGGTGAGGGCGGCACCTGCCGTATCGGTCATCTGCTCGTTGATCTCGGTGAAGGCGTAATAGGTCTCGCCGGTGCGTAGGCGGTCCTCGATCACCAGCACGGCAGCATAAGCGTCGAACTGCTCGCGGATCAACTCGAGCGGGGTGCGCAGCGGCTTGCCGTTCATCAGGCTGTCGGAGACACGGTTGAGGAAGTGGCCGAATTCGACGATCGATCTGGCGTGAAAGGTCATGGCAGGAGCTCCCAAAATCCGCCGCACGGGGGCGTGCGGGACCAGTGCCCGGCTGTGCAGCGCACGCCAGGAAGTCATGAGTTCGATTGTATTGGCGAGGGCCGAATATCGGCCCGGTATCAGCGGATCAGGACGGAGGGAGGAAACCTCGTCGGGCAAGATGCCGGACGGACGACGATCCAGTTGTCAGGCTTCGTATGCTCGAACCGGTCATCGCGCTTCCTCCCGAATGCGAAATGATTGATGTCGACAGTTATGTCATTAAATTGACACGTCGTCAAATTCGAAATGCGTTGCGTGGAATTTTTGACACTGTGTCAGTGGTGGATAAGTCTTGAGCAGGGTGCAAACGAAACGGGCCGGGTCTTGCGACCCGGCCCGCAGTTCAGGATTGCTCTGATGCTCAGGCGCCGCAGTCGGCGCGTTCGACCAGACCGTCTTCACGCGGCTTGTAGGGGTTCTTGACCACCTTGATCGACTCAGGCGCCGGCAGGAAGTGGCTCTTGCCACTGGCCTGGATCGGACCTGTCAGCATTTCGACCTTGGCGGCGTTGGCCAAAAGCCAGGCCGCAATCGACTCACCGTCGGTCTTGCCCGAGCCGTTGATGGCGGCAGCCAGCACGATCGGCTGGATGTAGTATGGGATCAGCGCCGAGGCGCCGCCCATGCGATCGACGTCGGCAACCTGTTCCTTGGCGCGCTTGGCGAACTTTGCGAAGGCATTCTCGCCAACCGCGTCGCTCGGGCAGTAGGTCATGCCGACGAACTGCACGCTGTAGACGTCCTTGAAAGCGTCTTCACCGACCACGGCGACGTTGCCGACGGCATAGTTGGTCATCGTTTGGTTGGCCAGAACCGGCACGTCCCAGCCGATGTCGGCACGGTTCTCAAGCAGCTTGCGTGAGTCGTCGCCGATCGAGTTGATCAGAAGGATCGCCTCGGCGCCCGAGCTGCGCATCTGGAACAGCTGAGGGGTCATGTCCTCGGTGCGGAAGGCGAATTCCTGCACCGCGGTCGGCTCGACGCCCTTCGACTTCAGATAGTCGACGATCTCGACCACGGCAGCCTTCGACATGCCGCCATTGTCGGAAATCAACGCCAGCTTCTTGAGCTTGAGCACGTCGATGGCGAAGTCGATGTTCGGCTTCATCTGATTGAGGCCGGTGACCGAACCCGAGAAGTGGAACGGGCCGGCTTCGGGCGTCAGCTGGGTCGAGGCGGCCGAAGAAACCTGGGCGATCTTCTTCTCGCTCGCCACCGGAACGACCGGGATGGTTTCCTGGCTGGTGGCCGGGCCGACGAGTGCCTGGACCTTCTCGTTCTCGATCAGGCGGCGCACTTCGGCAACCGCATGGGTCGGGTCGGTCATGGTGTCGCCGAGCACCAGCTCGGCCTTCTTGCCGAGAATGCCGCCAGCGGCATTGATGTCCTCTATGGCCAGCTTCCAGCCCACTTCGGCCGTCTTGCCGATCGAAGCACCACCGCCGGTCATCGACATGATGCCGCCGATCTTGACGACCTCCTGTGCCTGCGAAATGCCCGCCGACAGGGCCAGGGCTGCCACCGAAACCATTCCGATGGCCGTGCGACGTGAAATGGAACTATTCCATTGGAAGTTCATGCGTTTCTCCTCCGCTTACTTCGACCGACAAACAGTCACGGCCATGTGTCCGGAACATCGTCCGCTTGGACGATGGAGGGTGCGGCGCAGACGAATTCGTTAGCGCGAGCTAACAAAAGGCGTGAGGTTCAGTGCGGCGCGGCCTTCCTGGTGACGACGGCACGTGCCTGGGCAGGCTCCGGCAGCTTGCGCCAGGCCAGCCAGGCAAGCACCGCGCCCAGCGCCATCAGCGGCACGACGACCGACATGCCCAGCATCGCATCACCGAGTAATCCGGCAGCGACCGTACCCAGTAGCCCACTCCCCATCTGCAGGAACCCGCTCAGCGAGGCGGCAGCACCGGCATTGTCGGGGAAGGCAGCGACTGTTGCCACCGACATCGCAGGCATGACGAAGGAATTGCCGAAGACGAACATCGCCATGGGCAGCGCGACCGACAGGAATGTCGGCTCATACAGGCCGAGCAAGACAGCCATGGCCGCAGCGCCGAGGCTGCTGATCGCCAGACCGACCGGCACCATGCGGTACGCGCCATAGCGGGGAATGAGGCTGCGCATGACCAGAGAACCAGAGATGAAGCTGGCCGACTGGAACAGCATCGCAAGGCCGAATTGCGCGGGCGTCAGGCCGAGCCGGTCCATCAGGATGAAGGGCAGTACCGTTGCCTGGGTGTAGTAGGCGCCGAGCGTGCCGGCGATGACCAAGCTGGAGAACAGGAAATAGCCGCTGCCGAGCAGTTGGCGATAGGTCTTCATGACGGCACCGAGCCGCACCCGGCTCGGGTCGCGTTCGACGGTTTCGACCAGCGCGAAGCGGACCGTAAGCAGAGAAGCCACACCCATCAGGAACATGATGGAGAAGATTGCATGCCAGCCGGCCACTTCCATTACCAGCCCGCCGATAGTCGGTGCGATGGCCGGGGCGAGCGCCAGGATCATCGTGATCAGGTTGAGGATGCGCGCCGACTGCTCGTGAGCAAAGAGGTCGCGCACGATGGCGCGTGAGAGCGAGAGGCCGACGGCGGCACCGGCGCCCTGTAACAGCCGCGACAGGATCAACACGTCGATGGAGGGCGCAACCAATGCGCCGATGCTGCCAACAAGGTAGATGCCGAGAAAGGCCAGCGTCACCGGCTTGCGGCCATAGCCGTCGGACAGCGGCCCGCAGACCAGCTGAGTGAGGGCAAAGCCGGCAAAATAGAGCCCCAGCGTCATCTTCACCGCCTCTTCGGTCGTGCCGAAGGCGTGGACGATCTCGGGCATGGCAGGCGTGAACAATGACAAGGAGGCCGGACCGAGGCCGGCCAAAACCGCGCCGACGATCGTGACCCGCCGCTCGCTCATGACGCCAGGCTGCTGGTATTCTCGGTCTGATGTCATGGTGCAGGCCCCGGCTCGATGGATGGCAGGCGCCTCATCGGCAGAGTGCCTGTCTCCCAGATCGAACCGGGCTCAGCAAAGGTCATCCGTCATACGGACTAGCGGCGGGATTAATCGGCTGCGCGTCGCGCAAAAGAAAAGGGCCGCAGTTGCGGCCCCTGGAGAGGTGTCAGACAGCAGTGCCGTAGAGATCGTAGGGATCGGAGCGATCGACCTTGACGGTGACGATGTCGCCGACGCGCAGCGGGCGGCGTGACTGGATGTGGACCGAACCATCGATCTCTGGCGCGTCGTATTTGGTGCGGCCCTTGGCCGACGTGCCGTTGGCTTCGTCGATGATGACGGGCAGACGCTTGCCGACCTTCCTGGCCTGAGCGGCGGCCGAGATCTTCTGCTGGCGCTGCATGAAGCGGTGCCAGCGGGCTTCCTTGACCTCTTCGGGGACCTGTTCGAGGCCGAGGTCGTTGGAGCGCGCGCCCTTGACCGGCTCGTATTTGAAGCAGCCGGCGCGGTCGATCTTGGCTTCATCGATCCAGTCGAGCAGCATCTCGAAATCGTCCTCGGTTTCGCCGGGGAAGCCGACGATGAAGGTCGAGCGGATGGCGAGGTCCGGGCAGACGTCGCGCCAGCCACGGATGCGCTCGAGCGCCTTTTCGCCATGGGCCGGGCGGCGCATGTTCTTCAGAACCTGCGGCGAGGCGTGCTGGAAGGGGATATCGAGATAGGGAAGGATCTTGCCCTCGGCCATCAGTGGTATGACGTCGGCGACATGCGGGTAGGGGTAAACATAGTGCATGCGCACCCAGATGCCGAGTTCGCCGAGCTCCTGTGACAGGTCGAGGAATTTGGCGCGGACCTCGCGCTCCTTCCAGACGCTGGTCGCATATTTGATGTCGATGCCGTAGGCGCTGGTGTCCTGGGAGATGACCAGCAGTTCCTTGACGCCGGCATTCGCCAGCTTTTCCGCCTCGCGCAGCACGTCGGCCGCCGGGCGCGAGACGAGGTCGCCGCGCAGGTCGGGGATGATGCAGAAGGTGCAGCGGTTGTTGCAACCCTCTGAAATCTTGAGATAGGCGTAGTGGCGTGGGGTCAGCTTGACGCCCTGCGGCGGCACCAGATCGGTGAATGGGTCGTGGGCCGGCGGGGCTGCCTCGTGCACGGCGGCCATGACGCTCTCATAGGCCTGTGGGCCAGTAATGGCGAAGACGTTGGGGTGCTTCTCGCGGATCAGCTCGGGGGTGGCACCCATGCAGCCGGTGACGATGACCTTGCCGTTCTCCTTCATCGCCGTGCCGATCGCGTCTAGCGACTCGGTGCGCGCGGAATCGAGGAAGCCGCAGGTATTGACGACGACGAGGTCGGCGCCGTCATGCTTGCGGGCGATCTCGTAGCCTTCGGCGCGAAGCTGGGTGAGGATGCGTTCGGAATCGACAAGCGCCTTCGGGCAACCGAGGCTGACAAAACTGACGCGGGGTGCTGCGGACATAGACAAGGTTCCAATGGACAAGGGCCGCAACCCAAGTGGGCCGGCCCGGAAGTCTCGAATTTTCTCGATCTGTCGGCTCTGAAAAGAGCTCAATTCGGGCGGCGCAATAGCACAGGATCGACGTCCAAGCAAACCTACTGATCGCCACATGCAGAAAGGGCCGGATTGCTCCGGCCCTTCATTGTCATCGTTTCGGTCTCAGTGGGCCGGCGCGCTATGGCCGCCGAACCACTGGCTCAGGAAGCCGAACTGTTCGGGAAACTGGTCGACGGCACCGTCGAGCAGCATCTTCACAGCGACGTAGAGGATGATGATCAGGCCGATATAGGCGATCCAGCGGTACTTGTGCAGCAGACGCGCGACGAAGGAAGCGGCAAAGCCCATCAGCGCGATCGACAGCGCCAGGCCGATGATCAGGACTGTCGGGTGATCCATTGCGGCGCCAGCGACGGCCAGCACGTTGTCGAGCGACATCGACACGTCGGCGATGACGATCTGCCAGGCAGCCTGCGCAAAGGTCTTGCGGGCTCCCTTGGCGGCAATCTTGCCATCCTTGTCGTAGTCGGCGTCGGAGAGCGCTTCGGTGGCCTCATGCTCCTGTTCGTAGCTGACGCTGAGCTCGCGCCACATCTTCCAGCACACCCAGAGCAGCAGCAGGCCGCCAGCGATGAGCAGCATCGGCCCAATAGCGAGGAGCCACTGGGTGATAAGCGCGAAACCGATGCGGAGAACGGTCGCAGCCGCGATGCCGACGAGAATGGCCTTCTTGCGCTGATCGGCGGGAAGCCCCGCGGCGGCAAGGCCGATGACGATGGCATTGTCGCCAGCAAGCACGAGGTCGATAGCTATGACCTGCAGAAGGGCTGTGAGGCCTGCAACGGTAAATATCTCCATCGGACGGGACCCTCTCCGTTCAGTTCCAATGTCTCGATGTGGGCTATAACGCCCGACGCGCGTGCGTCAACAGACAAGCCGCGCGTTTATTCGAAACGGCTTAAATCCGCGCCAATCCTGACGCGAAGCTGACGAAACTTGGTGATAAGGGCGGCTAGACCGGCCGCTGCAGCGGTCATTCGCAGACGTATCTGACGCGTCCGGTGGGACCGCTCACGGCACGACAGGATATCGGCCTGGTATTGCCGCTGCTGGCCGCACGGCTTGGTGCGCGTGTCACCGGGCGAGGGCCGGGCTGTTCGGTGGCGAAGCGGATATCGGGCCCGGTTGGAAAAGCGGTCGCCTGCTGGCGTTCGGCCGCGGCGCGCCTGGCGTCGTCGTCCTGCCAGAAGCGCCGGGAGTCCACCTGTTTCGGAATGACGACGGTGCCATCGGACGAACGGCTGCAGCCGCCAAGCAGCGTGGCGGAAAAGCCCAATGTAAGCGCAAGCGTCAATGTCGAACCGAAACTCATGCGAATGCTATATCGCGCTCGATGGCGTCGATAAAGTCCTTACGTTCAACCAGTTGGGATAAATGAGAAAATTCGTCTAGGGCTGCAGTGCGGGTACATGAAAGCAGGCGAGCGGCTGTTCTTCGTTGGTGACGACGAGCAGTTCGCCTGACGGATCGAGATCGAGCCCCTTGGATCCGCCTTCTTCCGGATTGTGCCGGCCCTTGTGGAATGTCTCGTCGTCGAGAACCCTGACCGACACGACCGGCATATGCTCGCCCGTCCAGTTGCCAGGATGCGACTTGTAGACATGGACATATGGCGTGCCGGCATCGGCTACATAAATCATGGTGCCGTCCGAGGAAAAGCGCAGACCGTGCGGATAGCTGACGCCCAACAGCGTGCCCAAATGACGCGACTGGCGGTTGAGGCGCTTCGTGTTGCCGAAAACGAGCACGCTTTGCGTCATGTGGTTGCTTATGGCGATCCATGCCTTGTTCGGGCTGATGGCGATGCCGTCGGGCACATCGAGCCCCTGTTCCAGCAGGACCGAGTTGCGCGGCAGGCTCCAGCCGCCGTCGGTGCGGATCACATGCCGGGAAATCCGGTGCTTGTAATTGTTGCAGACGAGGAGTTCGCACCGGCCGTTCTCGATGCCGGACACGCAAACCGAGCCGGGGGAGTGGAGACGCGTTCGAAGACCTGCGCGCGTGATGGTGCGCAGCGGCGTGAGATTGTGGATAGGTCCCGCTTCGGTGCGAACCGGGAGCGCAAAGATCGCGATGCCACCCATGCGATTGGCCACCACCAGCGTTCGATCATCGATGAAGTCGAAGCCATGCGGTTCGTTCAAAGCCGCCGAATGCAGCTCCACGTAGTCTGTGATGCGCAATATCGGCCGGCCCGCCGGGCGATCGATCTCGATGTCGAGCAACAGGCAGGTTCCCTTGGCGAAACCGGCGATGGCGATGCGACGGCCATCGGGCGAAAACCTGACGTCCTCGGTCCGCCCAAGGCGCGCCATCGCCTGTTCGGCCTCTTTCGCAACGACGATATCCAACCTGGCGCGGCTGTCGTCGATGATCGTGTTGGGGCTGGGAACGGCGATGTTCATGGACTGCTGGCTTGAGGATGCGGGTGACTGAGGATTTGGCGTGCACAAATCACGTTGGCATACTGTGTGACAAGCCGCATGCAGCGAACAAACTAGATAGGGCAACTATTTAGAGCGTGTTCGCTACTGAGCTCAGCGTCGTGGCGATGGCCTGCTTGTACTTCTCGAATTCAGGCGACGTCTGCCTGACGACCGGCGGTGCAGGCGCGGTGGTGGTGGTGCCGGGTTGCGACGATACGGCTGGGGCGCGTCCAGTCATCTTTTTCTCTGCCCAGGCAACGACATAGGTGGCGTTCTTGCCGGTCAGGAAGGGATTGGCCTTGATGACGACCGCGCCGAGGACATCGGCGATCATGGCGTCGCCAGAGGCCGACAGGATCTGGTGGGCGCCTTCCATGCCGAGGAAGTGGCAGAGATAGAGCCGCCCGGCGGTGATCTGGTGGCCGCGCTGTTTGAGATAGGATTCGCCCTCGCGGGCCAGGTTGCGCACCATTTCGCGCGAGATGGTCGGGTCGAAGCGCAGTTCGAGCAGTTCGGCGGTCGAAAGCGAGCGCGCGAGATCGGGCCTATATGTGTTCATCATCCTGATCCAGGTGCTGCTGATGAACTGCCCAAGGCCGGTAGCCGACGACAGCGGGTTCTTGGCACGCGCGCTGCCGCCGCTCTCGACGTGGATGATGCGGTTGGTCAGGACCTCGATGGCTTGATCGTCAGACGTGGTGGTCGCGACGGTGGTTGTGGTGGTCGTCGTGGTCGTTGCCACGGCAACCGTGACGGTGCCGAGCGGGTCGATGGCCTGGCCGTCCTGGTAGAGCTCGAAATGCAGATGCGGGCCGGTCGACAGTCCGGTGGTGCCGATATAGCCGATGACGTCGCCGGCCTTTACCGTGCTACCGACGCTGATGCCGTCGGCGAAACGCTGCATGTGGGCGTATCGTGTCTCGCGGTTGTTGGCATGCGAGATGCGGATGAGGTTGCCGTAGCCCTTGCCGTCGCCCTCGAACACGACCTGGCCGTCGAAGGCGGCGGCGATCGGCGTGCCGATCGGGGCTGCCCAGTCGACGCCCTTGTGGATGCGGACGGTCTTCAGGATCGGATGCTTGCGCGGCCCGAAGGTCGAGGTCAGGACGCCATTGACCGGCGTGAACAAGCCATTCGTCGTTGCCAGTGAGCGAACCTGGTCGTCACCGCCGACGCAGGAGAACTGGCCGTCGCTTTGCTGGAAGACGAAGCATTCAAGCTTCCTGTCGGTGCCGTGGACGCCGACATAGAGCACGCGGCCGGCGACACCGTCCTTGCCGCGTGCCGTTTCCGAATAGAGCAGGACCAGGCGCTGGTCCTCGGTGGCAAATGCGTTCAGATCCTGGCCGCGCGAAAGGTACATGATCGCTTCACCGAGCACTCCGGTGGGCACGTTGTTGCGGGCGGCGGTCGAATAGATCGCGTCGAGCAGCCGGTACTGCCGCTTCTGCGCGCCTGCCTGCGGTGTGCCGGAATAGTTGAACAGGTCGTCGCGTACCCAGGGATCGACGCCCTCGACAAACTGGCCGGCCGAATTGCGGGCAAGCGTGCCGATGAACCGGTTCATGGCGTAGACCGAAACCTGCATCAGCGCCATTGCCGGCGCGCTGCGCCTTGGCCGGAAGCCGCGCAGGGCGACGACATAGCCGGGTTCGAGGTTCTCCAGCTTGAATACCGCCTTGAGCGCGTCACTGACCAACTTGGCTTCGTCTGTGGCGAAATGCGCCTCCAGCGCCACGCTTTCGAGCGTGCGGTTGGTGAGGACCTTGACGAAGATGTCCTCGGTCGCGGTGAACCGTTCTGGTTCCGGGGTGACGGTAGCAACGCTTGTGTTATTTTCGACGGCGGTCTTTTCGAAGGCGGGCAGGGCGGCTTCGCCCTGATCTATGGTTTCGCCCCAGCCTGCGCCGACATCGGAGGTGTCATCGCCTTCAGGCTCGATCTCGTCGAGATCGGTTGCCGCCGACGGCGTTGGCTGGACATTGGTTTGTTGCCCTGCCGCTGGCTCGGCCACCGCGCGCTGCGCCTGGAAGAAGGCAAAATCCTCCTGGGTCGAGGGGATGGCGGTCATGAAGCGTTCGCTGGAGCTCAGCATCGTGTCGGAGAGGTATTCGATGCTTGGCGAGATGCCGTCCTCGACAAGGTCTGCCGGGCGGGAAAGCTGGCGCCGCTTGGTCTCAGCGCCGGCCTCATGCGCCAGGTTGATCCACATCGGGTCGCCGGCGAGATCGACGATGGCCGGCACATAGACAGCGGCATCCGCCGGCACGATGTCGGTTTCCTCCGTCGGCTGCAGGTCGCCCTCATATTCGGCCGGCGACCAATAGTCCGCGCCGAAGTAGATGGCGGCCGCGATCAGGCTGGCCAGCACGAGGATACCCGTCACTATCATGGCCTTCAGCCGGCGCTCTTGCGAGCGCTTGGCCATACGCTGTTGTTTTTGCTGCTTGAAGCTCGCGTCGATGCCATGCGTCATGGCGACGACCCGGTCAGGAAGAAGGTCCAGCGGGACTGTTCGAGCGTGTCGACCTCATAGAACCGGGCCGCGATGTGGCCACGCTGCCAGCATTCATCGATGCCGCGCACGGTGAACCGCTTGCGTTCGACGCACATGTCGGTCGAGCCGCTGAGGATGGCGTTGCCGAAGACGTCGGTCGCGTAGATGTAGATGTAGCGGTTGGTCAGTTCGTCGCGAATGACGTTGACGCACTGGTTGGCGCCGATCGTCCACCAGCCGTCAGTTTGGAACGCGGCGTCGACCTCCTGGCCGACGGCCAGATTGACGACATCGAGCGTCTGATTGCAGACGGTGAATTCAGCGCGTGCAGCGCCAGGAGCAAAGAGCAACGACAGGAACGCAAGGATGCCAAAGAGCGCCGCGCGTGCACCAGCTCGGTGTCCGATCCCAACAGCACTGTCTTGCCGGCCGCTATCGGCCTCCCGCCAAAGCTTGAGAAGCTGCACCGTCGGCCTCGCCCCGAATCCGCACCAGCACAATGGTGACGTTGTCCGTTCCGCCGCGCTCGAGAACCTTTGCCAGCAGGTCTTCGCATGCCGCCTGCGCTGTCGTCGAAACCACTGCCGCCTCGATCTCGGTATCCGAGACATGGGCAGTCAGCCCGTCGGTGCCGAGGATGAAGACGTCGCCGGGCATAAGATCGCCCTGGCGGAAATCGACGTCGATGTCGTCGCTGACGCCGATGGCACGGGTGATGACATTGCGGCGCGGCCAGGTCTGCGCCTCCTCGGCGGTGATCGCGCCGCGATCGAGCAGTTCCTGCACTTCGGTATGATCATGCGAGACCTGGGAGATCGAGCCGTCGCGCACCAGATAGACGCGGCTGTCGCCGAGCCAAAGGCAGGCGAACTTGCCGTCCATGGCAAGCAGTGCCGCGACCGTCGAACCCATCGTTGCGCCACGCGAGTCTGAAATCTCGCGGATGTCGGAATGGGCCAGCCTCAGCCTGTCGACGAAGCGTGCGCGCAGGTCCGGTGCGGATTCAGGGATGCCGATGGTCGACAGGTGTTCGACAATGCTGGCGGAGGCGACTTCACCGGCGTCATGGCCACCCATGCCGTCGGCGACAACCCACAGGCCGCTGCGGGGTTCGATCAGGTAGCTGTCTTCATTGACCTGTCGGACGCAGCCCTTGTGGCTGACGCCATAGCTTTCGAAGGGGAGGGCAACATTGTCCAATGGCCTCAAGCGCTTCTCGAGCGCCCCTCTGCGTTGCGTGTTGACGCACGCGTCATTCAGTCTGCCACAGGCCCGTGCGTTAGAGTACAGAAATTAACGCCGGGCACGTCGCTGGTACTTGCTCGCCAAGTCAAAGCCCCTTCGGACAGGTGAAACCGGAGAATGCGGCAAGCGAAAACGGATTGCCCGGCGGGTTGATCTGGACGGTGTAGGCGACATCGCGGCCGCCGATGACGTAGCGCAGTTCGAGCTTGTCGCCATTGAGCGTCGAGGTTCCGGCGTCGAGCAGGCGTTTGAGCGCCCAAGGCCCTTCGAACCTGATAGCGGATTCGCGCCCGGGAAGCTCTGGCGTCAGACTGAGATTGGCCGAGCCGGCGGAGGCACTGCCGGGCCAGGTGACGATGCCTGGGCTGCTGCCGTTCTGGTAGCTCTGGACAACCTGTCCGTTGACGTCGAGCAAAGCCATGTCGGCGTCGCCATGCAGCGAAAACGGCGTGAAAGTGATGTTGACGGCAGGTGTCGAACCGCCAAGCGGAAAGAACGCGTCGCGGATTTCGGCGGCAAGCTGGAACTGCTTCAGCGTCGACCGGGAAAGCCCACGGCCGAGGCGCGACTCCTGCTTCCATTGCCATTCCGCCCCCGACATGTCGGCGAAGGAGGCGAGATTCTGGGCGAAAAACCTGTCGATGACGCCGCTGGGCGCAAAAAGCCGGGCGAAATCGCCGATCGGCACGTCCTGGCTGGCGCCGGTGCCGAATGGGTAGCGGTTGGCGATGACTTCCTCGCATGGGCCGCTGACGGTTTCCTGCAGCGCCTGGTTGAGCTGCGCCACCGAGGTCTCGGCGACGTCGCCCTCGAAGTCGTCGGCAGCGGCATGGACCATGCGCGACAGGGTCTTGGGCACACGCGAGGCATTGGCGCGGAGGTTGGATATCTGCAACTGCAGATTCGCATTGACCCGTCCGGCCTGAGACGGGGCCGCTGCCGAGATCGTCAGGCTCTGATAGACGGCATGGAAATTCTGGATCAGGGCGTCGATGGGCCGCTGGCCGGGACGGCCGTCGACAAGAAGCTGGAACGGGCGGAACTGCGCCTCGATGTTTGCGCCCGGCACGACTGTCGGCGCATTGGCAAATGCCGCGCCGGCGCGATTGGCGGACTTGCGGCCCGGCAATTCGATGCCGATGCGGGCGAGGCCTTCGGCGCGTGCATCGGCGTCGGCTGTGGTGCCAGTGCCGCGCGTCAGCGCCGTTTCGCGGGCGATCGCCTCAAACAATTGCGCCAGTGGCGAACTGGGCGAGCCGGCGGCGGAAAGCGCCAGATATTCCGGTTTGTCCGCCGCCATCGGCCTGAACTTCAGCTTGTCGAGAACGCCGTTCCAGGTTGATGAAAACGCGTTGCTGTAGCGCTCGAGCATTTCGGGGCCGAGCCGCAGCAACTCCTGCTCGACGTCGCCTTGCTCGCTGCCGGCGCCGATGACCCATTGCTCATCGACAAGTTTCTGGGCGACTCCGGCAAGCTGGGTCAGGTAGAAATCGGTGAAGCCGGCATGGGTGTAGAGGCCGGGGACACGCAGCGCCGACAGTTCGCTGCCATCGACGGTCTCGAACACCAGCTTTGCTTCCTGACCACCTTTGGAGGCGACGGCGAAGTCGTCGAGAGTGGCCGCAGTCAGCGCCGAGGCGATGAGCGCGGAGGCGCGGTCGGCGACCGTCATGCGGCCCAGCGCGCGCTGCGCCGACTCGACGACGGGGCGATTGAGCTCGAATGCCGGGTCGAACTCATCGTCGAGCGTCAGCATCGCCCGCAGGTGCTTTTCCAGGATGAGACGGCCTTCGCGGTTTTGCGGGCCGGGATAGCGGTTCTGCTCCCAGTCCTTCTTCATCCACGAGACGATCTGTTCGTCATCGACCTTCGGCGCCTTGCCGCCGAGCATGAGGTAGATCTTGAGCGCTTCGTAGAGTGCCGCCGGATCGCTCATCTTCGCCTCGATGGTGCGCTCGAGGTGAAGCAGCAGGCGTGGGCGCAGCATCCGCTCCAGCGCCAGTCGGTAGGTTGTTTCCGATGCCGACAGCAGCCGCGCGCGCTGGCTGAGCCCGAGCGTTTCGCGCGCAGGCGTCGGCTGGTCGCGGTGCTCGTAGCCGGTCGGCAGGCCGCTGATACTCTCCAGCGCGTCGATGACATTCTCAAGATCGACGTCGGACACCGTTTCCGCCTGGAGCAGTGCTGCGGCCGACGACGTGTAGCTTTCCGCCGCCTGGCTGGTCGCCGTGATCAGCGCCTTGTTGGCAGTGTAGCTCATGGCCAGGGCGCCCAGCGCCACAGTGGCTATCAGGGTGATGGCGCCGATCCCGGCGTAGCGGCCGAACCGCGCACGCCGGTCGGCGGCATCGTCGTAGGAGACCCAGCCGGCTTCGGCGAAAATGACATTGGCCAAAAGGTCGTGCAGGAAGAAGCTCTTGCCAGTACCGGAAAGCTGCGCCTGGGTGCCGTTGCCGAAACTCCGGCCGATTGCGCCGAGCACACGGTCGATCGGCGTGCCCTCCTGCGTGCCGGAGGAGAAATAGAACCCGCGCAGGATGGCGCTTGCCTGTTTCTTCGTCGGCTCAAAGACGCGGCCGAGGAAGGTAGCACTGCGCTCCCTGAGCGAGGCGAACTGCGCGGCAAAGCTGAAAATGGCCATACGTGCGACAGGGTCCGGCTCGCCTTGCAGGCGATCCGGCACATCCTCCGACAGGCGGCGCACCAGCGCATCGAACTCGACCGGGGCTTCGCCGACCATGTTCGCCTTGCGGTCCGCGCCCTGGAATGTCGCGCCCCAGACCATGCGCCGGCTTGTTTCGTCCAGGCTGCCGAAACTTTCCATGAAGCCGGCGATCAGGTCGGCCTTGGTGAAGAGCACATAGACGGGGAAGCCGATGTTCAGCGTCTCATGGATTTCCTGCAGGCGAT
Source organism: Aminobacter sp. LjRoot7 (assembly GCF_964252895.1). Lineage (NCBI taxonomy): Bacteria > Pseudomonadati > Pseudomonadota > Alphaproteobacteria > Hyphomicrobiales > Phyllobacteriaceae > Aminobacter > Aminobacter sp. LjRoot7. Next base: position 514,770 of record NZ_CAXUPX020000003.1, read on the forward strand.
TGCGGATGACGACAGCGTGGGCATCAAGCTCCTGATCGCTCGACGTCATCACATCGGCGAGGCTGATGGCGACGATCACGCCATTGATCGGCTGCCTGGCGCGGTGCTTCTTGAGCAGCGACAGAAAGGCGATCCAGCCCCTGCGGTCGCTTTCGGTATCGGCATCCTGGCTGGTGTAGCGGCCGGCGGTGTCGATCAGCACCGCTTCGTCGGTGAACCACCAGTCGCAGTTTCGGGTGCCGCCAACACCGGGCACCGGCTGGGCCGTGCCTGATACGGCGAGCGGAAACTTCAGCCCCGAATTGACCAGCGCCGTGGTCTTGCCGGCACCGGGCGTGCCGATGATCAGATACCAGGGCACCTCGTAGAGAAAATTGCGCTTACCACTGGCGCGCTTGAGCGCAGCGATTGCCTTGGTCATCCCCGTTTCGAGCAAGCTGGCGTCGCCGTCATAGGCGCTGTCGCTGGCCACAGCTGCTGCGAGCGCCTGTTGTGCTTGGCGAGCATGCCAGACGCGGATCAGGGCAATGCTCGCGGCCAAGGCCAGGATGAAGGCGATGAAAGCCATGCGCGCCCAAACAGGTTCGAGCGGTCGGCTGCCGGCCAGGACGATCAGCGGGCCGGCGAACCACACGGTGGCGGCAAGGCCGGCGAGTGCCATGACGCTCAATGTCCTGAGCAGCCAGGCCATCATGGCCATCCTGCGATGCGGCGGCGCGAACTCACGGCGCGTCCTCGCGCCGGATCATGACGTCGACACGCCGGTTCAAGGCGCGGCCGTCGGCGGTCGCGTTGTCGGCGATCGGTACATCCTCGCCCTTGCCTTCGACAGCAATTCGCGCGGTATCGCCGATCCCCGGGGCGAGGGCTTTCGCCACCGCTTCGGCCCGGGCAACGGAGAGATCGTAGTTGGATTTGTAGGCGCTGGACTGGCGCGGTTTCACATTGTCGGTGTGGCCAACGATCTTGATCGGACCAGGTTCGCTGGCAAGCGCCGCGGCAATGCGTGCCGCCACGGGCGTGAATTCGGGCCTCGTCTTGGCCTTGCCCGGTTCGAACAGCAGCTCGTTGTTGAGCTCGACGACGATGAACTCGCCCTTGGAGGCAACGGTCAGGCCACCGGCGCCGATGTCCTGGGTAAGGGCTGCGCGGATGCGGTAGATCTGCGCCATGGCCGGGGCGGGTGCCGTGGGCTCGGCCTTGTCTATGGGATTGGTTTGTTCGACCGGCTCGGCATGTTCGACGGGTGGGGCAAAGTCGCTGCGTTCGATGACGACAGGCGTCGCCGGCGTGAGCGCAAGCAATGTCGCGGCGAGCGCGTCGCCGTCCCTGGTGACGTCGGCGCGCATCCAGAAGAAGGCGGCGGTGACGAAGGCGAGAGCCAAAGCAGCGATCGCCCACAGCGGCAGCCGGTAGGGCCGCCGGCCCACGGTGGCCGCGAGGCCCTGCCAATGCGGCGAAATGCCGTCATCGGAGAGCGGCCTGAAATAGCGCAACGCGGCGTAGACATCCTGGCGGACGGGTTCGAGGCTCTGCTCGCCACCAGCGACGCCACGATATGGGCCTTCGAAGCCGAGCGACATACAGGCATGCATCAGTTCGAGCAGGTCGCCACGCTCGGCCGGATCGGCCAGCACCGAGTTCAGCGCTTCGAAAAAGCCGTTGCCGGGCGCATCGATGCCATAGAAGCGCGACAACATGCTGTGCTGCGTCCCGCTGTCGGTGCCTATACCCGGCAGGTTGGCGATGATGTCGTCGGCCGTCTCGCAAAGGGCGTATTTCGCGATATGCGCGTCGTCTTCGCTCACGCCAGCTTCGGCGGCCTTCCATTCGAATTCTTCGATACATTCGGCGACATGCTGGGCCAGCGTCGCTGCGTCGGGTTCGACAGTTACTGTCCTGAGATGGCCGAACAGGATCAGAAGCGGAGTCGCTGCCGATACCAGCGGATTGGCACCGGCGACCTTTACGCGCTCCGCGGCCCCAAACAGGGCCTCCGTCGACGTGCCTGGTTCGGGCGTCGCCTGCTTACGGTGTTTGTGATTGTTGCGGGCTGCGTCGTCAGGTCGTTCTCCGAAGGGGCTGGCCTGGTAGATCACCGTAGCCGAAGCTGGCGTCTGCTGTCCGGGGCTGCCGCTGTAGATGACGGTCGGATCGGAAGCCGCCGGTTGCGACGAGGGCGGGGGCGATTGATCAGGTCGCGGCGCGCGGCGCGGCGATCCGCGAATGACGGTTCTGCCGTCGGAGCCGGAAGGATCGTCCTTCGAACTCATCGCCGATTACCCGCTTTCGCGCGACGGCTGCCATGCCATGACAATGCCGCGGATGCCTCCGGTCACGTGCCAACAACACATCGTAATGCAAGGAAATGGCGATTGGAACCGGGGCCGGGGGCGGCGGGAGAAACGGAGGGATCGACTGACAGATCGGCTCCACCGGGCGACGCTACTTCTTGTTCGCCGACTTGGCGTAGGCTTCGCTGAAATAGGCGAGGAAGACGTCGAGCATACCGTTCTCATGCGCTGCCTCCTTGGCCTCCCATGTCGCCACGAACATGTCCCAGGCCCGTCCCTTCTTGGAGACAAAGGCCGAGGTGGGAAGCTTCCGTTCGATGGCGTCAGGCGACAGTTCCGAGAGCAGCCGCGACAGGGCCGCCTGCATTGCCGCATAGGTCGCGAGTTCATGCGTCTTGAGATCGCGGAATGCCTCCTCGACGCTGTGCCGGGCATCAAGATAGCCGGAGCGGCGCTGGGCAAACATGATCTCGAGGATTTCTTCCGAGCGCGGAATGAACTTCAGCGGGTTGTTGTCGACGCCGCCGACCATCGTGCGCTGGCTGCTCTTGGCAAGCGTCTTCGCGGCCGCGCGCGCTTTCAAAAGCAAAGCAAGCTCGTCGACAACCGCGCGCAGCACCGCGCCGACTTCCGCAGCAACATCCTTCGGGTCACGCTGCAGGAACACGTCGGGTGAAACGCCGGCGCCTGCGGCGATGAGCCGGAGCAGTTCGGTTGCCTCCGGCCGCTGCTGTGGGGGCACGGGCTGGACGGGCACGGGGTGCTGCGCGCGTGCATGCTGGGCTGGCTGACGCGCGGCGACACCGGCCGCAGCCTGGCCGTTGCTCGCGCCGCCGAAGAACGGGTCCGCCAGCTGCGGTGGCGGCTGGCCGATATCTGCAGCATGGCGCGCCGGGATCGGATTGCCCCAGTCGTTGCCGGCGCTGCGGTCGTCCTCGACCGCGACCGAGACGATGTAGCTTCCGATCGAAAGCTGATCGCCATGGCTGAGCGGATGCGGGTCGGTGACGCGCTGGCTCGAGCCGTTGACGAACGTGCCATTGCGCGAGACGTCGTAGAGCCAGAACGTGCCCCTGTCGTAACGCACCTCGCAATGCAGGCCGGAGATGAACAGGTTGGGGTCGGGCAGGTTCCAGTCGCGATTTTCGCGGCCGATGGCGAAGCTGCGACCATTCGAACTGTAGAACAGCGGTCCGCCTGTGGGCAGCCTGTCGACATTCTCGATGGTCAAAGTGATGAGCATCCGAATTCGTCCGCCAAACCTCTGTTTCCGGCAGCCTCGTCCAAATTCCTTATTTTATTCTAGCAGTTTGCTGCGACCGCAGCACAGGGGCATTTGGGCGCGGAGGTGTTGCCGCTCGCGCCGCGCCGGCTTTGGCCGGTTGAAAAACTTGTGCTAAGCTCAACTCAGATGTCCGGCCGTCCCCGCGGAGAGGCACGACGCCATGGCTAACGATCGCGCGACTGTGGTCCGGACACCGCTCGGCGACACGTTGACATTCACCCATCTGGTCGGCCGCGACGAGATCAGCCGCTGTTTCGCCTATACCGTCGGCTTCGTCAGCAGCGACCCCGATATCGATCCGCTGAAGATGTTGGGCAGCGCCGTTTCGGTCGAGGGCGAGTCCGACCCGAAACGCTGGTTCAGCGGCTTGGTGTCGGATTTCCGCTTGACCCGCATGGAAGATCGGCAAGTCTATTACGAAGCGGTCGTCCGGCCATGGCTGTGGTTTCTCGGCTCGGCCACGGACTGCCGCATTTTCCAGAACATGAGCGTCGTTGAGATCGTCGAGAAAATCTTCTCGAAATACGGCTCAGCAAAGTTCGAGAAGCGGCTGCAGGGCTCGTATCCGCCGCGCGACTATTGCGTGCAATATGACGAAACCGACCTCGATTTCGTGCAGCGCCTGCTCGAGCATGAAGGCATCATGTATTTCTTCGAGCATGGCGATGGCGAGCATACGCTGATCCTTGCCGACGCGATGAACAAGCTCAAGCCGGCGCCGGGCTACGAGAAGGTGCCGTATCATTTCGAAGGACAGGGCGCGCGCCGCGACGTCGAATACATCACCGAGTGGATCCCCGGCAGCTCGGTCCGGCCCGGCGCCTACACCCACACCGACTACGACTTCAAGAAGCCCGATGCCAGCCTGATGGCCAAGTCCGACCAGGCGTTCGGCCACAAGCTCGCGTCGGGGGAGAACTACCGCCAGCCCGGCTCCCATCTGGATGTCGGCCGTGGCGACAAGATCGCCGGCATACGCCGCGAGGAACTGCAGGCCGTTCACCAGCGCATCGCCGCAGCGGGCACGGTGCGCGGGCTGTTCTCGGGCTGCACCTTCAAACTCGACGGGTTTCCGCGCGACGACCAGAACCAGGAATATCTCGTGGTCAGCGTCGAGTACCGTATCTTCGACCCTGGCTATCGCAGCGGCATCGAGACGAAGGGCGAGAGTTTTACTGTCGTTCTCGGCGTTGCGCCGACAAGCCTGCCATACCGTCCCCCGCGCATAACCCCGCGCCCGATCATGCGGGGGCCGCAGACGGCACGTGTCGTCGGCCCGTCCGGCGAGGAGATATTCACCGACGAATACGCCCGGGTGAAGGTGCAGTTCCACTGGGACCGTCTGGGAAAGAAGGACCAGGATAGCTCGTGTTTCGTACGCGTGTCGCAGACCTGGGCCGGCAGCGGCTGGGGCTTCATCCAGATCCCGCGCATCGGCCAGGAGGTCATCGTCGATTTCATCGAGGGCGACCCGGACCAGCCGATCATCACAGGCCGCGTCTATAACGCCGCCCAGATGCCGCCCTATGGCTTGCCCGGCAACGCGACGCAGTCGGGCTGGAAGTCGAATTCGTCAAAAGGAGGCGGCGGCTACAACGAGCTGATGTTCGAGGACAAGGCCGGCTCCGAGTTGGTCAACTTCCAGGCCCAGAAGGACCACAACCTTCTGATCAAGAACGACCGCACCAAGCTGGTGCAGCACGATCAGTCCGACCGCATCGACCACGACGCCAAGCACTCCGTCGGCCACGACCTGGATGAAGACGTCGGCAACAACAAGACGGTGAAGGTCGGCGTCGACCAGACGACGGATATCGGTTCGAACGATACCGAGACTGTCGGCAAGAACCGCTCGCTGACCGTCGGCTCGAACGAGACCATCAGCATCGGTTCGAACTCGACGGAGACGATCGGCGCCAACCACGCGCAGACAGTCGCCATTGCCCAGGCGATCACGGTGGGTGCTGCGCGGGTGGACACGGTTGGCGCCACCGAGACGCGCACGGTCGGATCGGCGCAGACCAACACGATCGGGTCGACGCGTGCGGTAACAGTAGGTGCAGCCCAAACGCATCAGATAGGTGCCGCCGACAGCTGGAACATAGCCTCAAACCAAGAGGTGACGATCGGCGCCGACCAGACTTTCAACATCGCCGGCGATCAGAAATCGAAGATCGGCAAGGGCAGGCGCACTGAAATCACCGCCGACGATGGAACGAAGGTGGGCGGCGCCTACGAGTTGCGCATCGCCAAGGCCAGCATGGTTCAGATCGGCGAAGACGGGAAGATGAATGTCGGCAAGACATTCCTGATCGAAGCCGGCGACGCCATTGCGCTGAAATGCGGCTCGGCGAGCATCTCCATGAAAAAGGACGGAACGATCACGATTGAGGGCAAGGACATCAGCATCAAGGGATCGGGCAAGATCAACATCAAGGCTTCCAGCGACATCGTCATGAAGGGCTCGGAGATCAAGCAGAACTGAGGGCGGCGGCAATGACCAGGACCGTGAAGCGCATTGATGGGGTTGTGATCGGAATTTTCCTCGGCTTGGACGGGGATGCGCCGCTCGTTGTGTTCCCCGGCAATGCCAAGGAGACCGCGGTTCAGGCCCGCAGTCTGACTGAGCTGAGTTCGGACATGATTGGCGCAGAGGTAGCGTTGCTGTTCGAGGGCGGCGACCCTGGCCGGCCGCTGATCGTCGGCCGCATCGTCGAACCCGTGCGCAAGTCACAGACGCCACAGGTCGTCCGCGATGGCGAGATGGTCAAGATCGTGGCCGGGGAGCGCCTGGAACTGCGCTGCGGCAAGGCCACGATCATCATGGAGAAGGATGGGCATATCACCATTCGCGGCACCTATGTCACCAGCCATGCAAGCGCAGCCAACCGCATCCGTGGCGGCTCTGTAAACCTAAACTGATGCCGAAGATCGTCCTGCGAGAAATCGTGCGGCAGCATGCGGAAATGGCGGCATTTCTGTGGACCGTCTACGACCATCACCTGCTCCATCCGGATGAAAACCCCGACATGGACGAGGAACGTCTTGCGCGGCTGGTCGAGCGGCTAGATGCGCATCTCGATGGCCTGCGCATCGCAGGCGAGGCCGGACGCGAGATCGCAGAGGAAATCTACGCCGAGTATCCGGAAGCCGGAGAGCTGTTCGTGCTGCGCATGCTCATGGAGGGCGCGCCCCGGCGAATAGCCGAACTCGACCTGGAAAAGGTCCGGGCCTATCTCAACGTCAACGGTACTTGATCTTTCGTGGCAAGGCCCGGCTTGCGGTCAGGCGAGCTTGAAGCCGTTGTCGTACTCGAGCGACAGCGACTTCCATTTCTTGCCATCGAAGCGCCAAGCGCTGTCGGAGCCCGCGACATAGAGATAGTCGCCGTCGATGCGGATATCCGATACGGTGCCGGTCTCCACCTCAAGCGGCACGATGGCGTTGCCTTTCTCCACGCCGATGCCGCCTTCGTCGCCCCAATAGGCCTTGCCGTTGTAGGTGCGCACGGCAAGATGGGTGGTGGCATCGGCCGGTTCGATCTCGACCGCTTCTTCATTGGCGATGCGCAGGCACGTCCCGTCCTCGCCGGCGACCCTTATCGTCCCGTCCGAAGCGACGTCGATGCCATAGAACAATTCCTGGCGATGGAGCTCTAGGGGCTGCCATGTCGAACCCGCGAGCTTGTGAACCGATCCTGATTTTCCGCAAACCCAGATGCCGTGTTTCGCGTCGCCATGAATATCCAGATATTCAGCCTGGGTGATCGGTGTGATCGGACGCCAGTCGTCCCCGACCAGCCTTACCGCGCCGCCGGAAGAGCCGACCATCATGGCGCCGCCCGGGTCCGCGGCCCAGGCCTGGCGAAAACTCTCGGTCCCGACCTGATCGCGGGTCCATTGTTTTCCGCCATAGCGCCAGATCCAGATGGTCGCCTCGAGCGCAAACAGTTCGCCCGAGGGTGATGCCGACAGCGACGTCAGCCATTCGGACGTGAAGAGAACACCTTTCGCCGTCTTTGGATTGAAGTCGTCGACGACGAAAATGACCGACACCGTGGTGTCGTAGTCGGAATCCGCGAGCAGAAACAGGATGGCCACCTTGCCATTCCCCATCGGTGCGACCTGAAGGCACTCGATCGAGGTGTCTTCATCTTCGACGAATTCTTCCAGTTCTTCCTTGTCCATCTTCAGCTTACCGATCATGGCTAACGCCTCCCTGGCGGTTGGCTAGGCAGAGATCATTCAAGGGCAGTCCTTCTTGGACTTGGCGACGTCGGACGCCCTGACGACGACCTTCTTCGGGTCCTTTCCGAGGCTCACGGCCTCCTTCTTCAATCGCTTCTTGGCAACTCCGGCGAGACGGCCCTGGTCGATCGCCTTCGGGCAGGTATCGACACAGCGCTTCGTGTCCTTCACCTCCTGCGCGTCCTTGCCCATGCTCTTCTTCTGATAGTCTTGGTTCGCCTTCCTGAGGCACTCCGCGGCAGCATCCTTCACTTCGTCAGGAATTTTCGGGTCATCCATGTTGTCGACCGTTGCCCTGGCGCATTTCTCGTTGAAATCACCGAGCTTGCCCTCCTGGTTGAGCTTGATCCACTTGGCCGCTTCCTGGGTCTTGAGGTTGTGAGGCGTCTTCGACCCCTTGCCGATGACTTTGCCGGTGGCCTTAGCCTTCCTTGCCTTGGCAGCTTCGCCCGGAACCCATTTCGCCTTCATGCAGATGCACGGGGCCTTGCTTTCGTCATAGGCCTGGCAGCAGTCGAGGGTGAGGTCGCGCACCCCCTTTGCGGTGAAGAAGCGTACTTCCGTCGTGTGCTCCTTCTCATATCCCTCCGGGCACTTCAGCTTGTTGTAAGGCTGGATCTCCAGCATGCTGCAGTTGAAGGTTGCCACTGTAGCCGTAGAGATGTTCGGCATCGGCGGCCCGCCGGCAGTCGGCGAGGCGTGGTCATTCGAGCCGATGTCGGAGAAGCGGTTGATGGGTTCGCCGTCCATCTTGACGTTGCCCGACCAGGCGTGGGCGTACTCCTTGCCCGTGTTTACCGAGGTGATGATGTTCTTCTTCGGTGCGCAGCCAGCCTCGTTGCCCGAACATTTCGTATAGTAGGACTTGTTCTTCTGGGTGATCGTCTTGCCACCGATCTTGACTGTGCTGGTGCCACTGTCGGTGTCGTCGTCCATGCTGAAGGTAGGATAGGGGATCGGCACGCCGGGCGGCGTCGCGGGCGTTTGCGGCGGCGTGAAGCAGACATAGGGGAAGGCGGCGATGATCTTGTTGGCCTGCGCCTTGCAAGCGATCTCCAGACCGTTGGCATAGACGGTCATGCCGCTCTCCTCGTGGCAAACACCGCAGCGCCACACGCGCCGTCATCCGACGACGCTTCGATGAGCACCGGATTACCGGCCGCGTAGCCTTTTGCCGCCGCGGTCCAGGCCATACCCACCATCACGGGAACGGCTGCGGCACCGATGTTGCCAAGCGATTCCGCGGGTGACCACAAATCCTGGAATTCGTGCCGGCCGCGCAGCAGCCGGATCGAGGCAAGAGCGGTCTGCTTGAACCAGTATTGTTCGCCGATCAGGTCCGAGATGCGGTAGCCCAGCCGGTTCATCTCGATGCCGGTTTCGCCAAACGCCGCATCATAGGCCGCCGTCATGCCATCGGCCCGCAAGGGCAGATCGTCCTTGTTGTAGATCGAGGCGGTTTCGCGCGAGAGGCCAAGGCCGAAAAGCTGGAAGTTTCCACCATTCGGCCGGGTGCACAAGACGGCCGCCGCTGCCTCTCCAGGAATGAAGCCATTGGAGTTGTCGGCGGTCAGCAGACGGCGTCCCTTGAGGTAATGGGCAATCGTCGGCGCGGTCAGATAGCTGTCGACGCCGGCGATCATCACATAGGGCACGTCGCCGGATGCAAGCAGCCTGCGGGCATGGTCGAATGCGACGTGCCCGGCCGGGCGCCCATGTGCCACGGTGCGAGAGCGACTGTGGGGCTCGACCTTGACGATTTCGCCGATCCGCCGCAGCAGGCCGGAATTGTCGCGCACTGGCCTGCCGGGGCGGCTTTCCTCGGGGAGGCAGAGAATGAGCGCCGTCTGGCCACGCGCTTCCGGCGCGCGCTCGAATGCCTCCGTGATGGCCCCTGCGGCCAGATGCGCCATGCGCTTCTCGCCAATCCAGTTGCGCGGCAACGGCACGGGCGCGCCGGTGAGCCATCCTTCCGGCGAGCCGAGGAAACGCGTCTCCTGGAAGCCGTCCAGACGCGCGCGCATTGCCGCGCAAGCAGAAAGCGCATCGAGCCCGACGGCCGTGGCCATCCCGATCGATATGACTGCAACGCCTGCGGTCATGCCTCTTCTTCCTCAGGCGCCACCCCTTCGGCACGGACGAAGGTCCGGCCGGCTGCCCGTGCGCGCAACATGGATTCGGTGGGTGGGCCTACCCAGCATTCGGTAAAATCGAGGATCGTGCGTTCGATCCGCTGCGCGACCCGCCAGACCAGCTGATAGCGCCGGTTCTCCGGGTCGAACAGGATGGTGTCGGGGTACAGCACGCCCTCGAAGCTCTTGGCGCCATGCTTGAACAGGGTCATCTCGAGACCAGTTGGTGGCAGCCGGAAGCTTACCCGACCATCGGGCGTCAGGTTCACCAGTTGCACCTCTTCGCCACCCCTGGGATGGTCTATCTGCTGGTCGGGCGGGGCCATCTGGAAGTAGCGCTCGTCGAAGTCTGACGGCAGGAACGGGAAGATGTTCTTGGTCCAGTTGTCGTCGTAGGTGCCGCCATGTTCGATGCGGCCGGGCCAGCCGCGGCCCATCGGCCCGAAGCTCATCGGCGTGTAGTCGCCGAAGGGTGAGCGGACTTCCTCGCCGACCTTCTGTGTGTTGGGCAATCGCAGGCCCGGAATGAGGTGCTGGTTCCTCGTGCGGGACCAGCCGGTGCCGACCGGATTGGCGGCGTAGACGCCCGGCATCTTGTCCTCGGGGTCCAGCCTGTCGACGCCGCCCCAGGCGACGTCGTAGCTGATCGGCAGCTTCAGGAAGGGCTGCGGCGCGGTCGCGGTGAAAACCGGGCCGATGGCGCGCCATTCGCGATGGCCCACCACCTCGAAGAGTTTTGACCAGCTGCCGATCTTGATGCCTGCCGGCACCCGTTCCGCAGGCCGACCACCGGGCGCATAGGCGCAGCCATTGGCGATCACGTCGCAGCGCGGCTTGCGGAAGGCAAAATCGGTTTCCCACAGCGTCGCTGAATAGCCCGGCTCGCCGGTTTGCGTGTCGGCAAAGACCAGTGGCACCTGCTCGACCGACTTGCGCACCAGTCCGCCCGGGGTGTCGGGAAGGTCGAACGTGCCCTTGACCACCACGACGATGTAGTCGTGGCCAGCCTTGTCCATGGCCACGGTGAATTGATGGACGTAGCCGGTCTGGTTCCAGATATGCATCAGCTGGTCTCCCAACTCGCGGTGAGCAGCCTGTCCAGGACCGCTTGCGGCGCAGCAGGATCGACGTCCACCGGCACCCACGGACCGGCCCAGAGGACCATGCCGGACACTGGCTCACCTGTCATGTCGAGTGCCGGAAAAGGCAATGTGGCGAGATTGGCGGCGAACTCGTCGGCGCCGACATAGCCATAGCGGGCGGCGTCCGCCGCCATTTCGATGTCCTCGAACCACTTCGCTGCTGTGTCAGGCACGCCGGACGCGGCAGCTGATAGCGGTGCTGCAACTGTCAGCGGAAAACGGCGGCCGGCGCGATCGTTGCTCGTCACGACGATGCCCGCCATCGGGCCATTGGCATCAGGGCCGAGCAGGAAGCGCAATGCCAGGTCTTCGGGCCAGGCGCCCGAGCTCTGCAAAGGTGCGAGATGGCTCGCCACCCACCGGTCCCAGGCGCGCACGAAGTCGCCCGGAAGGCCGCGGCCGACGAAGTCTCCAGTCGCCGGGATCTTGCCGTAGAAGCCTGTGGCTAGATGTTCTGCGGGCACGTGAACCTCTTGAACATCTGCAGGTTGTAGGGGTTCTCGACACTTGCCGCCTTGAGCTCGAAGTCGGCGTAAAAACTCTTGGCGCCGAGGCGCAGGTTGTAGACGTCGGAAAGCGATGTCGCGGTGAAGCGCCCCTTGGTGAGCAGCCGCAGCCAGGCCCAGCTGCCGGTTTCATTGACGATGACTTCAGGCGACCCATCGATGGGCTGGAAGGCCAGCGAGATGGTGCCGGTGCCGTCCTTGCCCGGCCAGGTCATCGGCTGCGGGCGGGTGGCGTTGTTGTAGTAGACGAGGCTTTGGCCATCGAGATTGAGCGTCACCCGTGTGACTGTCGGCGACAGATCCTTGGGTTCGAGCGTGAAGCTCATCAGGGGCCCGGTACCTCCGGGGAACAGGTCGTCGCGGATGCGGCGGGCCTGCTCGAAGGCGGCGAGGGCGGAGGAATCCAGGCCCATGTCGGCACGCCAGGTCCATGGCTGCTTGGCGGTGTCGACATAGCTGATCAGGTGGTCGTTGGTGAAGGCGTCGATCAGGCCGCCGGGGCCGAACAGGCGGGCGAAATCGCGGACGTTGACGTCAACGGCACTTTCCGGGCTGAATGGATAGCGGTTGGTCAGCGCGGCCTGGCAGAATGGCAGGATATCGGCGCGCCAGATGGCGTTGAGCTCGGAGGTGACAGCCGTCTGGGTCAGGCCGCTGGTGTCGCCGGCAATGCCGCCGAGCCAGTCGTCGATCGGATCGGGCAGGATCTGCGCCTGGCGGGCAACCGCACCGGTCAGTTCGGCAAGGCCGCCTTGCTTCTTGATGGCATCCTGCGGATCGGGATTGGCGGTGACGGTCTGCAGCACATTCGACAGTGCGGTGAGGGCAACGACTGCGGCATCGAGCATGGGCGGCTGGCCGTCGACTTCGGCAACGGCACCTTTCAGCGGCTTGAAGTGCTCGGCGACGAGCGTACCGGTCATGTCGACTTCCGCCGCCGATCCGGCGCGCGGCAGCAGCTTGGCGCCGGCCTTGGCCAACTTGCCGACTTTGCCGAGCTTGCCCAAAAGCTTGGATGCACCCTTGGAAGCGGCCTTGTTGTCACCGGCCGGCTCCTCGTCGGAGCGAATGAGATCGGTCTCGTGGACGACGGCGGTGACAAGGCGCTTGAGCGCTGAATCGGCGCTCGACAGATCCTTCAGGTTTTCGCTGGCGACATTGAGGTCGCTCAGCTGAGCCAAACGGATGTCGCGCAGTAGGCTATCCCACTGGGCGATGAAATCGTCGTAATAGAGCTTGAGGATGTCTTCCGACAGCGCCGACACCGAGGTTTCGGAATTCTCCTCGCAGCCGCCGGCAAAGACGGCGCGATCGAGCGCTGCCTGGGCCGCGACATCCTCGAGCCGGTCGAGGATGACGTCGTGGAAGCCGGCATAGGTGAATGCGCCGGGCAGGCCAACACGCATCGTCTTGTCCGAGCGGCGGGCAAAGACCTTGGAGCCGTTCGGGCCGGCGAAATTTGCCGGAATCCATTCCTTCAGCTCGGAGACGGCGGGATCGGCCAGCAGCTGCTTGTAGGCGCGCGCCGGCAGCGAGATGGTGCAGACGCTCTTCAAGGCCTCGGCGACCAGCGCCGGATCGGGGGCGACATAACTCGCGTCGATCGTCATGCGGCGGATGGCTGCAAGCTGATGCTCTTCGGCGTTGGGCGTTGGGAAGGGCGCGACGGGCGCGAATTCCGGCAGATCGTTGACCCACCAGTCCTGGACGAAATCCGCATCCATCTGGGAAAGGCCGGTCATCATGCGGTAGGTCTTGAGTGCTCCCAGCATGAATTCCGGATCGCGCACCTGGCGCCACATCGTCGTTTCGAGCAGGGCGACCATGCGCGGTTCGAGGATGTTACGCAAAGCGTGGTTGTAGCTGTCGGCCTGGGCTCGCAGCAGTTCCGGCGAGGCTGTCGGACCGATCAGGTCGCGAATGCCACTGGGCGGCGGCGTGCGGGCGTTGGTGACCTCGTCCATCGCGACCAGCGCGACATCGATGTCGGGTGCATCTACCGGAGCTGGGGTGGCCGCGAATGGCGCCAGCGGCGCCTGCAGTGCCTCCAACTGGCCGGCCTGGGCCGCGATGGCGTTGCGGTTGTCGTAGTAAGATAGCCCAAACAGTGATCCGGCGAGCAGTACAGCAACTCCACAGGCTGCGGCGGCACCGCGCCAGATCCACGTCCGGCGGCGTTGCGCCAGGGGATCGAACATGCCGAGGCCGGCTTCCTTGAAGATCACTTCAGTAAGCAGGTTCTTGAGGAAGAAGCTGCGCTTTTCGACGCGTGGCGACGACATGGCGCGCCGCGGCGGCAGGCCGAACGAGGAAGAGAGCGCGGCGGTCAGCCGGTCGATGGGCGCGCCTTCCTGCGTTGCCGAGGTCAGGTAGACGCCGCGCAGCCAGGCGCTGTCTTCGTAGCGGCTTTCCCCAAAAATCTGTTCGACGAGGAGACGGATCGGTTCGGACAGACTTTCGACCTGGGCCGGGAACCTGAAGATTTCGGCACGGGCGGCGAGGCTGTCTTCGTCCTCGAGGCGGGGGACGAGCCGGCGCTCGAGCTCGGTCGCCAGCAGCGAGATCTCGCTTGCGACCATCTTGCCGTCGACGCGTGCATCAGGCGCGAATGTCGTGCCCCAGACCTGTTCGCGGGCCGAGGTCGAGAGGCCGCCGAAGAAGGGCTCGAAGCCCTTGATCAGATCGGCCTTGGTCAGCATCAGATAGACCGGAAGCCGGATTTCGAGGCGCTCGTTCAGTTCGGCAAGGCGCCGGCGGATCTTGCGGCCATGCGCCTTGATCGCCTCGTCGCCCTCGGAAAACGCATCTATCGACAGCGCGACGATCACGCCGTTCAGCGCGCGCCGGCCGCGATGCTTTTTCAACAGGTCGAGGAAGCCCAGCCATTCCACGGCATCGACATCTGGCTGGCTTTCCTGCTGGACGTAACGGCCGGCGGTGTCGATCAGCACCGCGTGTTCTGCAAAGAACCAGTCACAGTTGCGGGTGCCGCCAACGCCCTGGATGTCGTCGGTGAGGTCGATCGGGAAATTCAGCCCGGACTGGCGCAAGGCCGTGGTCTTGCCGGTGGCTGGTGGTCCGACGATGACATACCACGGCATGTCGCGCAGCAACTTGCGGCCGCCGAGCTTGCGCCGTTTCATCTCGTCCATCAGCCCCTGGAACTTCGCGCCGACCGCGGCAACGCTCTGCTCGCCGGCCGTCAGCGGCTTTTCGACCGGCGGCGCGGCGATCTCGGCGACGAACATCCGATTGGCGCGGATGGCGCGGCGCTGGGCCAGGATCAGCCAGATCAGCCACAGGATGACCAGACCGGCGATCAACGCCATGCGCACGGTTTCGGAGGAGAACGGTGTGCTCTGGCCGACGGCAACGATGGGGCCGAAGATCCAGATGATCAGCGAAAGCAGCGTCAGGCCGATCAGCGTCCAGAGCCACCGCGATGTCAGTACCGACCAGAGGAAGCGCAGGATGAACATCTGTCACAGCCTCTTTTCGACCAGCACTTCGACGCGGCGATTGAGCGCGCGGCCCTCGCGCGTGCCGTCGTCGGCAACGGGGTCGATGGCGGCGCGCCCCTCGGAACGCACACGCTCGCGCGGAACGCCGTTCTGGACGAGCATGTCGGCAATTGTCGCAGCACGAGCCTCCGATAGGCGCTGATTGGTGGAAAGCGGGTTGGTTCTTTGCAGCGGGATGCCGTCGGTGTGCCCGACGATGGTGACGTTGCCGATCAGCTCCTGGTTCTCGACGATCACCTTGGCGATTGCCTCGATCAGCGGCTGGAAGCCATCGGTCAGCTCGGCCCGCGACGACTGGAACAGCTCGGGATTGGAAGCCTGGATGACGAGGCGGGCCAGCGACACGCTTTCGGCACCCTTGAGTGCCGGGCGCAGGCCCTCGGGCGTGGCGGCGGCGAATTCCGGCAGCAGTGCGAAGTCGACGGTCTCGACCGGCGGCGCTTCCGCCTTGGGTGTTGTGCGCAGCACTTCGGCGCGGTCGGCCGGGGGAAGCGCGCGGACAAGGGCCGAGAGCTGGACGGCCTGGTTGCTCAGCCCCAGCGAGAAGCCGATGTAGATCGCGGTGGCGAGCACGGCAGCGATCACGCTCATCACCCAGATCGGCACGGTGAAGCGCGGCGCCTCGTCGGCGGCAACAACGCCGCGCCAGTTGGGCGACAGCGGCGCGTCTTCGGCATCGGCGTCGCGCAGGAAGCGGGCGGCGGCGACACGCACGGCATTCAGCGACCGGTCGCCCGAGCGGCCCGGCACCCGGTACTTGCCACGGAAGCCCAGCGCCATGCAGTGATACTGCAGCTCCAGCATTTCCTTGTCGCGGTTGGGGTGGCGTTCGAGCTCTTCCAGGCGTGAGAAGAACTGGGCGCCCGCATCGACGTCGCCACGCAGCATGACGACCAGCGGCTGCCGCGGCCACGCACTCGCACCGCCCCAGGGCGTGTTCAGCGCGAGATCGTCGAGCAGTGCTGCCACCGACCACGCGGCTTGATCGGCACGCTCGACCGACGATCCTGCGGCGACGGCGGCGTCGCGCCCGCGCACCAGTTCTTCCTGCAGACGGGTGCGGAGGTGCTCTGGATTCTCGGGCGGCAGGGCGTTTTCGAGTTCGGGCGCGAATTCCAGCAGGGTCGAAAACGCGTTGACCAGCGTGTTCGGGTGGGCGCGCGAGCGCTTCAGCGGCGCGGACGAAAACGGCATCGGCATGCGCGGCGACGGCGTGCCGACCATGCGTATGCGGGTACGCTCACGATCCTCCGACAAGCCGAAAGGATCGTCTTGGCTCATCGCGTCACCTGTTCACCGAATAGCAATCGACCTGCGGCTCGCTCGGCAACACGCCGGAAACGCCAATGACGAATCCGGGTGCGTCGAGGAGGGAGGCCCAATGCTCGCTTCTCTGATCGAGTTCAAGGCAAAGGCGGTCGCCGTCATAGGGGATTTCGCGCGGCTGCGAATGCAGCGGCTTCAGCGGAATGCCCGGCAGGCGTGACTTCCACAGGCCTTCGAATTCGCTGGCAGCACCCACCGTCGCCTGGTTGACGAAGATCTTGCGCAACGCATCTTCCGAAAGCTCCGAGCCGACGCGTATGACGATGCGGCTGGCGACAAGCAGCTTCGGGTTGTCGATACGCACCTTCCAGACATTGGTGGAGTGACGCATAACAGGCAGTGCCCGAGATTTCGGCTCGACATAACGCAGACTGAGGATCAGCGAGCGCAACGTGTCGGCAAGCGCCGAATAGGCCGGTCCCGGCGCCATGTGGTCATAGGCTGGCAGCTCGGCCAGGCGCCGGGAATTTGAGCCATAGGTCGCCATCGAGCCGGCGAGGCCGGCAAGCTCGAGATAGAGTTCGGCCGGATGGAAGATGTCCTGCGCCAGCATATGCGCCAGTCGCGGCCGCGCAGCGTTGGCAAGGTTGAGCATTAAGAGGTCCTCGACGCTGCGGCCGGGGCCGCCGAGCACCATCTTGGCGTGCGCCTCGGCGATCTGGTCGAGCCCGGTGATGACTTCCTGGAGAAGCTGCGCGTACCAATGGACCGCGCCGGTCGCGAGCGTCGGCGGCAGAAAGTTGGCATCCAACGAAACGCCACCGTCGGCGCGCAGGCCGGTGATTTCGGTGATCGGCAAAGCGGTATAGCCGCCGACCGATTTGCCGGGCGCAAGCAGCAAGGACTGTGGCCGGGCGATCTCGATCTCCTCGGGATCCGACCCGCCTTGCACCGCATCGCGGACGGTAACGATGCGGCCGCGGTAGCGTGCACCGCTTGTCTCTGCATGCGCTGGGTCGAAGCCGACGCCGCCTGGCGGTTCCAGCGGCACCGCGATCAGCACCGGACCACCGCCCATGTCGGCGGTGATGGCGAGCGGCTTTGGCGCGTCCATGGTGTCGGGAATGGCGAAAGGCGTGCCGTCGGGAAATATGCCGCGTGCCGTAAGCACCGCAACCTGTCCGGCTTCCAGCAGCGCAGGGTCGAGGGTGAGGGTGCGGAAACCGTAGGTGTGAAGTTGCCCGGCTTGCAGCGCGCCGCGCACCGTCGCCTCGAAGAAGCGGTCCTGTTGCTGGAAGTGCTGGGTCCGAAGGAACAGCCCCTCGGACCAGAGCACCCTGTTTGTGTCGGTCATGCGGCAACTCTCTGCATCGACAACTCCTGATATGGCCCGTTCAGGCCGATATGCCTCCGCTGCCGAGTGTCACGGTGATCGTCACCGTCGAACCCGGCGAAACCGACTTCGTCGTCCGCCAAGTGCGGCCGGTGGGTTCGCGAACAAGGGCGACGAAGCCAAGCGCGGTTGCCTCCGGCTCTACGGTGATCGTCTTCGATGCAGCCGCACCGGGTCCGACAGAAAGCTGGTCCGAGCCGATGAGATCGCCGGCAAGTGCCGAGCCGGCGTCGCCTTGCAAGGCGAAATAGTCGGCTGAGTTGAACTTGCCCGTGCTTTTCAAGCGCATGACCAGAACCGTCACCGGCCTGTCGCCGCCGTCAGGTCCGGGGTTCATGCCGGCTTGACCGCTCACATTGACGGTAACGGTGGACGGTTTCGGTGGCCCGCTTTGGCAGGCGGCCACCAGTCCTGTAGCGCCGAGAGCAATAATGAAGTCGCGCCGGTCGATCATGCGTCACTCCTCTTCATATGCGTTGCGGAAGTCGGCTCCTATTTCGCCCATGAAGCGCGTCTCGGCGCTCACGGCGATTTCGCGATGGCGTTTCTTGTAGAGGTCCCAGAGCTTGGCGCTGCGGCCGCCAGCCAAAAGCTTCTCGATCGACGAGCTCGACTTCAGCTCCTCCTCGAGCGCGACGGGATCGAAGCGGTCGATCATGTGGCGCAGCGCGCCCTGCAGCCCGCGCCAGGCGCGAACATGATGATGAGCGAGGTCGCGGATCGCATCAGATATGGCCGGCTCGCCGGCGAGAAAACCCGGGCTGCGTTCGGCCAGGATGGTCGCCAGCGCATCATCGACGGTGGGCAGGAACTTGAGCGGGTTGACCTCGGACGAACCGACGATGGTCTGCTCGATGCGGGCGTTGCCCTTTTCCTCGGCGCGCTTGCGCAAGAGCTGCATCAGACCTTCGAGCATCAGGCGATATTCGCGGCCGAACTTTTCCATTTCGACAAGCGGGTCGCGCTTGGAAGGGGCGCCTTCGTCAAGGCCAAGGCCGCGCAGGAAGGCGGTGCGCAGGGCGCTGTCGGACGGTGCGGTCGCAGGTGCAGCGGGCGCGTGTGCTACCGCCGGACTTACCGCTGCCTTCTCCCGCGCACGCAAGGACATCGGAGGCGGAGGCGGTGCGTCAGCGCGGCGGGCCGGCACATCCCGGGGGGCAGGCGCAGCCGGCCTTGTCGGAACGGGGGGCGGAACGAGAGCGGTTTCGTGCGGGTTTGCATCGACCGCCGGCGGTGGCGGCGCAATGGGCGGCAGGTCAAACCCGTCATCGAATGACGGCGATTGCGTCACGACCGGCTCCGCCTTTGCCTTGGACGGCGGTGTTTCGGCCGAAGCGAGGCCAAAAGGATCGGCAAAGGCCTCAGTGCCGTTCTGGCTGTCGTCGGCATGGCCGTTCGCAACGGGTGTCGCCACCGGATCGAGGCTGAACGGATCGTCGAAGGCAGGCGAATTCCGTTCGGAGCCGCCAGCACGCTCATAGGCACGGAACGCACCGGGTTCTGGATGCTCGAACGGGTTGGGGAGATCGGCCGGGCGGGGCCGCTGAGGCTCCTCGTCGGTCTTGAGCGAGAAGAAGTCGTCGCCGCCGAGACCAACAGGTGCCCGAGATGCCGCAGGTGCCGGTTGCGGCCCCGATGTCCTGGATGGTGCCGGCTTGAAATGTTGCAGGTGACTTTCGGTCGGCTGCAGCTCTACCGACACGACATAATCGCCGAGGCGGAGCCGCATGCCATGGTGCAGCCGGGCCGAATTGCCCGAGCCAAGGGCACTGCCGGCATCGTCGATGAAGAGGCCGCTGCTCGACGTGTCGACGACGACATAGCCGTCCTGTCCTGATGTGATCTTGCAGTGGGCGCGCGAGACGAACATGTCGGGGTCGTCGATCTGCCAGTCCGCATCGGGACTGCGACCGATCACCAGTTCACCCTGATCCAGCCGGGTCTGGCGCACTGCCTGTGCGCGCGGTCCCTGCTCAAGCGTGAGGAGCAAGCTCATGCCCCGACTCCCGCCATTTCGGGCCGCCAGCCGACGATCGTCCGCAGGCGCATATCCTCAGCATCGCCCCTTTCCGCAGGGGGCGCAAGCCACGCAGTTCGGCCGAGCTGCGCAGCCCCGATGCGGGCCGGTGGCACCTCGTTACGGGCCAGCACAAGCCTGAGATCGACGTCGAGCAACTCGCCAAGGAGATCGCTTATGGCGCGCTTGAGGACAGCCAGCCGCCGGCTGCCGGGAAGGAAGGATGAATAGGTGTTCAAATCGAGCGGGCCGAGGCGCAGCTCGACCCTGTTCTGGCGGCTGAAGCTGCGTGGCCCGATGGTCGCACTTCTGCCCAGGGAGGCGCTGGCCATGCCGAGCCTCGTCTGCAGCGCGGCTGGAACTTCCAGCCAGGACGCCACGAACTCCTTCAGTTGGACCTTCACATTGAACACTTCGGCGACGAACAGGGTCAGCCGCTCGGGCCCGTCGACCTGTCCGGCAAGTGCCGCAGCCTGGCGCAACTTGACCGAATCCACGTCCGGATCCTGGGCGTTTGCTGTTTCCGGCAGTCCGATTCCGGCCATGGCCTCCATCATCGCGCGGATACGCCCGCCGACGGCGCGCTCGACCTGTACGCCGGGGTGCGCGTCCGCCCAGGCGCGGTAGAACAGGGCGATCATGCGGTGCTGCAAGATGTTGACGAACTCGATGAAGGTCGTGTCGCTGGTCTGATGCGCGTCAGCACCGGCAAACCAGCGCTGCGACATCCGGTCGAGCACCCACCTGGTTATATGCAGCGGCAGCGGACCTTCCGGGCCAAGCAAGCCGAGATTGGCGACGGTGACGCGCGCCGGACCCTTGTCAGTGGCCGGTGAGAAGGTGACGACGTCCTGGGTCGCAAAGCCCAAACGCACATGCTGCCCGAGGCGCGCCGGCTCGCGATCAGGACGGCCGGAATGACCGAACAGGCGTCCGCCCCGGTTTTCAAGCTGGCGCAGCAGCTCGAAGAAGTCGTAGCCCTCCGTCAGCGTGTCGGGTGCCGCCGCTAGATCAGGAAGCGGTTGCCGGGCGTCATCGGCCATGGCACGTCCTCCTGCTTCTGTAGCAGCCGCGTGCGAGTGCGCACGAAGCCATTGATACCGGCGTGGCGGGCAAACAGCCGCGCCAGAAGAGCGGAAAGCAGCAGCGAGCTTTGCCCGGAAAGGACCGACTGGTCGATGTGGAGCAGGATCTCGGTGCCACGGCCGAAGCACATCGGCCCCGGTATGGCGAGGCGCTCGATCACCGGCTGGGAATCGATGCGCACGATCGAGCGGACATGGCGCGCCAGTCCCGGGTCGCCGCGATCGGCATAGAGGTCAAGCAGCGCATGCAGCGGATCGACTCCACGCCCCTCCTTGGCCAGGCTGAGGAAGTTGAGCGCGAGTTGCGCCACCAGCCGCCAGGCGAGATCGTCGGCCCTGGATTCCGCATCGGCTCCGGCAGGCAGCGCGGCAGGGATGGAAGGCTGCGGCGCACGCAGAGCACCAAGCAGGCGGACCGCCTCGACCGGATCGCCGCTCTCCAGCGTTAGCGTAGGATTATCGTCGAGGATCGGCAGATCGCGGTTGGTGCAGAGCGCCGTGATCTCGATGCGCTTGAGCGGCCGGCCGCTTGGGATGCCTGCCGGGCGTGAGATCGCCAGAAAGACGTCGTCACCGGTGTAGGAGGTGCGCGTCATGCCCTCGCGCCGCTCGTCCTCGGTGGCGCGGCGCGGCCGGCGTTCCGTCGAATAGACCCAGCCGCTGCCCCGGTTCTGCCCCAGGCTGAACAGTGCCGGTATCTCGGCGTCGGGGCCCTGGGCGTCGGCATCCTCGACATGGGTGACGCGGAAGATTTCGAAATCCCGGGGCCGGGTACGGTCGGCATAAAGCACCTGCCGGGTCTTGCGGGCATCGAGCTCGATGACATTACATTCGCGCTCGAACAGATTGATCACCGGTGTCGCGAAAAGCTCGAAATCGGCCGGCGCGAGGTCGGCAAGCTCAGGTGCGGCCCGCCGCAACAGGAAGAAGATTTCGAGCCCCGCTTCTGAGCTGCGCACGACCGGCAGCAGGCCTTGGACGCGGACATAGTGGAAGCGCTCCGGCATCATGAAATACTCACGCAGCAGCCGGTAGCCTTCGAAGGTCGGGCGCGTGCGCGGCATCAGGGCTTCGCTGTCGCTGATGCCGATCATCTCCGGCTGGGGCAAGATAGTGAGTTTGCCTGACTTGCCGTTGTGGCGAGCGCCAATCGCCGTGCAGACGCCAAAGATCGTGTCGAACAGCAGCGATGCCTTGGTGCGCCCGGCAAAATGCAGGTCGAGCCGGTCGAGCGCCAGCTCGTTGAGCTTGCCCTTGCCTGATCTGGCGATTGTGACGCGCAGCGCCGCCTCGCAGGTGACGCCGCTGATCGGGGAGATTCCGGCTGCGGCGAGCGCGCTGCGGTCCTGATAATAGCCGACCGACGCAATCTCGATCGGCCACAAGGTGACATCCTGCGCTGTCGTGAAGGTGGAGCGGGTGGAGAGGTTGGGCTGCAGGTTGGCGACCAGCCGGGTGCCGCGCTTGACGACATGGCCGGCATTCATCGTCTGAACCTGCTGGCCGGGCTTCAGCACGGCCATGGTGACCGCGGGCGCCTGAGTCAGCAGGTCGGGATAAAGCACCTCGAGGACGCTTCGCGCAAACCGCGAGCGTTCGGCATCGACCTTGAGCCGGGTGCGCGCGGCAAGGAAGGCGACGCCGTCGAGCAGACGCTCGACATAAGGGTCGGGGCAGGGTGCGGTATCGAGCGAGAGATTGCGCGCGACCGCCGGGTGCAGGTCGGCGAATTCCGCGGCAAGCGTGCGGATGTGGGTCAGCTCCTCCTCGTAATACTCCAGGAAGATCCGATCCATTCTATGCCTCGCCGTATTCGGTCCGCGCCAAGCCGTTGTCGAGGTTGATCGTGGTCCTGAGCCGCAGCCGTTCCGGCGTCGGCGTCATGATCAGGACCCCGTCGATTTCAATCTTGATGCCCATGCTCTTGTCGTTGAGGGTGACCGTGACCTTGGTCGCGCTCTCCTTGAGGCGCGGCTCGAAATTGGCCAGCACCGTCTTGATTTCCCGGGCGAGCGCATCCTTGTCGAAATCGCGGGACGACCGGCCGGAGAAAGAAGGCACGCCGAAGTTCACCACGCTGCGTCGCACTTCCGGGAAGTCGTCGAGTTTCAAGCGGGTCTCGGCGGCCTGTTCGTCCTCGACGTCGGACAGCAGCGGGACGGCATCGAAGCGCTCGGTGTTGAACAGCGCTTCGATGTCGCGGCGCACCGCCTCACGCAGCACACGCGCCGACACAACGATGCCCCTGTTTTCAAGCTCGACCCGGTTGCGGTTGAGGAAGACCAACCTGTGCAGACGCTGTTTGTGATCGGGCGTGAGATCGAGGTCGGAATCGATGGCGCGCGCGCTGCCGCTGGCGAACGCTTCGACACGTTCGCTGCCAAGTTCATTGTCCAGTGCCCGGTGCAGGGCTTCGATTTCAGAGCTTAGTCCTGGCAGGTCGTTCACCAGCCGGTCCCATAGCGATGGCTGCGATGCCTCTCGCCTTGCTTGCTGAACTCCACTGGCCTTCATCATGCAGCACCAGGGCGTTTATGCGGCGCGTCACAAGCCGGTTGCAACGCTCATCTCTTGCGTATGGTCGGTGTCGTAGACCAGCTCGATCGTCTTGTAAGCGAACTGCACGAAGTCCTCGAGCGTGTCGCTGTTGGTCGTGCTGGCACCAAAGCCATAGGACACGACCGATGCTTCCTTCATGGTGACGACGAAGTAGTCGCTCGTCTCGCCGTCGATCGTGCGGCGGCAGGAGATCACCACCTCGTCGAACTGCTTGTTCTCGTGGCATGCCTTGGCGAGATATGGCGACGACATGTCGACGTCCTTGGAGCAGCTCACCGTGCCCAGCGCGACGCGGCCCTTGCGCGACAGCGAGTTGGGATCGAATGGGGCGACCATGTTGAAGGCGACGTTGAATATCTCGATCTCCTCGTCATGGCCGTCGCGGGTGCTCGGACCCTTGATGTCGGGAACCTTCAGGAAGCCGTCGATCTTGGTGGATTTTCTGAGATCGTCATCCGATGCCATTGTCTCTCTCCGTTACTGAACAGTTCAGGACTTGACCGAAGGCAGCTCCGACACGAGCCGAAGCGACGCGTTAATTCCTTCCAGTTGGTAGTGCGGGCGCAGATAGAAGCGGGCGTTGTAGTAGCCGGGACGACCCTCGACGCTATCGACCTGGACCTCGGCCGCGGCGAGCGGACGCTTGGCGCGGGCCTTGTCATCGGCAAATGCCGGGTTGGCGAGCACGTAGCGGTTGATCCACTCGGTCAGCCATATCTGCATGTCGGCACGTTCCTTGAACGAGCCGACCTTGTCGCGCGCGATCGCCTTGAGATAGTGGGCAAAGCGCGACACCGGAAACAGGTAGGGCAGATTGGCGCTGAGGCGCTCGTTGGACTGCGCGTCGGGATCGACGAGCCGTCCGGCACGGGTTTCGTCGTCCTGCAGCGAATGAGCGCCGATGAAGGCGGCAAGATCGGTGTTCTTGCGATGCAGGATCGGCATCAGGCCGAGCTTGGCGAGTTCCGCCTCGCGGCGGTCGTCGATGGCGACTTCGGTCGGGCACTTCATCGCGATCGAGCCGTCGTCGGTCGGGAAGCTGTGCACCGGCAGGTTGATCACCGTGCCGCCGTTCTCGACGCCACGGATCTGGGTGCCCCAGCCGAACAGCTTGTGGCTGCGGTTGATGTTGACGCCCATCGGGAAGGCGGCGTTCATCCAGACATATTTGTGGTGGTCGCCCTGGACCTCCTCTTCGAAGGCGAAACCCTTCACTGGAACGGTGTCGGCGCCATAGGGCAGGCGGGCCAGGACGCGCGGCATGGCAAGGCCGATGTAGCGGGCGTCCTCGCTCTCGCGAAGTGATTGCCATGAGGCATAGGCCGGGTTGGAGACGATCTGCTGCAGGTCCTGCGGGTTGGGCAGTTCCTGCCAGCTGTCCATGCGGAACAGGCGCGGCGAGGCAGCGGCGATGAATGGTGTATGCGCGGAGGCGCAGACGCCGGAGATGTTGCGCAGAAGCCCGACGTCGCGCGGGTGGTTGGAGAACTCGTAGGCGCCGATCAGGCAGCCGAACGGTTCGCCGCCGAACATCGAATATTCGTCGGTGTAGACCTTCTTGAAGACCGGGCTCTGGTCCCACATCTGGCCTTCATAGTCTTCGAGCGTATCGGCCAGCTGCTCCTTGGAGATGTTCATCACCCGGATTTTCAGCTTCTGGTCGGTCTCGGTGTTGTTGACGAGGTACCAGAGGCCGCGCCATGTGCCTTCCATCTCGCGCACTTCGGGTGCGTGCAAGATCTCGTTGAGCTGGACGGTCAGCATCTTGTCGATGCCCGATATCAGCGACTTGATCGACTTGATCGCATTGGACGAGATGGTGGTCGTCTCGGACCGGGACTGGGCGGCTAGCGCCAGATTGCGGACGAGCTGCTGCAGCTTCTCGCTGTCGTCCTTCTTGACCTTGAAGTCCTTCTCCAGGAGGTCGCTGAATTCACCGAGGTCGATGGCCTCCGCCTCGGCGACAGTTGGGCTCTTTTGCTGCTCGGCCATGGCTCTACTCCTCGACCTTGTCGCTGTCCGAGAGCGCCTGGCTGGCGATCTGGCCGAGCAGAGGCTCGTTGTTCAGCAGTTGGGCGATGCGCTTTTCGGCGTCGGCGCGGCCGTCCATGAAGCCCAGCAGCTCTTCCAGCTGGCGGCGCATCTTGAGGATTTCGGCCAGTTGCGGCACCTGCTCGGCGATCTTGTCGGGGGCGAAGTCGCCCATCTTGGAGAAGGTCAGGTCGATCGCCAGCTCTTCCTCCTGCTCAGCACCCTCGGCCTGGGGCAAGGTATTCTTCACCCGCGCCTTCACGCGCGGTCCGAGCGCTTCCATGAAACGCGGGAACCTGTTGGCGTCGGTCTCGACGAAGGTGCGGTCGAGCACCGTCTTCTGCGCCTCCTTGGTCTGCGATGACCCCGCGAGATCGGCCATCACGCCCATCACGAAAGGCAGTTCAATCGTCGTCGGGCTGCCGTAGGTCTCGACGTCATAGGCGATCTGCACGCGCGGAGCGCGGTTACGCTCGATGACCTTTGCTTTGCTTTCGGCTGGCATGCTTGGCTACCTTTCATCCTTCTGAGGCGTCTTCTTGTCAGTTACGCCGGCGAGGAGCCGGAACTCCTTGAGCCCCGAGGGGGCGAGATCTTCCATCAGCTCGACGAAATCCATGTGCACCATGCGGCGCACGCGCCGGGCGAGATGCGGGATCGGGCTCGATGGTTCGGTACGGTCGTAGAAGGCGACGACGAGATCGAGGCATTTGACGACGTCGTCGCGAGAAGTAAGGCGTTCGGGGAGGGCCATGGTCGGTCCCGCATGGTTGGCCACCGGTTCTGCCGCGTGGCCGTTGGGCTGCGCGGCTGCAGGTGCTGAGGGAGCTATCTCGGGCGCTGCCGCCCCGTTGGCAGCCGGCCGCGCGGCGGCTCCGCGCTCGATCGTGGTCAGCATCCTGTCGAGAAACTTCTTGAGCTCCGGGACTGCCGGTCCGGTGCTTTCCAGCCGCTTGTTGAGCGCGCTGTCGAGTGCTCCAAGGGCTGCGCCCGCCGCACGGGCGTCGGCAACCAGTTGCTCCATCGCCGCACCCGCCTGATCGGCCTGGGCAGCGCAGGCGCTGCGCAGGCGGGTCAACAGTTGCTCGTGCTTGGTCGACAGCGCCGCGCGTTCGGCGGTATTCAACCCCTGCGCCGCTTCCTGCAGCATGACACGGTCGTCGAGCGCACCCTGTTCGAGTTCGCGCCCGGTAACAGGGCCAAACCCGCGCGGGGCGAAAAACACCGTTTTCCTGAGGTCGTGGAGCAGGCCGGGTTCCTGGCCGTTCTGCAGGTCGAGCACGGCGTTGATGCGGCGGAGCGCTGCATCGCGCGGCGGCGCATTGGCCCGCAGCGCTGGGTGCATCGTGTCCCAATGGGCGTCGAAGGTGCGGGCGATCAGCATCAGGCCTTCGGCCAGGCCCGCCAGCCCGCGGGAATTGGCCAAGGCGCGGGTGACCAGCGTCAGCAGGCGCAGATCGCGGCCCTGATTGCGCAGTTCGTCGGCTTTTTCGAGAACGGCATCCCAGTCGACGGGAATGCTGACTTCCGCCGTGGGCCGGTTGCGGTCGTCGTGGACGACGTCGGATTGCGGGATGGCGAGGCGCTCGAGCTCGTGGAAGCGCGGATCGTTGCGCAAATCTTCCCCCGACGGGTTTTCACCGTTCAAAGGGTTGAGCCAAAGAGCAAGATCAACCACGCACCCCCCCACGCCATACTCAGGTCGGAAGTAGCCGGTATTCCACTCGATTTCAGTTTTAGCACAGTTCAGGCGCCGCTCAAAGTTGGACGCGTCTAGCCCTTAAGCTTTAGTCACCACGGCCGCGCGAATTGTTATAGTCGTCTGTGGCCAGCATTCGGATGCCGTCCGCGCCGCTCTTGGGCCGGCTTTGTAAAGTCGCGGTTTGTGTGGCAAGTTATGGGGAACGCAGTCCGGCCATTGGAGAAATTCCATGGAACGCAAGGGCGTGCAGCAGCGCAGGTCGTCTCAGGGCTTCAAGCGCAAGGAACTGGTCGGCAAGCTCAATCCCACCTGCTTGCGCGCCTTCAAGGCGGCGGCCGACGCGGCGAAGCTGCGTGGTAACCCTTACGTCGAACTCGTTCATTTTATTGAACAACTTGTTCTTTCGGATCGCTCGGACGTGCAGATGATCCTGGCTGACGCCGGCGTTGATGCTGCCCGGGTCGCCGGCGACATGACGCGCGCCGTCGACAAGCTGCCTTACGGCGCGACCTCGATCGAGGAGTTCTCCGACCACATCTTCCATGCCATCCAGGAAGCCTGGAACCTGGCGACGCTGGAATTCGGCAGCGAGGAAGTACGCAGCGCGCATGTCATTCTTGCTTGCCTGAAGGTGCCGGTGCTGGAAGGGCTGGTGTCGAAGATCAGCACCGAGTTCGACAAGATCGACGCCGACGGCGTGGTCTCGCGTTTTGCCGACGTTGTCGACGGCTCGCTGGAAGGGTCTGTGGGCAGTGCCCCCACGCCCTCCGAAGAGACGCCGCGGCGCCTGCCGTCTGGCGGGGAGTCGGCGCTGGCGAAGTATGCCACCGACCTGACCCAGCGGGCACGCGACGGCAAGATCGACGCTGTCGTCGGCCGCGATCCGGAAATCCGCCAGATCGTCGACATCCTGATGCGCCGCCGCCAAAACAACCCGATCCTGACCGGCGAGGCCGGCGTCGGCAAGACGGCCGTGGTGGAGGGCTTTGCGCTGCGCATCGCTGAGGGCGACGTGCCGCCGATGCTGCAAGGGGTTAGCCTTCGCATGCTCGATGTCGGGCTGATGCAGGCCGGCGCCAGCGTCAAGGGCGAGTTCGAGAAGCGGTTGAAGGCCGTCATCGACGAAGTTCAATCTTCGGAAACGCCCGTGATCCTGTTCATCGACGAGGCGCATACGCTGATTGGCGCCGGAGGTGCTGCCGGCACGGGCGATGCCGCAAACCTGCTGAAGCCGGCGCTGGCGCGCGGCGAGTTGCGCACCATCGCAGCCACCACCTGGGCCGAATACAAGCAGCATATCGAGAAGGACCCCGCACTCACCCGGCGCTTTCAGGTGGTGAAGATCGAGGAGCCCGACGAGGCCGCCGCCATTCTGATGCTGCGCGGCGTCGCCGGCGTGCTCGAAAAGCACCATGAGGTGCAGATCCTCGACGAGGCGATTGAGACGGCCGTCAAGCTGTCGCATCGCTATATCCCGGCACGACAACTGCCCGACAAGGCGGTCAGCCTGCTCGATACGGCCTGCGCCCGTGTCGCCATTTCCCAGCACTCTCGGCCGGGCGAAGTCGAAGACCTGATGCGCCGGCGCCAGGCGCTGGAGGTCGAGCAAGGCATCATCGGTCGCGAAGCGGCGATCGGCATCGAGGTGGAGGACCGCAAGGCGCGCGTCGAGGCCGGGCTGGTCGAGACGGACGCAGCGCTGGTTTTGGCGCAAGCACGATGGGACAAGGAGAAGGCAGCGGTCGCCGAGATCATCGACCTGCGCGCAAAACTGCGCGGGCAGGGCGTGGCGCTTGATCCGGTTGTCGCGGAGGTCGCGCAAACCGAAGTCGCAGGCGAAGAGCCGGTCGCAGCCAATGACGATGCTGCTGCCGATCAAGATGTCGCCGCTGACAGTGTGCCCCCGGTTGAACCGACTGAAACCGCGGAACAGCCGGAGGCGGCCGCCGATCCCGAGGCAGACCTTACGCGGCTCAAGGAGCTGATGGCGGTGCTGGCCGAGGCACAGGGCGAGACGCCGCTGATCCTGCTTTCCGTCGACCGCAATGCGGTGGCGGCGGTGGTGCAGGACTGGACCGGCATTCCTACGGGACGGATGCTGACCAGCCAGACCGAAAAGGCTTTGCGGCTGGCGCAAACCTTGTCCGAACGCGTGGTCGGCCAGGACCATGCGATGGAAATGATCGCCAAGCGCGTGCAGACAAGTCGCGCCGGGCTTGGCGCGCCGGAAAAGCCGGTTGGCGTGTTCCTGCTCTGCGGCCCCTCGGGCGTCGGCAAGACCGAGACGGCACTGGCGCTGGCCGAGACGCTCTATGGCGGTGAACAGAACCTGATCTCAATCAACATGTCGGAGTTCCAGGAAGCCCATACCGTGTCGACGCTGAAGGGCGCGCCTCCAGGATATGTCGGCTACGGCAAGGGCGGCATCCTGACAGAGGCGGTGCGGCGCCGGCCCTATTCGGTGATCCTGCTCGACGAGGTCGAGAAGGCGCATCCCGACGTGCACGAGATCTTCTTCCAGGTCTTCGACAAGGGCATGATGGACGACAGCGAGGGCCGGCGGATCGACTTCAAGAACACGCTGATCCTGCTCACGTCCAATGTCGGTTCCGAGGTCATCATGACCAAGACCAAGGGCGGCGAGCTGCGCGAGAATGTCGAGAACCTCGACGCCGCCTTGCGCGCGCCCTTGCTAAAGGTGTTCCCGGCGGCCTTCATCGGCCGTGTCGTGACGATTCCCTATTATCCGCTGTCAGGCGAGATGATCGAGGCGATCACCCGCCACCAGTTCGGCAAGATCGCGCGCCGGCTGCAGGTCAGCCACGGCGCGGAACTGGTGATCGGCGATGGCGTGATGGAACTGATCAAGGCGCGCTGCACCGAGATCGAGTCCGGCGGCCGCATGATCGATGCGATCCTGACCAACACGCTTTTGCCGGAACTGAGCCGCGGTGTGCTCAACCGCTCGCTCGATGGAGAAAAGCTGACGCGCGTGACAGTCGGCGCGTCAGAAGAGGGGTTCAGCTACGAGTTTGGGTAGGGATGATAGGCTTAGCTGTCATCTACCAGGGATCGTTCCCACCGTCACCGCTGTCACTCTTTTCGCTGCGCTCATTGCTGCTTGGTGTAGCAGGAACGATCGGCTTCTTGACGACTCTTGGCTGGACTGGCGCCGCGACCGCGACTTTCTTCACCGGAGCTGCTTTCTTGACCTGCACTGGCTGCACGGGTTGAACCGTTGCCTGTTCCTCGACTTTCATCATCGAGCCGCAACCGCCCAGCGGTAGAAGCACGGTAGCCATAAGAAGACTGATGGTATGCGAACGCATGTACGTCTCCCCTTTATGAGCCCAGCATGTCCAGACGTGGTCGTGAATCGATCCATTCCTTGCGCAGAAGCGCCATCAGCAAATCACGGGGGTCACGAGGCGCTTCCGTTCCGAGTACGGCATTAGCAGCGTCACGCGATTTGGCACCGAGCTTGCCGTCGACTTCGCCGACATCCTGGCCTGCTCGCTGAAGCGCCAACTGCACTTCTTTGCCGACATCCGAATTGTCGACCTTCTTCAGGTCCGCCTTGGCATCCGCCGAAACGTCCTTGGTGTCGTGCGATGCCGAGAGCGCCAGCAGACGGGCGACTTCGCCGCTGTCGCGCTGCAGCGTCGGGTTTTCCTTGAGCAATTCGGCGGCAAAATAGCCTGCCCAGGCGTCGCCACGCTCGGCACTTTCCCGATACCAGCCAGCCACAGTCTGCACGTCCGCAGTCTTGTCACGCAGCGCCATGCGGCCAAGCAACCGACCAGCATAAGGATGCCCGTTGGCGTGCGCCTTCTGGAACAATTCTGCGGCGCGCGTTGGATCCTTCTGCACACCAGCGCCGTCTCGATAGAGCACGCCGAGCAAGACCATCCCGAAGACATCTTCGCGATCAGCGGATTCAGTGATGAATTTCAATGCGCGAGCATCGTCCTTCTTGACATGCTGTCCGGAGAGGTACTCGCCGCCCAGCATATTCATCGCATAGGTGTGACCTGACTCTGCCGCGCTCGCCACCATTGCCATGCCGCGGTCGATGTCAGGCTTTGTGCCGAGGCCCGTGACCAGCGCCCGTCCCAGTGCATATTGCGAATAGGGATCGCCGCGCTTGGCGCCGGATTCGAACAGCGGGATTGCCTTGGCCGGGTCACGCTCGACCGCTGCACCGAACTGATACAGCCTGCCGAGCAGGTAGCTGGCGCGGACATGGCCGGCGTCGCTGGCGGCGTTGAGTTCGCTCAGCGCGTCCTTGAAATCGCCTTGGGCATAAAGCGCACGGGCGTACTGGTACTTGAACCGGGCGATCTCCGGATGCTGGTCGACGGCTGCCTTGCAGGCGCTCAAAGCCCTAGGCACGTCGATGTCGTTGGGCAGCTTGCCGTCGGCAACCGCCTGCACGTCGAGCGGTTCGGCGGCGAGCGTGTCGCATTCATTGACCGAGACGGCGACGTTGATTGTGATCGGCGCGGGTGCTGCGGTTTTGGCCGCCGGCATCAGCACGACGGTGCGCACCGGCTCCTTGGCGGGCGCCTTGTCGGCGGGCAGGGGGATCGGCTTGACCTCCATGCTGTCGGTGCTCGTATCGGACTTGCCGGCGCTGCCGCTGGTGTTCATCGCCACAGTCTCGGCGACCGGCTTGGCCTCGTCCTCGGCAGCGACGAGCTTGAGCGACGGGCGGATGCGCAGCTTGGTGATGTCCTCGGCCTTGATCAGGTCGCCCTCGGAAACGATCTTGCCGTCGACCGCCACCTGCGTCTCGGGATCGCGCTTTTCCAGGCGGAGCCAGCCGGTCGGCGCGGTACTCGTCGAGCGCACCACCTCTTCGGGCATGGCGGCAAAGCCGGTGCCGATGTCAGAAGCCATCGCAACGAGGATCGGCTTGGCCTGTTCGGGCGCTGCCGGCTTCGGCTCGTCGCCCTGCTGGATGTTGAGCGCCGGCTTGACCTGCGCCTCGGCGACGGCCTGGGCGTCGACGACGACGCGGACGATGCCGCTGGCACTACGGCCACCGTCGGTGGTGACGGTGTAGCGCACCTCATCACTGGTCATGTCGGCGGAAGCCGGCTTGAACATGACTTCTTCGATGCGGTCGGCCGCAATCTTGCTGTCGAGGTTGAGCTGCTGGTCGCCGAGCCAAAGCGTGCCCTTGTCGGGCAGCTTGGTGAAGTTGATCGTCAGCTCGGCATTGCCGCTGGTGATCGGCGGCGAGATGCGCAGCGCCACTTCCTTGGGAGCCGGCGGCACGCGAACTTCGCGCATATCCTCTATAATCAACAGGTTCTGCCGGGTTACGAAGAAGAAGGATGAAGTAAGGCTCGATGCATCCCAAGGTGTCTGCCGACCTTCGGTGCGCTTGATGACTTCGGCACGGATGTCGCTGAGCAACTTCCTGACCTCGACATTCGGCTTCAGCGCGTATTCGGCGAAGGTGCCGGTGAACGGGCTCAAGCCGTCATTGCCGTCGAGCGCGACACGGTCGGGCGCGGTCGAATAGACGATGAGCGTGCCATCTTGGGGAGCAACCGAAGCGAGGCCCTTCTTGCCTTCGACGGCGACCTTGGCCTGGCCGACATAATAGGAATTGTTGGCGAAGGGATTGTCGCGGCAAGCGTCGAGGATCGCGATCTGCAGCGAGGAGGTTTCGCGCATGTATTCGAGCAGGCTCGACATGTTGTAGGCTTGGACCTCGAGGTCGTAGGAGGTCGCAAGGGTGGCATCGACCGGCAGCATGAAATTGTGGCCGCCGACCTGCACCGCGTGGCCGCTGTAATAGAACAGCGCGACGTCGCCATCGTTCAGCGTCCGGAGGAAGCCAAGAATGGTTTCCTCCAGGCCCTTCTTGTCGAGGTTCTTGCCGAGCGTGACCTCGAAATTGGCGCGCTCCAGCACCTCGCGGATGCGATCGGCGTCATTGGCGGCATTGGGCAGCTGGGCAAGATGCTGGTAGGCACTGTTGCCGATGACCAGCGCCGCGCGGCGGCCGGACACGCCGTCAGCCGCGAAGGCAGTGCTCAGGGCAAGCAGCAAGAGGAAACCGCAGGCGGCGAGGGCACCAGTCAGGCGCTTGAAAATGCCAGCATTAAGAGCGGGCAAGCAGCCTTCGCATACCATGAACTGCTCCTTCCGGACACGCAGTCTTTACAGGCTTGGCACGGCTTGCATTTGTTAGCGTTGAAGCATCCTCCTCACACCGACCGGTGTCAACGTGGTCGATATAGATCAAACGGTCTATTGCCGGCCCAAAGAACTGCCCTGCGAGCAAAAGTCCCCATCGCGAAAATCCGTGTTATTGTCAGTCCGGTGATCGAAAAATCGCAGGTGTGAAGCAATGGCCGAACGGCGCTCACGCATGGATGGAACCAGGTCATGACGCCGGAGGACAAGACACGTATCGCGCCCGATACGGGTGTCCATCAGGGCGTCCAGCTCAACGGCATCTACGAAATCGACGAGCATATCGCCACCGGCGGCATGGGCGAGGTCTATCGCGGCCACAACATCCAGACTGGCGATCCCGTTGCGATCAAGGTGGTGCTGCGCGAATTCGCACGCGACCAGGGCATTCTGGCGCTGTTTCGCAAAGAGGCGTCGATCCTCAATCACCTCTCCAACGACGCCATCGTGCGCTATCACGTCTTCACCATCGACCCGACGATCGGCCGGCCCTATCTGGCCATGGAGTTCGTCGACGGCCAATCGCTGGGCGAGCGCATCCGAAATGGCCCTCTCGACACGCGCGAAGCCCGCAAGATGCTGAGCCGGGTGGCTTCCGGCCTGTCGGTGGCGCATGAGGCCGGCGTCATCCACCGCGACCTGTCGCCCGACAATATCGTCCTGCCCGGCGGCAAGGTCGAAAAGACCAAGATCATCGATTTCGGCATCGCGCGCTCGGCCAATGTCGGCGGCGGCACGCTGCTCGGCGGCAGCTTCGCCGGCAAATACAGTTTTGTTTCCCCAGAACAACTGGGTCTGTATGGCGGTGAGATTACCGACCAGTCCGACATCTACAGCCTCGGCCTGGTGCTGGCAGCCGCCTTGCGTGGCAAGCAGCTCGACATGGGCGGATCGCCGGTCGAGGTGATCGAGAAACGGCGGACGGTGCCAGACCTTTCCGCCATCGACCCCGATCTTCTGCCGTTGCTGCAGTCGATGCTGCAGCCCGACCCCAGGGATCGCCCGGAAAGTGCCGCGGCTATCGTCGAATGGCTGCGCGAGACCAGCGGGGCGACGGCGCCTCCCGTCACGCTACCCGGCGTGCCATCGCATGACCAGGAGCAGCGCAAGCCTGCCGAGGCCTGGCGGCCGCCGGGCTCGCCATCGAGCGGGCAGAAGCCGATGCCGCCCGAGGCAGTGCTGCCGCGCGATGCGCCGTGGCGCACGGCTGGAACGACGGGCAGGCCGATGCCCGACATCAGGCAGAAGACGGCTCCCAAGGTCGCACCTGCGGCGAACGCGCCCAAATCCCGGCGCGGCGCACTGGTCGGCACGGTCTTGCTGGCCACTGTCGCAGCCCTGGGTGGCGGCGCCTATTTTTCGGGACTGCTGGACGGATTCTTGACCGGCGTTACGAAGGTCACATCGGGGGACGAAACGGCAGGCGGCAAACTCACGCCTGCGCCGCCAGCACCCAAGGAGACAGCCCAGCCGCCGGTAGCACCGTTGCCTGAGCCCGCACCCGTCACCGAGGCCAAAGCGCCCGCACCGACTGAGATCGCCAAACCGAAACCGGCGGAGCCAGCCAAGCCAGTGGCGATGCCGGCGCCGCCGAAGGCTGCTGTCAGCGCTGCCGACTGGTTCAAGGCCTTCGATGGCGGTCCTTGCTTCTATGCTTCGGTGGCCAACGCATCGGCGCCGAGCCCAGAAGTGGAGGGGCTTGCGACCTCCAAGGCGCCGTTCGACAAGCTGAGCCGCGACTTCGCCTCCGCCTTCGGCAGCGGTCCCAAGGTCAATCCGAGGATGATCGAACGGGAGCAATGCCCGGTCGCCGATTTCCTGGAGGCTGTGCATCCGGATAATGGCAAGGGGCCGACCCTGCAGTTGAACAAGGACAACCTCAAGGTCGGAGACTCGCTGCAGGGTACGCTGAGCCGGACCGGCAGCCGCAACGTCAACCTGCTCCTGATCGGCAAGGATGGCGTCGTCTACAATTTCGCCAGCCTGCTCAAGAAGTCCGGCCCCGACGAGTCGAGCTTCAGCATGAAGCTGTTCCCGCTCAACGACCAGGAGGCAACGGCACCCGAACCGCATCTGATCGTGGCGCTGGCGAGCGACAACGGCATCAAGGCGGCCGACATCAAGGATCCCGAGCTGGCCTCCGACCTGTTCCCGAAAATCCGCACGGAGATCGAAGCGCAGCCGAACGCCGCCGGCGTCGCCTTCGGTTATTTCCTGTTCGACCGCTGAATTGAGGCTTCAGCCCGCCGCGAGCGCCTGCTGCGGCCAGCGCTGCAGTGCTTCACGACCCGTATCGGTCAGGTCGTAGATGCCGCGATCGACGCGCACGAACCAGCCATAGACATTGTCCTGCAGGATTTTTGGCGCACGCGACACTGCCTGGCTCAGGTCGCGCGGCCGCCTGGGGCCGTCAACCAGTGCTACGGCACATTTCAGCGCATCCTGGCGATAGGCGGTCATGATCGGGGCGCGAGAGCCACCGCCGACAACCGGATCGCCCTGCCTGCGGCGATGTTCTGAAACAAGACGTGAGCGGCGCTTGGGATCTCTCCGGGGGGCGGGCGCCTCCGGACTGAGCAACACTTCGACCCGCTCGTCGTCGAAGATACCGAGCAGGCCGAAACCCAGCCGCCGGCACAAGTTGCGGAACCTCTTGTCACCCTCGCGGCCCTTGCCACGCGGCGACATGCGGGCGGCGAGCCAGATCTCGTCGGCGGCGGCGGCACGGTCGACGCCTTGCAGGATCAGCTCGAGATTGAACTGCAGCTTCAGCTCGCAGACGACGACGATCGGCGGCGCGTCGTTGCTCAGCGCCAGCAGGTCGCAGCCGCCGATCTCGCCCTTGACCTCGAAGCCGAGGCCTTCGAGGAAGCGCTTCACGGGGCTGTAGAGTGCCGTCTCCAGCAACAGGCTTTTCCTTCATGCTGCCCGGGGCGGGCCGACGAATCATCTTCGCCATTGTGCCGATGCGCTCGGCATAGTCGAGCAAATGGCAGGAGCGCTGGCGGCGCTCATTGATCAACTGATGACTTTGAGGGATAGTCGGCGCCATTGGTTCAGGAGCCTTGGGCGTATGCGTACACCGGTTGCCAACCAGATCAGGAAGCGCAGGGCCGTCTCCGACGCGCTCGGCCGCCACAAGGTATTCGTCAGTTCCAGGCTGTTTCGTGGTGACGGGCAGACCGTGTCGCGGGTGCTGGTCTCGGGCCAGTATTATGACGTCAACGACGCCTTGCTCGACAGGCTGATGGCGGGCGCGACGCCGAAGGAGCTGGAACTTGAACCTGCTCCGGAAGATGCGGCGCGCTAGGCCGGGATGGCAGCGGAAAAGCTTCGCACCTACCGGCAAAAGCGCGATTTTTCCCGGACGCGCGAGCCACGCGGCGTCGAACAGGCGAGCGAGGGCAATCGCTTCGTCGTGCACAAGCACCATGCCACCGCCGATCACTACGATCTCCGGCTCGAACTTGATGGCGTGCTGAAAAGCTGGGCCGTGCCGCGCGGGCCGTCGCTCAACCCGGCCGACAAGCGGCTCGCGGTCGAGACCGAGGATCATCCGCTCGACTACATCGACTTCGAGGGGCTGATCCCGGAAGGCGAGTATGGCGGCGGGCCGATGATCGTCTGGGACGCTGGCGTATGGGCGCCGATGGAGGATGTGCTGACATCGCTCGAGAAAGGCGCGTTCAAGTTCCGGCTGTGGGGCGAAAAGCTCAGGGGCGGCTGGATGCTGGCGCGGCTGAAGCCGAAATCAGGCGAGGACAAGCGCAACTGGCTGCTGTTCAAGGAACACGATCCGGCAGCCGACGAGGCGTCGGACATCCTCGAAACGCGGCCCGAAAGCGTGAAGTCGGGGCGGCGTATCGAGGAGCTGGTCGCAGCGCCGAAAAAGCCGCCCTCGAAACCCGGAGACCTCAAGCCCGGCAAGCTTGCGGGTGCGGTGCGGGCGCCGATGCCGGCGCGGATCGAACCGCAGTTGGCGACCGCGGCGCCCAAGCCGCCGTCGGGCGAGGGATGGCTGCACGAGATCAAATTCGATGGCTATCGGACCATGGTGCATTTCGAAGGCGGCGCAGCCAAGCTGATCACCCGCAGCGGCATCGACTGGACAAAACGTTATGGCAAGCTCGCGGCGGCCTTCCGCGACCTGCCATGCACTGACGCCGTCATCGATGGCGAGATCGTCGTGCTCGACGACAAGGGCATCAGTCGGTTTGCCGCCCTGCAGGACGCGCTGGCCAGCGGACACGACGAACTTCTGGTGTTCTACGCCTTCGACCTTCTCCATCTCAACGGCTGGGACTTGAAGGGCACGGAGCTCGGCAAGCGCAAGGCCATGCTGGAGACGCTGCTCGCCGGCCATGTCCATGCGCAGTCGGCGCTGCAGCTGAGCGGACATGTCGAGGGCGACGGCCAGGCGCTGTACGACCAGGCAACAGAGATGGGGCTCGAGGGTGTGGTGTCGAAGCGCGCCTCTGCGCATTACACCTCCGGGCGTTCGCACAGCTGGTCCAAGACCAAGGCGCTGAAATCAGACGATTTCGTTATTGCAGGCTACACGACATCACAAGCTGCGGAGGGGCTTGCGGCACTCGCGCTCGGTGAATGGGTCGATGGCGAACTGCAGTATCGCGGCAAAGTTGGAACCGGCTTCGACGCCGAGACGTTGCAGTCTTTGCTGCACCGGCTGGAAGGCCTGCGCGAGGGTGCGGCAAAGCTCGATGGCGCGCCGAAGGAGGTGATCCCAGTGCGGCCCGTGCTCAACGCCCATATCCATTTTGCCAATCGCACCACCGACAATGCGTTGCGTCACGCGGTGTTCAAGGGGCTGCGCGAGGCCGAGCTGTCTGACGTACCCCAGGCTCCGCGTAAGCGGCTGATTACCGATGCGGACCTAGCCAGTATCTCGATCACCAATCCGGAGCGCCGGGTTCTCGGCAAATCCGGGCCGACCAAGCTCGACGTCGCCGTCTACTACGCCGCCGTCGGCGATTTCATGCTGCCGCATATCGTGGGACGGCCGGTGTCGCTGTTTCGCTGTCCGACCGGCCAGCCGAAGGACTGCTTCTTTCAGCGCCATGCCTTCAAGGGCATGCCGGCGACGATCGCATTCTTCGAGACCAAGAATTCGGACGACGAGAGCAAGACCTACATCTCGGTGGAGGACGCCAAGGGTTACCTCGCGCTGGCGCAATTCGGCGTCATCGAGTTCCACGTCTGGGGTGCGCTGCGCAAACGCCTGGACAAGCCCGACCGGATCGTCTTCGACCTCGATCCGGGCGAGGGCATCGGCTGGCGCGAGGTTGTCGAGGCCGCCGTGCATGTCCGCGACGAGCTGACGAAGATGGGCATAGTGCCTTTCGTGAAGACCTCGGGCGGCAGCGGTATCCATGTCGTTGTGCCGACAACAGGAAAGCTCGGCTGGAAGCAGTTTCATCAGGCAAGCAGTGAAATCTCGTCGCGGATCGCTAGGACCGCGCCCGACACCTTCACCACCGTGATGGGCAAAGACAACCGGAAGAAGCGCATCTTCATCGACTTCCACCGCAACGCGCGCAGCGCGACTGCTGCGGCACCCTACAGTCTTCGCGCCCGCACCAACATGCCGGCGTCGACACCGCTCAGCTGGTCGGATCTCGAGTCCATCGACGCTCCAGCCGATTTGAACTATTCTTCGCTTCCCGGACTTGTGGCCAGGTCGGGCGATCCTTGGGCTGAGATATCAGATCATGCCAAGGACTTTCCGGCCGAGGTCATCGCCAAGAGTAAGTCTTGAACCAGAGTATGTCTTGAGTTGTGTCGCGTAGGAGACAAGCATGGCACCAAGGGCAAGT
The DNA here is from genome assembly GCF_964252895.1 of Aminobacter sp. LjRoot7. NCBI lineage: Bacteria > Pseudomonadati > Pseudomonadota > Alphaproteobacteria > Hyphomicrobiales > Phyllobacteriaceae > Aminobacter > Aminobacter sp. LjRoot7. The sequence continues at coordinate 553,994 of NZ_CAXUPX020000003.1, forward strand.
TGGAAGGGGTATCTGAAACTCAGCCTGGTCAGCTGCCCGGTACGGCTGTACCCGGCGACCAGCACGAGCGAGCGCATCAGCTTCAATCAGCTGCACAAGGACACGCATAACCGGATCAACATGAAAGCAGTCGATCCGGAACTCGGCCTCGTCGAGCGCTCCGACCTCGTCAAGGGCTACGAATACGAAGACAAGAAATACATCATCATCGACGAAGCTGACATCGACAGCGTCAAGATCGAATCCAATCACACGATGAACATCGAAGCCTTCGTCGATGAAAACTCCGTCGACGTCATCTATCAGGACGCGCCCTATTATCTGGCGCCCGATGGCGCGATGGCGGAGGAGACCTTCGCCGTGCTGCGCGAGGCGCTGCGCAAGTCGGGCAAGCTCGCCATCGCCCGCCTCGTCCTGTCGAGCCGTGAGCGCGTGGTCACCATCGGTGCTCGCGAGAACGGCATGTTCGTCTGCACCTTGCGCAATCCCAGCGAAGTGCGCGGCACGGCTGAATATTTCGGCAACATCCCGGCCGGCAAGCCTGAACCTGAAATGCTCGAACTCGCGGAGGCGCTGATCAAGCAGAAGCACACGACGTTCGATCCGAAGAATTACGAGGACCGCTACGAGATCGCCTTGATGAAGATGATCAAGGAGAAGCTGAAGGGGCACAAGCCGATCATCGCGGCCGCTCCCGAGCGTGGCAACGTGATCAACCTGATGGATGCGCTGAAGGCCAGCCTCGGCCAAGCCAAACCACCGGCCAAGAGCAAGACCAAGGCCGAACCGGCGGCAGAGAAGCCGGCAGTCGCGGCCGCTGGCGGTGGCAAGGCAGCGAAAGGCAAGAAGTGACGGCACTTTCGGGCAGGATCTTTGGCCTGGTCGGTGCGCTCGCCGCATTTCCCAGGCGGCTCGCCGTGCGCGAGGTCGCTCGCCAGGGCGGCGAGCTGCAGCATGGCGTGACACGGCGCACGAGCGATGTCGTTATCGGACGTATGTTGCTCGCCAAGCTCGCCGAGGCCCAACTGGAAGCGCGGCTCACTGTGGCGCTTGCCTCGGGCCGTCCGGTGCTCAGCGAGAACGGGTTTCTCCGAGCGCTTGGCCTGCTGGACCGGGTCGAGGGCGCGGAAATGACCCGGCAATCGCTGGTCGAGCAGTCACGCATCGCACCACGCGCTTTCGACTTCCTGTCGCTGTTCGACGCCTTCGAAGGCGACAGCGAGCCCTACGCGTTTCGCGACCTGATCCTGGCCAGGAAATATGCCGCGCTCTTGGCCGGCGGCGCGACGTGGAGCGCCATCGCCAGGTCGGTGCAACGCTCGGGCGCTGTCGCATCGTTGAGCGCGCTGTCGCTGCATGCCGACGGCAAGGACACGATCTACGCCCGCCTTGGCGCTGATCTCGCTGAACTGGACGGCCAGCGGCTGCTGCCGTTGGGGCGAACCGCCGATGCCGAGCTCGAGGACATGTTCGTGCTTGCCGAAGAAGCGGAAGAGGGCGGCTCCTATGCCGAGGCCGCTGCTCTCTATGGGCGCTGCCTGGCCGCCGACCCAAGTGACAGCGTGGCGGCCTTCAACCGCGCCAACTGCCTGCGCGCGGCCGGCAACAGCCAGGAGGCGATGCAGACCTATCTCAGGGCGATCAAGCTCGACCCGAAATTCGTCGAAGCCTGGTTCAATCTCGGCGGCCTGTTTGCCGCCGAAGGTAAGGTGCACACCGCACGGCGCCACCTCAAGAAGGCCGTGGCCCTCGACCCAACCTATGCCGATGCGATGTTCAATCTCGCCAACCTCGAATACGAGGCCGGGGATCTCGCCGAAGCAAGGCGCTGGTGGTCGCACTATCTCGAACTCGACGGCACGTCCGAATGGGCCAAGACCGCCGCCAAAGGCATCCAGTATGCCGATCTGCATCTCAGGGAACGAACGGCAAGCTAGATGGCGGTGAACTTTCTTTTCGATGGTCCCGAAGACGCTGAAATCACCGTGCTTCTGGCCCATGGCGCGGGCGCGCCGATGGACTCGGCGTCGATGACTGCTGCCGCCAACGCGCTTGCCAAGGCCGGTCTGCGCGTGGCGCGCTTCGAATTCGGCTACATGGCGGCACGGCGTAGCGAAGGTTCGCGTAAGCCGCCGCCAAGGGCTGAGACGCTCAATCCAGAATACAAGGCTGCCGCCGCCCAACTGGCCGCCAAAGGACCGCTCATTATTGGCGGCAAGTCGATGGGCGGGCGTGTTGCCAGCATGGTCGCCGACGAGTTGCTTGCGGCCGGCAAGATCGCCGGGCTTCTGTGCCTGGGTTATCCGTTCCACCCGCCGGCCAAGCCGACGCAATTGCGCACCAAGCACCTCGCGGCGCTCGAGACGCCGACACTGATCGTGCAGGGCACGCGCGATGAGTTCGGCACGGTCAAGGAGGTTCCCAACTACGAACTGTCCGATCGCATCGAGCTGCTGTGGCTCGAGGATGGCGACCACGATCTCAAGCCGCGCAAGAGCATTTCCGGCTTCTCCGCCGCCGACCACCTGAAAACGTTGGGCGATGCGGTTGTTGCTTGGTCGGCCCGGCTGACCTGAGCGGATGAAGATCGCCACGTTCAACGTCAACAACGTCAACCGCAGGCTCGAAAACCTGCTGGCGTGGCTGACGGAGGCAAAACCCGATGTGGTGTGCCTGCAGGAACTGAAGGCGGCTGATCGACAGCTACCGCGTTCGGCCATCGAGGCGGCGGGCTATGGCGCGGCCTGGCTGGGACAGTCGACCTGGAACGGCGTGGCGATCCTTGCCCGCGATGCCGAGCCGGTCGTTACACGGTGGGAATTGCCTGGCGATCTCGCCGACGACCAGAGCCGCTACATCGAGGCGGCGGTGAACGGCGTGCTGATCGCTTCGCTTTATGCGCCGAACGGCAATCCACAACCGGGGCCCAAATTCGACTACAAGCTGGCCTGGCACGCCAGGCTCAACACGCATGCGGCGGCGCTGCTGGCGGCGGACGTTCCAGCAGTGCTTGCCGGTGACTTCAACATCGCGCCCGAGCCCCGCGACGTCTACGCAACCAAGTCATACGACGACAACGCGCTGGTCCAGCCTGAAAGCCGTGCTGCCTTCCGGCAATTGCTCGACCAAGGCTGGTCCGACGCCATCCGCAAGACGTTTCCCAGCGAGACGATTTACACTTTCTGGGATTACAGGCGAAACCGCTGGCCGCGCGACGCCGGCCTCAGGCTCGACCATCTGCTGCTCAGCAAGAAGATGGCCAAGCGCCTCACCGGTGCGGGCGTGGATCGCGACGTGCGCGGCCGAGACGAAGCAAGCGACCACGCACCGGTGTGGATCAGCACGAAATAGCCGGCTCGCTGCTGCCTCGCGACAAGTCCATTTCGAGCAGGTGAACTGCTTGCAGGTCGCTCAGGTTGGGCGCCACTCGAATTTCAGCTCCTCACGGAAGGCGAAACGCACGATATGGTCGACGACGACCTGTTCCATGCGCTCGAGGTCTTCGGCCTCGACATTGACTGTCAGGGTGCGGTCGTCGGCATGCAGGTCGACGACACGGCTTTCACCTAGGTCGATGCGCCCTTCGGTGGGGGAAAATTCAACGGCGAACTTGTGGCTCCAGTGCTTGCAGAGCTGCTGCAGGTAGCGGCTGGCGTGTTCGGTTGTGACCGATGCAGTTGATTTCGGCATGATTGTCCTCGAATTGATTGTCGCCCTGTGCGCCGACAGGGCAGGTGTAGTCTCGCGATTTCGTCAAAAATGCGAGGCCAACGCGATGTGCATGGCAAGGTGGCTCTGCGCACCAAGCCTTGCCCTGTCGGAGCGCGAAGGGGAATCAGGCAGAACAAGCTGATGCTTAGAGCCAGCACCTGTTCCCGAGAGTGGGCCGTCGCCTAACGGCAGGCCGTTCGGTCGTCAGTGGAGGGAAGGGCGGGATGGCGAGGAGCCTTGCCGGAGGTGGGCGTACTCGATGCGATTGCGTCCATTTTCCTTGGCCGCCTGCATCTGTCGGTCGGCGGTAAGCAGCAGTTCGTCGACGGTCGCGTCCGTTTCGAACAGGACGGCGCCGACACTCACGGTCAAGGGCCAGTTCAGTCCGCCCGCGACGGGTTCGAAGCTCGCTTCAGCAACCGCCTGCCGGATACGCTCGGCGACCTTCTCGGCATTCGCCTTGGAGGCCCCAGGCAGATACACGGAGAATTCGTCACCGCCAATGCGCCCGACCAGATCGCCGCTTCGCACCGAGCCGCGGATGATTTCGGCGATCGCGCTAAGCGCCTGGTTGCCCGCGGCATAGCCGATCTGCTCGTTGAGCCGCCTGAGATGATCGATGTCGATCACCAGCAGCGCGCCCGGCCGCCTTCCTGCCGAGGCCGTGGCGATGACGTCGATTGCTGCCGTGAACAGCGGGCCGGTAAGGCATGACGTCAGGCTGTCATGTGCCAGCTCCTGGGCATATTTCTGCTTTAGCGACGCGTTTTCGGTCAGGCTCAGGCCGAGCAGGACCAGTAGGGGCGCGATGAAAAGAAGTGGCAAGACGAAAGCGTTGACCGCGTCGCGCCAGAGCATTTCGGCATCCGCGCCGGCAAAGACAAGCATGCGGAAGCCCAGCCCGATGAGAACGAACAAAAGCGCGCCAGCCAAGGTCAGGAGCGCAACCTGGCCCCACCGGCGTTGTGTTATTGCATTCAGCCTGTCTAACATGCGTGCCCAGCCGAAAGTCTATCCAACGATTTGGACCTTACCCGGCATATCTACCCAATCCGCATGGCGACAGGCACTTTGACCGTGGGGCCACAGTTACGAAGCGCTATGGTTAAGGAATCACTAATGGATGAGGTCGCAAACTTGCAGGGCCGTTGCTGTGAAGTAGCCCAGGCCGCGACTGTCCTGATGTTTCGCGTGCTGGCGGAGAGAGTGGGATTCGAACCCACGGAGAACTTGCGCCCTCGACGGTTTTCAAGACCGTTGCCTTAAACCACTCGGCCATCTCTCCAAACCATTGCAGCCGCTGTGCTATTTGCGCATTCCGATATTGTCGGATCGGCAGGCACGCTGGGCTTGCAACCATCTGGTCACGAGTGCCGCGTTTATAGCTTTCCCTAGCGCGTCGTCAACGCCGCTCAGCTCAAACGACATGAGAAACATCCGGCGTCGTCCGCGACGGGCAAATCGACATTTTCGATGTGCCTAAAGCACCCAGTTGCGTTGCGGCTTGTAGATGATCGCTGAAACTCGACCGCAATCTAGAGCCGAAGGACTGTTTCAGCTTTCGCACCGCTTTCCACGGAAAGACCACGAAGTGGTACCATAGATCTTGCGGGCCAGCCCATCAGGGCAAGGCTAGGCGACGCGGAGCGGCAGCATGCGCATACTTGTCGTTGAGGACGACAGGAAGACTGCTGATTATGTAGCCAGGGGCTTGTCCGAAGCCGGGCATGTCAGCGACGTCATCATGGACGGTCAGGATGCGCTGTTCCAGGCGATACGGAACGCCTATGACGTGCTGGTCGTCGACCGGATGATCCCCAATCTCGACGGCCTTTCCGTCGTCAAGGCGCTGCGCGCCGCGAATGTTAAGACGCCGGTGCTGTTCCTCACCTCTGTCGGCGGCGTCGATGATCGTGTCGAAGGGCTCGAAGCCGGCGGCGACGACTATCTGGTCAAGCCTTTCGCCTTTTCGGAACTTCTGGCGCGGGTCAATGCACTGTCACGCCGGCCACCGGTGCAGGATCAGAAGACCATACTCACTGTCGCCGACCTCGAACTCGACGTGATCAAGCGGCGGGTGGCGCGGCGAGGGCAGCCGATCGAGCTGCAGCCGCGCGAGTTCAAGCTGCTCGAACTCCTGATGCGCAACGAAGGCAGGGTGCTCACCCGCACGATGCTGCTCGAACGCGTCTGGGACTTGCATTTCGACCCCAAGACCAGCGTCGTCGAGACCCATATGAGCCGGCTTCGCGCCAAGATCGACCGCCCCTTCGACGCGCCGCTGCTGCACACGGTGCGCAACACGGGCTACACCTTGCATGCTGCGCTCTAGCCTGTTCCGCAGCACGCCTTTCCGTCTGGCGTTAGGGTTCGGCACGCTGTTCGTCAGCGCCTTCCTGGCGATGGGCCTGATCGCCTACCAGTTGATGAACGCCGAGCTTTCGCAAGGGCTGGACAATTCGGCGCGTGAAATCTGGGAAGTCGTTGCCGCAACCAATGCCGACGGCGATATCGAGGACATCGTCGGCGCGGTCGACAATTATGCGCGCCTCAGTAACGGAGAGGACCGGATATTTGTCCTGCTCGACCCCGCGGGAAATCGTCTCGCCGGCAATTTCACCAAACCTCCTGTCAAAAGCGGGCTTTCGATGCTGTCGGCGGAAGAGGCTGGGCTCAGCAGCGAGGGCAACTACCGCGTCGTCACGGGAAAGGTCGGCGACAACTGGCTGTCGGTCGGGCTCAGCCTTGCCGAGACCGACCGGTTGGCGTCGATCGCGCTGAAAAGCATGGGTTGGGCGCTCGCCATCGTCACGGTGACGGCCTTCGCCCTCAGTGCGTTCCTCGCCACCCGCATCCGCCGACGTCTCGACAGCATCGCCAATACCATGGACGACGTCTCCGACGGCAAGCTCAACTCGCGCATTCCGCTTATCGGAAATGGTGACGACATCGACGCAGTATCGGGGCAAATCAATAGCGCGCTCGAGCGCCTGGGCGCGCTTGTCGATGGCATGAGGCAGGTCAGCAGCGACATTGCCCATGATCTCAAGACACCGCTCAACCGCCTGCAAATGGTGCTCGAAACGGCAGCCGAAAAGATCGAACGTGGCGAGCCGGTATCAAGCGATGTTGCCGAGGCGCGTGCCGAGGGGCATCAGATCAACGAGACGTTCGAAGCCTTGCTGCGCATTGCCCAGATCGAGGCCGGCGCCCGCAAGGCACGTTTCGCCGAGGTCGATCTTGCCAGCGTGGTGTCATCGATTGGCGAGATCTATGCCGACGTCGCCGAGGACGATGGCAAGACGTTGACGGTCTTGGCTGCAGCCGGCAGCGACGACTGGGTCATCGGCGACAGGGAATTGCTGACCCAGATGTTCGCCAACCTCGTCGAAAACGCCATCAGGCATTGCCCCAAGGGCACTCAAATCAACGTTTCGCTGGCACGAAGCGGCGGACGGATCGTCGCGGAGGTTTGCGACAACGGTCCAGGCATTCCCTTAGGCGAGCGGGAAAACGTCTTCCGCAGGCTTTACCGGCTCGACAAGAGCCGAACCACCTCGGGCACCGGCCTCGGACTGAGCCTGGCACGGGCAATCGCCGATCTGCACGGGGCTTCGCTAACGCTGGAAGACAACAAACCCGGGGTGAAGGTCGTGGCAAGTTTCCCAACTATCGGGAACACAATTGGCCAATGAGGCCGATTCAGGCGTCGAATTGCGTTATGTCCTTGTTATGGATTTTGCCATACTGAACTGAAAACAATAGCTTTCTTACATGACTCCGACGCAGCTGTTCTGCCGCAGCGAAACCCGCTTCTGGCCAGGTTGTTCGAGGGTGGACGCCGCAATTGCGCCACAATCTCGCCCGTTTCGGACCACAGTCGATTAATAGGCTGGCAAGCATTACCTGCGCAAATAGGGGACTGGGGATACGTGCGCGAGCTAACTCCACTTATGGCGTGACGGCGCTGCGATAGTTTGGCGGTGCCGGAGTAGACTGGCAGGGGACTTCACGACAATGCAGAACTCGACGCGGACGCGTTTTGGGCGCGTAGCCACCGTCAGCATTCTCGCTGCGACGGCAGTTTTCATTGCCGGCTGCGCCTCCCAGAAGCCAACCTCGGTCGCCAGCAAGAAGCGCTCCAAGGAATATTTCGCCGAGTCCGAGTATGGCGTGAAGGCAAGCCCGCGCGTGACGACAGCGATGTCGAACCTGCCGCGCGGCGGTGGCCGCGACCAGACCGGCAAGCCCTACAAGGTGCGCGGCAAGTGGTACTATCCCAAGGAAGACAAGAACTACGCCGCGATGGGCCCGGCCTCCTGGTACGGTGACGCCTTTCACGGCCGGCTTACCGCCAATGGAGAAATCTACGACATGACGCACCTGACCGCGGCGCATCCGACGATGCCGCTGCCGAGCTATGCGCGTGTCACCAACACCAAGAACGGCTCCTCGGTGATCGTGCGCATCAACGATCGCGGGCCCTATTCGAACGACCGCGTCATCGATCTCTCCAAGCGCGCCGCCGAGATGCTCGACTATGCCCACAGCGGCACGGCCAATGTGAAGGTCGAATATGTCGGCCGGGCACCGCTCGACGGCCGCGACGACCAGTATCTGCTGGCATCCTACCGCCCGGGCAAGGGCATGGGCGATCCGACCAATGACGGCCTGCCGACGGGCGTGATGATTGCCATGAACGGACCGACGCCAAGCGTCGCCGTAGGGCAGGCGGCAGCCTTCCCGGGCACCATGACCAACAACGCAGCGCCTGCGATCATCCAGCAGGCCAGCGCTCCGGCCAACACGCTTGCCGCACAGGCGGTCCAGTTCGAACAGCCTGTCATGGCTGCACAGGGTCAGGGTATCGTCGACGTCGTGCTGCCGGATTTCGGGCCGATCGCGCCTGAGCGTCCGGACGGCATGATGGTTCCGCAGACCCGCGTGGCGCTTGCCACCATGGGTTACGCCAGCGAAAGCGAGAGCGTTGCTGCCAAGGCCTTCAATGCCCTGTCCGGCAAGTCGATGACGTCGAGCGACATCGTCGATTCCTGGAAGCGTCTCAATCCGGGTCCACGCGCCCAGCAGAACCTGGAAGCTTATGTAGCGGCCGGTACGTTCGACGACAGTGCGGAAGCACAGCGAGTCGCCAAGGCATTGTCCGCCTATGGCCGCACGATGGTCGAGCAGTCCGACTTCGAAGGCAAGACCTGGTATTCGGTCGATCTCTATCCCGATGGCAAGACCTCGATCGACGCCATGTTGAAAGCAGCCTGGTCACACGGCGCGCCCGACGCTTTCGCGGTTCACGACTAAGGCACGATTTCGCGAACGAGGACCTGTGGCTATCTGCCCGGCCACGGTTGATCCCATCGATCGAAGACTGATAGGTTCAGGACGCTCGACCGGAACGGGGCCGAACGGGGCAGTATCTCTCATGAATTTCAGACCATCCGCGCCGCTCAGCTTGATGATCGGTCTGCTTGCAGCGCTTGTCTTCGCAGGACAGGCGCACGCCCAGCTTTTCGAGACCAAGGCCACCCAAGCCTACATGATCGATGCCGAAACCGGCACGGTGCTGTTTTCGAAAGATCCCGACAAGCCGATGGCGCCGGCCTCGCTGGCCAAGCTGATGACCATGGAAGTGGTGTTCAACGCCATCAAGTCCGGCCGCTACAAGCTCGACGACACCTTTGCGGTGAGCGAAAACGCCTGGCGCACAGGTGGTGCAGCATCACGAGCCTCGACGATGTTTGCAGCGGTAAAGTCGCAAATCCGCATCGAGGATCTGATCCAGGGCGTCACCGTACAGCTCGCCAATGACGGCTGCATCGTGCTTGCCGAAGGCATGGCTGGCTCGGAGGCCAATTTCGCCCTGCAAATGACCGAGCGCGCCCGCGAGATAGGCCTCACAAAATCGACATTCGTTAACTCGACCGGCCTGCCGGCGCCCGGCCAGACCACCACGGTGCGTGAACTCGCCGAGCTCGGCCTGCACATCTGGCGCACCTATCCCGAGTTCTATCGCTACTACAGCCTGCCGGAGTTCAACTGGAACAAGATCCTGCAGCGCAACCGCAATCCGCTCATCACCATGGACATCGGTGCCGACGGCATGGCTGCCGGCTTCACCGAAGGCGAGGGCTTTGCCATCGTCGGCTCGATCAACCGCGAGGGCAGGCGGCTGTTTGCCGCCATGGCCGGGCTTGCCAGCGACCGCGAGCGCTCGGAAGAAGCGCGCAAGCTGCTCGACTGGGGCATGCGCTCGTTCGAGAAGTCGGAAATCTTCGCCGCCAACGAGACTGTCGGTGAAGCGCAGGTGTTTGGCGGCACCAAGTCGCATGTCGCCCTGGTGGCCCAGAAGCCGATCTCGCTGTTCCTGCCGATCACCAATCGCGAGCGGCTTGTCGCCCGCATCGTCTATGACGGCCCGGTGGCGGCACCGATCGCCCAGGGCACGCCGATCGGCTCGCTCAAGGTCTGGATCGGCGACACGCTGAGCCAGGAAACGCCGCTGTACGCTGCCGAGGCGGTCGAAGTCGGTTCGTTGCAGAGCCGTGCGCTTGACGCGGTCAAGGAGCTCGCTGTCGGCTGGCTCAGATAGTTCGGGTGGACCTTTGGTGCTCTCGACGCTAGAGCTTCGGCACCTACATAAAGATATGCCGTAAGGCCGTTCGTGCGGCATGACGTGCGGTGCAGCGGACAGAAAGGCATTGGATTGGCGCGCGGCTTCTTCATCACATTCGAAGGCGGCGAGGGCGCGGGCAAGTCGACCCAGATCGAGCGCCTGGCCAGCAAGCTTCGCGACAAGCGCTACGACATTGTGGTCACGCGTGAGCCCGGCGGCTCGCCTGGTGCTGAAGCAGTGCGCCATGTGCTGTTGTCGGGTGCCGCCGAGCCATTCGGGCCGGAAATGGAAGCGCTGCTGTTTGCCGCTGCCCGCTCCGACCATGTCGAGCAGGTGATCCGCCCGGCCGTCGAACGCGGCGCGATCGTGCTGTGCGACCGCTTCCTTGATTCGTCGCGCGTCTATCAAGGCGTAACAGGCGATCTCGATCCCGATTTCATGGCGGCGGTCGAGCGCGTGGCCATCAACGGCATGATGCCCGACATGACGCTGATCCTCGATCTCGACCCGACCGAAGGCCTGCGGCGCGCCACCGCCAGGCGCGGACAGGATGTGGCTGACCGTTTCGAAAAGGAAACGGTCGAGATCCACCAGCGCCGGCGCGAAGCCTATCTGGCAATTGCCGAGAACGAACCCGAGCGCTGCATCCTGATCGACGCGGCGAAGGACCAGGAAGAGGTCGAGCACCAGATCACCGACGCGGTGTTCGCGGCCCTTGAGGCGCGCGCCACGGCCGGCAGCCGGGCGAGGGCTGACGCCTGATGTTCGAACGTATCGCCCCCGAACAGCACGACACGCTCGACGGCATAGCCGAGCCCGCAGAAAACCCGCGGCTATTCGGCCACGAGCAGGCGATCGCGATGCTGACCGCCGCCTACCGCTCGGGCAAGCTGCCACACGCTTTGATCCTCGCCGGGCCGGTCGGCATCGGCAAGGCGACGCTGGCCTTTCATCTCGCCAACCACCTGTTGCGGTATCCCGACTATCGCAGCGCGCCGGAAGAACTGGCGGATCCAGACCCGAGGTCGGGACTGTTCCGACAGGTCGCCACCGGCGCGCATCCTTCGGTGCTGCACCTGACACGGCCGCAGAACGACAAGACCAAGGGTTTCAAGTCGGTCGTGACAGTCGACGAGATCCGAAAGGTGTCGCGCTTCCTGTCGATGACCTCGCATGATGGCGCCTACCGTGTCGTCATCGTCGATCCTGCCGACGACATGAACACCAATGCCGCCAATGCGCTGCTGAAGAACCTCGAGGAGCCGCCGGCACGCACGCTGTTCATCCTGATCGTGCATGCGCCCGGAAGCCTTTTGCCGACGATCCGTTCGCGCTGCCAGACCATTCGCCTGACCCCGCTCGACGACAACGCGCTGCTGGCAGCCCTTGCCGGTACCGACCAGCCTGCGCCGGATGAACCCGAGGCGCGCGCTTCACTGGTGCAGCGGGCAGGGGGAAGTGTTCGCGCAGCAGTCCTTCTTACCCAGTATGGCGGGCTGGAGATCGCCGAGGCACTGGACAAGATCGTACAGTCGGGACGCAACGACATCGGTGCTGCGCACAAGCTTGCCGACGCGGTAGCGGGCAGGGACAGCGCGATCCAGTTCGACGTCTTTAATCGCCGCGCGCTCGACCTGCTGTCGGATACGGCGGCGGAAGCCGCCTACAACTCCGACCTTTCGCGGGCCAACGCCTTGTCCGATGCTTGGCACGACGCCCAAAACGCGATATCCGAGACCGAGACCTACAATCTCGACAAGAAACAACACGTCCTGGCCATGATCGACCGCTTGAATGCCGCATTGCGAATGTGACGCTCGTCCGAGCCGGATGGCTATCGCCATGCCGATGCGTTATCTGACCGCGACCCTTTCAATCCGACATTCATGACGGCCCATCCATGTCCCGCGAAAAATTCTACATCACGACCGCGATCTCCTATCCCAACGGCAAGCCGCATATCGGCCATGCCTACGAGCTGATCGCCACCGACGCGCTCGCACGCTTCCAGCGCCATGACGGCAAGGATGTGTTTTTCCTCACCGGCACTGACGAGCACGGCATCAAGATGCTGCAGACGGCCACTCGCGAGGGCATCACCGCGCGCGAGCTGGCTGATCGCAATTCGAACGAATTCAAGAAGATGGCAACACTTCTGAATGCGTCGAACGACGATTTTATCCGCACCACCGAAGAGCGCCACTACGCTGCCTCCCAGGCTATCTGGAAGGCGATGGCGGAGAAGGGCGACATCTACAAGAGCAGCTATGCCGGCTGGTATTCGGTGCGCGACGAAGCCTATTACGGCGAGGAAGAGACCGAAGTCCGTCCTGACAATGTTCGCTACGGCCCGCAGGGCACGCCGGTCGAATGGGTCGAGGAAGAGAGCTATTTCTTCCGCCTGTCCGCCTATCAGGACAAGCTGCTGGCGCTCTACGACAAACAGCCCGACTTCATCGGCCCCAACGAACGCCGCAACGAGGTTGCAAGCTTCGTCCGCTCGGGCCTGAAGGACCTGTCGATCTCGCGCACAACCTTCGACTGGGGCGTGCCGGTGCCTGGCGACGACAAGCACGTGATGTATGTCTGGGTCGACGCGCTGACCAACTACATCACCGCGCTTGGCTATCCTGATACCAGCGCCGAGAAGTGGGCCTACTGGCCTGCAGTGCACATCATCGGTAAGGACATCGTGCGCTTCCACGCCGTCTACTGGCCGGCTTTCCTGATGTCGGCCGGCATCGAGCTGCCGAAGCGGGTGTTCGGCCACGGCTTCTTGTTCAACCGCGGCGAGAAGATGTCGAAGTCGCTCGGCAACGTCGTCGATCCGTTCACCATGGTGGAGCACTATGGTCTCGACCAGGTGCGCTACTTCCTGCTGCGCGAGGTTCCGTTCGGCCAGGACGGCAGCTACAGCCATGAGGCGATCGTCAACCGCACCAATGCGGACCTCGCCAACGATCTGGGCAATCTGGCGCAGCGCTCGCTGTCGATGATCGCCAAGAACTGCAATGGCGTGGTGCCGCAGCGCGGCGAACTGACTGATGCCGACAAGGCGATCCTCGACCAGGCCACAGCCGCGCTGGCGACCGCGCGCAAGGCGATGGCGGAGCAGGGCATCCACCACGCCCTTGCCGCGATCTTCGCCGTCGTTGCCGAGGCCAATCGCTACTTCGCGGCACAGGAGCCCTGGGCGCTGAAGAAGACCGATCCGGCGCGCATGGAGACGGTGCTGTGGACCACCGCAGAGGTGATCCGCCGCGTCGGCATCATGTGCCAGCCGTTCATTCCGGCTTCGGCGGCCAAGCTGCTCGACCTGCTTGCCGTTACTGACCGGGACTTCGTCCATGTCGACGCCGCGCATGCGCTGGTTTCGGGTGCGGCTCTGCCGGCGCCGCAGCCGGTGTTCCCGCGCTATGTCGAACAGGCGACGGAAAGCTGAGGCCGGCCGAAATGTTGGTCGACAGTCACTGCCATCTCGACTTTCCCGATTTCGCCGAGGAGCGCGCGCAGATCATCGCGCGCGCCAAGGCCGCGGGCGTCGAGCGCATGGTCACAATCTCGACGCGCGTGAAGCGCTTCGAGCAAATCCTTGCGATCGCTGAGGAATTCGACGAGGTTTTCTGCTCCGTCGGCACCCATCCGCACAACGCCGCCGAAGAGCTCGACGTGACCACGGCCGATCTCGTCAGGTTGGCCGCGCACCCGAAAGTGGTGGCGATCGGCGAGGCCGGCCTCGACTATTATTACGACAAGTCGCCGCGCGACGCCCAGGCGCAAGGGTTGCGTGTGCATATCGCCGCGTCGCGTGAAACCGGCTTGCCGCTGGTCATACACGCCCGTGCCGCCGACGACGACATGGCTGAAATTCTCAGGGACGAAATGGGGAAGGGCGCCTTCCCCTTCATCCTGCACTGCTTCTCGTCGGGGGCTGAGCTGGCACGCATTGGCGTCGAGCTTGGCGGCTATGTCTCGTTCTCCGGCATTCTGACGTTCAAGAACTCGGCCGAGCTGCGCGAGATCGCCAAGGACGTTCCGCGCGACCGGCTGCTGGTCGAAACCGATGCGCCGTACCTTGCGCCGCCGCCGCATCGCGGCAAGCGCAACGAGCCGGCCTTCGTGGCCCAGACGGCTGCAGTGCTGGCTGAAACCATCGGCGTCAGCGCTGCCGAAATCGCCGATATCACCACGGCCAATTTCTTCCGGCTGTTCACCAAGATGCCGAGGCCAGCCTGACGCCATGGCCGACGTGCTGCGCCTCACCATTCTGGGCTGCGGCTCTTCGCCAGGCACGCCGCGCATCACCGGCGACTGGGGCGCCTGCGACCCCACAAACCCTAGGAACAGGCGCACGCGCGCGGCGGCCATGGTCGAGCGCATTTCCGATGCCGGCGTCACGCGCGTCGTCATCGACACGGGGCCGGATTTTCGCGCCCAGATGCTGGCCGCCGGCGTTCGCCACATCGACGGCGTGGTCTACACGCACCCGCATGCCGACCATATCCATGGGATCGACGACCTCCGAGGCTATGTGCTCGAGCGCGGCAGCCTGGTCGACATCTGGGCGGACGATTTCACGCTCGACAGGCTGAAACAGGCTTTTGGCTACTGCATCGAAACGCCGCCAGGCAGCTCATATCCGCCGATCGTGCGGCCGCACATCATCGCGCACGACCAGCCGTTCGTCATAACGGGAGAGGGGGGTGCCCTCACCTTTCTGCCGCTGCCGCAGATCCATGGCGACATCATCTCCCTCGGCTTCCGCGTTGGGCCGCTGGCCTATTGTTCCGACGTCAGCGACTTTCCAGAGCCCACGGCGGCATTGATGACGGGCCTGGAACTTCTTGTCGTCGACGCATTGCAGCACAGGCCGCATGTCAGCCATCTGTCACTGTCTGAGGCGCTGGCGTGGATCGAGAGGCTCAAGCCCGCCAATGCCGTGCTGACGCATATGCATGTGCCGCTGGATTATACCGCTGTCATGGACGCCACGCCGGCGCATGTCGAACCGGCCTATGACGGCATGACGATCGAAATGCCTTATCCGTCAGGGTGATAAGCGGGCTGCTTGATGCGCGCAGGCGTCAATGCGTGGGCCGCGAAGCCTGAACCGGCATCTCTGACGACCAAAGGCGCGATAGGCCGCAACTCGGCGCACCTGCAGCCCACCGGCTCGTCGTGTTTGCATCGAACCGTGAGGCACCATTGGTCGGATCGACCGATCTGTGCAAGCTTGCTGATGGCGGGAGTTCACGAGAAAGCCAGCCAAACAGCGCTTCAGTGGGCCATTCTAGTTCCATAATCTATCTTATGCGACTTTTTAACATGCTTGCTGGAAGCACCAAACGATGTCCCCTTTGGCGTCCAAACCGTGCAAACTGGCTGGGTGTGCCAGGATGACCGGAGCTGTGCTGTGAGCGATGATCGCACCTCTCATTGGGAAACTATCTATCGGACCAAGACGGAAGATCAGGTCAGCTGGTTCCAGCAGACGCCGGAGCCGTCGCTGACGCTGCTCGGGCTTGCTGGGGCTACGCCTGACGCGGCAATCGTCGACATTGGCGCCGGCGCTTCGCATCTGGTTGACGCGTTGATCAGCCGAGGCTTTGACGATGTCACCGTGCTCGACATCTCACGGGTTGCACTCGATGCCGACCGCGCGCGCCTCGGACCGGACGCAAGCCATGTCAGCTGGATCCGTAGTGACGTGACGGCCTGGCAGCCGGACCGCCGCTACGACATCTGGCATGACCGCGCTGCATTCCATTTCCTCACCACCGTCGCAGATCAGGCCGCCTACAAGGCTGTCTTGAAGCGCGCGCTGAAAGCTGGTGGCCATGCGATCATCGGCACCTTCGCGCCCGACGGTCCAGAGAAATGCAGCGGGCTGCCGATCGTCAGGCACGACGCCGACAGCATCGGCAAGTTGCTGGGTGGCAGCTTCGAGCTGATCGACACCCGCCGCCACGAACACAGGACGCCGTGGGACAGCGTGCAGCTCTTCCAATTCAGCACATTCCGAAAACAGGGCTGACGACCACCCTGCCCGTATTAGCTATTTCTGGATCGCCGCGGCAGCGCGGCAGCAGGTCACGCCGCTGCCGCGGCGCGCCTGGACGCAAGTATCCTGGCGAGCCACATGCCGACAAACATTGCCGGCAGGAAGGCATAGGTGCCGGCGGCTCCGAGCGTGGCTGCCGTCAGTGCCGGCCCGGGGCAAAAGCCGCCAAGGCCCCAGCCGATGCCGAAGATGGCCGATCCCAGGAGAAGCGGACGGTCGATCTCCTTTTTGGCCGGCAGCTGGAACGAGGCTGCGGCCAACGGCTTTTGGCGCTTGAAGACAAGTCGGTAGCCGATGAATGCGGTGACGACGGCGCCGCCCATGACGAAGGCCAGAGACGGATCCCAGGTGCCGAACAGATCAAGGAAGTTCAGCACCTTGGCCGGGTCGGACATGCCTGAAACGACGAGCCCTAGGCCGAACAGCAGGCCAAGCGCGAGATTGACGACAAAGGACATGGTCAGGCTCCCAGAACGTGCCGGACGATGAAGACGGTGGCGAAGCCCGTGGCCATGAAGGTGATGGTCGCCGCCAGCGAACGAATGGAGAGCCGCGACAGCCCGCAGACGCCGTGCCCGCTGGTGCAGCCGCTGCCATAGGCCGAACCGAAACCAACCAGCAGGCCGGCAACGGCCATCAGCGGCAGGTTCGAGGAGACTGTCTGGAGCACCCCGTTGCCGGTCGCCAGCACATAGACCAGTGGCGCGGCGACCAGGCCAAGAACGAAGCCCAAGCGCGACAGAAAGGCACTGTCAGCGTATGGCGGCAACAGGCGGCTGGCGATGCCGCTGATGCCGGCAATGCGCCCTTCCCAGGCCATCAGCAGGACAGCCGAGAGGCCGATCAGGGCGCCGCCGACGGTGGATGCGATGGGCGTGAATTCAGTCATCGTTCCTGCTTTCGTTTGGATTTGTCCAGGCTTTCGGCGCGCAGAACATGCGGTAGAGCAGCGCAACGATCTCCGCGACGCGCTCGTCGGCCAGGCGATAGAAGACCGACTTCGATTCCTTGCGCCCGGCGATCAGTCCGGCGTCGCGCAACTCGGCGAGCTGCTGCGACAGGCCTGGCTGGCGTATGCCGAGGCTGTCTTCGAGATCGCGCACCGAACGCTCACCGTCGACAAGCGCGCAGACGATCATCAGGCGGTTGGGGTTGGCGAGCTTCTTCAGAAATTCCGAAGCTTCCCCTGCCCGTTCAAGCAGTTCAGACAGCGCTTTGTCGGGTTCGAGGTTCACGATGTCGACCTTGGTTCGGGAATCCACCTGCCCGGATCGCCATCGGCCAGATCAGGCGCTTCGCTTACGGCGCTCATCGCAACGCCTCAGCCACAATGCTTACGTAAACACGATTGCATTTTTTTGCAATCGATATTTTATATGTATCGAGTTGACGCGAGACGCCTACGCCTCCGGCGTTTGTCGCGTCCTAATTTGATCAGTGGTCGAGCTCGCGTCCGGGAAAAATGCTCAACGGACGGCCAGCAGAGGGCTAGTCGTCGGACTGGTTGCGGTTGGCCTTGTTGCGCGCCCAGAACTCGAGCCGCTTCTTGATGTCGCGTTCGAAGCCGCGTTCATTCGGCGCGTAGAATTCCGGACGGTTCGCCCCGGCGAGCTCATCCGGCATGAACTCCTGCCCCGAAAACGCATCGGGATAGTCGTGATCGTATTTGTAGCCCTCGTGGTAGCCGAGTTCTTTCATCAGCTTCGTCGGGGCGTTGAGGATGTGCTTGGGCGGTGCCAGCGAGCCTGTCTGCTGCGCCATGGCTATAGCCTGGTTGAAGCCCATGTAGGAGGCGTTCGACTTGGGCGCCGTCGCCACATAGGTGATCGCCTGGGCCATGAACAGGCGCCCTTCCGGCCACCCTACCCGCTCGAACGCAGTCCAGGCGGCGATGACCTGCGGCATCGCCTGCGGATCGGCCATGCCGACGTCTTCCGATGCCGCGCAAGCCAAGCGACGGAAGATCGTGGCGGGAGATTCGCCGCCGACAACCATGCGCGCCGCCCAATAGAGCGACGCCTGCACATCGCTGCCGCGCAGGCTCTTGTGGAAGCAGCTGAGCAGGTTGTAGTGCTCTTCCTGCCCCTTGTCGTAGACCGGCGCCCTCTTCTGCACTGTCTCGGCGAGACCCGCGACATCAAGCACCACACCGGAAGGCAGAGCGAGCAGCTCCTCGCAGAGCCCGATCAGATAACGACCGTCCCCGTCCGCCATGGTCAAAAGTGTGTCGCGCGCGTCGGCGTCCAGCGGCAGTTTCCTGCCGGCATGTGCCTCGGCGCGCTCGGCCAGGATGGCAAGGTCAGGCTTTTCGAAGCGCTTGAGCGTGTAGACTTTTGCACGCGACAGCAGCGCGGCTACCAGGCTGAAGCTCGGGTTCTCCGTCGTCGCGCCGATCAGGACAATGGTGCCGTCCTCGACATGCGGCAGCAGCGCGTCCTGGGTGGTCCTGTTGAAGCGGTGGAGCTCGTCGACGAACACCACGGTCTGGCGCCCTGCCCCGCTGCGCAGCTGCCTGGCGGCGTCGACGACCTTCCTGAGGTCGGCAACGCCAGAGAGAACAGCCGAGAGCTGGACGAAGTCGAGGCCGATTTCCTTCGCCACCAGCCTTGCGATGGTCGTCTTGCCGACGCCCGGTGGCCCCCACAGGATGAACGACGACGCCTTCTTCGACTTGACCATGCGCCCGATCGGGCCGTCGGGCCCGAGGATATGGTCCTGTCCGATGACCTCGCTGAGGCTTTGCGGCCGCAATGTCTCGGCAAGCGGGCGCGGCACAAACTCGTCGAAGAGAGAGCTCATCGAATAGCCCTCCCCGCGATCCAGCACCATGCCGCGAGCTTTTCGAGCATGGTCAGCGTCTCAGTAGCGCAGCATCTGCCGCATGATGCGGCCGTCGCGCTCGACGGTGAAGCGCCACCAGCGCGTATCTTCCTCGGCAAGCTGCTTGAGTTTCTCGGCGGTGTCGATGGTCTCGCCGTTGAGCTCGCGCACGATGTCACCCGCCTGGAAGCCGAAGCCGGCAGCGGCCGAACCGCCATCGACGCCGACAATCACCACACCCTTGGTGTCGGTCGCAACGCGCAGGCGCTGGGCTAGCCGCGGCGACAGCACGGCGACCTTGGCGCCGGCAAACGGGCTGCGGCCACCCAGCAGGACCTCGTTCGTGCTGGCGCCTTCAGGCGCGCGCTCGAGCGCCACCTCAACCGCCTTCTCCTCGCCCTTGGTCAGCACCGATAGCGTCGCCTTGCCGCCGATCGGCTGGGTCGCCAGGCGATAGTCGAGCGCTTCCATATGCTCGATCGCAGCACCGTTGAACGACAGCACGACGTCGCCGGGCTTGAGGCCGGCGCGTGCCGCAGGGCCGTTCTCGTCGACTGACGAGATAAGCGCGCCGGCGGGATGATCCATGCCAAGCGATTCTGCGATCTGCGGCGTCACAGGCTCGAACGAGGCGCCGATGAACGGCCGCTCGAAGAACTCCGCGCCGCCCTTCGCTGCTTCGGTGAAAGCCCGCACCATGTTGGAAGGAATGGCGAAGCCGATGCCGATCGAGCCGCCGGTGCGGCTGAAGATTGCCGTGTTGATGCCGATGAGTTGGCCGCCCATGTTGATTAGCGCACCACCCGAATTGCCCGGATTGATGGCGGCGTCGGTCTGGATGAAGAAGCCGGAATCGGACACGCCGATATGCGTGCGGGCCAGTGCCGAGACGATGCCGCTGGTCGTGGTCTGGCCGACACCGAACGGGTTGCCGATGGCGAGCACCAGATCACCGACCTGCAGCGCATCGGAATCGCCGATGGCGATCGTCGGAAACGGCTTGTCGGAATCGATCTTCAGCACCGCGAGATCGAGCGAGTCGTCCTTGAGCAGAACCTTGGAGGTGAACTCGCGGCCATCCGACAGCGCGACCTTCACCTGGTCGGCGTCCTGGACGACGTGATTGTTGGTGACGACGATGCCACTGGCATCGACCAGCACGCCGGAACCGAGCGAGGAGCGGTTGCGCGGCGCGCCGCGGCCGAAGAACTGTTCGAAGAAAGGATCGCCTTCAAAGGGCGAACGCGCCTTCACCTGCTTGGAGGCGTAGACGTTGACCACCGCGGCAGCCGTATCCTTGACCAGCGGCGCAAACGACAGCTGCATCTCCTCGCGGCCAAAGGGCACACGACGGTCGGGGCCAGGCGTGGCCGTGCCGTCCTTGCCGCCGTTCAACAGGTCGGTCAGCACATCCGACAGGCCGGGATCCTCGGCGGGCTTGGTCGCCTCCTGGGCAGAGACACCACCTGCAACGGCCATCCAGGCACACAGCGCAAGCAGCAAATAACGTTTCGCACGCATTGCGAATCCTCCAACGTCTAAGTCGGCGCCATTGTCGTGACGATTGTGCAAATTGAAAGGCTGTATGCGCGTGAAAGCGGTTATTTCCGCATAGTTGGCGCGCAATGCGAAAGAACCGCTGCAGGCTTACGGGCGATTGCCCAAAACAAAAGGGGCCACGAGGGCCCCTTCGGTTCAAATCAACGGTGCAGACAGCTTATGCAGCTTCAGCTTCGTTGGCAGCTTCGGCTTCGAGGCGAACGCGGTCGCCGGCGCCCTTGGCCGAGGTGTCGCGATCGACGAACTCGATGACGGCCATCGCGGCGTTGTCACCGCGGCGGAATCCAGCCTTCATGATGCGCAGGTAGCCGCCGTTGCGGGTGGCGTAACGCGGCGCGACGACGTCGAACAGACGCTTCACGACGTTCTCGTTGCCGATCTGGGCGATCACCTGGCGGCGGGCATGCAGGTCGCCGCGCTTGCCGAGCGTCACCAGCTTCTCGACGATCGGACGCAGGTCCTTCGCCTTTTCGAGCGTGGTCACGATCTGCTCGTGCTCGATAAGCGAGACCGAGAGGTTGGCGAACATGGACTTGCGGTGGCTTACGCTGCGGGCGAAGCGGCGGCCTTTAAAACCGTGACGCATGGCTCTTTTCCTTCTTCAGTTGTTCAAGAGGCCACGGCCTCTGATGGTTTTCCGCAAGGCCGTCGGACCGGAATATCCGGTCCTCGGAACCATGCTCGACTAGGTGGTCTTAGTACTGGTCTTCGTATCGCTTGGCGAGGTCTTCGATGTTCTCCGGCGGCCAGTCCTGCACTTCCATACCGAGGTGCAGGCCCATTGCGGCCAGAACTTCTTTGATCTCGTTGAGCGACTTGCGGCCGAAGTTCGGAGTACGCAGCATTTCTGCTTCCGTCTTCTGGATCAGGTCGCCGATGTAAACGATGTTGTCGTTCTTGAGGCAGTTGGCTGAACGGACCGAAAGCTCCAGTTCGTCGACCTTCTTGAGCAGCGCCGGGTTGAAGGCGAGCTCTGTAACGGCCTCGGCTGCAACTTCCTTCTGCGGCTCGTCGAAGTTGACGAACAGGGCAAGCTGGTCCTGCAGGATGCGAGCAGCGAAAGCCACTGCGTCCTCGCCGGTGATCGAACCGTCGGTCTCGATGGTCATGGTCAGCTTGTCGTAGTCCAGAACCTGGCCCTCGCGGGTGTTCTCGACCTTGTACGAAACCTTCTTGACCGGCGAGTAGAGGCTGTCGACCGGGATGAGACCGATCGGAGCGTCTTCAGCGCGGTTGCGTTCAGCCGGGACGTAGCCCTTGCCGGTGTCGACGGTGAACTCCATACGGATCTCCGCGCCCTCGTCGAGCGTGCAGATGACGTGATCGGGGTTCAGGATCTCGACGTCGCCGACCGTCTGGATGTCGCCAGCGAGCACGGCACCGGGGCCCTGCTTGCGAACGACCATGCGCTTCGGGCCGTCGCCTTCCATGCGGATGGCGATTTCCTTGATGTTGAGCACGATATCGGTGACGTCTTCACGAACGCCGCCGATGGACGAGAACTCATGCAGCACGCCGTCGATCTGGACGGCAGTGACGGCAGCGCCGCGAAGCGACGACAGCAGCACGCGACGGAGCGCGTTGCCCAGCGTCAGGCCGAAGCCACGCTCGAGCGGCTCGGCGACGAGCGTGGTCAGCGTCTTCTTCTTGGACGAGAACTCGATCTTGTTTGGCTTGATCAGTTCCTGCCAGTTTTTCTGGATCATATTCGCTTCCTTCCGTTGCCCCGCCACCATCCAATCGTGGCGGGCGACCTGGAAACCGCAAACGAGCGCCAATGGCGCTCGCGCGGGGTGAAATATTTAGACGCGACGCTTCTTGCGCGGGCGGCAGCCGTTGTGCGGGATCGGCGTCACGTCGCGGATCGACGTGATGGTGAAACCCGCAGCTTGGAGCGCGCGCAGAGCCGATTCACGACCCGAACCCGGACCGCAGACTTCGACTTCGAGCATGCGCATGCCGTGTTCCTGGGCCTTCTTGGCGCAGTCTTCGGCAGCCATCTGGGCAGCGAACGGGGTCGACTTGCGCGAACCCTTGAAGCCCTGTGCACCAGCCGACGACCAGGCAATCGTGTTGCCCTGTGCATCGGAGATGGTGATCATGGTGTTGTTGAAGGTCGAATTCACGTGGGCAACGCCCGACGAGATGTTCTTGCGTTCGCGACGACGAACGCGAGCGGCTTCCTTAGCCATGGTAGTCCTTTCAGTTGATCTCTTCACCGCCGTAATACCAGCGGCTACACCAGCCTGCGTTTAAGGTGTCAGGCCGAACACCCGCCCATAAAAGGCGAAACCGGCGGGCCAAAACCCGCCGGGAACGAAATTACTTCTTCTTGCCGGCAATTGCCTTGGCCGGGCCCTTGCGGGTGCGCGCATTGGTGTGCGTACGCTGGCCACGGACCGGGAGCGAACGACGGTGACGCAGGCCGCGGTAGCAGCCGAGGTCCATCAGACGCTTGATGTTGATCGAAACTTCGCGGCGCAGATCGCCTTCGACCTGGTAGTCGCGATCGATGGTTTCGCGGATCGACAGGACTTCAGCATCGGTCAGCTGGTTGACGCGACGCTCAGCCGGGATGCCGACCTTCTCGACGATCTCCTGGGCGAACTTCTTGCCAATGCCGTGAATGTACTGAAGCGCGATCACAACGCGCTTGTTGGTCGGGATGTTAACGCCGGCTATACGAGCCATTTTCTCACTCCATTTGGGCCGGACTGTGCCGGCGCTTCAAGTTGCCCCGCGTCCGGTGGAGGCCGGCCCATGCGGGTTTTCCGTATCAATATGACTTTGCACCCTAACGGGCAAACAACATCATGCCTGAATGGAAGACGGGCCGCCATACTCCAGTACGGCCCGCCAGTCAAGCGCGATGGCTGTTTTTAGTGCGTGACCGCAGCGATGACAGCTTCGATCTGCGTGGTCACGTCGTCCATGTCGGCCATGCCGTCGACCTGCTTAAGCAGGTCATTGGCGTAGTAGTAGCCGATCAGCGGCGCGGTCTTCTTGTAGTACTCGCGCAGCCGTTCTTCGAACACCTCGGCGTTGTCGTCCTTGCGAACCGGCTGGCCAGCAGCCTGTGCTTCTTCGGCGCGCTTCAGGATCCGGCCAACGAGTGCCTTGTCGTCGACGACGAGCTCGATGACCACGTCGAGATGCAGGCCGCGCTCGGCCAGCATGTCGGCGACTGCATCGGCTTGCGCCAGCGTGCGTGGATAACCGTCGAGGATGAATCCTTTCGCGCAGTCGTCCTGGTCGATTCGCTCGGCGACGATCGCGTTGACGATTTCGTCCGAAACCAGCTCGCCGGCGTCCATAACGGCCTTGGCGCGCTTGCCGACATCCGTTTCGGCCTTCACTGCGGCCCGCAACATGTCACCGGTGGAAAGCTGAGGGATGCCGTGCTTTTCGACCAGCCTCTGCGCCTGAGTGCCCTTCCCCGCCCCGGGCGGTCCCAGCAATATAAGCTTCATCTTCCCCTCTTACCTCCACGGAGCTTCGACTTCTTGATCAGCCCCTCGTACTGGTGGGCGATCAGGTGACCCTGAATCTGCGCCACGGTATCAAGGGTTACATTGACCACGATCAGAAGCGAAGTACCACCAAGGTAGAACGGAACGCCGGTTGCCGAAATCAGGAACTCGGGCATCAAGCAGATGACGACCAGGTAGGCAGCGCCGATGACGGTGACGCGGGTCAGCACGTAGTCGATATATTCTGCCGTGCGCTCGCCAGGGCGATAGCCCGGGATGAAGCCCGAATGCTTCTTCAGCTGATCGGCCGTGTCCTTCGGATTGAAGACGATTGCCGTGTAGAAGAAGGCAAAGAAGACGATCATCGCGGCGTAAAGCAGCATGTAGAGCGGCTGACCATGACCGAGAGCGGCCATCATCGTGCTCACCCAACCGGGCAGCGTGGCGGTGTTCGAGAAGCCCGCAACCGTTGCCGGCAGAAGCAGCAGCGACGAAGCGAAGATCGGAGGAATAACGCCTGCGGTGTTCAGCTTCAGCGGCAGGTGCGACGTATCGCCCTGGAACATGCGGTTGCCGACCTGGCGCTTCGGATACTGGATCAGAAGGCGGCGCTGGGCACGCTCGAAGAAGACGATGAGCGCGATGACGACGATCGCAAGGACGATGATCGCGAGAATCAGGCCGGTCGAAAGAGCGCCGGTGCGACCAAGCTCCAACGTGCCGCTGATGGCGCTCGGAAGGCCTGCGACGATGCCAGCAAAGATGATCAGTGAAATGCCGTTGCCGATGCCGCGCGCGGTGATCTGCTCGCCGAGCCACATCAGGAACATGGTGCCGCCGACAAGCGTGATGACCGTCGAGGCGCGGAAGAACATGCCAGGATCGGTGACGATGCCGTTGCCGCCTTCAAGGCCGGCGGAAATGCCATAGGCCTGAACGACGGCCAAAAGCACGGTGCCGTAGCGGGTGTACTGGTTGATGATCTTGCGGCCCTGCTCGCCTTCCTTCTTCAGCGCTTCAAGCGACGGAACGACCGACGTCATGAGCTGCATGATGATGGAGGCGGAGATGTAGGGCATGATGCCCAGGGCAAAGATCGCCATGCGCTGCACGGCGCCGCCGGCGAACATGTTGAAGATGCCAAGGACGCCGCGGCTCTGCTGGGTGAAAGCCTGCGCGAATGCGTCGGGATTGATTCCCGGAAGCGGGATGTAGGTACCGAGGCGGTAGACCAGCAGCGCGCCAAGCGTGAACCAGATACGCTTCTTGAGGTCTTCGGCCTTGGCGAAGGCTGCGAAATTCAGATTGGATGCTAGTTGTTCAGCAGCCGATGCCATTCAGGGTACTCCGCTTGGTCACGCCAAAATGCCGCGATGGGCGCGGCGCGTGTCACCGAAGCCACGAGATAGGCTCCGGGAGGCAAACATGCAAGCGGCGGTATCTCTACCGCCGCTTACTTTGCAAAGCCTTTTACTCGGCGGCTGCCACTTCAGGCAGCTTCACCGATCCTCCAGCCTTTTCGATCTTCTCGATCGCCGGCTTGGAAGCGCCGGCAACGTCGAAGGCCACCTTGGCCTTGAGTTCGCCGTCGCCGAGGATGCGGACGCCGTCCTTGACGCGGCGAATCACGCCGGCCTTGACGAGGGCTTCCGCCGTCACGGTCTCTTTCGCATCGAGCTTCTTGGCATCGATCGCGACCTGGATGCGGGCCAGCGAAACGGTGTTGTAGCTCTTGGCGAAAATGTTGGTGAAGCCGCGCTTCGGCAGGCGACGATAGAGCGGCATCTGGCCACCCTCGAAGCCGTTGATCGCGACGCCCGAACGAGCCTTCTGGCCCTTCACGCCGCGGCCGCCGGTCTTGCCGGAGCCGGAACCGATGCCACGGCCAAGACGCTTCTTGGAGTGGGTCGCGCCGGCGTTGTCACGCAGATCGTTGAGTTTCATCTTCTATCTCCTGCGCTCGGCTTACGCCTCGTCCACAACGCGGACGAGGTGCTGGACAGCTGCGATCATGCCACGCACCGAAGGAGTATCCTCCAGCGTGCGCTTGCGATGCATCTTGTTGAGGCCGAGGCCGACCAGCGTTGCACGCTGTTCCTTCGGACGACGGATCGGGCTACCGATCTGCTCGACGGTGATGGTCTTGGTTGCTTTCTTGGCCATGGTCATTGTCCCTGGTCAGCTCGAGCGACTATTCTTCGGCCGCAACGGCGGTGCCGCGGCGGGCCTGAAGCGTCGAATACTTGATGCCGCGCTGTGCAGCCACATCCTTAGGATGCATCTGGCTCTTCAGCGCATCGAAGGTCGCACGAACCATGTTGTACGGGTTCGACGAACCCATCGACTTGGCGACGACGTCGTGCATGCCGAGCGTCTCGAAGACAGCGCGCATAGGACCGCCGGCGATGATGCCGGTACCCTGCTTGGCAGAGCGCAGCAGAACGCGACCAGCGCCCCAACGGCCTTCAACATCGTGGTGCAGCGTACGGCCCGAGCGGAGCGGCACGAAAATCATGTCGCGCTTGGCCGATTCGGTTGCCTTGCGGATCGCTTCCGGCACTTCGCGTGCCTTGCCGTGACCAAAGCCAACGCGGCCCTTCTGGTCGCCGACAACGACGAGTGCTGCAAAACCGAAACGCCGGCCGCCCTTGACGACCTTGGCAACGCGGTTGATGTGGACGAGCTTATCGACGAACTCGCTGTCGCGCTCTTCGCGGTCACGGCTACGGTCGCGACCACCTTCCCTACGTTCTTGTGCCATATTCCTATCCTTATTTTTTTCCGGAAGCACGGGGGTTAAAAACCAAATCCGGCGTCTATAGCGTCGCCGGATTTATTGCAACTGATCACAGATGCGGCGCAGCGCCGCGCGCTACGCCGTAAACTGCATCAGAAGTTGAGACCACCTTCACGCGCAGCCTCGGCAAGTGCCTTGATGCGGCCGTGATAGATGTAGGCGCCACGATCGAAAACGACGTCCTTGACGCCAGCCTTCGAAGCGCGCTCGGCGATCAGCTTGCCAACTGCGGTTGCAGCAGCAGTGTCGGCGCCGGTCTTGAGCGAGCCCTTGAGATCCTTCTCGAGGGTCGAAGCGGCAGCGAGCGTACGGCCATTGGCGTCGTCGATGACCTGAACATAGATGTTCTTCGACGTGCGGTGAACCGACAGGCGCGGACGGCCGTTTGCGACCTTCTTGATCTGTCGGCGGATGCGCGCCGAACGGCGCAGAGTGGTTTCTTTCGAAGCCATAGTAAGTGTTCCTTGCCTTCTGAAACGGGCGCGGCCATCTGCGGTAAGCCCAAATGCTTCCCGCGACCGCGCACCGCGGCGTTGTTATTACTTCTTCTTGCCTTCTTTGCGGACGATCTTCTCGCCTGCATAGCGTACGCCCTTACCCTTGTAGGGCTCGGGACCGCGATATTCGCGGATCTCGGCAGCAACCTGGCCAACCTGCTGCTTGTTGATGCCGTTGACCACGATTTCGGTAGGCTTCGGCACCGTGATGGTGATGCCTTCCGGCGTCTGATAGACGACGTCGTGCGAGAAGCCAAGTGCCAGCTGCAGGTTCTTGCCCTGGAGCGCTGCACGGTAACCGACGCCGGTGATCTCGAGCTTCTTTTCGAAGCCGTCCTTAACACCGGTCAGGATGTTGACGATCTGGGTCCGCGACATGCCCCACTTGGAGCGCGCGTCCTTCGACTGGTCGCGCGGCTGAACAGCGATCTCGCTGCCTTCCATCGTCACCAGAACTTCGTTGTTGACCACGAACTTCAGCTCGCCCTTGGGGCCCTTAGCCGTGACGGTCTGGCCGTCGACGGAAGCGGTAACGCCCTGCGGAAGCTGAACGGGTTTCTTGCCAATACGAGACATAGTCCTCGTGCCTTTCTTGTTTCAGCCTAGGCAGATCAGAAGATCTGGCAGAGGATTTCCCCGCCGACGTTCTGTTCGCGCGCTTCGTGGTCGGCCATCACGCCCTTCGGGGTCGAAAGGATCGAGATGCCGAGGCCATTGGCAACAGGCGGAATCGACTTGGACGAGACGTACACGCGGCGGCCCGGCTTGGAGACGCGGGCGATTTCGCGGATAACCGGCTGGCCGTCGAAGTACTTCAGCTCGATTTCGATCTCGGACTTGCCGTTTTCGAAGTCGGTCTGGCTGTAGTCGCGGATGTAGCCTTCCGCCTTCAGCACGTCGAGAACACGGGCGCGCAGCCTGGACGCAGGCGTCGACACGGTCGACTTCTTGCGGCCATAGGCATTGCGGATGCGGGTCAGCATATCGCCGAGAGGATCACTCAAAGACATGTCAAATGCTCCTTACCAGCTCGACTTGACCAGACCGGGGATCGCCCCGATCGAGCCCAGGTCGCGAAGCGCGATACGCGACATCTTAAGCTTGCGATAGTAGGCGCGCGGGCGGCCCGTCACTTCGCAGCGATTACGGATACGGATCTTGGCCGAGTTGCGCGGCAGCGCGGCGAGCTTGAGCTGCGCGCGGAAGCGTTCCTCGATCGGCTTGGACTGATCCATGATGACGTCCTTGAGGGCCTGACGCTTGGCAGCGTACTGGTCCACAAGCTTACGGCGCCGATTGTTCTTCTCGACTGAGCTGGTCTTTGCCATTTCAGATTTTTCCTTTTCTCGCTGCCGTTACTGCCGGAAGGGGAAGTTGAAGGCCTTGAGCAGAGCCCGGGCTTCTTCGTCCGTCTTGGCGGTCGTGCAAACGATGATGTCCATACCCCACATCTGATCAACCTTGTCGTAGTTGATCTCGGGGAACACGATATGCTCCTTGAGGCCCATAGCGTAATTTCCGCGGCCGTCAAAGCTTTTCGGGTTCAGACCGCGAAAGTCGCGAACGCGCGGCAGTGCGATGTTCACGAGACGGTCCAGAAACTCGTACATGCGCTCCTGGCGGAGCGTCACCTTGGCCCCGATCGGCATCTGCTCACGCACCTTGAAGCCGGCGATCGACTTGCGGGCGCGGGTGATGACCGGCTTCTGACCGGCGATCATCGCCAGGTCTTCAGCGGCAACGGCGGGCTTCTTCGAGTCCGCAGTGGCTTCGCCAACACCCATGTTGAGCACGATCTTGTCGATGCGCGGGATCTGCATGACGTTGTCGTACTTGAACTGTTCCTGCATCGCCTGGCGGATGGTCTCATTGTAGACCTTCTTCAGACGCGGCTCGTTGGTTGCCTTAGCCATTGATGACTTCTCCCGAGCGCTTGGCGACACGCACCTTCGTGCCGTCCTTCTGGACCTGGAAACCGACGCGGGTCGGCTTGCCATCCTTGGGGTCGGCGAGCGCGAGGTTCGACAGGTGGATCGGCGCTTCCTTCGTGATGATCCCGCCCTCTTGGGTCTGGGACTGCTTCTGGTGGCGGCGGATCATGTTCACGCCGCGGACAAGTGCCTTGTCTTCCTTCGGCTGGACGGACAGCACCTCGCCGGTGCGGCCCTTGTCCTTGCCGGCCAGAACGACAACCTTGTCGCCTTTACGGATCTTCTGCATTGTTCCGGCTCCTTACAGCACTTCGGGCGCGAGCGAGATGATCTTCATGTGGTTCTTGGCGCGGAGTTCGCGCGGAACCGGCCCGAAGATACGCGTGCCGATAGGTTCTTTCTTGTTATCGACAAGAACGGCCGCGTTCTTGTCGAAACGGATCACGCTGCCGTCCGGACGACGAATGTCCTTGGCCGTGCGAACCACGACCGCCTTCATCACGTCACCCTTCTTTACGCGGCCGCGCGGAATGGCTTCCTTGATCGACACCACGATGATGTCGCCAACAGAAGCATACTTCCGCTTCGAGCCGCCCAGCACCTTGATGCACATGACACGACGGGCGCCGGAATTATCCGCGACGTCGAGGTTTGTTTGCATCTGAATCATGACTGGCCGCCTTCTTCTTCTCTAACGGGATGGGCTACCGCCCTCCCCGGCTTGTCCAAAATTCGTTGTTACGCCTGGTCCGGGGTAATGACGACCCAGCGCTTATCCTTGGAAATCGGCTTCGATTCCTGGATAGCCACCTGATCGCCAACCTTGTGGGCGTTGTTTTCGTCGTGCGCCTTGTAGTTCTTCGACATACGCACGGTCTTCTTCATCACCGGGTGCGTGAAGCGACGCTCGACCTTGACGACGACCGTCTTCTCGTTCTTGTCGCTGACGACCGTACCCTGCAGGATGCGCTTTGGCATGGTTTTCGTCCTTAAGCCTTCTTGCCGGCCGATTTTTCGGCGGCGATGGTCTTGATACGCGCGATATCCTTACGGACCTGTTTCACGCGCGCCGTCTTTTCCAGCTGACCGGTCGCCTTCTGGAAGCGCAGGTTGAACTGCTCCTTCTTGAGGCTGGCGAGCTCGTCGGTGAGCTGGTCCTGGGTCTTCGTCCTGATGTCCGAGGCTTTCATGATCAGCCCTTCCTTATTCTGCGATGCGCTGAACGAAGCGCGTCCTGACCGAGAGCTTGGCAGCGCCAAGACGCAGCGCTTCACGCGCCACTTCCTCGGAGACACCATCGATCTCGAACATCACGCGACCTGGCTTGATGCGGCATGCCCAGTAGTCGACGGCGCCCTTGCCCTTACCCATGCGGACTTCGGTCGGCTTCGACGTGACCGGAACGTCTGGGAAAATACGGATCCAGACGCGGCCCTGACGTTTCATTTCGCGGGTGATCGCGCGGCGAGCCGCCTCGATCTCACGCGCGGTGACGCGGTTTGGCTCAAGCGCCTTCAGTCCGAAGCCGCCGAAATCCAGGTTGGTGCCACCCTTCGCGGTACCGTGGATGCGGCCCTTGAACTGCTTACGGAACTTTGTGCGCTTTGGCTGCAGCATCGTTCTAACTCCAAATTCCTATGCGTGTCAGGCGTTTTCGCGACGGCGGCGCTCAGGGCGCTCGCCAGCATGCGAATGCTCGCCTTCGGTTGCGCGACGCTCGGAAGCCATCGGATCGTGCTCAAGGATCTCGCCCTTGAACACCCAGACCTTGACGCCGCAGATGCCGTAGGCGGTCTTTGCCTCGGCAGTGCCGTAGTCGACGTCAGCGCGCAGGGTGTGCAGCGGAACGCGACCTTCGCGATACCACTCCATACGAGCGATTTCAGCGCCGCCGAGGCGGCCCGAGCAGTTGATGCGGATGCCCTCTGCGCCGAGGCGCATGGCCGACTGCACCGCGCGCTTCATGGCGCGACGGAAGGCAATGCGGCGCTCGAGCTGCTGCGCGATCGACTGTGCGACCAGCGTAGCGTCGGTCTCCGGCTTGCGAACCTCGACGATGTTGAGGTGCGTCTCGGACTTCGTCATCTCCATCAGCTTCTTGCGAAGCTTTTCGATGTCGGCGCCCTTCTTGCCGATGATCAGGCCCGGACGTGCTGCGTGAATGGTCACGCGGCACTTCTTATGCGGACGCTCAATCACGACCTTGGAGATCGCGGCCTGCTTCAGCTCGGCTTCAAGATACTTGCGGATCTTGATGTCTTCGTGGAGCAGCTGGCCGTATTCGCCGGTGTTTGCGTACCAACGCGAGTCCCAGGTGCGGTTGATGCCGAGGCGGAGACCAATAGGATTGATTTTCTGGCCCATTATGCGGCCTCCCCTTTCTCTTCGACTTCACGAACGACGATCGTGAGGTGCGAAAACGGCTTCTCAATACGGCTGGCGCGACCACGGCCACGAGCGTGGAAACGCTTCATGACGATCGACTTACCGACAAAGGCTTCCGCCACCACCAGTGCATCGACATCGAGGTCGTGATTGTTTTCCGCGTTGGCGATAGCCGATTCGAGGGTCTTTTTAACCGTTCCGGCGATGCGCTTGCGCGAAAATTCCAGATCCGAAAGCGCGGTCGCTACCTTCTTGCCGCGGATAAGCGCGGCAACGAGGTTGAGCTTCTGCGGGCTGACCCGGATCGTGCGGAGGACCGCACGTGCCTCGTTGTCAGCAAGCCTGCGCGGAGCTTTGGCCTTGCCCATGTTACTTCCTCTTTGCCTTCTTGTCCGCGCCGTGACCGTAGTAGGTCCTGGTGGGAGCGAACTCACCGAACTTGTGGCCGACCATGTCCTCGTTCACCGAGACCGGGACGTGCTTCTGGCCGTTGTAGACACCGAAGGTGAGGCCGACGAACTGCGGCAGGACGGTGGAGCGACGGCTCCACATCTTGATCACCTCATTGCGACCGCCTTCACGAACCTTCTCTGCCTTCTTGAGCAGATAGCCGTCAATGAACGGGCCTTTCCAGACTGAACGAGTCACTGGCGTTACCTCTTCTTAGCTCTTGCGCTGATGGCGCGAGCGCAGGATGAACTTGTCGGTCGCCTTGTTGGACCGCGTCTTCTTGCCCTTGGTGGGCTTGCCCCACGGGGTCACCGGATGGCGTCCGCCCGAGGTGCGGCCTTCACCACCGCCGTGCGGATGGTCGACCGGGTTCATGGTCACGCCGCGGTTGTGCGGGCGCTTGCCACGCCAGACCGTGCGGCCGGCCTTGCCGTCGTTGATGTTGCCATGGTCCGGGTTGGACACGGCACCGACGGTGGCGATGCAGAGACCGCTGACGACGCGCTGTTCACCCGAGTTGAGGCGAAGGATCGCCATGCCCTGGTCACGACCGACGAGCTGGGCGTAAGCACCAGCCGAACGAGCGACCTGGCCGCCCTTGCCGGGCTTCAGCTCGATGTTGTGGACGATCGTGCCGACCGGCATTGCTGCGAGCGGCATTGCGTTGCCCGGCTTCACGTCGACCTGCTCACCAGCGATGATCTTGTCGCCGGCCTGCAGACGCTGCGGAGCAATGATGTAGCTCAGCTCACCGTCGTCGTACTTGATCAGCGCGATGAAGGCGGTGCGGTTCGGATCGTACTCGAGACGCTCGACCGTGCCGACGACGTCGAACTTGCGACGCTTGAAGTCGATGATGCGGTACGAACGCTTGTGACCGCCGCCGATGAAGCGAGCCGTGATGCGACCGTAGTTGTTACGGCCGCCCGACTTGGTCAGGCCTTCGGTCAGACCCTTGACGGGCTTGCCCTTATGCAGACCCGAGCGGTCGACGATGACCAGCTGGCGCGTGCTCGGCGTTACTGGCTTGAATTTCTTTAGTGCCATTGTCCTGTCCTCTCAGCCCAGCTCAGAGACCCGTCGCGACGTCGATCGACTGGCCATCAGCCAGCGTCACTACCGCCTTCTTGACGTCGCTCTGGCGGCCGATCGTGCCGCGGAAGCGCTTCACCTTGCCCTTGCGGACCAGGGTGTTCACAGCAGTCACCTTCACGCCGAACAGCGCTTCGACGGCAGCCTTGATCTCGGGCTTGCTCGCCTTCTTGGCGACATTGAAGACGACCTGGTTGTTTTCCGAAGCCATGGTCGACTTTTCGGTGATCGCCGGGCTGACGATCACGTCATAGTGGCGGAGATCCGTCATTTGAAGCGCTCCTCGAGAGCCTCGACGGCGGCCTTCGAAAGGACCAGCGTGCCGCGGCGCAGAATGTCGTAAACGTTGATGCCCTGGATCGGCAGGACATCGATGTTCGGGATGTTGGTCGCTGCGCGCTTGAAGTTGACGTCAAGCTCGGCGCCACCGATCACCAGGGCGTTGGTCAGGCCCAGCGTCGCGAAGTTCGCGAGCAGCGCCTTGGTCTTGCCCTCGGCGAGCGTCAGCTCGTCGACGATGATCAGGTTCGATGCCTTGGCCTTGGCCGAGAGTGCGTGCTTCAGGCCAAGAGCGCGAACCTTCTTGGGAAGGTCATGCTCGTGGCTGCGAACGACCGGGCCGTGGGCCTTGCCGCCGCCCCGGAACTGCGGAGCGCGTGCCGAATGGTGACGAGCGCGGCCCGTACCCTTCTGCTTGTACATCTTGGCGCCGGTGCGCGCGATTTCCGCGCGACCCTTGGCCTTGTGCGTGCCCTGCTGCTTCTTGGCGAGCTGCCAGCGCACGACGCGCTGGAGAACGTCTTCGCGCGGGTCGAGGCCGAAGATCTCTTCCGAGAGCTCAACCTTGCCGGCATCTTTGCCTGCGAGGGTTGTAATCTTGAGGTCCATTATTCCGCTCCCTCGTTGGCCGGAGCCTTGTTGCTGGCAGCGCGGATCGCGGCCGGCTTCGGCGCGTTCTCAGGAAGCGCAACCTTTGCGGCGTCGCGAACCAGGATCCATGCACCCTTCGAACCCGGAACCGCACCGCGGATCAGGAT
Organism: Aminobacter sp. LjRoot7; assembly: GCF_964252895.1. Taxonomy (NCBI): domain Bacteria; kingdom Pseudomonadati; phylum Pseudomonadota; class Alphaproteobacteria; order Hyphomicrobiales; family Phyllobacteriaceae; genus Aminobacter; species Aminobacter sp. LjRoot7. Next base: position 588,433 of record NZ_CAXUPX020000003.1, read on the forward strand.
GAGACCGCGATCGGTGTCGGTCGAGACGACTTCCACGTTCTGGGTGGTGACGCGAACGTCGCCCATGTGGCCGGCCATCTTCTTGCCCTTGAACACCTTGCCCGGATCCTGGCGCTGACCAGTCGAACCGTGCGTACGGTGCGAGACCGAGTTACCGTGGGTAGCGCGGCCACCACCGAAGTGGTGACGCTTGATGACGCCCTGGAAGCCCTTACCGATCGTCGTGCCCGTCACGTCGACCTTCTGGCCGGCGACGAAATGCTCTACGGTGATCTCGGCGCCAACGTCCAGCATGTTGTCTGCGGAGACGCGGAACTCGGCAACCTTCGACTTCGGCTCGACGGAAGCGGCAGCGAAGTGACCGCGCAACGCCTTCGTCGTATTCTTGACCTTGGCCAGGCCAACGCCGAGCTGAACGGCGGTGTAGCCATTCTTCTCTTTGGTCAGCTGTGCCACGACCTGGCAGTTCTCCATGCGGAGAACGGTGACGGGAACGTGTTCGCCAGCGTCATTATAGACGCGGGTCATTCCCACCTTCTGTGCAATTACACCTGAACGCATCGGTTCGTTTTCCTTCAGAGGAGCCGTTTGGATCTGCTCGCGCGGCTCATGTTAGCTCTTAGAGCTTGATTTCGACGTCGACACCTGCTGCGAGGTCGAGCTTCATCAGAGCATCGACGGTCTGCGGGGTCGGATCGACGATGTCCAGCAGACGCTTGTGCGTGCGCATTTCGAACTGCTCGCGGCTCTTCTTATCGACGTGCGGCGAGCGGTTCACCGTGAACTTCTCGATCCGCGTCGGCAGCGGGATCGGGCCGCGAACATTGGCGCCGGTGCGCTTCGCGGTCGACACGATCTCACGCGTCGAAGCGTCGAGAACCCGGTGGTCAAACGCCTTGAGGCGGATGCGGATATTCTGTCCGTTCATGGTCACTTCCTTGTTCTGGCGCGGCGCGGGCGTATTCCCGCCCGCGACAGATCGTTAATTCGGATTATTCTTTGATCGAAGCGACGATGCCGGCGCCGACGGTGCGGCCACCTTCACGGATAGCGAAGCGGAGCTTCTCTTCCATGGCGATCGGAACGATCAGCTCGACGTCGACGGTGATGTTGTCGCCGGGCATGACCATCTCGGTGCCTTCCGGCAGCGACACGATGCCGGTCACGTCGGTCGTGCGGAAGTAGAACTGCGGACGGTAGTTGGTGAAGAACGGCGTGTGACGGCCACCCTCTTCCTTGGTCAGGATGTAGGCTTCAGCCACGAACTTCTTGTGCGGCTTCACCGAACCCGGCTTGCACAGCACCTGGCCGCGCTCGACGTCTTCACGGCCAACGCCACGGATCAGCGCGCCGATGTTGTCGCCAGCCTGGCCCTGGTCGAGCAGCTTGCGGAACATTTCAACGCCGGTGACGGTGGTCTTCGAGGTTGCCTTGATGCCGACGATCTCGACTTCTTCGCCAACCTTGACGATGCCGCGCTCGACACGACCGGTGACAACAGTACCGCGACCCGAGATCGAGAACACGTCTTCGATCGGCATCAGGAACGGACGGTCGATCGGACGCTCAGGCGTCGGGATGTAGGCGTCGACGGCTTCCATCAGCGCGCGGATCGCGTCTTCGCCGATCTTCTTGTCCGAATCGTTGAGCGCAGCAACAGCCGAACCCTTGATCATCGGAATGTCGTCGCCCGGATACTCGTACTTCGACAGCAGCTCGCGAACTTCGAGCTCGACCAGTTCGAGCAGCTCGGCGTCGTCGACCAGGTCGACCTTGTTCAGGAACACGACGAGGGCGGGAACACCAACCTGACGGGCGAGCAGGATGTGCTCGCGGGTCTGCGGCATCGGGCCGTCGGCAGCCGACACGACCAGGATCGCGCCGTCCATCTGGGCAGCACCAGTGATCATGTTCTTGACGTAGTCGGCGTGGCCTGGGCAGTCGACGTGGGCGTAGTGACGAGCAGGCGTCTCGTATTCGACGTGTGCGGTCGAAATGGTGATGCCGCGGGCCTTCTCTTCAGGCGCTGCGTCGATCTGGTCGTAGGCCTTGAACTCGCCGAAATACTTCGTGATCGCCGCCGTCAGCGACGTCTTGCCGTGGTCAACGTGACCAATCGTGCCGATGTTCACATGAGGCTTATTACGCTCGAATTTACCTTTTGCCATGTGAGGTCTCCATTCTTGCTAGCCCGATAAGGGCGTTGAATTAATAAAACGCTGCAATTCGTTGGAATTACGCGTATTTCTTTTGAACTTCCTGAGCGACCGCGGTCGGAACCGGCTCGTAGTGGTCGAACTGCATCGTGTACTGGGCGCGGCCCTGAGACATCGAACGCAAGCTGTCCACGTACTTGAACATGTTTGCCAGCGGCACCATCGCGTTGACGACGACGGCGATACCACGGCTTTCCTGGCCCTGGATCTGGCCACGACGGCTGTTCAAGTCGCCGATGACGTTACCGACGTAGTCTTCCGGCGTCACGACTTCGACCTTCATGATCGGCTCGAGCAGCTGGACACCCAGCTTCGGAGCGGCTTCGCGAAGGCAGGCGCGGCCGGCGATTTCGAAGGCGAGAACCGACGAGTCGACGTCGTGGTAGGCGCCGTCGATGAGCGTCGCCTTGACGCCGATCATCGGGAAGCCCGCGAACGGACCCGACGACAGAACGCTGCGGAGGCCCTTGTCGACGCCCGGGATGTATTCCTTCGGAACAGCACCGCCGACGATCTTCGATTCGAAGACGAAATCTTCGCCCTCGGGGTTCGGCTCGAACACGATCTTGACGCGAGCGAACTGACCGGTACCACCCGACTGCTTCTTGTGGGTGTAGTCCTGCTCGTGGGTGCGGGTGATCGTCTCGCGATACGCAACCTGCGGCGCGCCGACGTTCGCCTCGACCTTGAACTCGCGACGCATGCGGTCGACGATGATGTCGAGGTGCAGCTCGCCCATGCCGGCGATGATGGTCTGACCCGACTCTTCGTCCGACTTGACGCGGAACGAAGGATCTTCAGCAGCCAGGCGGTTGAGCGCGAGGCCCATCTTTTCCTGGTCGCCCTTGGTCTTCGGCTCGATCGCGATCTGGATGACCGGCTCGGGGAATTCCATGCGCTCAAGGATGACCGGGTGCAGCGGATCGCAGAGCGTGTCGCCGGTGGTCGTTTCCTTGAGGCCGGCCAGAGCGACGATGTCGCCAGCGAATGCTTCTTCGATGTCCGAACGCGAGTTCGAGTGCATCTGCAGCATACGGCCGAGACGCTCCTTCTTGCCCTTGACGGTGTTTTCGAGCGAAGCGCCCTTGACCACCTTGCCCGAGTAGATGCGGCAGAAGGTCAGCGAACCGACGAACGGATCGTTCATGATCTTGAAGGCCAGCATCGACAGCGGCTCGCTGTCGTCGGCATGACGCTCGATCTCGGCTTCGGTCTTGGCATCGATGCCCTTGATGGCTGGAACGTCGAGCGGCGAAGGCAGGAACTCGACGACGCCGTCGAGCAGCGGCTGAACGCCCTTGTTCTTGAAGGCCGAGCCGCAGAACATCGGGAAGAACTTGACGGCGATGGTGCCCTTGCGGATCAGCGCGCGCAGTTCGTCGTTCGAGGGCATCTTGCCTTCGAGGTAGTTCTCGAGAGCCGTCTCGTCCATTTCGACGGCGGTCTCGATCATCTTTTCGCGGAACTCTTCAGCCTTGGCCTTGAGGTCTTCCGGGATCTCGACGACGTCCCAGGCAGCGCCCAGGCTCTCGTCGCGCCAGACGAGCGCGTTCATCTCGATCAGATCGACGACACCCTTGAACTCGGACTCAGCACCGATCGGCAGCTGAACGGCAACGGCGGTCGCACCGAGACGCGACTTGATCATATCGTACGAGCGATAGAAATCGGCGCCGATCTTGTCCATCTTGTTGCAGAAGATCATGCGCGGGACGTGATACTTGTCCGCCTGGCGCCACACGGTCTCGGTCTGCGGCTCAACACCCGCGTTGGCATCGAGCAGCGCGATGGCGCCGTCGAGAACGCGCAGCGAACGCTCGACTTCAATGGTGAAGTCGACGTGGCCTGGGGTGTCGATGATGTTGAAGCGGCGCTGCTTGCCGTCACGGCCCTTCCAGAAGGTCGTGGTCGCAGCAGACGTGATCGTGATGCCGCGCTCCTGCTCCTGCTCCATCCAGTCCATGGTGGCAGCGCCGTCATGGACTTCGCCGATCTTGTGCGACTTGCCCGTGTAATAAAGGATGCGCTCGGTGGTCGTGGTCTTGCCGGCGTCGATATGCGCCATGATACCGAAATTGCGGTAGTCTTCGATCTTGTATTCGCGGGCCATGGGAGGTGCCTCTCAGTCGTTCGGTCGCGCTATTACCAGCGGTAGTGCGCGAAGGCGCGGTTGGCTTCCGCCATCTTGTGGGTGTCTTCACGCTTCTTGACGGCCGTGCCGCGGTTGTTCGCCGCATCCATCAGCTCGCCCGAGAGGCGGTCGACCATGGTGGTCTCGTTGCGGTTGCGGGCAGCAGTGATCAGCCAGCGAATGGCGAGAGCCTGACGGCGCTCGGGGCGCACATCGACCGGAACCTGGTAGGTGGCGCCGCCAACACGACGCGAACGCACTTCCACGTGCGGCGCGACGTTGTCGAGCGCCTGATGGAAGACGGTGACCGGCTCCTGCTTGGTCTTGGCCTGAACCTGGTCAAGCGCACCGTAGACGATCGTTTCGGCGATCGACTTCTTGCCGTCATACATGACGGCATTCATGAACTTGGTGACAACGAGATCGCCGAACTTGGGATCCGGGTTGATTTCGCGCTTATCTGCACTGTGACGACGTGACATGGTTCTTGTCTCTCAAACTTGGCCGACGCTCTATTACGCGGAGAACCTCGCGCAGCGCCTAAATTGCAGAACCCGAATTACTTCGGACGCTTCGCACCGTACTTCGAACGGCGCTGCTTGCGGTTCTTCACGCCCTGCGTGTCGAGCACGCCGCGGATGATGTGATAGCGCACACCCGGAAGATCCTTCACGCGGCCGCCGCGGATCATGACCACGGAGTGCTCCTGAAGGTTGTGGCCTTCGCCGGGGATGTAGCCGATCACTTCAAAGCCATTGGTCAGGCGAATCTTAGCGACCTTACGCAGAGCCGAGTTCGGCTTCTTCGGCGTCGTCGTATAGACGCGCGTGCAAACGCCCCGCTTCTGCGGGTTGGCCTGCATGGCCGGAACCTTGTTGCGCTTCACCGGCGCAATGCGCGGCTTGCGGATCAGCTGGTTGACGGTAGGCATTAAACCCTCTTGTCTCTCAATTCCGTGTCTCAAGCCCGTTCGGGGCGGCTTCAAGCGCAAAATCCATACGCGAATTCGGGCCCCAAACCGCGTTTTGCGGTCTTGCCCGAACAAAGGCAGAGGAAGCGAATCCGCTTCATGCACGCCGGAAATGTCTTCTCGCTCGTAAAAAACGAACCCTGTTTGAGGTGAACTCCAAAGCACGTCGCTTCGGAAAAGCCAACCTCACATCGGCTCAGACGAGGCGGTATCTACTCGCATGACCGCCAACCGTCAAGCCCGTCCCCTTAAAAACCTTAACGAAACCGGGGCTTCGGGCGGGTTGAAGGGCTTGCAGCAACTATATTGCACTGCAACATGGGTTCGAAGCCAATTTATAAGGCTGTTTGTTCTGTCTTGCACCCCGCCTTCGTGCGAAAATCGGGGAAACCGGGGCGAATCCCCCCGCAAACGAATCTAGTTCCAGGGAATCACTATGAACGACAACGACGAACGGCCCGTGACAATCATCACAGGCCGAGTCTGGCGCAAGAAGGGCGGCAAGCCGGAAGGCGTGCACATCATGCTGGTCGCGCCCGACGACGACACCGCCGTTCGCTCGGCGCTCGACGCACTTGCCAAGGAAGGTTACGCCGAAGCCGAGCTCGACCAGATCGGCGACATGCAGGGCGAACCCGACGACGAGCCGCACATCTCCGCCTATCAGGGCGCGCTCGAAGGCGAGGTCTCGATCGTCACCTTCAACGAGCCTTTCTGACGGCCGCGCACCTCGCCTGTATATAGACAGCGGTCAGTTTACCGGCCCTGCCCCGCCGATGTCAGCCATGTCAGGTTCGGCGGGCTTCTGCCCGGTGGCACGGTTGACCAGCACGGTCACGAACCACAACACCACGCCGATGCCGATCAGGATACCGGCGATCTTGTATTGAACGGGATCGCGCCCGGTCCATGGCCCGGCGAAGAAGGCGCAAGCCACGGCCCCCAGGATCGGCAACAGCGTCGGCGTACGGAAATGATCGTGCCCGACCGTGTCCTTGCGCAGCACCAGCACCGCAATGTTGACCACGGTGAAGACGCAGAGCAACAGCAGTGCCGTCGTGCCGCCCAGTGCCGGAACCTCGCCGACGAAGGTAATGAGCGCGAAGGCGAGCAAGGTGGTGAAGCCGATCGCAATGTAAGGCGTGCGGCGTGAAGCGTGTACCTTGCCGAGCACTTCCGGCAACACGTGCTCGCGGCTCATGCCATAGACCAGCCGGCTCGCCATCAGCATGTTGATGAGCGCGCTGTTGGCAACGGCGAACATGGTGATGAAGCCGAAAATCTCGACCGGGAAGTTCGGCGCGCCGGCCTGGACGACCTTGAGCAATGGCGTTTCGCCCTCGCCCAGTTGTTCCGGCGGCACAAGGGTGATCGCCGAGATCGACACGAGCACGTAGATCACGCCGGTGATTAGCAGGCCGGTCAACAGAACCTTCGGGAAGATGCGCGTCGGGTCCTTGCACTCCTCGGCCATGTTGACCGAGTCCTCGAAGCCGACCATCGCGAAGAAGGCGAGCGTGGTGGCAGCGATCACCGACCAGAAGGCGCTGCGGTCGGGTGCCGAATGGAACTGGGTGATGCGGGAGACATCGCCCTCGCCCGCACCGATCGCCCACAGGCCGATGACGATGATGATCATCAGGCCGGTGAACTCGACACAGGTCAGCACGACATTGGCTTTGACGCTCTCGCCGACGCCACGAAAGTTCACGGCGGCGACGACCGCCATGAATGCCAAGCCGATCAGCGTGATGCCATAGGTGCCGGTGAGGCCGAGATCGAAAGCACCCGACAGGTTGGCGGCAAAGGCGCGCGAGGCCGTCGACGCCGAGGTGATACCCGAGCACATCACGGCGAAAGCCACGATGAAGGTGATGAAATGGATGCCGAAGGCCTTGTGCGCATAAAGAGCAGCACCGGCCGCCTTCGGATATTTGGTGACCAGCTCAAGATAGCTGAAGGCGGTGATGACGGCGACGATGAAGGCGACAAGGAACGGCAGCCAGACCACGCCGCCGACCTGTTTGGCCACCTGGCCGGTCAGCGCATAGATGCCGGTTCCCAATATGTCACCGACGATGAAGAGCAGAAGGAGCCAGGGGCCCATCACGCGATGGAGGCTCGGCTCTACCGATACCCCCTGTCCTTTTGCGTCGGAGGGGACGTCGGTCATCGGGCACTCCTCTCAGGGCTGATGCACTTCAAGGAGGAGGCTATTTTCGTAAGTTCGCGATGTCAAACCGCCTCAATACATTAGCAAATCCTTGCTAAAAACCGCCGGATCACTCCGGCGGCTCCTGGAAGGATCGACACGTAGCGGTCGACCGGCCCCACGCCTGTCAATTCGTGGCGGAGTCCAGTTTCAGCACGACGAACTGGGTGAACTGCTCCGGGTTGAAGTTGTTGTCGGAGGCAATGACCAAGGTGCGCTGGCCGTCGACTTCCGGCCCCCATGTCACCGACTCGATGTTGTCGATGTCGAGGCCGAAGTCGCCCTCGCCTATCTTCAGCACCTTGCGCCTGGACATCGCCTTTGCCGCAACGTCCTTGATCGAGGCAGAACCTTTGACATCGGTCGCACCGGAGAAGCTCGCCAGGTAGAAATTGATCTCGCTGCCGATGCCGAGCGCGAAGGAACGTTCGATCGTCAGAAGCTCATCGGGTCCGAAGAACATGAATTCGGAGAGGCCGTTGTCATTGTAAAACGGGTCCTGGGTCGCCTTGGTGAAGATCGGCCCGTTGTCATAGACGTACTCGGCCGCGACGGCGCCGCTGGCGATGTCGAAGCCGATGATGCGCGACGGGCTGCCAGCCTCTAGCGTCGCCTTTTCGCCGTCCTGCACCAGCGCATTTTCGGTTCCCGCCCAAAGGGTCTTGCCGTCGGGCGAAATGGCGAGGCTTTCAAACGATAGGTTGCCACGCACGCCGCGCGTCTTGTCGGCATCAGGCAGGTAGGCCTCGGGAATGGCGAAGCTCCTGACGTGGCTGCCGTCGGCCTTGGCTTCATAGATCGCCGGCCGTCCGGCTGCATCGCCCTCGCTCGACCAGAAGATGCGATTTGCCGAGGCGTCGAAGCGGATTGCCTCGGGGTCGACGTCCTTCTTGGCGAAGGCAGCACCCTCGGCGTTGCGCAATTCCGCGCTCGAAACGATGTCGATGCCGTGGACGCCCTTGCCGTCGACGGCAAGCTTCAGTGTGTAGAGCCGCGCCGGCGCGCGCTCCGAGCGGTCGTCCGAAATAGCGTAGAACAGCCCACTCGCAGCGTCGTAGTCGAGGCCGGAAATACCGCCGAACTCGGTTCCCGCGATCTTCAGTCCGGTCGGCAGGACGACCTGGCCGAGCAGCGTAGCCTTGAACGGTACGGCTTCCTCAGAATGGGCGGGCATGGCCACCGAGGCCAGCAGGGCAGTAAGAGCGGAAACGACGTTTTTCATGATGACGGCCACCTGGCATGTGCGTTGAAGCAGCATAGCTAGCGGCGGCATTTGACAGCGGCATGAAGCCTGGGTGTCGCCGAAATGAAAAAAGGGGGCCGAAGCCCCCTTTTCCAGTTCCTTGCGACGACGCTCTTACTGAGCGGCGTTGACCATGTCGGTCAGGATCGGCTCGGCGATCTCCGCGCCCGAGAGCTTGCGGCGCTCGTCGAGGATAAGTTCGTCGCGCGAGGTGGCGATGCGCCGGATCTGGCTCATCATGCCGCCCGTGCCGGCCGGGATAAGGCGGCCGACGATGACGTTTTCCTTCAGGCCCTGCAGCATGTCGGTCTTGCCGGCGACAGCAGCTTCCGTCAGCACCCTGGTCGTTTCCTGGAAGGAAGCGGCCGAGATGAAGGACGGCGTCTGCAGCGATGCCTTGGTGATACCGAGCAGGACCGGCTGACCTTCGGCAGGCTTCTTGCCTTCCTCGATCAGGCGCTCGTTGATCTCGTCGAACTCGATGACGTCGACATGATCGCCCGGGATGTAGATCGAGTCGCCCTGTGCGGTGATCTCGACCTTCTGCAGCATCTGACGAACGATGACCTCGATGTGCTTGTCGTTGATCGACACGCCCTGCAGTCGGTAGACTTCCTGGATTTCGTTGACGAGGTAGGAAGCGAGAGCTTCCACGCCCTTGATTGCCAGGATGTCGTGCGGCGCCGGGTTGCCGTCGAGGATGTAGTCGCCCTTTTCGATGGCGTCGCCGTCCTGGAGATGGAACGGCTTGCCCTTCGGGATCAGGTATTCGACCGGTTCAAGCGTCGAGTCATGCGGCTCGATGATGATGCGGCGCTTGTTCTTGTAGTCGCGGCCGAAGCGGACAGTACCGTCGATCTCGGCGATGATGGCGTGATCCTTCGGACGGCGGGCTTCGAAGAGTTCGGCAACACGCGGCAGACCGCCGGTGATGTCCTTGGTCTTCGCGCTTTCCATGGGGATACGCGCCAGAACGTCGCCAGGACGAACCTGTGCACCCGGCTCGACCGAAAGAATGGCCTCGACCGAGAGCAGGAAGCGGGCATCGCCGCCCTTCGACAGCTTGCCGACCTTGCCCTTGGCGTCCTGAACGACCATCGCGGGCTTCAGATCGTTGCCACGCGGGGTCGAACGCCAGTCGATGACCTCACGCTTGGTGATGCCGGTCGACTCGTCGGCCGTTTCCTGAACGGAAATGCCGTCGACCAGATCCTCGAACGCCACGCGGCCTTCGATTTCGGTGAGGATCGGACGGGTGTAGGGGTCCCACTCGGCGATACGCTGACCGCGCTTCACCTTGTCGCCATCGTCCACGAAGATACGCGAACCATAGGTGACGCGGTGCGTGGCACGCTCCTTGCCGGCTTCGTCGAGGATCAGGATCGCCATGTTGCGGCCCATCACGACAAGGTTGCCGTCGGAGTTGCGAACCACGTTGCGGTTGCGGATCTCGACCTTGCCCTCATACGAGGCTTCAAGGAACGAGCTGTCCACGACCTGCGCGGTACCGCCCATGTGGAAGGTACGCATGGTGAGCTGCGTGCCCGGCTCGCCGATCGACTGCGCGGCAATGACACCGACAGCTTCGCCCTGGTTGACAGGGGTACCGCGTGCCAGGTCGCGACCGTAGCAGACCGCACAGACGCCGACCTTGACTTCGCAGGTCAGGGCCGAACGGATGCGGACCGACTGGACGCCAGCCTTCTCGATGACCTCGATGTCGCGTTCGTCCATCAGCGTACCGCCCTTGACCAGCAAATCGCCAGTGACGGGGTGGTTGATGTCGTCCAGCGACGTACGGCCGAGGATACGCAGGCCGAGCGAAGCGACAACCTGGCCGGCATCGACGATCGGCTGCATGGTGAGGCCCTTGTCGGTGCCGCAATCAACCGAGTTGACGATGCAGTCCTGCGCCACGTCGACGAGACGACGGGTCAGGTAGCCGGAGTTAGCCGTCTTCAGAGCGGTATCCGCGAGGCCCTTACGGGCACCGTGGGTCGAGTTGAAGTACTCGAGAACCGTCAGACCTTCCTTGAAGTTGGAAATGATCGGCGTCTCGATGATTTCACCCGACGGCTTGGCCATCAGGCCGCGCATGCCGGCGAGCTGGCGCATCTGGGTGGGCGAACCACGCGCACCGGAGTGCGACATCATGTAGATCGAGTTCATCGGCTTCTGACGGCCGTTGTCCTCGAACTCCACCGCCTTGATGCGGGCCATCATTTCGTCGGCGACCTTTTCCGAGCACTTGGCCCAGGCGTCGACGACCTTGTTGTACTTCTCGCCCTGAGTGATCAGGCCGTCATTGTACTGCTGCTCGTATTCCTTGGCCAAAGCCTCGGTGTCGGCGACCAGCTTTTCCTTGGTATCCGGGATCAGCATGTCGTCCTTGCCGAACGAAATGCCGGCGCGGCAGGCATGAGCGAAGCCGAGAGCCATGATGCGATCGCAGAAGATGACCGTCTCTTTCTGACCGCAGTGGCGGTAGACGGTGTCGATCATCTTGGAGATGTTCTTCTTGGTCATCTCCTGGTTTGCGGTGTCGTACGGCACGTTGACGTTCTTCGGCAGCAGTTCGCCGATGATCATGCGGCCCGGCGTCGTGTCGTGGATCTTGGACACGACATTGCCTTCGGCGTCGACCGTGCGGAAGCGACCCTTGATCTTGGCGTGCAGCGTGACAGCCTTGGTCTCAAGCGCGTGCTGGAGTTCGCCCATGTCGGCAAACACCATGCCCTCGCCCGGCTCGTTCTGGTTGACGATCGAGAGATAGTAGAGACCGAGAACCATGTCCTGCGACGGCACGATGATCGGCGCGCCGGAAGCCGGGTGCAGGATGTTGTTGGTCGACATCATCAGCACGCGTGCTTCGAGCTGAGCCTCGAGCGACAGCGGAACGTGGACAGCCATCTGGTCGCCGTCGAAGTCGGCGTTGAAGGCCGTGCAGACGAGCGGGTGCAGCTGGATTGCCTTGCCTTCGATCAGAGTGGGTTCGAAGGCCTGGATGCCCAGGCGGTGCAGCGTCGGTGCGCGGTTGAGCAGGACCGGATGCTCGCGGATGACCTCGTCGAGGATATCCCAGACTTCCGGCTTTTCCTTCTCGACCAGCTTCTTGGCCTGCTTGACGGTCGAGGAGTAACCCTTGGCGTCGAGGCGGGCGTAGATGAACGGCTTGAACAGCTCGAGCGCCATCTTCTTCGGCAGGCCGCACTGGTGCAGCTTGAGCTCCGGACCGGTCACGATGACCGAACGGCCGGAATAGTCGACGCGCTTGCCGAGCAGGTTCTGACGGAAGCGGCCCTGCTTGCCCTTGAGCATGTCGGACAGCGACTTCAGCGGACGCTTGTTGGCACCGGTGATGACGCGGCCACGGCGGCCGTTGTCGAACAGTGCGTCGACGGCCTCCTGCAGCATGCGCTTCTCGTTGCGGATGATGATCCCCGGCGCACGGAGCTCGATCAGGCGCTTCAAGCGGTTGTTACGGTTGATGACGCGGCGATAGAGATCGTTCAGGTCGGACGTCGCAAAGCGGCCGCCATCCAGCGGGACCAGCGGACGCAGGTCCGGCGGGATCACCGGCACGACCTTCATGATCATCCACTCGGGGCGGTTGCCCGATTCCATGAAGTTCTCAACCACCTTGAGGCGCTTGAGATACTTCTTCTGCTTCAGTTCCGACGTCGTCGTCGCGAGCTCCGAACGCAGATCGCCAGCGATCTTTTCGAGATCCATCGAAGCGAGCAGGTCGTGGATGGCCTCAGCGCCGATCATGGCGGTGAAGCTGTCCTCGCCATACTCGTCGACGGCGATCTGGTACTCTTCCTCGCCAAGGAGCTGGTGCTCCTTGAGCGCGGTCAGGCCCGGCTCGGTGACGATGTAGTTCTCGAAATACAGGACGCGCTCGATATCCTTGAGCGTCATGTCGAGCAGCGTACCGATGCGGCTCGGCAGTGACTTCAGGAACCAGATGTGGGCGACGGGCGCTGCGAGCTCAATGTGGCCCATGCGCTCGCGGCGAACGCGCGACAGCGTCACTTCCACGCCGCACTTTTCGCAGATGACGCCCTTGTACTTCATGCGCTTGTACTTGCCGCACAGGCACTCGTAGTCCTTGATCGGGCCAAAGATACGGGCGCAGAACAGCCCGTCACGCTCCGGCTTGAAGGTGCGGTAGTTGATCGTCTCCGGCTTTTTGATTTCGCCGAACGACCAGGACAGAATCTTCTCAGGGCTGGCGAGCGAAATCCGGATGGAATCGAACACCTGCGCAGGCGCCTGGGGGTTGAAGAGATTCATGACCTCTTGGTTCATGCCGTTCTCCTTTTCGGGGCCACGAAAGCCCCTTTCATCTTGTGCGGGCCAGAGCGCCCGCCTGCTTTCGGCCATCGCCGAAGAATTCTCATCGAAGAGCGCGATCAGTACCCAACCTTGGGGATCGTGCTCAGCGGCGACGCCGCGGGAAAATCCCGCGGCGCGCCTTTAGTGCTTACTCGGCAGCGTTTGGCAGCCGGTGGTTTTCGTCGACCTTGGTGTTCTCAAGCTCGACGTTGAGGCCCAGCGAACGCATTTCCTTGACGAGAACGTTGAAGCTCTCGGGGATGCCCGCTTCGAACGTGTCGTCGCCGCGCACGATCGCCTCGTAGACCTTGGTACGGCCGGCCACGTCGTCCGACTTCACGGTCAGCATTTCCTGCAGCGTGTAGGCGGCGCCGTAAGCCTCGAGCGCCCAGACCTCCATTTCGCCGAAGCGCTGGCCACCGAACTGCGCCTTGCCGCCCAGCGGCTGCTGGGTAACGAGCGAGTACGGTCCGATCGAACGGGCGTGGATCTTGTCGTCGACCAGGTGGTGAAGCTTGAGCATGTAGATGTAGCCCATGGTCACCTTGCGGTCGAACGGCTCACCCGTACGGCCATCGTACAACTGCGACTGGCCGGAGGTATGAAGACCCGCCTGCTCCAACATGATGTTGATGTCGGCTTCATGCGCGCCGTCGAACACGGGGGTCGCAATCGAGACGCCACGCTTCATCTGCTCGCTGAGGCGAACGATGCTCTCGTCGTCGTAATCGCGGACCGGCTCGTTGCGGTCGTTGGCCGGAATGAAGCTCTCGAGCGTCTCGCGCAGCGGCTTGATATCGCCACCAGACTTGTACGCCTCGATCAGCTCACCGATCTTCTTGCCCATGCCTGCGCATGCCCAGCCCAGATGCGTTTCCAGAATCTGGCCGACATTCATGCGCGAAGGCACGCCGAGCGGGTTGAGCACGATATCAGCATGCGTGCCGTCTTCGAGGAACGGCATGTCCTCGACCGGAACGATACGCGACACGACACCCTTGTTGCCGTGACGGCCGGCCATCTTGTCGCCGGGCTGCATCTTGCGCTTCACCGCAACGAAGACCTTGACCATCTTCATCACGCCGGGCGGCATCTCGTCGCCGCGCTGCACCTTCTCGACCTTGTCCATGAAGCGCTGCTCGAGCTGCTTCTTGGAGTCGTCGTACTGGCCGCGGAGAGCTTCGAGCTCACCCTGCATCTTCTCGTCTTCGACGGCGAACTGCCACCACTGCGAACGCGGATAGTCGTCCAGCGTCTCCTTGGCGACGGTCGAGCTCTTCTTGAAGCCCTTCGGTCCGGCAATCGCGTCCTTGCCGATGAGCATGTCGCTCAGGCGGCTGTAGACGTTGCGATCGAGGATCGCCTGCTCGTCGTCACGGTCCTTGGCGAGACGCTCGATTTCCTCGCGCTCGATCGCCATGGCGCGTTCGTCCTTCTCCACGCCGTGGCGGTTGAAGACGCGCACTTCGACGACGGTGCCGAAGGTTCCGGGCGGCATGCGCATGGAGGTGTCACGGACGTCGGACGCCTTTTCACCGAAGATGGCGCGCAGAAGCTTCTCTTCCGGCGTCATCGGGCTTTCGCCCTTCGGCGTGATCTTGCCGACGAGGATGTCGCCAGGAGCAACTTCCGCGCCGATGTAGACGATACCGGCTTCGTCGAGGTTCTTCAGCGCTTCTTCCGAAACGTTCGGAATGTCGCGCGTGATTTCCTCAGGCCCGAGCTTCGTATCGCGCGCCATGACCTCGAACTCCTCGATGTGGATCGAGGTGAAGACGTCGTCGGCCACGATGCGCTCGGAGAGCAGGATCGAGTCCTCGTAGTTGTAACCGTTCCACGGCATGAACGCGACGAGCACGTTACGGCCGAGAGCCAGATCGCCGAGCTCGGTCGACGGACCGTCAGCGATGATGTCGCCCTTGTTGACCCGGTCGCCCATACGAACCAGCGGACGCTGGTTGATGCAGGTGTTCTGGTTCGAACGCTGGAACTTCATCAGGCGGTAGATGTCGACGCCGGACTTGCCCGGATCGAGGTCTTCGGTCGCACGGATAACGATACGGGTCGCGTCGACCTGGTCGACGATACCGCCGCGGCGAGCGCCGATGGCAGCGCCAGAGTCACGGGCAACGATCGGCTCCATGCCGGTACCGACGAATGGAGCCTCGGCGCGCACCAGCGGCACGGCCTGACGCTGCATGTTCGAGCCCATCAGAGCGCGGTTGGCGTCGTCGTTTTCCAGGAACGGGATCAGCGCTGCTGCGACCGACACCATCTGCTTGGGCGAAACGTCCATAAGGTCGACGTTTTCGCGCGGCGCCATCATCACTTCGCCGGCGTTACGGCAAATGACGAACTCGTCGACGAAGTGGCCGTCCTTGTCCAGCTCGGCGTTGGCCTGGGCAACGAAGTGCTTGGCCTCTTCCATAGCCGAGAGATAGACGACCTCATTGGTCAGCGTGCCATCGACGATCTTGCGGTACGGGCTCTCGATGAAGCCGTACTTGTTGACGCGTGCGAAGGTAGCCAGCGAGTTGATCAGACCGATATTCGGGCCTTCCGGCGTCTCAATCGGGCAGATACGGCCGTAGTGGGTCGGGTGCACATCGCGGACTTCAAAGCCAGCGCGCTCGCGGGTCAGACCACCAGGTCCAAGCGCCGAAAGACGACGCTTGTGGGTGATCTCCGACAGCGGGTTGGTCTGATCCATGAACTGCGACAGCTGCGAGGAGCCGAAGAACTCACGCACGGCGGCAGCCGCCGGCTTGGCGTTGATCAGGTCCTGCGGCATGACCGTGTCGATCTCGATCGAGGACATGCGTTCCTTGATCGCGCGCTCCATCCGGAGCAGACCGACGCGGTACTGATTTTCCATCAGCTCGCCGACCGAACGGACACGGCGGTTGCCGAGGTTGTCGATGTCGTCGATTTCGCCCTTGCCGTCGCGCAGTTCGACAAGCGTCCTTACCACGGCAAGGATGTCATCCTTGCGCAGGACACGGACGGTGTCTTCAGCGTCGAGCTCGAGGCGCATGTTCATCTTGACGCGGCCGACAGCCGACAGGTCGTAGCGCTCGCTGTCGAAGAACAGCGAGTTGAACATCGCTTCCGCCGTGTCGATGGTGGGCGGCTCGCCCGGGCGCATGACACGGTAGATGTCGAACAGGGCGTCCTGGCGGCTCTCGTTCTTGTCGACGGTCAGCGTGTTGCGGATGTAGCCGCCGACGTTGATGTGGTCGATGTCGAGAATCTTGATCTCTTCTTCGCCAGCCGCGAGCAGAACCTTGAGGGTCTTTTCGTCGATCTCGTCGCCGGCTTCGAGGAAGATCTCGCCGGTGGCGTAGTTGACGATGTCCTCGGCGAGGTAGCTGCCGAAGAGATCGTCTTCGGTCGCCTTGATCGCCTTGAGGCCCTTTTCGGCAAGCTGCTTGGCCTGACGTGCGGTGATCTTCTTGCCGGCTTCGACAACGATCTCGCCGGTGTCGGCGTCAACCAGGTCGCCGACAGCCTTGAGGCCGCGGAAACGGTCGACCGAGAACGGGATGCGCCAGTGGTCGCCCGACTTCTTGTAGGTGATCTTGTTGTAGAAGGTCGACAGGATCTCTTCGCCGTCCATGCCAAGCGCCATCAGCAGCGACGTCACCGGAATCTTGCGGCGACGGTCGATACGGGCGTGGACGATGTCCTTGGAGTCGAACTCGATGTCGAGCCACGAACCACGGTAAGGGATGACACGCGCGGCAAACAGAAGCTTGCCCGACGAGTGCGACTTGCCCTTGTCGTGATCGAAGAAGACGCCCGGCGAACGATGCATCTGCGAAACGATGACGCGCTCGGTGCCGTTGACGATGAAGGTGCCGTTGGACGTCATGAGCGGCATGTCGCCCATGTAGACGTCCTGCTCCTTGATGTCCTTGATCGACTTCGCGCCGGTGTCCTCGTCAATATCGAACACGATGAGGCGCAGCGTCACCTTGAGCGGCGCAGCGAAGGTCAGATCGCGCTGACGGCACTCGTCGACGTCGAACTTTGGTGCTTCGAACTCATACTTGACGAATTCCAGCATCGACGCGCCGGAGAAATCAGAAATCGGGAAGACCGACTTGAAAACGGCCTGCAGTCCTTCATCGGGACGGCCGCCCTTGGGCTCGTCCACCATGAGGAACTGATCGTAGGATGCCTTCTGAACCTCGATGAGGTTCGGCATCTCCGCAACTTCCGGGATCTTTCCGAAGAACTTGCGTACGCGTCTGCGGCCATTGAAAGTCTGGACCTGGGCCATCGTCGCTCCTTGCTGCCTTTCTTGGGGTGAGCGTCGCTAATGCTCACCTTGCATTCGCGCCGCCTCGGCGGCGGCCTATCCAAAACGGGCGAAAACCCGTTTCCTGAAAGCCGCTTGCGGCCATCAGGAAATAGGTTCCCCACACATCCCCCGGGTCACGGGAGCCGGTGGGCGGCAACGAGGCCGCCCACCGAAACCGTGAGCTTACTTAAGCTCGATCTTGGCGCCAGCTGCTTCCAGCTGAGCCTTGAGCTTCTCGGCGTCAGCCTTCGAAACGCCTTCCTTGACGGTCTTCGGAGCGCCTTCGACGAGGTCCTTGGCTTCCTTGAGGCCCAGGCCGGTGATGGCGCGGACTTCCTTGATGACTTCGATCTTCTTGTCGCCGGCAGCTGCCAGGACGACATCGAACTCGGTCTTCTCTTCGACCGGTGCAGCAGCAGCGCCGCCGCCAGCAGCAGCAACAGCCACAGGAGCTGCAGCCGAAACGCCCCACTTCTCTTCGAGGAGCTTCGACAGCTCAGCCGCCTCGAGGACGGTCAGGGCCGACAGGTCGTCAACGATCTTTGCGAGATCAGCCATTTTTCTATTCCTTCAATCAGTTCGAACGTGAGTTGATGATAGCGAGGAACGGCCTCATGCCGCCTCGTCCTTCCGGGCATAAGCGCCAATGACGCGCGCGACCGAAGCCGCCGGCGCATTGACGATCTGGGCGATCCGGGTAGCCGGGGTGGCGATCATGCCAACCAGCTTTGCACGCAGCTCGTCGAGCGACGGGAGCGAGGCGAGAGCCTTCACACCATCGGCGTTGAGCAAGGTCGTGCCCATCGAACCACCAAGGATGACAAGCTTGTCATTGGTCTTGGCGAATTCGGACGCGACCTTCGGCGCTGCAATCGGATCTTCCGAATAAGCAACCAGCGTCTGTCCCTTGAACAGATCGATGATGTTTTCGGATTCCGTGCCCTGAAGAGCGATTTTGGCGAGACGGTTCTTCGCGACTTTGACGGTGCCGCCGGCCTGACGCATCTTCACGCGAAGATCGTTCATTTGCGCGACGGTGATACCGGCATAGTGGGCCACGACCACTGAACCTGCGTTCGAGAACGCGTCATTCAGGCCCGTGACGAGTTCGCGTTTTTCCGCTCTGTCCACTGCCTATCTCCAGTTGACCGCTCCCCATTTGCGGGGGTGACGGTCGGGTTGCCTTTTGCCGGGCGGCCAATCCAGAAATTCCAGATCACCCGAACGGCGCTCGAGGATCCTGCCCCCTTTCGCCACACCTGACGGGCTTGCGGCCCGGCGCGATGCGCAGACAAAAGGCAAACACGGTTCGAACCTTTCATTGGAGCGGAGGCTCCGTTGTCTGGTCTTCACCCGTCTCATGCAGGCCCATTCGAATTAAGGACCAAGGGTCGCTTGGACCGCCTGCAATCTCGGACAGGATTTTCGAAAGCTGTTGCCAGCTTCCGAAAATCCGGGCCCGGAGGCCCGGAATAGGTTTCAGGATCCAGCCGATGCCGGCCAATCCCGATTCAAATCATCAGGACGCTGCGAGCGTGCCGAGGTCGACCTTGAGGCCCGGGCCCATCGTCGAGGTGACGGACACCTTCTTGACGTAGACGCCCTTGGCGCCTGCCGGCTTTGCCTTGTTGACCGCGTCAGCGAAAGCGCGGACGTTTTCTTCCAGCGCCTTGACGTCGAACGAGACCTTGCCAACGCCAGCGTGGATGATGCCGGCCTTCTCGACGCGGAACTCGACGGCGCCGCCCTTCGAAGCCTTGACGGCAGCTGCGACGTCGGTGGTCACGGTGCCGACCTTCGGGTTCGGCATCATGCCGCGCGGGCCGAGCACCTTACCGAGACGGCCGACCAGCGGCATCATGTCGGGGGTGGCAATGCAGCGATCGAAGTCGATCTGGCCCTTCTGGACGATATCGACGAGATCTTCCGCACCGACGATGTCAGCGCCGGCGGCGCGGGCTTCGTCAGCCTTGGCATCACGTGCGAACACAGCGACGCGAACCGTGCGGCCCGTGCCGTTCGGCAGGTTGACCACGCCGCGGACCATCTGGTCAGCGTGGCGCGGGTCGACGCCGAGGTTCATGGCGACTTCGATGGTCTCGTCGAACTTGACCGACGAGCGAGCCTTCAAAAGCTCGATGGCTTCACCAAGGCCGTAAGCCTTGTTCACATCGATGCCTTCGCGGGACTTGGAAACGCGCTTTGCAATCTTAGCCATGATCTCAGCCCACCACTTCCAGGCCCATGGAACGAGCCGAGCCTTCGACCATCTTGATGGCGGCGTCGATGTCGTTCGCGTTCAGGTCCTTCATCTTGACTTCGGCGATCTCACGCACCTTGGCGCTGCTGATCTCGCCAGCCTTGACCTTGCCCGGCTCCTTCGAGCCCGACTTCAGGTTGGCGGCCTTCTTCAGGAAGTAGGACACCGGCGGCGTCTTCATGACGAAGGTGAACGACTTGTCCTGGTAATAGGTGATAACGACCGGGATCGGGGATCCCTTCTCAAGTTCCTGGGTCTGCGCGTTGAACGCCTTGCAGAACTCCATGATGTTGATGCCACGCTGACCAAGCGCCGGACCGATCGGGGGCGACGGCGTCGCCGAACCCGCGGAAACCTGGAGCTTGAGCTGGCCCGCTATTTTCTTAGCCATCTCTTTCCTGCTTTCGTTTTATGCCGGAGTACCCGGCGGTTGCAGTTCGGTGGTGCGAAAAAGACAACCGGCTAAGCCGCCTCTTCTCCCACCATGCTTGCGCCAGGCCTGCGCCCGGCACTGCCCTCCACCGAAACCGGCGGCAGGCTGTTCGATCAGCCCTTTTCGACCTGACCGAATTCGAGATCGACAGGCACGGCGCGCCCGAAGATCGAAACTTCCACCTTGAGGCGGGCGCGCTCCTCGTCCACTTCCTGGACGAAACCGTTGAACGACGCGAACGGACCATCCGAGACGCGAACCGCCTCGCCGATCTCGAAGGTGACCGACGGCTTGGGACGCTCGACGCCTTCCTGGACCTGGTTCAGGATGCGCTGGGCCTCAGCTTCCGTGATCGGCACCGGCTTCGAATCGCCAAGGAAACCAGTGACCTTCGGCGTGTTCTTCACGAGCGAGAACACGGCGTCGGTCAAATGGGCCTTCAAAAGCACGTAGCCCGGGAAGAACTTGCGCTCGGCATCGACTTTGCGGCCGCGGCGAACCTCAACAACCTTCTCGGTCGGAACGACGATCTGCTCGATCTGCTCGCTCAGGCCCTTCTGCTTGGCCTTGTGCTCGATGTCCTCGGCGACCTTCTTTTCGAAGTTCGAATAGGCGTGGACGATATACCAGCGCGCAGTCATCTCAGGAATTCTCCGTATTCGCAGCCTTAGCGGCCAATGCCCAAGATCTGCTCGACAGCGAATGCCATCAGCTGGTCAGCGGCAAAAAAGAAAATCATCGCAATAATTGCAAAGCCGAGAACCATGACCGTGGAGATCATCGTCTCGCGCCGTGATGGCCACGTCACCTTCGCCGTTTCCGACCTTACCTGCTGCAGAAAGGTGAAGGGGTTCGTGGTTTTCGCCATGTGCCGCTCTGCTCTCAACGTCCGTTGACCGGACTTCTGGATGATCCCGTGACCGGGAGATGCCATCACACGACCGATATTCACGCCGAATCAGCGCAACATTTCGCCCATGCAATTCGGACGCGTAAAGCCGGATCCCCAGCTCCACGCGCCGCGTGTCTGTTTCGCTTACATAAAACCGATTCTCTCTCCACGCAAGTGGCAGGAACAAGCTTTACGTTTAAACGCCGCGTCGGAACCATCCAGTCGTTCCGTTCCGGCTATAGAAGTCCTTATGCCTGAATTAGCGAATTCTGGCAAGACTGGCACGGGCAGCAGGGCTCGAACCTACGACCTGCGGTTTTGGAGACCGCCGCTCTACCAACTGAGCTATGCCCGTGCATCTCGCCGCGCATCATCTGCGCAGCACGGGCTTCCTAAGGATTTCCTAGGCGTCTGTAAAGAGCGCAATGCATGATGTCGGAAACATTCACAGGCGGAATTTCGTCAGGTGTAACGCAGGCACACTCGCCTGCCCGATGGATGCACTTTAGCTGCCCGGCGGCACGTAAGGCCCGCCCGGAACACCCCAACCCCAGCGAGGCATCGGCTCGTGCAGCGCGGGTGCTGCACCGTCCTGCGAATTCAGCTTGGCCAGCCGCGTGCCCCATTCGAGATAGGCGACGAAGGCCGAACGAAACTCGGGATCGTCCGGCAGCCCCACCTCATCGGCGGCATGGAGCAACAGCGCGATCCACTGCCGCCGCTGCGCCTCGGTCAGGTGCCGGTTGAGATGGTGGCTGATCATCGCGGGATGGCCGCCATGGGCCTCGCTGTAGTCCTTCGGCCCGCCGAACACCTCGCCGATGAAGGCAGCGACATGTGCGGGATGATCGCCGGACATGTGGCGGAACACTGGCTCGAGCAGCGGATCCGCGAGTACCTTGTCGTAGAACACGCTGGTAAGCCGATTGAGCGCCGCAGCTCCACCGGCCCAGTCGAACAATGTCGGCACGTCTTTTTGCATCGTCTTCCTCCAGTTGTGTCGGAAGCATATGGGGAGAGCGATTGCGACATGAAAGTCTGCAGCTGCGAAAGGGTGCCGCGGGAACACCTTACTGTTTCCGCGCAAACTCACCTGGACTGGCCAACCTGCAATTGGCCGGGATGGGGCTCAGGCCACAGATGGCCCCATCGACGAACAAGTCCACTGCCACAGTGCGCGTCAGAAGCCCGGTCCCCATAAACCGTGCCTGGTCAGGATAGTCGAGTTGGATCGGCGTAATGTTGTCGAACGCCAGGGACACTCCCATTTCCTGGAGATACGGGGCTACCACTGAGCTGGAGGGCGTATCGGTGTAGTGCCATCCGACAAGTGTGCCGTGGCCGGCCACCCTCGTCTTGCCGGCGGCCAGAACAAGCATGCAATCACGCGTGCATCCGCCACCGCCAGAGACAGCATTGCCAAAGAGCGGCTCGGGCGACTTGGTCGGCGGGATGCAACCCTTGTCGCGTGGCTTGCAGCCGGCAAACACCGTGCTGCCGACGGCTACATCCAAACGCTGTTTGCGGATCATCTTGCCTATTGCCATCGACGTCTCCACGTCGCCTCCTGTAGAGGACAACACCAAGGGAAGTTTTCGCCCACCCAGCGCCTTGAGCGTCGCCTCAAGCCGTGGGAGCGCCTCTGCATCGATGTCGCCTTCGGCCGAAATCCATTCGGGGCAATGCGGCTCGCAACCAGCCTCGCTGGAGCGAACGACAACAAACCACATGCCGCCGTCCTCCGGCACAACAGGCTTGGGGTATGAGCCGGGCTGCGGCTTTACCCTAGGCCGCTCGCCGCCATAGCCCTCGCGCAGAACGCAATTCGCGGCGGGCGCCGGCGGATCGCAGCGGCCGGCTCGCGCAAAGATCACGGCAGGCTCGTCTCCGGTCGTGAGGTTCATGGCGAGCAACTCGTTCCGGAACAGCTGCCGCATATCCTTAGCCGGCGTCCCCTGGGCGGCGTCGAAATAGGACTTGGCGATGCCCATCTCCTTGAGATAGGCGAGGAAGGCGCGCGAACTCGACTTGGACAGCTTGGTCGTCTGGTAGGTGCCGACCTTCTTGCGGCTGACCACCTTGGTCTCGATGACCCGCTTCTTGCCCTTCACGATCTTGTATTTTTCGCGATAGCGGATTTTTTCGCGGGTATATGTCGTCGTTATCTGGTGAACGCCTACATAAGTCGTCGGCCCGGCAAAGCGCCTTGTGCCCGAAGCAAGCAGCAGCGGACAGGCCGAGTTGCAGTAGGTGCCGTGGTCGGCGATGACACCGGAATAGACCCCGGTCTTCTTCTGCTGCGCCTCGCAGTCCGGCCAGCTGGCGGGACAGTCCGTCAGATAGACGCTGCCGACGCCGACTTCGAGCTTCCGCTCGCGGATCATGCGGCCCATCTTGAAGGCAGCTTCGACACTGCCGCCGGGCGAACTGACGACGATCGGCAGCTTCCGATTGCCAATCTTCTTCAAGAACTTGCTGAAGGCCGAAGACGTGGTGGTTTCGATCGCACCACGTGCCCAGATGAATTCGGGGCAATTGGGCTCGCAGAATGGGGTGCTGCTGCGGACGATGACGAACTTCATCGGGTCGTTGTCGTCATCGACGCTGGGCCCGGCCAAAGCGGACGTCGCCAGCGGGAAGGCCATCACGCAAGCAAGGAACAAAAGCGCCAGCAAGCGTCCGATGAAGTTGCTTAGTCCGCCCAATCGCATCGCCCCCAACGATACATCCCCAAGCTGTTATATTAGTCTCCAGCCATTGTTTGCAATCTGTTGTCTCCGCACAAACAAAAAGGGCGGCCCGAAGGCCGCCCTTGATGCATTCGACGAAAGGACGTCGATTATTCTTTGATCGAAGCGACGATGCCGGCGCCGACGGTGCGGCCACCTTCACGGATAGCGAAGCGGAGCTTCTCTTCCATGGCGATCGGAACGATCAGCTCGACGTCGACGGTGATGTTGTCGCCGGGCATGACCATCTCGGTGCCTTCCGGCAGCGACACGATGCCGGTCACGTCGGTCGTGCGGAAGTAGAACTGCGGACGGTAGTTGGTGAAGAACGGCGTGTGACGGCCACCCTCTTCCTTGGTCAGGATGTAGGCTTCAGCCACGAACTTCTTGTGCGGCTTCACCGAACCCGGCTTGCACAGCACCTGGCCGCGCTCGACGTCTTCACGGCCAACGCCACGGATCAGCGCGCCGATGTTGTCGCCAGCCTGGCCCTGGTCGAGCAGCTTGCGGAACATTTCAACGCCGGTGACAGTGGTCTTCGAGGTTGCCTTGATGCCGACGATCTCGACTTCTTCGCCAACCTTGACGATGCCGCGCTCGACACGACCGGTGACAACAGTACCGCGACCCGAGATCGAGAACACGTCTTCGATCGGCATCAGGAACGGACGGTCGATCGGACGCTCAGGCGTCGGGATATAGGCGTCGACGGCTTCCATCAGCGCGCGGATCGCGTCTTCGCCGATCTTCTTGTCCGAATCGTTGAGCGCAGCAACAGCCGAACCCTTGATCATCGGAATGTCGTCGCCCGGATACTCGTACTTCGACAGCAGCTCGCGAACTTCGAGCTCGACCAGTTCGAGCAGCTCGGCGTCGTCGACCAGGTCGACCTTGTTCAGGAACACGACGAGGGCGGGAACACCAACCTGACGGGCGAGCAGGATGTGCTCGCGGGTCTGCGGCATCGGGCCGTCGGCAGCCGACACGACCAGGATCGCGCCGTCCATCTGGGCAGCACCAGTGATCATGTTCTTGACGTAGTCGGCGTGGCCTGGGCAGTCGACGTGGGCGTAGTGACGAGCAGGCGTCTCGTATTCGACGTGTGCCGTCGAAATGGTGATGCCGCGGGCCTTCTCTTCAGGCGCTGCGTCGATCTGGTCGTAGGCCTTGAACTCGCCGAAATACTTCGTGATCGCCGCCGTCAGCGACGTCTTGCCGTGGTCAACGTGACCAATCGTGCCGATGTTCACATGAGGCTTATTACGCTCGAATTTACCTTTTGCCATTGTCTCTTTCCTTGAGCATCGGGACCTTGGTTCCGGTCGGATGCGGGGCGATTACCGATAAAGGCCGAAAAAGACAAGCGCCTTTTGCCCAAACGACCACGTCGAGGCCAAAAGCTGTGCTGCTCTTTCAGTGCTGGACGCACATATGGGGGCAAGGGGATGCAAATAAAAGGCTTCTTGCCTCGGCGAAAAGCCCTGGAGCGGGTAGCGGGAATCGAACCCGCGTATTCAGCTTGGAAGGCTGCTGCTCTACCATTGAGCTATACCCGCGCCCTGAGCGCCACGCGCCTGTTCAGGAGCGAAGCACGCCCTGGTATTCATCTGCCGCGCGGTCCTCGGAAAGATGAGATCACCTTTCGAGGTCCACGTTCATGGCTTCCCGGCCGGCAGTGGTGGAGGAGGTTGGATTCGAACCAACGTAAGCTGAGCTAACGGATTTACAGTCCGTCCCCTTTAACCACTCGGGCACTCCTCCAACTGCTTTGCCGGAGCCATGCTACGAGGCATTTCCGATCCCGGTTCGTGGCGAAGCGCCCTGCCCCGAAATCTGGGTGGGCTTATGGCGACAAGGTTTTGGCCTGTCAACCGGACATGGTGCGTTTTCATGCGGATTATTCAAAGCGCCGACTAACGGGCCGTATCCAAAGCCAGGCGTGGCGGCTATAGCAGGCGCATGAACGATACGAAAAAGCCCGGAACGCCCAAAGACAGCCACTACGCCAAGCTGCGTCGCACCTTCCGCGACCAGAAAGCAGGCGGCGCACCCGCCTTCAGGCCCAAGCGCCCGCTGCCTCCAGGCGAGAACGCGCCCGACGGCCTGGTGCGGCTTTATGGCCTGCACACGGTGCGCGCGGCACTCGACAATCCACGCCGCAAGATCAGCCATATGTGGGTTACGCGCAATGCGCTGGAACGGCTGGAGATCACTGATCTTGGCGCCCTGCCCTTCGCCACCGAAATGGTCGAACCGAAGGACATCGACAAGATCACCGGCACCGACGCCGTCCACCAGGGCGTGCTGATCGAGGCCGAGCCGCTGAAGGCCAAGGCGCTGACGGCACTGGGCGATTCGCCGCTGATTCTCGTGCTCGACCAGGTCACCGACCCGCACAATGTCGGGGCGATCATCCGCTCTGCGGTGGCTTTCGGCGCCGGTGCGCTGATCACCACGCAGCGTCACAGCCCGCATGAAAGCGGTGTGCTCGCCAAGTCGGCATCCGGTGCACTCGAACACATCGACATGATCGAAGTGCGCAATCTCGCCGACGCGCTCGGCGTGTTGCACGAGGCAGGCTTCCAGACGATCGGGCTTGATTCGGAAGGCCCGGCGGAACTCGAAAAGACGTTTACCGGCGACAAGGTAGCACTCGTGCTTGGCGCCGAGGGCAAGGGCCTGCGCCAGAAGACACGCGAGACCGTGACGGCACTTGCCCGCCTCGACATGCCGGGCGCCATCCACTCGCTCAACGTTTCGAATGCGGCGGCTGTGTCGCTCTATGCGGCAAGGAAGTTCCTGCGCTGACATTGCCTGGATCGATGTAGCCGCCTTCGATCGAAGGCTGCTGCTCGATTTGCAGCCTGCCTCTTGACCTTCCACTTGGCGGAAGCCGTAATTTCCATGGCGCAACGGAGTTTCGCCATGGCTTGCCGCCCCCCAATTTTCGCCTTCCTGTCAGCCTTTCTCGCGCTCGGCACCGCCCTGCCCGCGACAGCACAGGGCGTTAGCGTCACCGATCTCGCCGGAAAGACGCATATCCATGGCCTCGCCTTCGACCGCGCCGATGCATCGAACGTGCTGGTTGCCACCCATCACGGCCTGATGAAAGCAGCGCCTGACGGCTCGGTCACCCCGGTATCGGACAGCCAGGACGACTTCATGGGCTTTACGCCGCACCCGACCGACGCGACGATCCTGTTTGCCAGCGGGCATCCAAAGGGCGGCGGCAATCTCGGCTTCATCAAGTCGGACGATTCGGGAAAGAGCTGGCAGCAGATCGCGCCGGGCGTCGACGGCCCCGTCGATTTCCATCAGATGGCGGTGAGCCCCTCGACCCCTGATGTGCTCTACGGTTCGTATGGCGCGATCCAGACCAGCCGCGACGGCGGCAAGAGCTGGGCGATCGCGGGCGATGCGCCGGCCAAGCTAATCGATCTGGCGGTCTCGCCTGAAAACGCCGATGTCGTCTACGCCGCAACTGAGGACGGGCTGGTGGTGAGCCGTGATGGCGCCAAGAACTGGCAACAGACCGTCCTGTCCGGCGCGCCGGTCACGACAGTGGAACTGGCCGCCGACGGCACGATCTATGCGTTTGTGCCGGGGCGCGGCCTATTGCGGGCCACCGAGGCAGCGCCCGACTTCAAGACGGTGAGCGAAGGCCCCGACCCTGCCGGCTACATTCTGCACCTGGCACTGGACACGCAGGCGCCCAGCCGCATGGTCGCTGTCACTGGCACCAGCGCCATCGTCGTTTCGAGCGACTTCGGCGCGACCTGGTCGGTCCTCGGCAGCAAGTGACGTCACCTTGAGGGAACGCGGAACGGGCTCCAACGTCGCCGCTGGAGCCCGGTCCTCGACAGTGCTGGGAAGATCACGGCGTGGGAACGTTGCGCCGTGGCTTCCCCACCTATGCCGCCTTGCCTTTGGTGTCGGCCGCCTCCGAGCCGACTTCGAAATTGGCCATGCGCTCGAGCGCCCGCACCAGCGCCGAATGATCTTCCTTGGCCCCACCATTGGCCGCACAGGAGTTGAACAGCTCCTGCGTCATCGAGGTGTTTGGCAAGGACACGCCCAGCGCCTTGGCGCCTTGAAGCGCCAGGTTGAGGTCCTTCTGGTGCAGTTCGATGCGGAAGCCCGGTGCGAAGGTGCGCTTGACCATGCGATCGCCATGGACCTCAAGGATGCGCGAGGCGGCCAGGCCGCCCATCAGGGCCTGACGAACCTTCGCCGGATCGGCACCTGCCTTGGAGGCGAACACCAGCGCTTCGGCGACAGCTTCGATGGTTAGGGCGACGACGATCTGGTTGGCGACCTTGGTGGTCTGGCCGACGCCGTTGGGGCCAACGAGGGTGATGTTCTTGCCCATCGTCTCGAACACAGGACGGGCGCGCTCGAACGGCTTGTCCTCGCCGCCGACCATGATCGTCAGCGACGCAGCCTTGGCACCGACCTCGCCGCCCGACACAGGTGCGTCGAGATAGTCACAGCCAAGCGCATTGATCTTCTTGGCGAACTCCTTGGTCTCGATCGGCGAGATCGAGCTCATGTCGATCACGAGCTTGCCCTTGGAAAGACCTGACGCAACACTGTTTTCGCCGAACAGAACGTCGGCAACCTGCGGCGTGTCCGGCACCATCAGGATGACGATGTCGGCAGCATTGGCCAATGCCCGGTGCCCGGTGACCGACTTCAGCCCCTTGCCAACCAGTTCAGCCGGCAGCGCGCCGCGATGGTCGCTGGCGATGACCTCATAGCCGGCATCGAGCAGATGACCCGCCATTGGCGCGCCCATGATGCCCAGACCGACAAATCCGATTTTTTCCATTTCAATATTCCTTCAATTCCAGTGGCCACGCGCTCAGGCGGCGGCGCTGCCCTTGTCGGCAAACCCAGCGAACCAACCCAGGCCTTCGACCGTTCCGGCCTTGGGCTTGTATTCGGCACCGACCCAGCCGGTGTAGCCGATGCGGTCGAGGTGCTCGTAGAGGAACGGGTAGTTGATCTCACCCGTGCCCGGCTCATGACGACCAGGGTTGTCCGCCAGTTGCACATGCGCGATGCGGTCGAGATTGGCCTCGATGGTGCGGGCGAGATCGCCCTCCATGATCTGCATGTGGTAGATGTCGTACTGCAGGAAGAGATTATCCGAGCCGACCCTGTCGATGATGCCGAGCGCCTGCTTGGTGTTGTTCAGGAAGAAGCCGGGGATGTCCCTGGTGTTGATCGGCTCAATCAGCAGGCGGATGCCCGCCGTCTTCAGCTTCTCTGCCGCGAAGGCGAGGTTTTCGACGAACACGTTCTCCAGCACGTCACGCGCATTGCCGGCGGGCGCAATGCCGGCCAGGCAGTTCACCTGCTCACAGCCGAGCGCATGCGCATAGGTGATCGCCTTGGCGACGCCCTGGCGGAACTCGTGGATACGGTCCGGCAGCACGGCGATGCCGCGCTCGCCTGCCGCCCAGTCACCGGGCGGCAGGTTGAACAGCGCCTGGGTCAGGCCATTCTTCTTGAGGCGCGCCGCAACGACGTCGGGCGCATGGTCGTAAGGCGCGATGTATTCGACGGCCTTGAAGCCGGCACGAGTTGCGGCATCGAAGCGGTCGAGAAAATCATGCTCGCCAAAGAGCATCGACAGGTTGGCTGAAAACTTGGGCATTGGTGTTTCCTCGAAAAATCAGTCGAGCAGCATGATTGCGGTCGGGGCGTCTTCGTTGCTCTCGGCAAGCTCCTCGAACTCGACGACATTGTCGATCTCGACGCCCATGGAGATGTTGGTGACGCGTTCGAGGATGAACTCGAGGACGACGGGCACCTGATGCTCCTTCATGAGCTGCTTGGCCTGCTTGAAGGCAGCGGCGAACTCCTTCGGCTTGCGGACGCGGACCGCCTTGCAGCCCATGGCCTCGGCAACCGCGACATGGTCGACACCATACCCCGCCTCCGGATCGTCCGCGCGGTTGATGTTTTCGAATGCCAGGCTGACCTCGAAGTCCATCTGGAAACCGCGCTGCGCCTGGCGGATGAGGCCGAGATAGGCGTTGTTCACGACGACATGGATGTAGGGCAGCTTGTGCTGGGCGCCGACGGCCAGTTCCTCGATCATGAACTGGAAGTCATAGTCGCCCGACAAGGCGACGATGTCGCGGTCCGGATCGGCGGCGCGAACACCAAGTGCTGCCGGCAGCGTCCAGCCGAGCGGCCCGGCCTGGCCGCAATTGATCCAGTTGCGTGGCTTGTAGACGTGCAGGAACTGCGCGCCGGCGATCTGCGACAGGCCGATGGTGGTGACGTAGGTGGTGTCGCGGCCGAACGACTTGTTCATCTCCTCATAAACGCGCTGCGGCTTGAGCGGCACCTGCTCGAAATGGGTCTTGCGCTTCATCGTCTTCTTGCGGGCCTGGCATTCCTTGGCCCAGCCGGACCAGTCGCGCAGCTTGCCCGCCGTCTTCCACTCGGTGGCGACGTCGAGAAGGATCTTCAGGGCAGCACCGGCATCCGAGGTCACGCCGAGATCAGGCGCAAAGACGCGGCCGATCTGGGTCGGCTCGATGTCGATATGGATGAACTTGCGGCCTTCGGTGTACTTGTCGACCGAACCGGTGTGGCGGTTGGCCCAGCGGTTACCGACGCCAAGAACGAAGTCCGAGGCCAGCATGGTCGCATTGCCGTAGCGGTGCGACGTCTGCAGGCCGCACATGCCGGCCATCAGTCGATGGTCATCGGGGATCGAGCCCCAGCCCATGAGGGTCGGGACGACAGGAACGCCGGTGATCTCGGCAAATTCGATGAGCAGGTCCGAGGCATCGGCATTGATGATGCCGCCGCCGGCGACGATCAGCGGCCTCTCCGCCTCGTTGAGCATCGACAGCGCCTTCTCGGCCTGGGCGCGCGTCATCGCCGGCTTGTGAACGGCGAGCGGCTCATAGGCGTCGATATCGAATTCGATCTCGGCGAGCTGGACGTCGACGGGCAGGTCGACCAGAACCGGGCCCGGACGACCCGAGCGCATCAGGTGGAACGCCTTCTGCAGCGTCATGGGAACCAGGTATGGCTCCATGACCGTGACCGCCCACTTGGTAACTGGAGCTGCAATCGCAGCGATGTCGACGGCCTGGAAGTCTTCCTTGTTCAGCCGGGCACGCGGCGCCTGGCCGGTGATGCAGAGGATCGGGATCGAGTCGGCGGATGCCGAATACAGACCGGTGATCATGTCGGTGCCGGCAGGTCCCGACGTGCCGATGCACAGGCCGATATTGCCGGCCTTGGCGCGGGTGTAGCCCTCGGCCATATGCGAGGCACCTTCGACGTGGCGGGCCAGCACGTGACGGACGGTGCCGCGCGCCTTCAGCGCCGAATAGAACGGGTTGATGGCCGCGCCCGGCACACCGAAGGCACAGGAGATGCCTTCCTTCTCAAGAACGAGGACCGCTGCATCGACAGCGCGCATCCTGGCCATGGTCTTACCTCCAACTGGAAACTGATGTTGGCTAATCGTGTCATCGGAGGCTGCATTTTGCAATTTTTTCAAAATATTTTTTCATTCACTCAAACGCACGCTTACCGTCTGATTTTATGTCACTTTTCATTTTTCGTTGCATCGCCTCGCTTTTTGGCTGAAAAAGTTTTTTAAAAGCAATTGGAGCGGCGACATGGCAGCGATGGAAAAACGGCAGCGCGGACGGCCTCGGGCATTCCAGCCGGCACCGGACGCCGGATCGGTGCAGTCGCTCGACCGGGCGCTGCGCATCCTCGCCATTGTCGCGCACAGCGACGGCCTGTCACTGAGCGAGATTTCGGCTGCTTCCGACCTTGCCGCGGCGACGGCCTATCGCATGCTGACCACATTGCAGAACCATGGCATGGTCGAGTTCGAAAGCGACGGCCAGCTCTGGTCGATCGGGGTCGAGACCTATCGCATGGGAGCGGCCTTCCTGCGCCGGCGCAAGCTCGTCGATCGCGCGCGGACTGTCATGCAAGAGTTGATGGAAAAGACCGGCGAGACCGCCAATCTCGGCGTCGCCGAGGACGATTGCGTGGTCTTCGTCAGCCAGGTCGAGACACATCAGGCGATCCGCGCCTTCTTCCGGCCGGGCACGCGCAGCCCGTTCCACGCCTCGGGCATCGGCAAGGCGGTGCTTGCCCATCTCGACCGCGAGCGGGTCAATGCCATCGTGCGCAAGGCCGGGCTTGATGCCTACACCGAACGGACGCTGTCCGAACCGGCGCTGCTTGCCCGCGACCTCGATCAGATCCGCACACGCGGCTGGTCGGTGGACGACGAAGAACGCTATCCCGGCATGCGCTGCATTGCCGCCGCCGTATTCAACGAATTCGGCGAACCCATTGGCGGCGTTTCCGTTTCCGGGCCAACGGTGCGCGTGACGTCGGAACGTCTGGGCGAAATCGGCCCGATCGTACGCGATGCGGCGGCGGAACTGACTAGGATGATCGGCGGCTCTCCCGACGGTACGGTGCCGGGCCTCTGAAACGGCATGTGGGAGAAGGGTTGCCCCCTCTCCCACATTGTATTTCGGCTTCGACTACAGGCGACAGTAGCGCAGGCGGCCGTCATAACCGACATAGGTGTCAGTGCGCGGATCATAGCTGCGGTAGCGCGCGAAGCAGCGCTGGACATGGCTGTCGTAGGGGTCGACCGGGTAATAGGCGTCGTAATAAGGTCCAGGCGCCGGGCGATGGCCGCCGGCAATGATCGCTCCAGCAATGAAACCGCCGGCGCCGGCAAGCGCTGCAGCTTCAGCCCTGGTCAGGCCGCCAGCAGACGACTGCTGGACGGTGCCGATGAGGCTGGTTGCGACGACGGTGGCTGCGATAAGTCCCGAAATCATCTTGCTCTTGAAAGACATAGTGCTCTCCTTCGGTTGATCTGGGAGGCGTTCATCCGCCTCATGCCAGTCAGTCGCGGCCAGCCTTCAAAAGGTTCACATCCCCTCAAATCTTTTTTGCCGGGATCGAAACACCGATGCGCGTGAGCCATCGCCTTCGCTTGACAGCCGCGCGACAACGGCTGAAGTCACAAACCTCAATCGCAATGACCACCGCTGGAACGATCATGAGCCTGCAATCCGTCAAAGCCTTCTTCGCCGAACACGCCCCCGACATCGAGGTCATCGAGACACCGACAAGCTCGGCGACGGTGGCGCTTGCAGCCGAGGCACATGGCGTCGAGCCCGCCCAGATCGCCAAGACCATCTGCATGCGCGTCGGCGAACGCGTGGTTCTGGTCGTCGCGCGCGGCGACGCCCGCATCGACAACCGCAAATGCCGCGACGCCTTTGGCGCCAAGCCACGCATGCTCGATGTCGAGCAGGTGGCGGAGCTCACCGGCCATCCCGTCGGCGGCGTCTGCCCGTTTGGCCTGGCCACGCCGCTCAAGGTCTATTGCGACGTCTCGCTGCGCGCCTATGACGAAGTCGTTCCGGCCGCAGGCGCCACAAACGCCGCGGTGCGAATCGGGGTCGAGCGGATGGCAACACTCGTCGACGCGGAATGGTGCGACATCTGCCAGGATGCCGTCGGCAAGGCGGACGCGGAAGCTGCTGAATAGGAAGGGTTTGGTGCCCCCGGCAGGAATCGAACCCGCGACCTTCGGTTTACAAAACCGCTGCTCTACCAGCTGAGCTACAAGGGCAATTCGCTCCGGTTAGCATATTTTGTGGCTCAGTAAAGACAATTTCGGGCGAGCATCGCAGCATCCCCAGATGCGCATGCGGCCCGCGCTCTAAAACTCAAGCCATATGCCTACTATATCCAGATCGCAGGCCGCATGAATGCCCGCGCTGGAGGTGATGGATGATCAGGTTCGTGATTATTGCCGTGATGGTGATCGTCGCGTGGCTGCTGTTGCTCAAGCTTTTCCGCCAGATGAAAGAGGCGCGGGTCGACTGGACCGGCATCGCCACGATCATCGGCTTCATCGTACTCGCCATCTACCTGCACTACGTCACCGGCATCGGTTGAACCCGGGCTCCTGCACAACGGCGTCAGGCAGCCGGCGACACCGGCCTTGCGAAAACCACGCGGTTGCGCCCCTGCTCCTTGGCCTCATAAAGGCAGCGGTCGGCGAGGCGCATGAGCTGCGATGTCGGCTGCCCGGCTGATACGACCGCACCGATGCTGACCGTCAGGAGATGCGGGCGGCCTTCCTCCGGAAAGAATATCAGCCGCTCGACCTCGCTGCGTATCCGCTCCGCGATCGCGGCTGCCTCGTCCTGGTTTGTGGTCGGCAGGAAGACGCAAAACTCCTCACCGCCAACACGCCCGACCAGATCGTGCTCACGGATCGCCGCACGCAATGCGTTCGAGATCAGCTTGAGCGCCTCGTCGCCGACAAGGTGGCCGAAGGTGTCATTGATGCTCTTGAAGTTGTCGGCATCGATCAAAAGCAACGCGCCGGAATCGCATTTTCGCCTGGCCTGCTTCGATTTCTCGAAGAACGCCTCGCGGTTCAGCAGCCCGGTCATCTGATCGTGCGTCGCTTTTGCCTTGAGCAGTGCGTGGGCTTCCGACAGTTGTGCAAGCGCGCGGCTGAGCTTTTCATTCTGCCAGAAGATCAGGAAGGCCGCGGGAAACGCCGTCATTACCGGCAGGATGGAGTTCATCGCGAAGACGAATGCGGTGAAAGACTGGCCGGCCGAATGACGGATCGAAAACGAAACGACCTGGGTCACGAGGATAACGGCGATGGTGACCAGGCTGGCCTTGAACGCGATCTTCCACACAACGACGCACCCTTGCTACTTCCGATCCGGCTCTCGCAACGATGCATAGTGTTTGAAGCTTAATGTTTCCAACCCGAGTTGTCTTGCAATCGTCGCGCATGATTATGCGCGAATGCTAATGCAACGCTGGCAAAGAAGCCCGAAACACTCGTTGAAGCGTACACTTGACCTCAACAACTTCGGCGTCCGAGTATGCGACCGAACAGAAAACAGGCTGCCTTGGAGTAGCAAATGCTAAAACACACCTTGCTGGCGTCGATCTTCACACTGGCTGGCATTTCCCTCGCCCAGGCGCAGAGCTGCGAGAAGAACTTCAAGGTCAGCGGCATTCCGCTGGTCACGGTGGTCTCCTACAAAAGCTCGCAGTCATTTCCCAAGGTCAAGCAGGCCGACGCCTTGAAGCGCCTAGCGCAGGCGGTCGCCGCCGAAGGTTTTTCCGGCATAACCGTCAACAAGGAACTCGGAGCCATCGACGCCGTCCAGGACGGGTCTGGCAGCGGCCGGGTCCAGACCCTGCGTGTCGTTGCCCGCAGCCAGGGCGGCGGCACACTGGTCAACGCCATCTTCAACGTCCAACCGGGTCAGGTGACGTCCAAGGAAGAGACGCGCAGCGGCCTGTGCGTGATCATCAAAGCAGCAGGCGGTTGAGCATGGGTTGGCGCAACAAGCGCTGACACTGCAACCATGCCTCTCCCTTTGCTTCGGCAAAGCCACATGCTACCCCGGTGCCGGCGGCCGGCATCGGCGTTCGGACCGCCGCCAGGGAGCACATGGACGCCAAGTCGCTGACATTTTCGTTCGCATCGTCAGGCACGGCGGAGGCGGATGCCGCCGCCAAGCGGCTTGCCCAGCGCTACGGCCAGATGCCTCATGAACAGGCCGACATCGTCGTGGCACTCGGCGGCGACGGTTTTCTGCTGCAGACGTTGCGCGAGACGATGAGCACCGGCAAGCGCGTCTACGGGATGAATCGTGGCACTGTCGGCTTCCTGATGAACGAGTATCGCGAAGGCGCCCTGCCCGAACGTCTTGCGGCAGCGGTTGCCGAAACCATCCGGCCGCTTGAAATGGTGACCGTCGACGACACCGGCACTTCAAGAGAAGCGCTGGCGATCAACGAGGTGTCGCTGCTGCGCCAATCCTACCAGGCTGCGCGCCTGCGCATTTCGGTCGACGGCAAGGTCAGGCTCGACGAACTGATCTGCGACGGCGTCATGGTGGCAACGCCCGCCGGATCCACTGCTTACAATTTGTCGGCCCACGGCCCGATCCTGCCGCTCGATGCGCCGCTTCTGGCCTTGACCCCGGTCAGCCCGTTCAGGCCACGCCGCTGGCGCGGCGCGCTATTGCCCAAGACGGCTGTGGTCCGCTTCGACATACTGGAAGAGCAGAAGCGTCCGGTGAACGCGGTCGCCGACCACACCGAGGTCAAGTCGGTGGTGTCGGTCGAGGTCCGGGAATCCGCAAGCCACACCGCAACCCTGCTGTTCGACCCCGGCCATTCCTGGAGCGAACGCATCCTGGCCGAGCAATTCAAGTACTGACCATTGGGCCACAGCTGGAAGTAATCAGCTGCAATCGCCGCGTGTGTGCCAGTTTGAGTTGACAAATCGCGCACTTACGCCTATCGCGTTGCGGCATATTGCAGGCGGTTTGCGCCTGTCGTGGCCAGCGTGCCGCGCCCTTGAACGAGCAAAGACAGCCAACAAACTTGTCCGAAGACACTCAGACCGCTCCAGAAGCGTTGACCTTCGCAGACCTCGGCCTTTCGCCGAAGGTCCTTTCCGCAGTCACCGACGCGGGCTACACCCAGCCCACGCCGATCCAGGCAGGTGCGATCCCGCACGCACTGCAGGGCAAGGACGTGCTTGGCATCGCCCAGACGGGTACCGGCAAGACGGCATCCTTCGTGCTGCCAATGCTGACGCGCCTTGAAAAGGGCCGTGCCCGGGCGCGCATGCCGCGCACGCTGATCCTCGAACCGACGCGCGAACTCGCCGCCCAGGTCGAAGAAAACTTCGTCAAGTACGGCAAGAACCACCGGCTCAACATCGCGCTTCTGATCGGTGGCGTGTCGTTCGACGAGCAGGAAAAGAAGCTCGAGCGCGGCGCAGATGTCCTGATCGCCACGCCCGGCCGCATGCTCGACCATTTCGAGCGCGGCAAGCTGTTGCTGACCGGTGTCGAGATCCTCGTCATCGACGAAGCCGACCGCATGCTCGACATGGGCTTCATTCCCGACATCGAGCGCATCTGCAAGCTGATCCCGTTCACGCGTCAGACGCTGTTCTTCTCGGCGACGATGCCGCCGGAGATCACCAAGCTGACCGAACAGTTCCTGCACGCGCCTATCCGCGTCGAGGTTTCCAAGGCT
The DNA here is from genome assembly GCF_964252895.1 of Aminobacter sp. LjRoot7. Classification (NCBI taxonomy): domain Bacteria; kingdom Pseudomonadati; phylum Pseudomonadota; class Alphaproteobacteria; order Hyphomicrobiales; family Phyllobacteriaceae; genus Aminobacter; species Aminobacter sp. LjRoot7. The sequence continues at coordinate 625,276 of NZ_CAXUPX020000003.1, forward strand.
GCGTCGACCAGCACCAACATTACGCAGCGCCTCGTCAAATCAGGCCCCAAGCCGTGGGACAAGCGCGAAACGCTGCGCAAGCTGATCAATGCCGAAGGCGATGCGATCAAGAACGCCATCATCTTCTGCAACCGCAAGGTCGATGTTTCAGAGCTGTTCCGTTCGCTGGTCAAGCACGACTATGACGCTGGCGCATTGCACGGCGACATGGACCAGCGCGCGCGCATGGCGATGCTTGCCGGCTTCCGTGACGGCAAACTGAAGCTGCTGGTTGCCTCCGACGTTGCAGCGCGTGGTCTCGACATTCCCGAAGTCAGCCACGTCTTCAACTACGACGTGCCGATCCACGCCGAAGACTATGTCCACCGCATTGGCCGCACCGGCCGTGCCGGACGCCTTGGCAAGGCTTTCACCATCGTTACCAAGTCCGACACCAAGTATGTCGACGCTATCCAGCGGCTGACCGGCTTGGAGGTGGAATGGCACGACGGTGACCTGTCGACTGTCATTGCCAGCGAAGGCGACGACGAGGCTCCGCGCCGCGGCCGTGGCGCGCCACGTCGCGCCGGTGGCAAGGACAAGCCAGGCCGCGAGCGTGACCGTGATCGCAAGCCGCGTGAAGAAGCACCAGTTGCCCAGGCCGTCGCCGTCGTGGCAGCCGAGGTGCCTGTCGACAACGTCGTTGCCGACATCAACGAGCGCCGCGAACGCAAGGACACAATCCGGAACGGCAATGCCGATCGCAAGCAGCGCGAGCATGAAGACAGGCCGCGCCGCGACGATCATCGCGGCAACCGCCGCCACCAGCGCGAGGAAGACGACGACCGCACCGTCGGCTTCGGCGACGACATGCCAGCCTTCATGCTGATCGCAACCAACGTCTGAGTGCACCGCACCTCAACGAAAGATGGCCCCTCAAGGGGCCATTTTCTTTTGGTGCTTAGCCGAACCGGACTTACGGAAGAGCCGGCGCGGATTCATAGCCTACGCCTCACTCCCATAGAGTGGCGAACACACCGAGTGGCGAACACACCATATGAAAAACGGCCCACAAGGGGCCGTTTTGTTAGTGGGTCCGACTTGCTCGCCACTCAGGTGAGCGGCGACAGCTGGATTTCGACGCGGCGGTTCTGCGCACGGCCTTCCGAGGTCGCGTTGGACGCGATCGGACGGGTCGCACCGAAACCGGTGACGGCAAAGCGGCGCGAATCGACACCCTGGGCACCGAGATAGTTCGCGACCGACAGTGCACGGCGCTGCGACAGGTCGAAGTTGTGCTGGTCGCCGCCGGTCGAATCGGTGTGGCCGAACACATCAACGGTGGTCTGGTTGAACTTCTTGAGCACCAGCGCCACCGAGTTCAGGGTGTTGTAGAAGCCGGCCTTCACCGCGTCCTGATCCGTGGCGAAGGTGATGTTCGACGGCATGTTCAGGATGATCTGGTCGCCGGCGCGGGTGACGCTGACGCCACTGCCCTGAAGCTGGGCACGCAGCTCGGATTCCTGCCTGTCCATGTAGCCGCCTGCGAGGCCGCCGGCGAGCGCGCCAACACCGGCACCGATCAGCGCGTTGCGGCGGTCATTGCCACCGGCGAGCAGGCCGAGGCCAGCACCGGCGAGCGCGCCGATACCAGCGCCTGCGGCGGCGTTGGAAACCTTCTGCTGGCCGGTATAAGGATCGGTCGTGCAGGCGCCGACAAACATGCTGCCCGCCAGCGCGAAAATCACTGTCTTCTTCATAAGGATATGTCCCTCTCCGTACCGCGGAACGCAATGGCGCTCCGCGCAAAGCCCTTCACCGGCCTTGTAGCATGAAATACGGCGAAAAACGGAACGGAAGCAGTGGCAAACGGGCAAACTTAGGCCTGCCTGCACGACAAATTGGCCGGCTACCAGAGGTTCTTGCCGTCGATCACCACGACCTCGATCCTGTCGAGGTCGAAGTCGTCAAACAGGCGCGCATTGACGCTGACCTTGGGATTGCCGAAATCCGGCTCGCCGGTCGACCAGTCGGGCGTCTCGGTGAAGGTGCCGCAGCCGCAGATGGCGCAGAAGCCGTGCTTCACCACAGTCGAATCGCGCGCGTAGACCGAGACGTTTTCCGGCGGACTGGTGAGCTTGAACTGGGCAGGTGTGTAATAGGCCCAGAGCGCGCCGCGTTTGGAGCAGAAGGTACAGGTGCACCTGGTCACCGTCTCCGGCGCCTCGGCCACCTCGAACGTCGTTGCCTTGCAGTGGCAGCTGCCCTTGATCACCATCTTGGTATTCCTCGCATGTCATTTGGGTCGCCATTCTGCGACGGGCCACCATAGCGAGTAGCTGCTGACACGCTGGTGTCAGCAGGACAGCTGTCAGCATTGTCAGTAGGACTTCGGCGGCACGAACAGGCAGATGGTCTCGCTGTCATCAGCGCCGGCCACCGAACACCAGTGGTACTGGCCGTCGGGCGAATCGTGGATCCGCGCATCCTGGTAGGTCACCACTTCGCCGGTGCCCTCGATGACATAGCCTTGCGGCCGCTCGCTGATCGCCTTCTTCGGCACCTCGCGGCAGTCATAGCCGGAGCAGCAGGCAAAGGGATAAGTCCAGCCTTTCGGCGCATCGTGGGAAAAGGCAGGTGGCGTGCCGAGCGAGATCAGCGCTAGTGCGGACACTGCCAAGGTGTATCGGCGCAGGCGGAGGTTTTCTGGACGCATAGCGTCATCCCCTGAGATTACCTCCCAAGCGAATCCTGCTCCCGCACGCTTAACGAAATCTTACCCGAAACGTTCCGTCGACTGGCGGCCCGGTCATCACGCTTTAGCGATGACCGGGTGATGCCGTAAAGGCTAGTCGAGGTCGGCGACCGCCTGCCCTGCCCCGCCCTCGATGCGCTGCGACAGCGACGCTTCCATGAAGTCGTCGAGGTCGCCGTCGAGAACGTCGGACGGGCTGGTGCTTTCGACGCCGGTGCGCAGATCCTTGACCAGCTGGTAGGGCTGGAGCACGTAGGAGCGGATCTGGTGACCCCAGCCGATGTCGGTCTTGGCCGATTCCGTCGCGTTGGCGATGGCTTCGCGCTTCTTCAGCTCTTCCTCGTAGAGACGCGAGCGCAGCATTTCCCAAGCCTTGGCCTTGTTCTTGTGCTGCGAACGCTCGGCCTGGCAGGCAACCGCAATGCCGGTGGCGATGTGCGTGATACGCACCGCCGAGTCGGTGGTGTTGACGTGCTGGCCGCCAGCGCCCGAGGAGCGGTAGGTGTCGATGCGCACATCCGATTCCGAGACGTCGATCTCGATCGAATCGTCGACCACCGGATAGACCCAGATGCTCGAGAACGAGGTGTGGCGGCGCGCGTTGCTGTCGTAAGGCGAAATGCGGACCAGGCGATGGACGCCCGATTCCGTCTTCAGCCAGCCATAGGCATTGTGGCCCTTGATCAGCAGCGTGGCAGACTTGATGCCGGCTTCTTCGCCGTCATGGACTTCCAGCACCTCGACCTTGAAGCGGCGACGCTCGGCCCAGCGGGTGTACATGCGCAAAAGCATGTTGGCCCAGTCCTGGCTCTCGGTGCCGCCAGCACCGGCGTGGACTTCGAGATAGGTGTCGTTCTGGTCGGCTTCGCCCGACAGCAGCGACTCGATCTGGCGCGCCCGGATCTCGCCGGCCAGCGAACGAATGGCGGTCTCGGCCTCGCTGATGATGTCAGCGTCGCCTTCTTCCTCGCCCATTTCGATCAGGCCGATATTGTCGTCCAGCGCCTGGCTCAGGCCCTTGATGGCCTTGATGCTGTCATCGAGCGACTGGCGCTCGCGCATCAGCTTCTGGGCTTCCTGCGGGTCGTTCCAGAGGTTGCCGTCCTCTGCCCGCATATTCAGGTAATCAAGCCGCTTTATCGCCTGATCCCAGTCAAAGATGCCTCCTCAGCAGGCTTATGGCCTGCCTGATTTCGTCGACGATGTTCTGCGTTTCCGCGCGCATGGAGATTGCTTCTTTTTGCTTGTTTCGCGCCCGAAGGCGGCTGTTGAATCCGCGCGGAACATAGGGATGAGGTCGCCCCCTGTAAAGCAAAATGGGCAGGCGCCGTCAGCCCTGCCCATTCGTCTTGCGACAGTGTCGATTGCCTAGCCGGCATAGGCGGCTTCAAGCCTGGCGACATCGATCTTGGTCATCTGCAGCATCGCCTGCATGACCCGGCCCGCCTTGGCGCCATCGTCATCGCCGAGCAGTCGCGGCAATGCCTCGGGAATGACCTGCCACGAAAGCCCGAACTTGTCCTTCAGCCAACCGCATTGACCTGGCTGGCCGCCGTCGGACAGCTTGTTCCAGAAGTGGTCGACCTCTGCCTGGTCCTTGCAGTCGATGCTCATCGAAATCGCTTCAGTGAACTTGAACATCGGGCCGCCGTTCAGCGCGGTGAAATGCAGCCCCTCAAGCTCAAACTCGGCAACCATGACGCTGCCGGCAGGCCCCGGCCCCGCCTCGCCATAACGCGTCACCTTGCCGATCTTGGAGTTCTTGAACACCGACATGTAAAACGTCACCGCCTCTTCGGCCTGGTAGTCGAACCACAGGAACGGGCTGATCTTCTGCATCATTTTCTCCTCGCTGACATTTCAAGCGTCGCGCCATCACCGGCCGGCCTGGCATGCACCCACCATGTCGTGACGCGTACGCGTTCTCAATAACCATAAGGCTATATAACTATTTGGGTATTTTCAAGTGAACAACGCGCGCGCAAACAAAAATGCGCGCGGCCAAGCCACGCGCATTTGTCAGTCCCGTCGAAGTTCCGGCGGATGCCGGCGAATGGCAATCCTAGTAGAGGCCGCCGCCGCCTTCGCTGATGGCCTTGCTGGCCTGTGGCGACAGCGCTTCGCCGTAGCCATTGGTGCCGTCTTCACCCATGCCGATGACCCAATAGCTGTCGGCGGGTCCGGTGCCCGGCTTGAAGGCTTCCATGATGGTGCCTGGCGCGCCTTCGCCTGCCTGCATGCCGGTCTTGCGATCGATGGAGATCAGCTTCATGCCGGCTGGCACGACGAAGTCGCTCTTGGGCGTGCCTTCGAGTGCTGTCGTCATGAAATCCTTGAACACCGGCGCAGCGAGACCGCCACCCGTCGTACCCTTGCCGAGCCCCTGCGGTTTGTCGTAGCCCATGTACAGGCCGACAACGAGGTTCGGCGTATAGCCGACGAACCAGGCATCCTTCTCGTCGTTGGTCGTTCCGGTCTTGCCGGCGATGGGACGATTGAGCGACAGCAGCGTCGTTGCCGTACCGCGCAGCACGACGCCTTCCAGCATCGAGGTGATCTGGTAGGCGGTCATCGGGTCGAGCACCTGCTCGGAATTGTCGACCAGTTCCGGCTCGGGCTGATTGGCCCATTCGGTGGCGACGCAGCCTTCGCAGCCGCGCTCGTCATGCTTGAACACCGTCTTGCCGTAGCGGTCCTGGATACGGTCGATCAGCGACGGCTTGATCTGGCGGCCGCCATTGGCCATCACGGCATAGGCCGAGACCATGCGCATGACGGTGGTTTCGCCCGCGCCCAGCGCCATCGGCAGGTACGGCGCCAGCTTATCGTAGACACCGAACCGTTCGGCATATTCGGCAACCGTCTTCATGCCCATGTCGTTGGCGAGGCGCACCGTCATCAGGTTGCGCGAACGCTCGATGCCGGCGCGCAAGGTCGAGGGACCAGCGGCCTTGCCGTCATAGTTCTTCGGTGTCCAGGTGGTGTTGCCCGACTGAATGGTGATCGGGCCGTCCATGATCACCGATGCCGGCGTGTAGCCATTGTCGAGCGCCGCCGCGTAGACGAACGGCTTGAAGGCCGAGCCTGGCTGGCGCATCGCCTGGGTCGCGCGGTTGAACTCCGACTGCGAGTAGGAGAAGCCGCCGACCATGGCAAGCACGCGGCCGGTGTGCGGATCCATGGCGACGAGGCCGCCCGACACTTCAGGCACCTGGCGTAGCGCATAGCTGTCGCCTTCGTTCTTCTCGACATAGATCACGTCGCCGGTCTTCAGCACTTCGGACGGCGAATTGGCCTTCACGCGCTTGCCATCGGCGACGTAGCGCATGGCAAAGCTCATGTCGTCCTTCGACACGGTGCTCGTCTCGCGGTCCTTGGACAGCGCGCCTGATATCTCGCGCTTGGGCTGCAGGCCGATATCGAGACCGGTCTTCGTGGCGTCGAGCACCACGGCCAGACGCCACTCAGGAATGTCGTCCAGCGCCTTGACCTCGCCGAGTGCGGTGCCCCAGTCGCCCGAGATGTCGATGTTCTTGACCGGGCCGCGATAGCCGCGCAGGCGGTCGTACTTCTCAAGGCCGGACTGCATGGCCTTGCGCGCCATCGCCTGCAGCTTCGGATCGAGCGTCGTGCGTACCGACAGGCCGCCCTCGTAAAGCGCGTCCTGGCCGTAACGTGCGATCAACTCGCGGCGCACTTCCTCGGTGAAGTACTCGCCGGCGAAGACATAGGTGCCGGTCCGGCGCGGCGTCACGCCGAGCGGCGAGGCCTTGGCCTTGTCGCCTTCTTCGCGCGACACGTAGCCATTGGTGACCATCTGGTCGACCACCCAGTTGCGGCGCTCGATGGCACGGTCGGCATATTTGAACGGATGATAATTCGACGGGCCTTTCGGCAGCGCGGCGAGATAGGCGGCTTCAGCGACGGTCAGTTCGTTGACCGACTTGTCGAAATAGGTCAGCGCGGCACCGGCAATGCCGTAGGCGCCGAGGCCGAAGAAGATCTCGTTGACGTAGAGCTCGAGGATACGGTCCTTCGAGTAAGCCTGCTCGATGCGGAAGGCCAGAACCATTTCCTTGATCTTGCGCTCATAGGTCTGGTCCGAGCTCAGAAGGAAGTTCTTGGCGACCTGCTGGGTGATGGTCGACGCGCCGACCTGGCGGCGGCCGGAACCGAAATTCTGGAAGTTGGTCAGCACGGCGCGGCCGAGGCCGGTCACGTCGATGCCGGGGTGATTGTAGAAATTCTTGTCTTCAGCGGACAGGAAGGCTGCCTTGACGCGATCGGGCACGGCCTGGATCGGCAGATACAGCCGGCGCTCGCGCGCGAACTCGCCCATCAGCGCGCCGTCGGAGGCGTGGACACGCGTCGTCACCGGCGGCTCGTATTTGGCGAGCACCTCGTAATCGGGGAGTTCCTTGGTCAGCTGGCCGAGATAGAGCGCAACGCCAGCCGCGACGACGAGCGCAAGCGTCGTGCCGATGCCGAAGAAATAGCCGATAAGACGAATCATGCCCGCTCCAGTACAAGGTCCGGGGATTCCCTAAACCAACCCGCCATCATCGCAAGCTGCAGGTATTGTCCCGATCCGCTATCGGCCACCCATGTCGCGCGGTTGTGGACAAAATACGGCAACAGCCCGCACGCGCCAAAGATTCTGGCCGAAAACACTAGAAATGCCCGTTCCACCGCTTGTCGGCAATGCCAGCCAAAGAAACGCAGTCAGCCGCCGGTGGCGCCCCTTTCGGCGACAAAGGCTGCCACGGCCTTCGAAATGCTCGTCGCGGCCTTCTCCCGCCAATCAGCACTGCGCAGCTGCTCTTCGTCCTCGGGGTTGGAGAGATAACCGAGCTCAACGAGGACCGACGGCACATCGGGCGCCTTGAGCACCCGGAAACCAGCCGAACGATGCGGATTGTTGATCATGCCGACTGTCGGCGACAGCTCGCCGACCAGCGAGCGCGCAAAACGCGTCGAAAAGCCGTGCGTCTCGCGCCGGATCAGATCGACGAGAATGTCGGAGACCGCGTGGTCTTCTTCAGCAACATCGACGCCGGCCAGCTGGTCGGACAGGTTTTCGCGATCGGCCAGCGCCTGTGCGTCAGCATCCGATGCTTTGTCCGACACGGTATAAACGGTCGCGCCGCGGATACCCTTGAGCCTGATCGTATCGGCATGGATCGAAATGAACAGGTCGGCTTCCTGCTGGCGGGCTATGCGGACGCGGTCGTCGAGGCGGAGAAACTCGTCGCCCTCGCGGGTCAGAACGACCTTGTAGGCGCTGTTAGAAGCAAGCTTGGCCTGCAGCTCCTTGGCGAAGGCGAGCGTGACCGTCTTTTCGACCGTTCCGTTCAGGCCTTCGGCACCACCGTCGATGCCGCCATGGCCTGGATCGAGCACGATGGTGAACGGGCGGTCGCCGCGATGCGCGATCTTGCCGAGCCTGTCCGTCTTAGGTGTCGTCGAGCCAGTCGTCTCGGCCTGGATGGCGAGCGCCGCGTCGAACTCACGCTCGGAGGCGGCGGCGATGTCGGCGACCAGGCGATAACCGGAGCCGTCTTCATTCTTGAGGATGTCGACCTTCTCTACGTTAAACGGTCCCTTCGAGGTCACGATCAGCCGCGAAGCGCCCTCGCCCGACGGGCCATAACGTACGCTCTTGATCAGGCCGCGCGGCTTGAGGTCCTTGGCGTCGATCGCAAGAGTGGCATCGGGAAGATCGACGACAAGGCGATGCGGGCTGCGCAGCAGGAACCACTTCGGTTCCGGCTCCTTGTCGAAATTCATGACGATGCGCATATGAGTCGCGTCGCCTGCCATCTTGTAGTCGAGCGTCTTGATCGTCTCTGCGGCACAAACCGGCTGGCAATCGATACCGGCAAAGACAGTGAGGAACGCCAAAAGCGCGAACATCGCGCGGCGTACCGCGCCGCCGGGCTGGATGCTCCCAAACGGGAAGCTCTTGCCAGTCAATGCCGCAGGCCACATCTCAGTCTTGCCGCTCCAAAAAGCAGGTGTGCAGTCATTGCACACCGCCACCAATCGCAGGCCGAATACGCAGCCCCTCGATTAACGAGTGGTAACCAGAGAAGGTTAACCGAGTCTTTGTCGGAATGCTCCCCCCGACGTTGTCGCTCCCGCCTTTGCCGGCGTCGGAAATCGGGGTTGCGCTCAGTCTCGCCAAATCATAAAAGCGACATTGGATCACTGCAATCCAGGGCCCGCGCCCCCAGCGCCTTCCGCTAGGGAACCACGCGACGAGCGATGGCCCGGCTCACAACAGAGACAGTTTCAGTGATCGCGACGAGATTCGCAGGCGCGGCCCGTGGCGGGGTAGCGACTGCGTGAGAAAAACGGCCGGACACTATTCCGCGCCGGCTCTGTAAGAGCAAAGTAGCTGGTCCGGATTCCCGGGCTTAGATTTGAAACAAGGTTCCGCAAGGTCACGCATTGGCCACAGACGCAATCATGGACAGGTCCGCAGGTAACCGCGCCATCACGGCAGCGGGCGGCACCGCCATGGCGTTTTGGCTGCGACCGGCGGGCGCAAAATCATCCGGCACCCTCACATCAGCAAACCCACGGCGGCGGACGAGTTCCCGCAGGCCGCAGCTGACGGCTGCCGGGAGGACAAATAATGCCCAACAAGATGCTGATAGACGCCTCCCACCCGGAGGAAACACGGGTTGTCGTAGTTCGCGGTAACCGTATTGAAGAATTTGATTTCGAATCACAGGACAAGAAGCAGCTCAAAGGAAACATCTACCTCGCCCGCGTAACGCGGGTTGAGCCGTCTCTCCAGGCTGCCTTTGTCGAGTATGGCGGGAACCGTCACGGCTTCCTCGCCTTCAGCGAAATCCATCCCGACTATTACCAGATCCCGGTTGCCGATCGGCAGGCGCTGCTGCGCGCCGAGGCGGAAGAAGCCGAGGACGAGGAAGACGAAGACAACGAAGGCGACGAGAGCAAGAGCCAGGATCGCAACCGTGGACGCCGCAGGCGGCGCGGCGGCAAGAACCGCGGCCGCAACGACGAGAACAAGCCCGAGGGCTCGGGCGACGACGACAGCTCGTCCTCCGAGGACGATGGCGAATCGATCGCGGCAAGCGACGCTTCCGATGCCAACGGCGACGAGTCGGCTGTCGAAGTGCATGCCCATGAGGGCAATGGCGGTTCCGACGAGCGTGAGCCGACATCGATCGCCGCATCGGTCGATGCCGACGTCGTGTCCGAACGGGCGCCCGCGCCGACCGTCACCGAAAACGAAAACGGCGGTGTGATCGAGGAAGTGCACTCGGCCCACCACGACGACCACGAGATCGAGTCTGTCGGCGCCGAAGACGCGCTCGAAGAGGTGCGCAACCGCCGCAAGCCGGTTCGCCGCCACTACAAGATCCAGGAAGTCATCAAGCGCCGCCAGATCCTGCTGGTCCAGGTGGTGAAGGAAGAGCGCGGCAACAAGGGCGCTGCTCTGACGACCTATCTGTCGCTCGCCGGCCGTTATTCGGTGCTGATGCCCAATACGGCGCGCGGCGGCGGCATTTCGCGCAAGATCACCAACGCCCAGGACCGCAAGCGTCTCAAGGAAGTTGTTGCCGATCTCGAGGTGCCGAAGGGCATGGGCGTCATACTGCGCACCGCAGGTGAAAGCCGCACCAAGGCCGAGATCAAGCGCGACTACGAATATCTGATGCGCCTGTGGGAGAACGTCCGCAGCCTGACGCTACAGTCGACGGCCCCAGCACTGGTCTATGAGGAAGGCAGCCTGATCAAGCGATCGGTGCGTGACCTCTACAACAAGGACATCGACGAGGTTCTCGTCGCCGGCGAGGACGGCTACCGCGAGGCCAAGGACTTCATGCGCATGCTGATGCCCAGCCATGCCAAGGTCGTCCAGCCCTATCGCGACATCACGCCGATCTTCGTGCGCAGCGGCATCGAATCGCAGCTCGAGCGTATGGTTCAGCCGCAGGTGACGCTGAAGTCCGGTGGCTACATCATCATCAACCAGACCGAAGCGCTGGTTGCCATCGACGTCAACTCCGGGCGCTCCACCAAGGAGCACTCGATCGAGGAGACGGCTCTCCACACCAACCTTGAAGCCGCCGAGGAAGTCGCTCGCCAGCTCAGGCTGCGCGACCTTGCCGGCCTGATCGTCATCGACTTCATCGACATGGAGGAGAACCGCAACAACCGTGCGGTCGAAAAGAAGCTCAAGGATTGCCTGAAGAACGATCGCGCCCGCATCCAGGTCGGCCGCATCTCGCATTTCGGCCTGATGGAGATGTCGCGCCAGCGCATCCGTGCCAGCGTGCTCGAATCGACGATGAAGCCCTGCCCGCATTGCGGTGGCACCGGCCATGTCCGTTCGGACTCCTCGGTGGCGCTGCAGGTCGTGCGTGCCATCGAAGAGTTCCTGCTCAAGGACTCGCGCAGCCACATCACCGTCAAGACGCCGGTGGCGACCGCGCTCTACGTGCTCAACCACAAGCGCTCGACGCTGGTCGATCTCGAAAACCGCTTCGGGGTGACGATCACGCTCGAAGCAGACGACAGCGTCGGTTCGCAGAACCACGCCATCTTCCGCGGCGCCATCGCCGAGAAGCCGGCGAACTTCGCCCTGCCCGTCGCAGCCCCGGTCTATGAAGAGCCCGAGGAAATCGAAGACGAGATCGTCGAAGAGGAAGAAGAGACCGTCGTTGTCGAGGCACAGCCAGCGCGCGCGCCGCAGCCTGCAGCAGCAGCCGAAGGCGGCGAGCAGCATGACCGCAAGCGCCGCAAGCGCCGGCGTCGCCGTGGCGGTCGTGATCGCGACCGCGAGCATGGCGCGCCGCCGGAAGGTGCCGTCGCCGCTGGCGAAGCCAACGAAGCCGAGGATGGCGAAGAGGACGTCGCCGTTGAGGCCGTAGTTACCGAGGAAGCTGGTGAGATCGCCGCTGTCGACGCGACCGCGGCCGAAGATGCCGCTGCCAAGAAGCGGCGTCGCGGCAAGCGTGGCGGCAAGCGCAACCGCAAGGAAGACGAAGAGCAGTCGGCGGAAGGCAGCGAACAGATCGCACCCGACGAAAACGCCGCCGCCGATACTGCTGCAAGCGAAGTCGTGACCGCAGAAGTGGTGACGGTCGAAGTTGCCGCTGACGAGCCGGAAGCTGTCGTCGAAGCCAAGCCGAAGAAGGCGCCGCGCCGCTCGGCCAAGGCCAAGAAGGCAGAGGCCGAAGCTGAAGTGGCTGCAGAGGCTCCCACTGCCGAGGTTGTTGCCGAAGCTGCTGCACCTGAAGCCGAAGCGAAGCCCGAGAAGAAGGCGGCAAAGCCGCGTGCGCCACGCCGCAAGGCTGCCGCCGCTCCGGCCGAGGATGACGTCGTCTCCGAAGCCCCTGCCGCAGCGCCGGTCGCGCCTGCGACGCCGGTTGTGACCTCGGTCGTCGAGACCGAAGAAGCCGCATCTGGCGAAGCCAAGCCTAAAAAAGGCGGTTGGTGGCAGCGTAAGGGCTTTTTCTAATCTTCCATTTTTCTGATGTAAAAGACCCCGATCAGCATTCGCCGGTCGGGGTCTTCAATTTGTGAGATTATTTTGCTTGCCGTCCGAACCCATTTGCACCGATATACGGCTCAGCAAATGGTTAGACTCATAGTTTGCTTTTAATACTGCCCGGAGAGACGGCCGATGACAAGTGATAGCAAGATCGACATCCTAGGACTGACTGCCCATATCGTCAGCGCCTATGTAGAGAACAACAAGGTTCCTGCAACTGGCCTGCCAGAGTTGATCGCCAGCATCAACGCGTCGATCCTGTCGCTCGACCAGCCGGCCGAGGAGCCCGCCGAAGCCCAGCAGCCGGCGGTGAACCCGAAGCGCTCGGTCCACCCTGATTACATCGTCTGCCTGGAAGACGGGAAGAAGTTCAAGTCGCTGAAGCGCCATCTCTCGGTGCATTTCAGGCTGACGCCCGAGGAATACCGCGCCAAGTGGGGCCTGCCGGCCGATTATCCGATGGTCGCGCCTAACTATGCTGCCGCGCGCTCGCAGCTGGCCAAGTCACTTGGCCTCGGTCGCAAGGCTGCAGCTGCGACCAAGGCAGTGGCTGCACCGGCCAAGACACGCGGCCGCGCCAAGAAGGCATAATTTCCGGAAATTCAGGAACGCGCTTCGGGCCTCCCGGAGCGCGTTTTTTGTTACGCGGCGACAACGTCAGCCGAAAAGCGCAGTTCGCGCATCGGACGCACGCGCTGCGTCGTCCTGTCGTAAAGCGGATGGGCCTTGTAGGCGTCCAGCGCTGCCTGGTCGGCAAACTCAGCATAGACGACGATGTCGATCTCGTCGGAGTACCAGTCGACCTTGGTGTTGACGGTCACTTCGAAGACCGTCGAGTGCGGAATGTTGCCAAGCGCCGACAATTCCTCACGGATCATCTCGACGTCCTGTTTCTGCCGCGCACTGAAAAACACGATGTGCCGGATCAAGCCGCGACTCCTTCTGCTGCTTTCGCTGGCGCCTTTTGGGTCGGCTTTCAGCCGGCGTCAATCGGGCAAAAGGCAGCAGCAGGGATCGGGCAGCAGATCTGTCAGTCCGTGACCATCCTGACGATGCGATGCAGCTCGCGTACGCCTTTGGCGGTCGCATCGCCGTGGTTGTAGAGAATGTCCCATATCAGGAACAAGGCGACGCACATTATCGCGATGACGTAGCGAATTTGATGCCCTCCCTGCAGTGGCGCCGGAAGCTCCGGAAACGGTGCGCGCCATGGGCTCACCTTAGAGCATTAGAGATGCCTAATAACAAAGGGAATCGACGCGATGCGGGATTGGAATCGGCAGATCCCCACGGGTCGCGTCTGGCATATCAGCGCTTGCCAGATGTCACTTGAAGTTCGAGATTTTGACGGTGAAGATCACGACAGATTCACCGCAGCACGCGGAAGTCTTGGCGGCCCCTCGCCAAGTCGACCGCGAGCTGGCCGGAGATGCGTCCGGCGGCGCGCTCCGACAGGGAAAAAGCGGTGCAAAAGCTTGGAGCAACGGGCCCGACACGCCGTACCGGGCAGCAAATTGGGACGTCGAGATGGCCCAGCGGAACTCGGATGGTTTGACGAATCACGGCGTGACGAAGCTTCACGAGGGCAACGTCGCGGACTTTGCCAGAGGTTTGCCGGCGCGCGTGCGCATGGCGCTGTCAGCAGCGCTGCATCTGCCGCGTGGTTCGCTCAAGGTGAAGATGCCGGACGGACGCAGCATCCTGGTCGGCGGCAAGGCGCCGGGACCGGAAGCGGAGATTGTTCTCCACAATTGGAAACTGCCTTCGCGCGCTTTCAGCGGCGGCACAATCGGTGTCGCCGAATCCTACATCGACGGCGACTGGGACAGCCCTGACGTCACCAGCTTCCTCGAGTTGTTCGTGGTCAACAGTGAAGCCGGCGAAGGTGTCGCCGGCGGCGCCAGCTGGCTGCTGACCACCATCCAGCGCATTCGCCACTGGCTCAACGACAACACCCGCACCGGCTCGAAGAAGAACATCTCCGCCCACTACGACCTTGGCAACGCCTTCTACAGCCAGTGGCTCGACCCGAGCATGACCTATTCGTCGGGGCTGTTTGCAACCGGCGCCAACGATCTGGCCGGTGCGCAGACCGAAAAGTACCGGGCGCTGGCGCGCGACACCGGCATCGGTCCCAACGACCATGTGCTGGAAATCGGCTGTGGCTGGGGCGGCTTCGCCGAGTTTGCAGCGCGCGAGATCGGCTGCAAGGTGACCGGGCTGACGATCAGCCGCGAGCAGTTCGATTTTGCCCAGAAGCGCATCCACAATGCCGGGCTTTCCGACAAGGTCGAGCTCAAGTTGCAGGATTATCGCGACGAGACCGGCCGCTACGACCGCATCGCCTCGATCGAGATGTTCGAAGCGGTGGGCGAGAAATACTGGCCGGCGTTCTTCGCCAAGATGAAGCAGTGCCTGCCCTCGGGCGGCACAGCGGGCCTGCAGATCATCACCATCAATGAGGCGGCTTATCCCATCTACCGGAAGCGGCCTGACTTCATCCAGCGCTACGTCTTTCCCGGCGGCATGCTGCCGACACCGACGCTGCTCAAGTCGCTCGGTGCCGAACATGGCCTCGACTATCTGCGCGAGCGCGTCTTTCCGCAGGATTATGCCCGTACGCTGGCCGAATGGCGCACCCGGTTCTGGTCGTCCTGGGAGCGTATCGTGCCGCTCGGCTTCGACGATCGCTTCAAGAAGCTCTGGGAATTCTATCTCCATTATTGCGAGGCCGGCTTCCGCGCCGAATATATCGACGTCAGACAGGTGGTCTACAAGGCGTAGAACAACCTCTATTGGACAAAGAAGGCGACCTGCGCCCCTGCCCTGGATATGATCTGGCCAAGTCGGTTGGATCAAGCATCCGAAATACTTTTGACGATGCTAATCTTCCATCTCCACACACCTAGGGCCTCAACACTGATTAATTCTTGAAATAGTCTTCAATTCGCGCATTTTCGCCGCGAAAATGCCTGCTCGCTCCTCTGTATCATTGCTCGGTCGGGGCAACGGAGGGACTTCCTGGCATGCGCAAACGCAATATATTCTTACTCCTGGCCGTTACGGCCGCTGGAGCCATCTACCTCAACAACACCTCGCTACTCTCGGACCGAGCCGCCGGAAAGCCTGTCGTGCTAGCCCATCGCGGCCTGTCGCAGGAGTTCGACAGTGCCGGCCTGGAACGCGACACATGCACCGCCGAGCGCATTCGTCCGCCACGGCATGATTATCTCGAAAACACCCTCCGTTCGATGAAGGCGGCATTCGAGCGCGGCGCCGATGTGATCGAGTTCGACGTCCACCCGACGACCGACGGCAAGTTCGCGGTGTTCCACGACTGGACCGTTGACTGCCGCACCGAGGGGGCCGGCGAGACGCGGTCGCATTCGATGGCCGACCTCAAGAAGCTCGACGTCGGCTACGGCTACACGGCAGACGGTGGCAAGACTTTTCCCTTTCGCGGCCAGGGCGTCGGCCTGCTGCCATCGCTCGACGAGGTTCTGGCCGAGTTTCCGGACAAGCGTTTCCACATCAACGTCAAGAGCAACGACGCCAAGGAGGGCGAGCGGCTCGCGGCATTCATCGCGGCCTTGCCGCCCAGCCGCCAGGACGACCTTGCGGTGCTTGGCGGCGACCGGCCGGTGCAGGTGGTCAAGCAAGCCCTGCCCGATATCAGGACGCTGTCGAAGGAATCCCTGAAGCGCTGCCTGATCCGCTACCAGGCGCTCGGCTGGAGCGGCTATGTGCCTGACAATTGCCGCAACCGGGCAATGCTGTTGCCGGCGAACTTTGCACCATGGCTATGGGGCTGGCCGAACCGGTTCCTGGACCGGATGGCAGCGAGCGGCACCGAGGTCTTCCTCATCGCGCCCTATCATGGCAGCGGCTTCTCGGAGGGCATGAACGATCCGAAAGTGATCGACGCACTACCGGCCGGCTATTCCGGCGGCATCTCGACCGACGCGCTCGACATGATCGCTCCGGCGCTTCAACGGCGGGCGCTCTGAATTCGCAAAAAAACAAGGGCGGCCGGATTGCTCCGGCCGCCCTTCCCAACAACTTCCGAAGATCAAAGCGTGATGCGGTACTTGGCAAAGCCTTCGGTACCATCGCCAGCTGGCTCGATCTTGACCGCCTTGACCTCGGCTATGTGGTCCTTGGCCTTGGGCCCGGTCTCGAAGATCACCGAAGCACCCGCAACCGGCGCGAACGACCAGTTGGAGTCGGCCGACGGGTTGATCGTGCCCTGGTCGACGATGTAGCGCACGATCACGTCGCGGTTGGTGTCGGGCGCTTCGAAGACGAGCTTCGACGCATTGATCTCGGGGAAATTGCCGCCGCCGCCAGCGCGGTAGTTGTTCGACGCGACAACGAATTTCGCTGCCGGATCAATCGGCTTGCCCTCGAACGCCAGATCGACGATGCGATTGGAGTTTGCATCGAGGACTACCCCCTTCGGATCGTATTTCGGCGGCTGCGCCAGGTCGATCTTGTAGGTCACGCCGTCGATGACGTCGAAATTATAGGACGGAAAGTCTGGATTGATCAGCACCTGGTCTGCCTTGCCAGGCTCGATCTTGTTGAAGATGCCGGCCGACATCTCCAGCCATTCCTTTACCTGAGCGCCGGTCACCGCCACCGCCTGCACCGTGTTGGGGTAGAGATAGAGGTCGGCGACGTTCTTGATTGCGACGGCGCCGGCCGGAACGTCGGTGTAGTAGTCCGGCCCGCCACGCCCACCCGACTTGAAGGGTGCCGCGGCCGAGAGCACTGGCAGGTCCTTGTGCTCGGTGTCCTTGAGCATGTCCTTGATGTACCAGATCTGCGCCTGGCTCACGATCTGGACCGAGGGGTCGTCGGCGACGAGCGCGAAATAGGAATAGAGCGGCGCCGATGTCTTGCCGACGGGCGTGCGCACGTATGCGAGTGTCGCTTCGTGCTCTTCCTTGGCTGCAGCCTCGACAGCAGCCTTGCTTTCAACAGTCGGCACCACCTTCTTGTCGACGCGCTTAGAGATCGGCCGCGCCTCGCTGGTCGAACTGACAACCTTCCAGCTCTTGCCGTCGCGCTCGAGCAACAGGTCGATCAGGCCGAGATGCGAGCCCCAGAAGCCACCCATTACGCCCGGCTTGCCGTTAATCGTGCCCTTGGCGTTGTCCAGGCCTTCGACCTTGTCGAATTTCGGCCCGGGGAAGTCGAGATGGCTATGGCCGGTGACGATCGCATCGATGCCCTTGACGCCGGCAAGCAGGATGGAGGCGTTTTCGAGGTTTTCAGCAGCCTGCGGCGTGCCCATGCCGGAGTGCGAGAGTGCGATGACGATGTCGGCGCCCTGCTCGCGGATCTCAGGCACCCAGGCCTGCGCCGCCTTGACGATGTCGCGGGTCATCGCCTTGCCATGGAGATGGCGCGAATCCCAGGTCATCACCTGAGGCGGCACGAAGCCGATCAAGCCAATGCGGATCGGATGCTCGGCGCCCGAGCCATCCTTCACCTTCCTGTCGAGGATCACATAAGGCTTGAGGAACAGCTCGTCCTTGGTCGCGTCGGCGGCCAGTTCGCCCTTTGTCAGGTTGGAGCAGACGACCGGGAAGTTCGCGCCGGCCAGAACCTTGAACATGTAGTCGAGGCCGTAGTTGAACTCGTGATTGCCCAGCGTCGAGCAATCATAGCCCAGCGTGTTCATTGCCTTGATGATCGGATGGACGTCGCCCTCCTTCATGCCGCGCTGATAGGCCATGTAGTCGCCCATCGGATTGCCCTGCAGGAAGTCACCATTGTCGACCAGGATCGAGTTGGTTGCTTCAGTGCGGATGGCATCGATGATCGAGGCGGTGCGGGCGACACCCATCGTGTCGTTCGGCTTGTCGGCATAGTAGTCATAGGGAAACACGTGGACGTGCAGGTCGGTGGTTTCCATGATGCGAAGATGCGCCTGGTTGGCCTGGGCGCGCGCCGAAAAGGGGTGGAGCATTACCAGTGCACCCGCTGCAGCCGATCCCGCCAGGAAAGAACGGCGAGAAACAGGTTGATTCACGTTGGACATTTTCATTCTCCAGGAAATGAACTGACAGTATTTAGCCGGCGTCCCAAAGATCAAATGTCGCGCCAAAATTCACGCGAGTCCAGCCGACTCGCATGACAGCCTCGCGACATCGCGTGGGGAATGGATTGGGCCAGCGCTATGCTGCCTGTTTCAGCCTGCTTTGTTCCTGGGTCAGAGCAGATCCGGCCTAATCCCCATCACGGTGCGATCGACAATCTCGCGCAGGGCGAAGGACGAATTGATCTTGGTGACATGCGGCATCGCCGACAACCATTCCTTGTGGATGCGCTCGTAGTCGGGCAGATCGCGGGCAGCGATGCGCAGGATGTAGTCGTATTCACCCGACATCAGGTGGCAGGACAGGATGTTGGGGCAGCGCTTTACCGCGACCTCGAAATCCGAAAGCGTCTTCTCGAACTGCCCAGACAGCGAGATGTGCACGATCACTGTCATTTGGTGGCCGAGCGCGACATTCGAAAGCCGGGCATGGTAGCCGCTGATGATCCCCGACTTCTCCAGATTGTCGAGGCGGCGCGAGCAGGCCGACTGCGACAGCCCGATCTTTTCGGCCAATGCCGCGTTGGGCATCCGCCCATCCTTCTGAAGCGCGTCCAGAATGGCGATATCGATCCTGTCTAACGGCATTCTTCGAATTTCCTTCGATAATACAGAGGATGTACGCAAAAATTATCGAACAACCCATGGTAGCGCAACCGTTTTCGCAAACATATTCGGAACGATTCGTGATTGACTTCGTCATCGGGAGAGAAGGCCAAAATGGCTGCGGAGGAGCAGGAAGATGCGCGTAGGTTGTCCCAAGGAAATCAAGAATCATGAGTACCGTGTCGGGCTGACGCCCGGTTCGGTTCGCGAATATGTCGCCCACGGCCACGAGGTCCTGGTCGAAGCCGGCGCAGGCTCAGGCATCGGCGCCGACGACAATGCCTATCGCGCGGCAGGAGCCCAGATCGCCAAGACCGCCGAGGAGGTGTTCACCCGCTCCGACATGATCGTGAAGGTCAAGGAGCCGCAGCCCAAGGAATGGGCACAACTGCGCGACGGCCAGATCCTCTATACATATCTGCATCTTGCGCCCGATCCGGAACAGACCAAGGGCCTGCTTGGCTCGGGTGTCACCGCGGTCGCCTATGAAACAGTGACCGACGACCGCGGCGGCCTGCCGCTGCTGGCACCGATGTCCGAGGTTGCCGGTCGCCTGGCGATCCAGGCGGGTGCGACGGCGCTGCAGAAGGCCTATGGCGGCCGTGGTGTGCTGCTCGGCGGCGTGCCGGGCGTGCTGCCAGGCAAGGTCGCGGTTATCGGCGGCGGCGTCGTCGGCCTGCATGCGGCGCGCATGGCGGCCGGTCTCGGTGCCGACGTCAGCATCATCGACCGCTCGATCCCGCGTCTGCGCCAGCTCGACGATCTGTTCGCCGGCCGCGTCCACACGCGCTACTCGACGGTAGAGGCGCTCGAGGAAGAATGCTTCTCGGCCGATCTCATCATCGGCGCCGTGCTCATTCCGGGCGCTGCCGCGCCCAAGCTGGTCAGCCGTGAAATGCTGTCGGGCATGAAGAAGGGTGCGGTGCTCGTCGATGTCGCCATCGACCAGGGAGGCTGCTTCGAGACCTCGCACGCCACCACCCACGCCGACCCGACCTACGAGGTCGACGGCATCATCCACTATTGCGTCGCCAACATGCCGGGTGCCGTGCCAGTCACCTCGGCGCATGCGCTCAACAACGCCACGCTGCACTACGGCCTGGCGCTCGCCGATCGCGGCCTCAAGGCACTTGCCGACGAGCCGCACCTGCGCAACGGCCTCAACGTCCATCGCGGCCGGATCACCAATCGCGCGGTTGCCGAAGCGCTCGGTTACGAGATGACGGAAGCGAAGTCGGCACTGGCTGCCTGATTCTCTTCTGAGTTGCGATCAAGCGCCCGCCGCAGCGATGCGGCGGGCATTTTTTTGCCCGTTGATCCCTCGTCTGCGCTGCTGTCGAAAAAATACTACCAAAAATAGTTTGTACTTCGGCACGGATTTGACCGCCCGTGACATGTTAGCTGCATCAAACGCAACGCAAGCGTGCCATGACTGCTTGGGGTCGCAACACAGGGCGTTCGCAAGACCTTCGAAGTGCTTCGTCCCGGGCAATCCGGGCAGCAGCGATGGCTACGTAGGCAAATGCCGCTGCAGCGCAGTAGGATTTGCCGCCAAGCCATTGGTGCGCGAGGACATTTCCTGGTCCCGACGTTCATGCTGGGAATCTAAATTGCCTGCGGGTGTGACATTTTAGTTGCACCGCAAGCAACCTAGACGTGCTAGCAAAGCGACATTGGGTAAGGTTGGGGTAGTAAATTATGAAATTTGGTAAGTTTTCGCGCGCGCTGTTGCTTGGCGCCGTGTCGGCTGTTGCAATCAACTCGGCATCCTTTGCCGCGGATTCAGTAGCGGAAGCTCCGGCAACTGGCTTCAACTGGAGCGGTGTCTATGTCGGCTTCGGTGGCGGTGTCGGTGCGGTCAAGCACGGTCTGGAAATCGCTGAGCCGGGCGGCCCAGGCCGCATCGGCCTGCCCGACCTCGGCGGTGGCGGCGTCTTCGGTGAAGTGACGGTCGGCTACGACTACATGGTGTCGGACCGATTCCTGCTCGGCGCATTCGCCGATGGCCATTTCGGCAATATCGGCCTTTCGCTCGAAGCCGATGGCGGCTTTGCCGACGCGACGCTCAACAACACCTACGGCTTCGACGTCGCGGCTCGCGCCGGATATCTCCTGACCCCGACGACGCTCGGCTATGTCCTCGGCGGCTATAGCTGGCAGCAGTTCAAGCTCGACGGCACCATCGTCGGCACGCCTTTCGAGTTCGACGAAAGCCGCAGCGGCTATGTGCTCGGCGTCGGCCTCGAAACCGTGGTCAGCGGCAACTGGACCCTCAAGTCCGAGTATCGCTACGCCAATTACGGCAACGACACCGTCGTTGACCTGGGCGGCACGGGCTTGCTCAACGTTGCGCCAACCACGCACACCTTCCACGTTGGCGCCAATTACCGCTTCGGCGGTCAGAACGGCGGCGGCACGTCCTTCGCGGCCCCGGCCTACAGCTGGACCGGCTTCTACGTCGGCGGCGCGCTCGGCGCAGGTGCCATTACCGATGAGATCAACCTCGGCGGCGGCGCGGCCAGCTTCAACGGCATCGGCGGCGAAGGCGCCTTCGGCGAACTCAGCGTCGGTTACGACCACGAGTTCAACGGCACCTGGGTTGCAGGCCTGCAGATCGACGGCCGTTATTCTGGGATGAGCACACAGCTGTTGGATGCTTCGGCATTGGGCGGCCCGAAGCTCGAAGGCAAAGCCGACTACGGCTTCGACATATTGGCCCGCATTGGCGCCAAGGTGAATGAATCGACTCTGGCATATGTGATCGGTGGCTATAGCTGGCAGCACGTCACAGAAGACAGGTTTGATGGCGTCGATTTCTCCGAGTTTGATTGGAGCGTCGGTGGCTTCTCCGTCGGTGGCGGCCTTGAAACCGCTGTAACCAACAACATGACGGTGAACCTCGAGTACCGCTACTCCAAGTATGAAGGCCAAGATTACGACAGTGGCGGCCTCTGGGAGACGGTTCCGGCCTTCCACACCGTCCGCGTGGGCGCGAAGTACAAGTTTAACTGAGACCGTTTCAGGCAAACGGCCCCAACCCGCCGCAGCGATGCGGCGGGTTTTTTTGTTTTCAGATCAGTCAGATAGCGGCGCCACTTGATTTCAGTGGTACGTCCAGCTCGATCCGGCACTGGTAACAGTTGTTCTTTGCGGAGCGCATGTGAACGTAGGCCACGTCAGGCCGCTGGAGCAGCTGTTCGGCGCGGTCCGGAATCTCGGGCGTCGGCGTCACCGCACCCGTGCCATAGACGATACGGTCGTCGGCGCTGTAGCCGCGCAGGATGTAATCTTTGGTCCGGCTGAACAGCTCAGGCATTTCGGCCACCTCCGCCGCGCGCGGGCATTCCTCGGCATGCAGGAAGATCGGCCCGGTTTCGGCATAAGGCTGCAATGCCGGAAACGGACGGTAGGCAAGGATGAGATAGCCCTCGCCGGCAGCGACATTGGTCAGGCAATGGCGGCACGGCACGCCGTCGCCATCGGAGACCTTGCGCTCCGGTGTCATGCCATAGGCGTCCGCGCCGCCTCGCTGGAGTGCTCGCACCGCCTCTGTTGGCAGACCATGGAAAATGATGCTCATCGCGACAATCCTCGTTGATCGATTGTCGCAAGCTATGGCGGGCGCAGCTACGCGCCCACCCGATTTCCTACACTGACAGCGTTTCGTCCATCAGCGCGTCCAGCACCCTGACCAGGCCGGTGAACTCGCGCACGCGGCGAATGGCAAGCAAGGTGCCGGCGACATAGGGAACCGCCGAAGTGCCGGCGTCATGGCGGATGGTCAATCGCTCCTCGGGCAAACCGAAAACGGCTTCGCAGGACAGCTGATAAGACGGCAGGCGCAGCGAATGGACCTGCACCGCCGTGCCCTCGCCCAGCGTCGCGCCACGGGCTTCCGGATGGCCGTAGATCTCGAAGGTCGGCAAGGCAGTCGGTGCGCCGC
Source organism: Aminobacter sp. LjRoot7 (assembly GCF_964252895.1). Taxonomy (NCBI): domain Bacteria; kingdom Pseudomonadati; phylum Pseudomonadota; class Alphaproteobacteria; order Hyphomicrobiales; family Phyllobacteriaceae; genus Aminobacter; species Aminobacter sp. LjRoot7. The sequence continues at coordinate 648,194 of NZ_CAXUPX020000003.1, forward strand.
GAATCTCGGACAGCGTTTCGGCCAGCTCAAGCGCGGTGCCCGAAGGCGCATCGGCCTTTCTCGCACTGGCATAGTCGATGATTTCGACGTCGGGCACATATTGCGCCGCCATCAGCGCAAACTTCTTCATCAAGGTCGCGGTGATCGAATAATTGCCGGCGGCAACGACGCCGACGCCATTGGCACGGGCCGCCGCGTTGATCTCGCGGTAATCGGCAGCCCTCAGCCCTGAGGTGCCGATGACGACGTGACAGCCGCGCGAAATGGCGAGCATGGCATGGTCGCGCACGGCAACCGGCTTGGTGTAGTCGACGACAACATCGCAGGGCGCGGCCAAGGCCTCGGCGAGTGTGCCGCTGATCTTCTGGTCGCTCGGCTGGCCACCTGTGGCCACGCCCACGTCATGGCCAGCAGCCCTGCGTGCGACCGCGCCGACAAGCTGCATGTCGCCCTGCCCCTGTATTGCCGGAACAAGCGCCTTGCCCACCCAGCCGGTGGCGCCGGCCATCACCACTCTGATCGTCATCTTTTGCCTCCGATTTGGTATACTGTATACTACATCGGAGAATGCAAATAAAGCCCGGCTCTCGCAAGCCGGGCTTGTTGGAACTGAAAATGCTCTCGGTACTAGCGGATGAACGCGTCGTAACGGCGCAGCGTGACGCGGCGGTTGCGCCAATTCTCGTTCTGGGTCGGCACCAGCAGGAACTCCTCGCCATAACCCACTGTTTCCAGCGCATAGCGCGGGATGCCGAACTCGCGCACCAGGGTTTGCTTGAGCGAAGCGGCACGACGCTCCGACAGGGCCTGGTTTGACCCGAACGAGCCGACGGCATCAGTGTGACCTTCGATCAGCACGCGCGCATCGGGGTCGCGGCGCAAGATACGGTCCAGGGCGTTGGCGATGTTCTCGACCTTGCCATACTGCGAATAAGGCACCTCGGCCGAGCCGAAGGCGAAGTTGATCGACTGGATGTCGATCGACGGCGCCATGCGGCGCAGGTCGGGCCGGCGCTTGAATTCACGAACGGTGACGCGCTGGTTGGGCCTGAGCTTCATCGTCGGTGCTGCCTGAAGCTGGCGCTCGATCTGCGACGCCGAAGGCGTCGTCGCCTGCGCGGCAGCGAGTGAAGGCGCGGCAAGCACGGCGATCAGCGCGGCGGCAAGCGTACGGCGGTTCAACATCCTCAATCTCCTTGCATATTTCGACCGTCGGGGTCGAATCTGATGCGCGGAAAATGCCAGAACCGACCTGAAGCAGCGATGAACGGACGGTTCAGCCGATGTTGTTTGCCGTCACGGCCGCATCACGCTTGCCGAACGTTCGGCGAAGGTCATGGTGCGAACCGTCTCGGTCTTTTGGGCGACCGGCGAAAAGCCCATTTTCTGGTACAGCGGCAAGGCCGCGGGATGGTCGAGCGTGCAGGTCTGCACCGTCACCTTGTGTGGCCTGTAGGACCATGCAGCCGCGATCGCCGCCCCGAGGAACCAGCGGCCGATGCCCTGCCCTGTGGCGTGCTCCATCATGCCGAAATAGGCGAGTTCGACCTCGTCGGGCAAATGCGGCTTGATGTCCATGAAGCCTGCAGGCGCGCCATCGAGATAAAGCACCCTGATGTCGCGATCCTCGCGATGCAGCCCGGCGGCAAGCTCTTCGTCATTGAGCCTTAGGCTGTTGACCCAATGCCATTTGCGGCCGACCCGGTCGGCGAGATAGCGATAGTAATGAAGCGGAATGTCACGCGTCCTGAGAAGGGCAATCTGGCGATTGACCGGCAGCGGCGGCGTGTGAACAGGCGGGACGTGCATCTCCAGAAAGGTGACCGTCACCTCGATGTTTTCGCTGCGGTCGACCGCCATGCTCACGCCTTCCCCGTCACGACGGGCGTGTCCGACATGCCACCCCATTCGGTCCAGGAGCCGTCATAAAGCCTGACGTCGCCATGGCCGAGCGACTGCAACGCCAGCGTGATGACGGCAGCGGTAACGCCGGAGCCGCAGGAGGTGACGACAGGCTTCGACAGATCGAGCCCCGCCGCCTCGAGCGTTGCCTTCAGCCGGTCGAGCGGCAGAAGCTCGCCATTCTCCGACAGCGTCACCGAAGGCACGCTGCGCGCGCCCGGCATGTGGCCCGAACGCAGACCAGCGCGCGGCTCCGGATCGGTGCCCTCGAAGCGCCCAGCGGAACGCGCGTCGGCAATCTGGGCGCTGCCTGATGCAACGATCTGGCGCATCTCGGCCAGCGAAACGACCTTCGAGGCGTCGTAGTCGGTGTGGAAGACACCGGGAGCGGTCTTGGTCGGCTCGGCGGTCACAGGCCGGCCGGCAGCCTTCCAGCGGTCGAAGCCGCCATCGAGAATGTAGACCTGGAACACGCCCATGATGCGGAACATCCACCAGACACGGGGTGCAGTCTGGAAGCCCGGGCCGTCATAGATGACGATGGTGTCGTCAGCCGAAATCCCCATCGACCCCACAAAGCGGGCAAACAGCGATGGCGAAGGCAGCGTGTGCGGCAACGCCGAGTCCGGATCGACGATCAGGTCCTGGTCGAAGAACACGGCTCCGGGAATGTGGGCGGCATCATATTCTGCCCGCGGGTCGCGTTTCTGCGCCGGCATGTACCAGGAGGCGTCGACGATCGACAGACCCGGCGTGCCCAGCCGCTTTTCCAGCCAATCCGCATCGATGACGAAGGCGCTCTTGTCACTCATGGCAACGTCTCCAGGTTCAGTTGGCGGGCATCGCGCCAAAGCGGATGCGGAAGCGGCGGTTCTCGCGCCCCTTCTTTTCGATCTTGCCGATATGGATTTCGCCGATTTCGGCGGTGCTGGCGACATGGGTTCCGCCGCAGGGCTGGCTATCGATCGACGCATTGTCACCGATGCAGACGAGCCTGATCCTGCCGTTGCCGGATGGCGGGCGCACGTTCTTCGACTTCACAAGCGTCGGATTGGCGGCGAGCTCGGCGTCGGAAATCCAGCTGGTGTAGATCGGATGGTTGGCACGGACGAGTTCCATCAGCTTGGCCGTCACGTCTTCTTTGGTGAAGCCGGCGTCGGGAATGTCGAAATCGACGCGCGAATCGTCCTCGCTGACCGAGGCTCCCGTGATCGGGTACGGACAAACCACCGTCAGCAGGTGGCAGGCGGCGTGCATGCGCATCAACAGAAGCCGCCGCCGCCAATCGATAGCCAGCCTCAGCCGCTCGCCGACCTCGGGAACCGCCTGCTCCAGCGCCGGCACATGGATGATCTCGTCCTTGCTTTCGCCCGTGATCGTCGCCGCAACGGCAATCCGGCTGCCGTCGTCGCGGGTCAATATGCCGGTGTCGCCAGGCTGGCCGCCCGACGTGGCATAGAAGATAGTCCGGTCGAGGATGATGCCGCCGCGTTCGTTGACGCCGACGACACGGGCCTCGGTCTCGCGCAGATAGGAATCCTCGCGAAAGACCGCCTCGGTCGAAAATGCCATCATCACGCCACCTGCTCGAACGGCACCGAAATGCTGGGTTCGGTCTCCATCCATTCGGGCACCGGCAGGCTCTTGCTGCGCAGGAAATCCGGGTTGAACAGCTTCGACTGATAACGCGTGCCAAAATCGGCAAGCACGGTCACGATGGTGTGGCCGGGGCCAAGCTGGCGTGCGAGCCGGATAGCGCCGGCGATGTTGATTCCGGTCGAGCCGCCCACGCAGATACCCTCTTCCTGGATCAGTCCGAAGACGATCGGCAGCGCCTCCTCATCGGGGATCTGGTAGGAAAAATCGGGCGTGAAACCTTCCAGATTGGCAGTGATGCGGCCCTGGCCGATGCCTTCGGTGATCGAACTGCCTTCGGCCTTCAGTTCGCCAGAGGTGTAGTAGCTGTAGAGTGCAGCACCGAGCGGATCGGCGATGGCGATCTTCACGGCAGAGCTCTTTGCCTTCAGCCCGATCGCCACGCCGGCAAGCGTGCCGCCGGTACCGACCGCCGAGACGAAGCCGTCGACCTTGCCGCCCGTCTGCTGCCAGATTTCTTCGGCCGTGGTGCGGATGTGGCCTTCGCGATTGGCGACATTGTCGAACTGGTTGGCCCAGATGGCGCCGTTTGGCTCGGATTTCGCCAGTTGCTCGGCCAGACGCCCGGACACCTTTACGTAATTGTTCGGGTTCTTGTAGGGAACGGCCGGAACCTCGATGAGTTCGGCGCCGAGCAGCCGCAGCGCGTCCTTCTTCTCCTGGCTCTGCGTGTCGGGAATAACGATGACGGTGCGGTAGCCGAGCGCCTTGGCGACAACCGTCAGGCCGATGCCGGTATTACCGGCGGTGCCCTCGACGATGACCCCGCCGGGCCGCAGCAGCCCGCGCTTTTCGGCATCGCGGATGATGAACAGGCCGGCGCGATCCTTGACCGATTGCCCCGGGTTCATGAACTCGGCCTTGCCGAGTATCTCGCAGCCGGTTTCCTCCGAGGCCCGCTTGAGCCGGATGAGAGGCGTATTGCCGATGGCATCGATCACCGAGCGCATGAAGATTCCTTCCTAATTCGCCTGAGAACCCTAGAAATGTGAGCCCGCGCTTTCAAGGGATGAAATTCTCTGGACCAGTCGCATCTGTGCGTCAACGCGCGCAAGCTCCCTGCCTGACCAGCCGATGCATCATCAATATGGTGCATCCTAAAACAGCCTTTCCATATGCATGCCACCCCGCTAGAGCTACGCGATAACTCCTGCCCAGAGGTTTGAAGTGAGCACATACCGGGCCAACCCGGAACACGGGGTCGCGTGGATTACCGGCGGCAGCACCGGTATTGGCCGCAGCGTGGCCCGATTGCTGGCAAAAGAAGGCTATACGGTTGCCGTAACCGTCCGTGCCAATGACCCGATCGACACGCTGATCGAGGAAACCCGCGGGATGACCGGCAAGGTGCTGGCATTTCCGTCCGATGTCACCGACGAGGCTGGAATGGCTGCCGCAGTCGCCGCCATCGAAGCGCAGGCCGGCCCGATCGTACTCGCGATCTTCAATGCGGGATCCTACATGCCCGTGACAGGCGAAAACCTGCGCATGGAAGCCTTCCGCCAGAGCTTTGCCGTCAACGTCTTCGGCGTCATCAACGGCCTGGTGCCGGTGATCGAGCGGATGCGCAATCGCGGCCGCGGACATGTCGTGTTCATGGGATCGATCAGCTGCTACTTCGGCTGGCCGACGACAGCTGCCTATGGCGCCACAAAGGCCGCCATCAACATCATCGCCGAGGCGTTGAAGTTCGACTTCGACAAGATGAACATCCGCACCCAGGTGATGAACCCCGGCTTCATCGACACGCCGCTGACCGAAAAGAGCGCCTATTACATGCCGGCAATGATGCCGGTCGAAGCTGCCGCCGAGCGTATCTGCAAGGCGATACGCAGGAGCGGCTTCGAGGTCACCTTCCCGCGCCGCCTGACATGGGCGATGAAGCTGTTGTTTCTGCTGCCGCGACCGTTGCGCGAAAAGGCGCTGCGCGTTGCCACACGCTGGAAGGCAGAGCCAATGATCTACCTCAGGCGCTCGAGCTTTGACTGAGCTCCTGTGTTGGCCACGGCCTCCGGTTTTGCATCGCGCACCCAGAGATAGATGACAATCGCGGCCCCCAGCATCAGCACATAGAACCAGAACAACGCCGAATAGGCTGCCGCTGGCTCGCCCGGCACAACATTGGCCGTGACCACGGTGCCAGTCGCAAACTGCATCAAGCCTACACCACCGATGGAGAAGAAATTCATCAGCGTCACGCCCCGCCCGATCAGGTGCGGCGGCAGGAATGCGCGTGCGTGCGCCATCAGCAGCCCGTAGGCACCGCCTGACACGCCGATGATGACGAAGACGACCGTGACGGTGGTGACATCGGTGACGACGTTCAGCGCGAGATAAAGGATTGCCGCGAGGCCAATGGTGTTGCCGACGACAGCCACCCATTTCCGGGTGCGAAACATGGTGTCGAGCGGGCCATAGACGAAGGCGCCGGCCACCATGGCGAGCGCCATGAAGAACGTCACCTGACCGATCAGCAGCGCGTCGGCGCCATAGACATCGACGAGATAGGGGCCCGACCAGAGGCCTCTGATGCCAGTCGTCGGCGCATAGTTGATCGCGGTGAGCGGTATGATTGGCCACAGGACCCGCATCCGGAGCAATTCCAGATAGCCGGCGAAGCCGACATTGCCCTGTTCCATGCCTTCAGGCGATTTCGGGTCACGTACCACGACCAGCACGGCAAGTGCAGCAGCAATAGTGATGACGCCGAGGCCGGCCATGACAGGACGCCAGCCGAATGCCTCGGCCGCCTGCGCCAGCGGTGCCGCGCCGATGACGTTGCCGGCGGTACCGAAGGCGACCATCCACGACGCCAGCACTGCAAATCGGGCGATGGAAAATGTGCGGGCGAAGATGAACAGAGATGACATCAGCACCGGCGCGCAGCCCACGCCGATCATCGCCATGGCCGCGGTGACCATCCAAGGAGCCGTCGCCGAAGCGAAGACGAAGGCCCCGCCTCCGCCGCCAAGCAGAAGCAGCGTCGAGGCGGTGCGTCGTGGGCCAAACCGGTCGAGCGAAACGCCGATGGCAAATTGCGCCAGGGCAAAGGTGATGAAGAAGGCGCCGGAGGCGAAAGACAGCTGCGCCTTGGTGGCGCCGAGCTCAGCTGTCAGTGCCGGCGTCAGCACCGCCAGGAACGAGCGATAGAACTGGGACAGCACATAAGCGAGTGCGAGCGTCGCTATTCCGGCCATTCCGTCCCCTCAAACGAAAGGGCGGCCGAGGCACCGCCCCGACCGCCCTAACCTATTCATGCCATGTAGCAAATGGACCAAGCTGGCCCGATCTGCTGCACAGATTACGCTGCGCGCGTGTTCGGCTTGCGCGCGCCAAAGCGACGCTTGCCGCCCTTGGGCGCGTTTCCATGTGGACGATCGCCCTTCGGCTTGCCGCCATTGTTGCCACGCGGGCGCTGACCGTTGGGCCGGCGCTCCTCGCGCTCGCCACGGTCGTTGGCCGCCACGAAGCCGCGCGGCTCGCCAGCCGGACGCACCGGATCAGGCTCGCCAAGGTGGTCGGCGTCGATCGTCAGCTTCATGCGGATGATGCGTTCGACCTGACGCAGCTTGGAGTTTTCCGAGGGGTCGACCAGCGTGACCGCGACGCCGTTGGCGCCGTTGCGGCCGGTACGGCCGATGCGGTGGACGTAGCTTTCGGCTTCATCCGGCAGGTCGAAGTTCACGACGTGGCTGATGCCCGGGACGTCGATGCCGCGTGCCGCGATATCGGTGGCGACCAGGATGCGGACCTTGCCGGCGCGGAAGCCGTTGAGTGCTGCCTGACGTGCATTCTGCGACTTGTTGCCGTGGATGACGGCGGCCGGAAAGCCGTCGCGATCCAGGTCCTTCACGACACGGTCAGCGCCATGCTTGGTGCGGGCGAAGACCAGGACCGAGGTCATGGCATCGTCGGCCAGCATCTTTGCCAGGATCTGGCGCTTCTGCTTGGTGCGGGCGAGGATGATGCTCTGGCGGATTTCGGCTGCGGTGGTGCTCTGCGGTGCAACCTCGACGCGGATCGGATCCTTGAGCAGGCCCTGCGCCAGTTCGGCGATCTCCTGCGGCATGGTTGCCGAAAACAGCGCGGTCTGACGGTTGCGCGAAGTCGCCTTGGCGATGCGCTTGACGTCATTGATGAAGCCCATGTCGAGCATGCGGTCGGCCTCGTCGAGGACCAGCCACTCGGTATCGGCCAACACGAGGTCGCCTTCGCGGACGAGATCGGTCAAGCGGCCCGGCGTGGCAATCAGCACGTCGACGCCCGGAGCGATCTTCTTGACCTGCGAGAAACGCGACACGCCACCGAGGACCAGCGCGGTCGAAACATGCGCACCCTTGGCGAGCACCTTGATGGTGTCTTCGATCTGCACGGCGAGCTCGCGCGTCGGCGCCAGGATCAGCGCGCGTGCGGTCTTGGGCCGGCGCTTGGTGCCGAGCGCCATGATCTTGGACAGGATCGGCAGCGAGAAGGCTGCGGTCTTGCCGGAACCGGTCTGGGCGATGCCCAGGATGTCGCGACCGGCAAGCTGCGCCGGGATCGACTCGACCTGGATCGGCTTGGGTTCGTTGAATCCGGCCATCTGGGTGGCCTTGAGCAGCGCGCCGGTAATGCCGAGTTTGGCGAAGCCGTTCAGCTCCGCATTGATTTCATTCGTCAATATCTTCTTCTTTCGTGCGACGTTTTTCGCCACAAACAACAATGGCGGCAGGGCGCAACCTGCCGGCCTGAATCTCTCGTGAAACGACAAGGCGGCGGACGACCGTCCGCTCGGCTGCGCTGTCGTGCCCGCTGGCCTCATGCCGCGGGTCTATTTCGCCGCCTTCCGTTGCCGGAAAGGGTGAAAACAGACGCAACCAGTCTCTCTGAGGAGAAAGCCGTAAGCCCGGCCCAAGCGCCTATGACGCCGCATATGGATGATTTGGGAGGAAAATGCAAGCCACCCATGCTGCATCGCAACATGGCAGATCGTTGGCATAGTGCCGGAAGCAGCCTCAGGCGTTGGCGACAACTTCGTTGAGCGTGTCCAGATCGACGTAGAAAATCCGGGTAATAGCGATGATCAGCTCGTCCCCCAGATATCCATATGACTTCAGGATGCTGACCGCGGTGAGTATGTCGACCGGCTCGGTCAGACGCCTCTTCATGCTTTCCTCGACGAACTGTTCCAACTGGCTGTTCCCTTGTCGATTGCCCAGACGCAACAAACACAGACCAGAACGCGCGATAAGAAGTATGGATCGCGGCTTGCGCGGAACTTGCCGGCACCGCCGGACCACCACTCATCGAGCAGAAACGCGGGAAAACGGCCGACTCACAAGGCCGTTATCAGGTTAGCATAGCCGCATAACAACGCTACCTCAGGGGTGAACCAGGTTCGGCTCCGACCGAAACAGGACTGATCGCCACATCGAGAGCTAACCGGACCATGTCGGTGAACAGCTCCTGGCGCTCCGCCGAATCCGTGTCCTCGCCGTTGACCAGGCTGTCGACCACCGTGCAGATCGACAGCGCCTTCGCGCCAAAGCGGGCGGCGACCGTATACAGAGCGTTGGTCTCCATATCGACCGCCAGCGCGCCATGGGCACGCACTCCGGCAAAACGCCCAAGCACATCGGGATGATAGAACACGTCGCTTGAGGCCGTTTGGCCTATGTGGTGAACGAGGCCCATTTCGGCCGCCCGACGGGCCGCCCGGCACAACAGGTCGAAGTCGGCACTCGGCGCGTAGTCGTAGACACCGAAAAGCTGGCGATTGATGGCGCTGTCGCTGCTCGACGATTGCGAGATGACCAGGCTACGCAGCTTGACGTGCTCGGCCAGGCCGCCACAGGTGCCGACCCGGATCAGCGTCTTGGCGCCATATGTCTCGAGCAGCTCATGGGCGTAGATGGCGAGTGAAGGCGCACCTATTCCTGTCGTATGCAGGCTGATCGGACTGCCGCGATAGCGGCCGGTAAATGCGAGTGCGCCACGCACCCGGTTTATGCAGCGAGCATCCTGCAGGAAGGTGGCGGCGATCCATTCGGTGCGCTGGGGATCGCCCGGCAATAGAACGGTTTCGGCGTAGTCGCCTCGGTTTGCCTCGTTATGCGGCGTTGTCTGCATGTGTCACCCCCGACGACGCTTGCCCGCATGATGGCATGATCAGCACATACGGGGAAGCTAATAGAAGGTCGGGCAGGACCAAAACCGGCTGATTTACAGAGCTTAGCTCTCCAGCACCTCTTTGACGACCGTCGCCAACTGCTTGAGCGAGAACGGCTTGGGCAGGAAACCGAACTGGGCGTCCGCCGGCAAGTTCTTGGCAAACGCGTCTTCCGCATAGCCTGATACAAACACGAACTTGATGTCAGGCTGGCGCTTGCGCAATTCACCAAGCAGCGTCGGTCCATCCATCTCGGGCATCACCACGTCAGAAACGACGATGTCGATCTGGCCCTTGAGCTCATCGAATATCTCGAGCGCCTCGACGCCCGACGACGCCTCATGCACGGTGTAACCGCGCGAGGTCAGCGCCCTCACCCCACCCATGCGCACGGCGTCCTCGTCCTCGACCAGGAGCACGGTAGCCGAACCGGAGAGGTCCTTGGCGGCGTTATTCTGCGTCGCTTCCGGCTGCTTGGGGGCCGAAACTGCTGCAACCTCGCCGTCCGCCTTGGCCTCTTCCACAGGTACCGGCTTGGCGATATGACGCGGCAGGAAGATGCGGAACACGGTTCCCTTGCCGACTTCGGAGTCGCAATAGATGAAGCCGCCGGTCTGCTTGATGATGCCGTAGACCATCGACAGGCCGAGGCCTGTGCCCTTGCCGACCTCCTTCGTGGTGAAGAACGGCTCGAAGATCTTCTTCAGAACCTCGGGCGCGATACCGCTGCCGGTGTCTTCGACCTCGACCACGACATAGTCGGCGGGCGCCATCTCGCGATAGCCATAGGCCTTGTACTCCTCGGCGGGCACGTTCTTGGTGCGGATCATCAGGTCGCCGCCATCGGGCATCGCATCGCGCGCATTGACGGCGAGGTTGACCACCACCTGCTCGAACTGGCCGATATCGGCGCGCACCGGCCACAGATCGCGGCCATGGTCGATCTTGAGCTTGATGCTGTTGCCGACGAGGCGCGCGACCAGCGTGCGCAGGTCGGCGAGCACGTCGGTGAGGCTCAGTACCTCCGGACGCAGCGTCTGCTTGCGCGAGAACGCCAGCAACTGCCTGACCAGCGAGGCGGCGCGGTTGGCGTTCTGCTTGATGTTCATGATGTCGGGGAAGGACGGATCCGACGGACGATGATTGGTCAGCAGCAGGTCCGATGCCATGATGATGGCGGTCAGCACATTGTTGAAGTCGTGCGCGATGCCGCCGGCGAGTTGCCCCACCGCCTGCATCTTCTGGCTCTGCGCCATCTGGTTTTCGAGCGCCTTCTGCTCGGTCGTCTCAACCGCATAGACGATCGCCGCCTCTTCGGCGCCCTCGGCATCCGATCCGTCGGCCACCGCATTGACGTAGAAGCGCATGTGCCGCTCCTCATTGTCGGGCATCACGGTGTCGATGGGCGCGATGTCGGCCTGGCGCTGATGCGCCCTCTCGAGAGCGGCTGCGAACGCCGCGCGGTCGCGGTCGTGGATGACGGTGTCGAGACGGACCTTGCGGTCGACGGCGTCGCGGTCGACGACAGACGAAAACAGCGACAGGAACGGCGCGTTGGTGCGCAGGATGCGGCCATTGTGGTCGACACCGGCAATCGCCATCGGCGTCGAATTGAAGAAGCGCGTGAAGCGCACCTCCGAGGCACGCAACTGCGCCGACGAATCCTCGCCCTGGGTGCGGTTGAGCACGATTGTCCGCGTCGGCCCGTTGATGCCTTCGCGGCTCGCCGAGACGCGATGCATGAAGCGCACCGGCAAGGCCTCGCCCGCGATGGTCGCGAGGTCGAGATCGATGACGGCGTTACGCGTGGTTCCCGGATCGGCCTTGACCGAGCGGACGAGCGCCATGCCGTCGCCGGCGACGACCTCGTCGAGCGTGATGGCACCGGGCGTGAAGCTTGCTAGATCGATGCCGAGCCATTCGGCCAACGTCGCATTAACATAGGTGATGCGGCCGTCCTGATCGGCCGAGAAGAACCCTGCCGGGGCGTGGTCGAGGTGATCGATGGCCTGCTGCAGGTCGAGGAAGAAGCGCTCCTGCTCGGCCCTTTCAGGCGAAATGTCGGCCAGCTGCCAGGCATTCAGCGGTTGGCGCTGGCTGGGCACATTGAAGGCACGGGCCCGCACGCGGTACCAGCGCGCGCCAGGCGCAGCACCCGGGCGAATGGACTGCGCGAGGCGGAATTCGCCGTCGTTGGCCTCGCCGTCACGCAGGCCGGATGCCAGCTGCGTGATCGTAGATGAAGCTTCGGGCACATCCGACAACAGGCCCTCGACCGTTTTCAGGTCCGAAGCCGTCGTAGCACCGGTCATGTCGGCGTAGGCCCGGTTGGCGTAGACGACACGGCCTTTGACGTCGGTAAGGAGCAAACCTTGCGACATTGAGTCGACAAAGGCCTTGGAAAGCCCGTCGGCCGGCGAGCGCGGCGCAATCTGGACGAAGCCGATGGCGGTCGCGAAGAGATAGCCGACGCCGATCATCGCCAGCACGCCAAGCATGCCGACCAGGAACGGATCGCCGAGGCGTTCGCGAAAGATGCCGAAGACGATCGCCGATCCGGTCAGGACGACGATGAAGATGATCAGCCGGGTGATGGCATCGGGGCGCGCTGCCTGATCCACGATCGGAACCGGATAGAAGTCGTTGCGCGTTTCCTTGGCCATGCCCCTGCGAGTCTCTCCGGATCCCTCGTATCGGAGCGGTTGAATCACATTCTCCTTACCGGGAAAAGGCCTAGCCACAAAAAGGCGGTGCAAGCCTGGGGCAAGATCATGCGCTTAGCGTCAATCCTGCCTGTAATGCACGAATGGCAACTTGCCGTGCGCGACAGCTAAGAGTTAGTGTCGCCCGGGCGGCGACGGGGGTATGACATGTTTGAATGGCTCGATAGCGTAGCAGGACCTGGATATACGGCAGCGGTGCTGTGGACCTTTGCCGCCCTCGTGCTGCTGGTCATCGTGCTTGTCATCGTCAAGCTGGTCCGCAGCCTGACCTTCGGCACCTTCGTTGCCGGCGGCAGGAACAGGAAGACGCGTCTCGCCGTCATGGATGCGACCGCGATCGACAGCCAGCGGCGGCTCGTGCTGGTGCGCCGTGACGACATCGAACATCTGCTGCTGATCGGCGGGCCGACCGACGTGGTGGTCGAAACCGACATCCGCATGACCGCACCGAAACGCCCGGCACTGACCGGCACGGAAGGCCCGCAGCAAGCGCCCCAGGCGTCCCGCCCGCATCAGGCCGCAGGGCAACAGGCAGCACCTCGCCCGTCCGCGCCGGCACCTGCCAGGCCGCAACAGCAGCAGCCAGCACCTGCACCGATCCAGCCACGCCCGGCGCCGCCCAAGATGCCCGTGGCTTCAGCGCCGCTGGTCACGAACAGCCCGGATCCCAAAACCTATGTCGCGCCGACTTACGTGGCCCCGTCTAGACCGGCACCCGTGGCAGCGCCATCACCGCGCGACCTCATCGACGACACGCTGATGAAGGAACTCGAGGTCTCGCTCGACGACAAGCCGCAGGCCAAATCGGTCAAGGCGGTCGATCCTTCGCTCGATGATGAAATGGCGAAGCTGCTTGGCGAACTGACCAGCCACAAGCGGTAAGCACGCCCGACAATCCAACGTGCGGACAAGAAAAAGGCGGCCTAAGCCGCCTTTTTCGTTTGCTGCCATTCCGCGATCAATCGTCTCTGTAGACTTTTTCGCGGCGCTCGTGACGCTCCTGAGCCTCAATCGACAGTGTAGCGATCGGACGTGCGTCCAGTCGCTTCAGCGAAATCGGTTCACCTGTCTCCTCGCAATAGCCGTAGGTACCCTCGTCAATTCTCTGCAGGGCAGAGTCGATCTTGGAGATCAACTTGCGTTGCCGGTCGCGTGCCCTGAGTTCAATGGCACGGTCAGTCTCGGACGATGCGCGGTCGGCAAGATCCGGATGGTTGGCATTTTCCTGCTGAAGTATTTCGAGGGTTTCGCGAGCTTCGCGGAGGATGTCGTTCTTCCAGGCAACCAACTTAGCTCTGAAGTAAGACTTTTGCCGCTCGTTCATGAACGGCTCCTCATCGGAGGGCACGTAGCCAAGAGTAACGGTATCGTTCATTCGACTCACCCGACAACCCCGTTTTGGCGCCTATATATTCGCGGGCCAAGCCCCACACAAGCGTATTCATCGAAAAGTTTGCGCTGCCCACAACGTCGTGATTCGGACGTGGCAAGAGCGCAACTCTCTCCTCAAGAAACGCGCAACGGCATCGTCCGGTTGCAAGGCGCCTGACGCTTGGCTACATCCTGAGGAGACAGTTGGCGCAGGCTCGTCGCGAGATCGGGCTTCCAGGAGCAACATTTGGGCAAGCTCTACCTTCTCCGACACGCCAAGGCCGGCTGGGCGCTGCCCGGTGTCAGGGATTTCGACCGGCCGCTCGACGCCACCGGCATTGCGGACGCGGAAGCAACCGGCACGGCAATGCGCGCCAATGGCTACGTGCCGGAACTCACGCTCTGTTCCAATGCCCGCCGCGCCCGCGAAACCCTGGAAGGCCTTGCAGGCCACGCGGACACCGGTCGGGTCGTCTTCACCGACGATCTCTACAGCGCCGACGCCGCCGGCTATTTCGACAAGATCCGCGAAAATGGCCGGCATGGCTCGATCCTGGTCATCGGCCACAATCCGATGATGGAAGACCTTGCCATGGCTGTTTCGGGCGACGGCGACGAGGCGGCACTGCATACGCTGCAGACCGGCTTCCCGACCTCGGGCCTCGCCGTGATCCGCTTCGACGGCGAACTTTCCGGCGCCGAACTCGGCCACGGCTATCTCGAGGCGTTTCTGACGCCAGCCGATCTTTGAAACCGGCCGCCATTTCAAATCCCAAAAGCGGCACCTATATCCGGCGCGACCGCATGGGGATCGACGATTGGCGTCTCTGACCACCTTCACCGACGAGGCGCGTATTGCGCTCGACACGTTTTCCGGCCGTGCCGCGGGTCTTTTCTCGCCTTCGCTGCGGCTTGGCGTGACCGGGCTGTCGCGGGCCGGCAAGACCGTTTTCATCACGTCCTTCGTGCACAATCTGATCCATGGCGGCCGGCTGCCGCTTTTTGAAGCGCAGAAATCCGGGCGCATTTCGCGCGCTTTCCTGGAAGAACAGCCAGACGATGCCGTACCGCGCTTCCAGTACGAGGATCACGTCGCCGCCCTCGTCGACCAGCGCATCTGGCCGGATTCGACCCGGGCCATTTCGGAACTCAGGCTGACAATAGCATTCGAATCCGCTTCGGGTTGGAACCGTATGTTTTCAGCGGGAAAACTGTCGGTCGACCTCGTCGACTATCCCGGTGAATGGCTGCTCGACCTGCCGCTGCTCGGCAAGAGCTATGACGATTTTTCCCGCGAGGCATTCGAGCTCGCGCGCCTGCCGGTTCGCGCCGACCTTTCGGAGGCCTGGCGTGAACTTGCCGCGACCGTGAAGCCTGAAGCTGATGCCGACGAGATGACCGCGCGGCGGCTGTTCGAGAGTTTTGCTGCCTATCTCAAGGCCTGCAAGGACGACGAGCGCGCGCTGTCGACGCTGCCGCCTGGCCGGTTCCTGATGCCGGGAGATCTCGAAGGATCGCCGGCGCTGACATTCGCGCCGCTTGCCGGCCTCAGCCAGCGCGCGCGGCCCGGTTCGCTGCATGCGATGATGGAGCGACGCTACGAAGCCTACAAGACGCATGTGGTGAAGCCGTTCTTCCGTGAGCATATCGCGCGGCTAGATCGCCAGATCGTGCTGATCGATGCCATGCAGGCGCTCAACGCGGGCCCTGGCGCCATCGCCGACCTCGAGCGCGCGGTGACCGAAATCCTCGCCTGCTTCCGGCCAGGTCGCGGCAATCTCCTGACCGACCTGTTCTCGCGGCGCATCGATCGCATCCTGGTCGCGGCAACCAAGGCCGACCACCTGCATCACGAGAGCCATGACAGGCTGCAGTCTATCGTGCGGCGCCTCACCGACCGTGCCGTTGCGCGGGCCAACCTTTCCGGTGCCGAGGTCGACGTGCTGGCGCTTGCCGCCGTCCGCGCTACCCGCGAAGGCACCGTCAAGCAAGGTCGCGAGACGTTGCCGGTGATCATCGGAACGCCGATCGAAGGCGAGACGATCGGCAAGGAACGTTTCGACGGCAACAGCGAAACTGCCATATTTCCCGGTGACTTACCTGAGAAGGCGGATGTCGTTTTTCAGGATTTCGGCACCAATCACCGCCAGGATGCCAATGATCCGACGATCCGTTTCGTGCGCTTCCGTCCGCCTAGGCTGGAGCGCACCGCAGAAGGCGTGACGCTGTCGCTGCCGCACATCCGGCTCGACCGTGCGCTTCAATTCCTCATCGGAGACCATCTCGCATGAGCGCTCCCAGAAAGCCCGCCGCCTTCCGCCTCGAACCGGAACCGGCAACGGAAGAGACCGCGGCAGTCCACACGCCAGTGGTTGCAGCGCCGCGCAAGCCGCGCGCGCTGGCAGCCGAGGCCGCTATCGTGACGCCAGCCGCGTTCGATGTCTTCGACGAAGCCGACCTCGCTGCCGCCGAACCGCCGCCGGCAACCGCGCCCAAACGCAGGTCCCGCATCGGCGCCATTTTCCTCACCGCGTTCGGCATCCTGATCTCGCTCGGTGTTGGCCTCTGGACCGACAAGCTGATCCGCGACCTGTTTTCGCGCGCCGACTGGCTCGGCTGGCTGGCGGTGGGTGCCGCCGGCATTGCGGCAGCAGCGCTTGTCGTAATTCTCACACGCGAGCTTCTTGCAGTGTTCCGGCTGGCTTCAGTCGAGCGCCTGCGCAACAGGGCCACTGACGCCATCGAACGCAACGACCCCGGCTCTGCACGCACCGTCGTCGACGAATTGTCGAACCTCTTGGCGTCGAAGCCAGAAACGGCCGCTGGCCGGCGCGCGCTCGCCGATCTGCGCGGCGAGGTGATCGACGGCGCCGACCTCGTGCGGCTCGCCGAAGCCGAGATCCTGACACCGCTCGACGCACAGGCGAAGATCCTCATCCTCGACGCCGCCAAGCGCGTCTCGCTGGTAACCGCGGTCAGCCCGCGCGCGCTGGTCGACATCGCCTATGTCGTGTTCGAGGCCGGCCGCCTGATCCGGCGCCTGTCCGAACTCTATGGCGGCAGGCCCGGCACGCTGGGCTTCTTCCGGCTCGCCCGCTCGGCCCTTGCCCATCTCGCCGTCACCGGCTCGATCGCCGTCGGCGACAGTTTTGTCCAGCAGCTCGTCGGCCACGGCCTTGCCGCCAAGGTGTCGGCCAAGCTCGGCGAAGGCGTTGTCAACGGCATGATGACGGCTCGCATCGGCATTGCCGCGATGGAGACGGCGCGGCCCCTGCCCTTTGCCGCGGTCAAGCGCCCCGGCATGGGCGATTTCCTGGCCGCGCTCACCACCTTCGCGAGCAAAGACAAAGGCGCCGAAAAGGCCAAATAGACGAAGCATTAACCATTCTTGGTCATGGTCCTCCCAGCTAATCGTTCCAGTTTCTTGCTGTCGGGTGTGCCCATGAAGCGCTTGTTGTTGTCCGCTGTCCTGCCTGCCGTGGCCATGGCGCTGCCGTCCGTCGCGCATGCCGACACGGTTAAGGGCGCCGAGCGCGACAAGAAGTTCTTCAAGACGGTCGAAGGCGAATGGGTCGGCCCGGGCGAGATCGTCGCTGGAAAGTACAAGGGCACCAAGTTCACCTGCAATTTCACCGGCTCGACCCCTGACGGCAAGGTTGGCATGTCGCTCGACGGCGGATGCCGCGTCGGCGTGTTCACCCAGAAGATGTCGGCAACGATCGAGCAGAAGGGCCGCAGCGGCTATCGCGGCAAATTCCTGGACGGCTCGGAGGGCAAGGGCCTCGACATCATCTCCGGCAGCGTCGTCGACGGCCGCAAGGTCATCCTGTCGCTCAACCGCAACCAGCTCAACGGCGTCATGCAGGCGCGCATGCCCGACGACAATTTGATGCACGTCACCGTCTCGGTGCGTGTCGACAAGCAGCTGGTGCCGGTCATCGGCATGAAGCTGTCGCGTGTCG
Source organism: Aminobacter sp. LjRoot7 (assembly GCF_964252895.1). Taxonomy (NCBI): domain Bacteria; kingdom Pseudomonadati; phylum Pseudomonadota; class Alphaproteobacteria; order Hyphomicrobiales; family Phyllobacteriaceae; genus Aminobacter; species Aminobacter sp. LjRoot7. Next base: position 665,956 of record NZ_CAXUPX020000003.1, read on the forward strand.
ATGGCACGGCCGTCGGCGCCATCGCCAAGAACTGATTCTTCCAACCCCACAAAGAAAAAGGGCGGCACCCGTGGTGCCGCCCTTTCCGTTTCAGTGCTGAAGAATCAGCCCTTGATGGCGGTCAGCAGGTCGTCATAGGCCTTGCAGGCCTCTTCCGAAGTCGTTGCCCCGGTGTACTTGGACGCAACTTCCTGCACCTTCGTGGACAGCTCGGCAGCCTTGGCCGGGTCCTTGGTGATGGCTTCCTGAAGCGCGGTGGCAACTTCCTGGCTCTTCTTGGTCAGAACCTCGGCGGTGCACTCCGGCGCCTTCGAACAGGCCGAAAGGCCAAGTGCAGCAACGCCGAGCACGGCAAACAGAATATTTCTCATGTCAGTCCTCTCCTCGTAGCCGGCAAAAAACGCCGGCGGCAGTTCAACCCCACGCTGGTCGAAACCATGCCCGCCTTAGCGTCAAGCCATGTCACACGCAATGGCAGGTTGTGGGGCCAGAGGCATTGGGATGCCGATTCGGCGACAATGTTGTGGCAAGATAATTCGATCGGCAGCCCGGGCTGTTCGGCGGCGTTCGAAGCACCTATCTTGGCACTTTCCCACCAAGCGGCCATCCGCCGCGCAAGCAAGGATCGACAAGGCGCATGGCAGCAGAGACAGCGGGTGTCGATCTGATTCCAGTGGTGGCGTTGCTGGCGGCGGGCGTCGTTGCCGTCCCCATCTTCAAGCGCCTCGGTCTCGGCTCCATCCTCGGCTATCTCAGCGCGGGCGTGGTGATCGGCCCGTTCGGCATCGGCATCTTCACCGAATCGTCGACCATCCTGCATGTCGCCGAGCTCGGCGTGGTGATGTTCCTGTTCATCATCGGCCTCGAGATGCAGCCGTCGCGGCTCTGGGGCCTGCGGCGCGAAATCTTCGGCCTGGGTGCACTCCAGGTCGGCGTCTGCGCGCTGTTGCTGACCTTGGTCGGCCTCGCGGGCGGCTTTCTGGTTTCCCAATCCTTCGTCGCCGGCGCCGGCTTCGTGCTGACCTCAACCGCAATCGTCATGCAACTACTCGACGAACGCGGCGAGATGTCGACGCCCAAGGGCCAGCGCATGGTCTCGATCCTGCTGCTCGAAGACCTCGCCATCGTGCCCTTGCTGGCGCTGGTGGCGTTCCTGGCGCCAGTCGCCGCCACAGATGCCGGCACAGGCTGGGCGGGACGGCTGACCGACATCGGCATCGGCATCGCATCGATCACCGGCCTGGTCATCGCCGGCCGCTATCTGCTCAACCCGTTGTTTCGCGTCCTTGCCGATTCCCGCGCCCGCGAGGTCATGACCGCGGCTGCCTTGCTTGTCGTCCTTGGCGCGGCGCTCGCGATGCAGCTCGGCGGTCTCTCCATGGCAATGGGCGCATTCCTCGCCGGCGTACTACTGTCCGAATCGACCTTCCGCCATCAGCTCGAAGCCGACGTCGAACCCTTCCGCGGCATCCTGCTTGGCATGTTCTTCATCGCGGTGGGTATGTCGCTCGACCTGACTGTCGTGCTCGCCAACTGGCAGATGATCGCCTTCTATGTCGTCGTCTACATGCTGATGAAGGGTATTGGCATCTATGGCGTTGCCCGTTTCCTGAAGTCGGGGCATCGCGAGGCGTTGGAGCGCGCGGTGATCATGGCGCAAGGCGGCGAATTCGCCTTCGTGCTCTACTCCTCGGCGCTGGCCGTCGGCATCATCGACGGCGAGGCCAACGCGATCCTGACCGCCATCATCATCATCTCGATGGTGCTGACACCGTTGGCGATCATGGTGCTGCGCCGGTTCACGCCACAGGTCGAACAGTCGCTTGAAGACGTTGATGTCGCAGCGGAACTCAGCGGCACGGTGCTGGTCATCGGCTTCGGCCGCTTCGGACAGATCGCCAGCCAGCCATTGCTGCTGCGCGGTGTCGACGTGTCGATCATCGACAACGACGTCGAGATGATCCAGGCGGCGGCCGATTTCGGTTTCAAGATCTATTATGGCGACGGCACCCGGCTCGATATCCTGCATGCGGCAGGTGCGGGGCGGGCACGCGCCGTGCTGATCTGCGTCGACAAGGAAGACGTTGCCGTTCGTATCGCCCAGAATCTCGCCGCCGAGTTTCCGCTGGTGCCAGTCTTGGCGCGTGCTTATGACCGCGGCACCGCGATGAAGCTCATTCGCGCCGGCGTCGACTATCAGCTGCGCGAGACGTTCGAATCGGCGATCGTCTTTGGTGGCGCCACGCTTGAGAAGCTCGGCGAGGATCCGGATGACGTTGCCGAGGTGATCGAGGAAGTCCGCCGCCGCGATGCCGCGCGGCTGGAAATGCAATTCGCCGGCGACATCCACGCTGGCGGTGACTACCTGCAAGGCAACATCGCCGGGCCGGTGCCAACACCGCTAACACCGCCGCGCCGTACCGCCAAGGCCCTCAACGAGGAGGCGGCAGACGCCATCGCCAAGAAGGTCGTGCCTGGAGAGTGATGGATTTGCCGTCTCGCGTCGAGCGCGCGGCGGCGTAGTGAAACCAAAGAGGAGCCAACGATGATCGACAGGCAGCGTGCAACCGAAGTCGCAGCCTTCTGGCGCGAAGCCGGACCCGAGAGCTGGTTCCGCAAGGACGAGATGTTCGACGACCGCTTCCGCAGCAGCTTTGGCGACCTGCACATGGCGGCTGCCAAACGCCAGTGCGACCACTGGGCAAACGACGCCGAGGGCGCGCTGGCGCTAATGATCCTGCTCGACCAGTTTCCGCGCAATTGCTTCCGTGGCAGCGGCCACATGTATGCCACCGATCCGCTCGCCCGCCATTTCGCGCGTCGGGCAGTGGCCGACGGCCACGACATGGCGACGGAAGGTCCGATCAGGGTGTTCTTCTATCTGCCGTTCTCGCATTCCGAGACGCTGGCCGACCACGACATCCCGCTCGAACGCTCGACAGCGCTTGGCGGCGACTACCTCAAGCACGCCATCGGCCATCGCGACATCGTTGCCCGCTTCGGCCGCTTTCCGCACCGCAACTTCATCCTCGGCCGCGAATCGACCGAACAGGAACTGGCGTTTCTCGAAGCCGGCGGCTTTTCGGGCTAGCGCGGCCTTCGAGGTAGCCTGACCTCAGAGCTCGAGGCGCACAAGCGGCCGGCCCGGTTTGCGCTCGATCACGCGCGTGAACCCTGCCTTTTCAAACACCCGCGTCGAGCCGACGAACAGGCTGACCGGGTGTTTTCCATTCGATTGGTCAATCGGGCAGGCTTCGAGCACGCGGGCACCAGACTGGCGCGCGAATGCAATTCCTGCCTCGACAAGCCGGTGCGTTACGCCTTTGCCCCGCGCCTTGCCGCGGATGAAGAAGCAGGAGACCGCCCAGACGGCTGGATCGCCGGCATCCTGTGGCGCAAGCGGCGCCGAGCCCCTGCCCTTGTTGTTGAATTCGGGCACATCGGCACGCGGGCCGATCTGCATCCAGCCGACCGCCTCGCCATCCGAGAAGGCAAGCAGGCCAGGCGGCGGACCGGCAGCGATTCGCGCCTTGATGTGATCCTTGTTGCTCTCACGATTGCTGTCCCGCCGGATCGCCGGCGGCAGCCTGAAATAGGTGCACCAGCAGCCGTAGCACGCGCCTTGCTTGCCGAACAAATCCTCGAAATGCGGCCACAGATCCGGCGTCAGCGGCGAAATGGCATCAGTCATGGCATGGCTCCACAGCGCAGCCTTGTCCCGACGGGGCAGCTGACATAAAATCGCGCTTGTTCTCTTTATGTTCGCAGCGAAGGCGATGCCTGTCAACGATCCCAGCCACGGTTTTTGCCGCGACTGCCTTGCCCTTCAGCGTGGGTCGGGACCGCGGTGCCATGCCTGCGGCAGCCCTCGCCTGTTGCGCCATCCCGAGCTCTACAAGCTGCATCTCGCCCATATCGACTGCGATGCCTTCTATGCGGCAGTGGAAAAGCGCGACAATCCCGATCTGAAGGACAAGCCGGTCATCATCGGCGGCGGCAAGCGTGGCGTGGTTTCGACGGCCTGCTACATCGCCCGCATCCACGGCGTGCGCTCGGCTATGCCGATGTTCAAGGCGCTGGAGGCCTGTCCCGAAGCGGTCGTGATCAGCCCCGACATGGAAAAATATGTCCGCGTCGGGCGTGAGGTGCGCTCGATGATGCAGGCGCTGACGCCGCTGGTCGAACCGCTGTCGATCGACGAGGCTTTTCTCGACCTCGATGGCACAGAGCGCCTGCATGGCCTGCCGCCGGCGCTGGTGCTCGCGCGATTTGCCGCTACCGTCGAAAAGGAGATCGGCATTACCGTCTCCGCCGGGCTGTCCTACTGCAAGTTCCTCGCCAAGGTCGCCTCGGACCTGCGCAAGCCGCGTGGCTTCGCCGTCATCGGCGAGGCCGAGGCGCTTGCCTTCCTGGCACCGCAGCCGGTGACGATGATCTGGGGCGTCGGCAAGGCCTTTGCCGCAACGCTGGAGAGCGACGGAATCCGCAGCATCGGCCAGCTGCAGCGCATGGACCGCGGCGCCCTGATGCGGCGCTACGGCACGATGGGCAGCCGGCTCTACCACCTGTCGCGCGGCCAGGACGACCGTCAGGTTTCGCCCGACCAGGAAGCCAAGAGCGTGTCGGCGGAAACGACCTTCGACACCGACCTCGCCTCGTCGGCGGAGCTGGTGCCGGTGCTACGGGCGCTGTCGGAAAAGGTCTCGGCGCGGCTGAAGAAGGCAAACATCGCCGGGCGCACCGTCGTGCTCAAGCTCAAGACCCAGGACTTCAAGCTCAGGACACGCAACCGCCAGCTCACCGACCCGACCCGGCTTGCCGACCGCATCTTCCAGACCGGCATGCAGCTTTTGTCGAAGGAAACCGACGGCACCAAGTACCGCCTGCTCGGCATCGGCGTCAGCGACCTGTCCGACGACGAACGGGCCGATCCGCCCGATCTCGTCGATCTCCAGTCGCGCAAGCGCGCGCTGGCCGAAGGCGCCATCGACGTGCTGCGTGGAAAATTCGGCAAGAACGCCGTCGAGACCGGCTACACCTTCGGCAAGGGCCGCAACGCGCATCCGCCGGAACCTCTGGACGATTGAAGCGCGGCCGTCCGGGGGGACCTGCGGCGGGTGCCGCGCGCCACTACCAGGCGAATGTCAGTCCGGCCCGGCTGCCGACAGTCCCGTGCCGCGCGCCGACACCGATACCACCATGCAGGTGCAGATTGTCGTTGAGGCGCATGGCTGCGGTCCGGCAAAGCCGTTCTCGCCCTCGAAGTTGCCCCAGTTGATCGACATGGAGAAATCCTTGTTGGAAGGCAGCGTGCCGCCCGCCATCGCCAAGGCAATGGCACTGCCCTCATAGGCCTTGCCGATGCTGCCGGAGAAACTGCCCTCGAGCGCGCCAACGCGGCCATCGAGCGACGCGATGGTGTCCGGCCCGAAGCTCGAAGTTGCCAGGTTGCCGCCGGCATCCGACGTCAGGAAGCGGGTCGGGCCGCTCTGCGCCGCGATGCTGGCGGCTGAGCCGACACCCGTCATGGTGTAGGTGTTCGAGTCGCTGCCGATGCTGACCTGGTTCGCACGCGTCGTTGCCGCTCCGCTACCGAGTGCCATCGCGTTGTCGTGCGTGGCGACGGCACCGGTGCCAAGCGCCAACGCGTTGATGCCATCCGCCCTGCTGTCGTTGCCCAGGGCTGTGCTGCGCTCCCCGTTTGCCTTGGCTCCGGCGCCAAAGGCTGAACTCGCAAAGCCCGTTGCCCGGGTTCCGGTGCCGTAGGCCGAGCTGGCGAAGCCCGTCGCCTTGCTTTCGGCGCCAGTGGCCGAACTGGCATAGCCGTTGGCCTCGGCGAGATAACCGGCGGCGAGGCCGAAATCGCCATCCGCCTTGCTGTCATTGCCGAAGGCGGAGCTACGGAGGCCATTTGCCTTGGCGCCGGCGCCATATGCCGAACTGGCAAAGCCGGCGGCCAGGCTGTCGACGCCGCCCGCCGAGCTGGCGAAGCCACTGGCCGTGCTGTAGGAACCGCTCGCGGTGCTGAACTCGCCGCTGGCGGTGCTGAAGCGTCCGAATGCCGAGGCGCTTGCCTGTGTCGCCCTGGCGTCCGTACCGAGAGCCGTGCTGGCAAGACCGCTGGCCTCAGCCTTGTGTCCGATCGCGGTGCCGAAGTCCTGATACGCCTTGGACTGGCTGCCGACAGCGACAGTGTCGGAAACCGCCATCTGCGTCAGCATTGAACCAGACCCCGCACCTTGCCCAACGGCGACATTGCGTGAACCGGTGATGTATCGCCCGGCGGCAACTCCGAGAGCCGCGTTTGAGTCTCCTTCGACGTGTTCACCCGCCGAGTGGCCGCTCGCCGTATTAGAACTGCCAGTTACGTCGTTGCCGGCAAAAAGGCCGAAAGCCGAATTGACGTTTCCGGTGACACGCAGGCCGGCCGCGCCGCCGACAGCCGTGTTGTATATGCCGTCCACTTGATATCCGGCAGCGGCACCCAAGGCAGTGTTGCCGGCGTTACCCGCAGCCGCCAGCCCTCCGGCGTCGTCGCCGACCGCTGTCGACTCTGCTCCCGTTGCCGTCGCGCCGGTGCCGCATGCCACCGCCCCCGCGCCCGTGGCGGTTGCGCCGTCAGCTCCGCCGGGCGTCGTGCTGCCGCAGACGAACTGTGCCGAGGCAGGTGCTGCCAACAGGCTCCAGCCTACGATGCAGGCACCAGCAAAAAGGTAGCCGATCCGATGCTTCTTGCGCTTCAACTCACTCGAAAACAAATGCCCCCATCTTGCCGCTGCCATGCTGATCTTCTCCAGGATGCGCACAGGTGGGGCAAATCAAACACAAGTCAGGGAATCGCGCATCCGGCAGATGCCGGATGAAATCCGCTTGGCAGACGATTCAGCGGGTCTCGAGCTGAGCATTTTTGGTGCTTACCGGCTTTCAGCGGCACTATTGCCGGCGCCAAAGCTGAAGTGTCCTGTAGCGATCCGGCGGGTGCAAAGTCAGGCCGGCTCGCCCTCAATGATGCTGATGCGCGGGCCGGCGTCGATCACCTTGGTCAGCCGGAAGCCGGATGCTGCGAACAGCGCCGCGAACTCGTCCTTCGTCCTTTCCTGCCCGCCAGGTACCGCCAGCATATTGAGGTCGGCAAATTTGGCGCGTGCGCCTTCGTTGGGCGGCGCAAGCACTGCTTCGAGCACAACAAGGGTTCCGTTTGGCCGAATCGCGCGGCGACAGCTTTTCAGCACCGCGATCGAGCGTTCGTCGTCCCAGTCGTGAAGAATCCATTTCATCACATGGGCGTTGGCCCCTGCGGGCACTGCGGCGAAGAAGTCACCGCCGACCACCTCGCAGCGATCGGCGACCGACGTCGCCTCAAGCACGGCGCCAGCGCCCTCGACCACCGGCGGCTGGTCGAACAGGATGCCGTGCTGGGCAGGGTTGCGGGCAAGGATCGCCGCCAGGAGCGCGCCCTGGCCGCCGCCGACATCCATGACGACGTCGAAGCGGCTGAAGTCGTATGCCGCAAGCACCGCCGCGGCGACCGCCGGCACGAAGGACGACATCGCCCGGTCGAAGATCAGCGATTCCTCGGGGTGGTCGATGCGGTACTGCCAGACGCCGGTGCCATGCGCATGGGCAAACGCGTTCTCGCCGGTGCGCACACTGTGCAGCAGCGCGCCCCAGGCGTCGCGGTAGTAGGCGCGGCCGACCATGCGCGCCCAGGGTGCTGCGGAGTGCTCGGCATCCGAGCGCAGCCCTGATCCGAGAACTGTCAGCGAGAATTGCCTTGTGGCGCCTTCATGAAACACGCCGACCGAGGCCAGCGCGCGCAACAGCCGGTAGAGCGCCTGCGGATGCGACCCGGTCACGGCGGCGAGATCATCGCTGGAGCGCGGCCCATTTTTCAGCTCATCGGCAATGCCAAGTGTTGCGGCGACACAGATCGCCTGGGACACCTGGTACCCATTCACCATCTGCATGAGGTCTGCTGCGGCGGCCTTCTCGTCCATGGCGGCGCCCTCTCACTGGCCGAGGCAAAATACCAGCAGTGATGAACTGCTGCAACGAAGCACAAATCTGGGCACAGCAAGAAAACTTGGGCCGGTTTGTCGATCCTGCTCCCTTCTGCTCGTCGTGTTGGCAGACTAGGCTCAGACAATGGTGTCCGGCCTCACTATGCGGGAGCAAACCGATGCGTTTCATGTTCGTGGTCAAAGCCAGCAAGGACTCCGAAGCCGGCGTCATGCCGCCGGCGGAAATGATCTCAGCCATGGCCGACTATCACGGAGAACTGGCCAAGGCTGGCGTGCTGCTTGACGGCAGCGGCCTGCAGCCGAGCTCCAAGGGTTGGCGCATCACCTGGTCGGACGGCAAGAAGACCGTCACCGACGGTCCCTTCGCCGAGACCAAGGAACTGATCGCCGGCTACACCATCATCCAGGTGAAGACGCGCGAGGAAGCGATGGAATGGGCCAACCGGTTCCCCAACCCGCAGATCGAGAACGGCCAGATCGAGGTGCGTCAGATGTTCGATCTCGAGGATTTCGAGCCCAGCGAGGGCATCGAACGCTTCCGCGAAATGGGCATCGCCCAAGACAGGAAATAGATGGCCGCGAACGATAGCCATCCGCATCCAACGATGCCGACCGACATTGCCTGTGATGACAGCGTCGCGAGAAGCCGCGCGACGCACAGGGCCATCGAGACCGTGTTCCGCATGGAGCGGGCGCGGATCGTGGCGGCATTGACCCGCTTCACCCGCAGCGTCGACCTGGCGGAAGAGTTCGCCCAAGATGCCCTCATCGCGGCACTGCGCAACTGGCCTGTTTCAGGCATTCCGGACAAACCGGGCGCCTGGCTGATCGCTTCGGCCAGGCGCCGTGCCATCGACAATTTTCGTCGTGCCAGGATGGCAAATGGCAAGCTCGCCCTGCTGGGTGTCGATGCCGAAGTCGAGGTCATGGCCGAGCCCGATGACGGGATGGGCGACGACATGCTCGGGCTGATGTTCGTCTCCTGTCATCCGGTACTTTCGGGTGACGCACGGGCGGCACTCACCTTGCGGCTGGTTGGCGGCCTGACCACCGAAGAAATCGCCCGCGCCTATCTGGTTTCCGAAGCCGCGATGGCGCAGCGCATCGTGCGGGCCAAGCGAACACTTTCGGACGCGGGCGTGCCGTTCGAGGTGCCTTCGGGTCCGGACCGCACCGAGCGGTTGAGCTCGGTTCTCGAAGTGCTCTATCTCGTCTTCAACGAGGGCTACTCGGCCACCCGTGGCGACGACTGGATGCGGCCACAACTGTGCCAGGAGGCGATGCGGCTGGGGCGCATGCTCGCGCTGCTTGCACCCGAAGACGCCGAAGTCCACGGACTGGTCGCGCTGATGGAAATCCAGGCATCGCGCTTGCCAGCCCGCACTGATGCCGACGGCAAGCCGATCCTGTTACTCGACCAGATCAGGTCCCGCTGGGATCATCTGCTGATCAATCGCGGCTTTGCAGCGCTTGCCAAGGCCGAAGCCCTGCCCCAACAAGGCCCGTACACGCTCCAGGCTGCTATCGCTGCCTGCCACGCCCGGGCTCACACGGCCGAAGAGACCGACTGGCCACGCATTACGGTACTCTACGCGGCACTCGCAGCGCTCGCGCCCTCGCCCGTGGTTGAGCTGAACCGCGCCATGGCGTTGTCCATGGCCTTCGGTCCTGCAACCGGTCTGGAGCTCGCCGACCAGCTGATGCAGGAGCCGGCGTTGCGCAACTATCACCTGCTGCCGAGCGTGCGCGCCGATCTGCTGATGAAGCTTGGCCGCTTCGCGGAGGCATTTGGCGAGTTCGAACGGGCGGCGGCGCTGACCCAGAACGAGCGCGAGCGGGCCATGCTCCTGGAGCGGACGCAGGCCTGCCGGAACGAGCTGGCGGGCAAGAAGAAGTGACCGACCCCGAAGACAATCTGTCCGGTTAAACCAGCTCGACCTCAACCACGCCGGGAACAGCCCGCATGGCCGAGGCGATCGATGGCGTGATGCGGTAGCGTTCGCGCAGCTCGATTTCGATCTCGCCCTCGGCCTCGCCCTTGAGAACGATGAAGCTGACCTCGCCTTCGCCGCGCACCGTCAGCTGGTTGGACAGCATGTTGAGCGGGGCGGCGTCGCGCACGAAAATGCGCAAAGTCTTCTGCACACGGCTCGCTTCGTCCTCCAGCGACTGCACCGTCTGGATGCGCAGGTTGACGCCTTCCGGACGGTCCTCGGCGGCGACGGTAACGACCACAGATTTGCCGGGCTCGCACAGGTCGCGGTACTGCGCCAGCGTCTCCGAGAACATCACCGCTTCATACTGGCCCGAGACATCAGAGAACTGGACGATGCCCATCTTGTTGCCGGTCTTGGTCTTGCGCTCCTGCTTGGTGGTGACGGTACCGGCAAGACGGCCGGCTGTCGCACCGCGCTTCACGGCGGCGGCAAAGTCGGCCCAGTTCTGGACACGCATCTTTTCGAGCGCAGCCTTGTACTCGTCGAGCGGATGCGCCGAGAGATAGAAGCCGACGACCTGGAATTCGCGATGCAAACGGTCGGCGGCAAGCCAGGCGTCGGCGACAGGAAGGTGTAGCGACGGCGCCTGTCCCGAGGCAGCACTGCCGAAGATGTCGGACTGGCCAAGGGTGGCATTTTCATGGGCACGTGAGGCAAGCCCCATCATCCGCTCGATGCCCGCCATCATCGCTGCGCGCTCGTGACCGAAACAGTCAAGCGCGCCGGCCATGATCAGGCTTTCGAAAACCCGCTTGCCGACCAGCTTCGGATCGATGCGCTCGCAGAAATCGGCGAGGCTGGCGAACGGCTTTTCTTGGCGCTTGGCAACGATGTGGTGCACCGCCGCCTCGCCCACGCCCTTGATCGCGGCAAGCGAGTAGAAGATCTTCTTCTCGCCGACCTCGAAGTCGCGGAAGCTGGTCATGACCGATGGCGGCACGACGTCGATGCCAAGCCGCATCGCGTCCTGGCGGAAGTCGTTTAGCTTGTCCGTGTTGGACATATCGTAGGTCATCGAGGCCGCGAGGAACTCGACCGGATAATGCGCCTTCAGATACGCCGTCTGGTAGGAGACGATGGCGTAGGCTGCGGCGTGCGACTTGTTGAAGCCGTAGTCGGCGAACTTGGCGAGCAGGTCGAAGATCGCGTTGGCCTGCGGCTTGCTGACCTTCTTGTCCATGGCGCCGGTGACGAAGCGCTCGCGCTGCTTGTCCATTTCGGCGCGGATCTTCTTGCCCATGGCGCGTCGCAAAAGGTCGGCTTCGCCGAGCGAATAGCCCGACAGCACCTGCGCGATCTGCATGACTTGCTCCTGGTAGACGATAACCCCTTGGGTCTCCTTCACCAGGTAGTCGATCATCGGATGGATCGACGCGATCTCCTCGTCACCATGCTTGCGGGCGTTGTAGGTCGGGATGTTCTCCATCGGGCCGGGGCGATAGAGTGCCACCAGCGCGATGATGTCCTCGATCTGGTCGGGCTTCATGCCGATCAGCGCCTTGCGCATGCCGGCACTTTCAACCTGGAAGATGCCGACGGTCTCGCCACGCGACAGCATGGCGTAGGTCAAGGGATCGTCGAGCGGGATCAGTGCGAGGTCGATGTCGACCCCCTTGCGGCTGATGAAATGCACCGCCTTCTGCAGGACGGTCAGCGTCTTCAGGCCGAGGAAGTCGAACTTCACCAGTCCGGCCTGCTCGACATATTTCATGTTGAACTGCGTGACCGGCATGTCCGAGCGCGGGTCTCGATACATGGGCACCAGTTGGGACAACGGCCTGTCGCCGATGACGATGCCGGCGGCGTGGGTCGAGGCGTGGCGGTAGAGGCCCTCGAGCTTCTGGGCCATGTCGAGCAGCGTCTGCACGATCGGCTCGCGCTCGGCCTCTTCGGCAAAGCGCGGCTCGCCCTCGATCGCCTGCGCCAACGTCACCGGATTGGCCGGATTCTGCGGCACCATCTTGGTGAGCTTGTCGACCTGGCCGTAGGGCATCTGCAAGACGCGGCCGACGTCGCGCAGCACGGCGCGCGCCTGCAGCGTACCAAAGGTGATGATCTGGCCGACCTGGTCGCGACCGTACTTGCCCACCACGTAGCGAATGACCTCTTCGCGGCGGTCCTGGCAGAAGTCGATGTCGAAGTCGGGCATCGAGACGCGGTCGGGATTGAGGAAGCGCTCGAACAGCAGCGAGAAGCGCAACGGGTCGACGTCGGTGATGGTAAGCGCATAGGCGACCAGCGAGCCTGCGCCCGAACCACGGCCGGGGCCGACCGGGATGCCTTGCTGCTTGCCCCATTTGATGAAGTCGGCAACGATCAGGAAGTAGCCGGGAAACTTCATGCGCTCGATGATGCCGAGCTCGTATTCGAGGCGTTCCTGGTACTGCTCGGGCGTGTAGCCCGTCGACAGGCCACGCGTCTCCAGCCGCATGGCAAGGCCCTCGCGAGCCTGGCGGGACAGCTCCGCCGCTTCGGCGGCGACAGCCGCGTCGGCATCGGCGATGTCGCCACCGGTAAAGCGCGGCAGGATCGGATTGCGGTTCTTGGGATAGTAGGAACAGCGCTTGGCGATCTCGACCGTGTTGTCGATCGCTTCAGGCAGATCGGCAAAAAGCTCAGACATCTCCTTCTGCGACTTGAGGAAATTGTCAGGCGTCAGCCGGCGACGATTGTCCTCGGCGACGACCGATCCCTCGGCAATCGCAATGAGCGCGTCATGGGCCTCGAAGTCCGCACGCTTGGCAAAAAACGCCTCGTTGGTGGCGACCAGCGGCAGATAGTGACGATAGGCGAGTTCGATCGTTGCCGCCTCAATCATCCGGTCGTAGCCGGCCAGACGCTCGAGCTCGACGTAAAGCCGGTCGCCGAACATCTGCTTCAAAGTCAGCAGGCGGCTTTCGGCAATTACCGTGTGATCGCTCTTGATCGCGGCACCGATCGGACCGCGCGGACCACCGGTCAGGCAGATGATGCCGTCCGCGGCGGCGGCGAGCCAATCGAGCTTGGCGTGCACCGGTTCGCCGTTCGGGGTTTCCAGATAGAGCCGGCTGACCAGCCTGACGAGGTTGGCGTAGCCAGTCTCGGTCGCAGCAATCAGAACGACTGGAAACAGGTCGAGTGCCTGCTTCCAGCCCTGGCCGCGCTGGGTGCTGTCGCCACCGTCTGCAAAGTCGACGTCGACCTGGCAGGCGATCAATGGCTGCACGCCATCCTTGGTGGCTTTCTGGGCAAATTCGAGCGCGCCAAACAGGTTGTTGGTGTCGGCAACCGCGATGGCCGGCGCTTCGTCCTTGGCAGCGTGTCCGACAACCTTGTCGAGCTTGAGGGCACCTTCGAGCAGTGAATAGGCAGAGTGAACGCGCAGATGAATAAACATCCGGTCGGAAGTCTCTGGTTTTTCTGCCCTTATGAGCGCTTCACGCTTCAGGGGATCGCGTGGGAGCCTGTCACTCGACATCGAATCGTCTGCCATTTGCCTGGAAATTCCGCTGCCATGTTCGGCCACGCCAGCCACCATGTCCATCCCGCAAGGGGTCGCGCTGGAAACCGCTTGTGGAGTATCATCGCAACCGCCGCTTTGCGACCGCCATGCGTCGCCTTGACGGTTGAATGCATTGGAAAAACCTGAAACCTTGCCGCCGACATTTGCCCCCTGTTTGCTTGAAGGAACATCGCCATGAAAACCCGCGCCGCCGTCGCCGTTGGAGCTGGAAAGCCGCTTGAGATCATGGAGGTCGACCTCGAAGGTCCGCGCGAGGGCGAGGTGCTGGTCGAGATCAAGGCGACCGGCATCTGCCACACCGACGAGTTCACGCTGTCGGGTGCCGATCCCGAAGGCATCTTCCCGGCGATCCTCGGCCATGAAGGTGCGGGTGTCGTCGTCGATGTCGGTAAGGGTGTCACCTCGCTCAAGAAGGGCGACCACGTCATCCCGCTCTACACGCCGGAATGCCGCTCCTGCCCGTCCTGCCTCAGCCGCAAGACCAACCTCTGCACCGCGATCCGCTCGACGCAGGGCCAGGGTCTGATGCCGGATGGCACCTCGCGCTTCTCGATCGGCAAGGACAAGATTTTCCACTACATGGGCTGCTCGACGTTTTCGAACTTCACCGTGCTGCCCGAGATCGCGCTCGCCAAGGTCAATCCGGACGCCG